>NZ_CP062260.1:3000000-3600000 GCF_014863545.1 Paenibacillus sp. JNUCC32 | reverse complement strand
GAAAACGAAATTTTGATGTACCTGCGCCGGAATAACAAAACGCGAAGCGAGGTCTCGTTCGACGAGCCGCTGAATATCGATTGGGACGGCAATGAATTGCTCCTGTCCGACGTATTGGGCACCGAGAACGACACCATCTACCGCAACATCGAGGAGCAGGTCGACCGGAAGCTGCTGCAAAAAGCACTCGATAAATTGAGCGACCGGGAACGCATGATTATGGAGCTTCGTTTCGGCCTGCAGGACGGGGAAGAAAAGACGCAAAAAGACGTGGCAGACCTGCTTGGAATCTCGCAATCCTACATTTCCCGATTGGAGAAGAGAATCATTAAACGGCTCCGCAAAGAATTCAACAAGATGGTGTAACTGGAAATCGCAAGGAATAAAATAACCCCCCTCGGAGATAATGTACAGTAATGTTTCTCCTTGGGAGGTTAGTCATCATGACGCGAAACAAAGTTGAAATTTGTGGTGTGGATACGTCAAAACTGCCTGTTCTGACGAACGTGGAAATGAGGGAGCTGTTTCATAATCTGCAGCAGAACAATGAACGGTCGGCCCGAGAAAAATTGGTGAACGGCAACCTGAGACTGGTGCTCAGCGTCATCCAAAGGTTTAACAATCGGGGAGAGTTCGTTGATGATCTGTTTCAGGTAGGCTGCATCGGATTGATGAAGGCCATCGACAATTTTGATTTATCGCAAAATGTTAAATTTTCCACTTATGCCGTACCGATGATTATCGGAGAAATACGTCGATACTTAAGGGACAATAACCCGATTCGCGTCTCCCGATCACTGCGCGATATTGCCTACAAGGCACTTCAGGTCCGGGATCAGCTGACCAATGCGAATTCGCGCGAACCAACGATTTTTGAAATTTCCGAAGCGCTGAATGTGCCCAAGGAAGACGTTGTTTTTGCACTCGATGCCATTCAAGATCCCGTTTCGCTGTTTGAGCCGATTTATCATGACGGTGGCGATCCGATATATGTGATGGATCAAATCAGTGATGACAAGAACAAGGATGTGTCCTGGATTGAGGAAATCGCTCTCCGGGAAGCGATGCACAAGCTCGGGCAGCGCGAAAAAATGATTCTATCCATGCGGTTTTACGAAGGCAAAACCCAGATGGAAGTTGCCGATGAAATCGGTATCTCCCAAGCCCAAGTGTCGCGCTTGGAGAAGTCGGCGATCAAGCAGATGCAAAAGCACGTCAAAACTTAAGAAGCCCAGCAATCAAACGAACAGACAACGATCCCGTTTATGGGGTCGTTTTTTTCGTTTTAAATAAGCTATTTTACCCAAGCGGATCATATATTGAACAGAGGGATGCGGATTGAACAAGGATGGACGGATAACCTTCAAATACATCTAAGGTGTGATGCTCATGATACCTGATAATCAAATGGTGGGGAAAAAGATGAAAATTTCCGATTTTCAAACAAAGGATGTTATTAATATCATCGACGGCAAGCGGCTCGGGCAAATCAGCGATTTGGAGCTGGATTTGCGGCAGGGCCGGATTGAAGCGATCGTGGTGCCGAGCTACGGCAAATTCATGGGGCTGTTCGGCGGCGGAAGCGATCTGATCATACCGTGGCGGAATATCGTCAAGATCGGCTCGGACGTGGTCCTTGTCAAAATGGAGGAACTGCGGAGAACGCCGGATGATCAGGAACCGGTGGAGTATCTGGATCGTCCTGACCGTCGATCCTTCTAACCAAACGGCGGGTTCATATGTCTCCGGCGTATGTTTTCTGTTACACTGGTCATAGAGGTGAATGTTCATGGAACCGTTTGTTAGTCAAGATCGGCAGACACCGAGTCTGTTTGTGCTCGAAAAATGGGAAGGGAAGTCAGCGGCCGCACTCACGGCCGGGTTCACGGGCCGGCATGGCGGCGTGAGCCGGATACCCTATGACAGTTTGAATTTGGCCTTTCATGTCGGAGACGAGCCGGGCGACATTGTCGAGAACCGGAAGCGGGTCGCCGCGGCGCTTGGCTTTTCTCTCGAAGACTGGACGTGCGGCGAGCAGGTGCACGGCATCCGGATTGGCGTCGTTCATGATAAGGACAGGGGCAGAGGGAGCTTGGACCGGGCCTCGGCCTATCAAGATACGGACGGGCTTGTAACCGATGTTCCCGGCGTGTTGCTGACTTCCTTCTACGCCGACTGCGTGCCGCTGTATTTCTGGGACCCGGTCACGGGCGCCGTCGGTCTGGCCCACGCTGGCTGGAAGGGAACCGTGGGTGCCATAGCCGAACAAATGGTGGTCAGGATGTCTGCGGAATACGGAAGCTTGCCTCGGAACCTCCATGCAGCCATCGGTCCGTCGATCGGCGAATGCTGTTACGAGGTGGATGATCGGGTCATGGAGCGTGTCCGCGAACTCGGAATCGAAGGATTCTCAGGCGATAAAGTTACAAATTCAGCTTTTTATATCGACAAGGGACACGGGAAATACATGCTGAACTTGAAAGAAATAAACAGACACATTATGATTAAAGCAGGAATATTGGCGGAACATATCGAATGTACATCATGGTGTACAAGCTGCAATCACGATCGGTTCTTCTCCTATCGCAAAGATGGAGGGACTACGGGTCGGATGGCGAGTTGGATCGGGATGAGAAAGAGGTGAGTCGTCCCTTGAGTTTGAAGGAACGTATCGATCAAGTGGAACAGCGAATAACGGAGGCTTGCGCAAGAAGCGGCAGGGACCGGAATGATGTGAATATGATTGCGGTCACGAAATATGTCTCCTTGGATATGACGGCTTCGGTACTGGATCACGGACTTTTGCATATCGGCGAGAACCGCTGGCAGGATGCCCAGGCGAAGTGGAATGCACTCGGCAACCGCGGCACATGGCATTTCATCGGCCATCTTCAGACCAATAAGGTCCGGGATGTCATTGATAAATTTCAATATATTCATTCGCTCGACCGCTTGTCTTTGGCCCATGAGCTGGAGAAGCGGGCGGCTGCGCTGAATCTGCAGGTATCCGCCTTGATGCAGGTCAATATCTCGGGTGAGGAATCCAAGTACGGCTTGCCTCCCGAGCAAGCAGCCGAGTTTTTGAAGGAAATCAACAGTCTTTCGCACGTAAAGGTAACCGGACTCATGACCATGGCTCCATACGAATCGTCGGCGGAGCAGACGCGTCCTGTATTTCGTGGTTTAAGACAACTAAGAGATGAGCTGAACGAGCAGGCGCTTACGGCGGAGCCATTGACCGAATTGTCCATGGGCATGTCCAATGACTTTGAAGTTGCCATAGAGGAAGGGGCGACCTGGGTGCGTCTCGGCTCAATTTTAGTAGGGAAAGAGGAGGATTGACGATGGGCGTGATGAACCGGTTTATGAATTTCTTGGGACTGCAAGAGGAAGAAGAAGTTGTGGAACGCGAGGTTCTGGCCTCGCAGGAAGAGCCGGTGGAGGCAACGCCGTTTGATCATCGGAAAAACCAAAAGAGCGGCAATATCGTTAGCATTCATTCGCAGAAGAACGTTAAGGTTGTATTAGTCGAGCCTCGTTCATATGATGAAGCACAGGAGATTGCAGATCATCTGCGGTCATTCCGAACGGTTGTGGTCAACCTTCAGCGCGTGAGGAATGATCAGGCGCTGCGCATTATCGATTTTCTTAGCGGAACCGTTTATGCGCTTAGCGGCGGAATCTCGAAGGTGGGCGGGAACATCTTCCTATGCACGCCGGATACCGTTGAGATCCAAGGTTCGATCTCGGAGATTCTAGCAGACGAGCATGAATATAACAGAATGAGGTGATTTAGGCTTTGACCTACGAAATTTACAGTATCGTTGGAACGCTGTTCCAAATTTATTTTTACATGATCTTGGTCTACGTCTTAATGTCATGGCTTCCGAATGTGAGGGAAAGCTTTGTCGGAGAGCTGCTTGGCAAGCTGGTAGAGCCATACTTGGCGCCTTTCCGCCGGTTCATTCCGCCGATTATGGGCATGATCGATATTTCCCCGATTATCGCGCTGTTCGTGCTGCAGCTGGCACAGCGCGGCGTATACGCCATTCTCGGATATTTCCTCTAGCAGGTGAATGAATGATGAAACTGGACATCTACGATCATTTTCACAAGGACGAACGGGAATTTGTGGACCGGGCTTGGGAATGGGTGGTCAATGCCGGACAATATCATGAAACCAAGCTGACGGATTTCCTGGATCCCAGGCAGCGGTTCATTCTGGAATCGCTCGTGAATCGTCATCCGGACGTGCATGCCGTGTTTGATGGCGGACATGCTGATGCCGAACGCGTGCGGGCGATGATTGCTCCGGATTACCGGGCGCTTGAAGGCGAGGATCTGAAGATGAAGGTGCTCAGCATCTCTTCCGGAGATCAGAAGTTTCTGGAGCTGGAGCATGGCGATTATATGGGGTCGATACTGGGTCTGGGCATTAAGAGATCCAAGATCGGTGATATCCATGTACTTGCGGACGGCTGCCATGCGGTCGTTGCCGACGATATCAGCGCCTTCCTGCATCTGAATCTCAGCCAGGTCCACCGGGTGCATGTCATGACGGATCTGCTGCCGCTGGACAAGCTTCAGGTGGCCCGCACGAATTTCGAGGCGATGGACATTACGGTATCTTCCATGAGACTGGACGGAATCGCCAGCGATGCCTACCGAATCAGCCGCACAAAAATCGTCGTGCCGATCAAGGCCGGCCGGTGCCGCGTCAACTGGAAAGTGGAAGAGGATCCCTCCACGAATTTAAAAGAAGGCGATGTCGTCTCCATCCAAGGATTTGGACGTTTTAAAGTACTGGAGACGGGCGGCCTGACGAAAAAAGGGCGGTACCGTATCAAGGTTGGGAAATATGCTTGACCTTTGAAGGAATTGCCGTTTTTTTGTCGAAACCATACAGGGAACATTCAAAATGACAATGGATTTGCCGATAAATCGTAAATGACCGCTATTGTCTTCACGGACGGGTGGTTTGGCTAACACAGCGGACGGACCGTCCTGTAAGGCCCATATATTTAGGAGGTGCACACCATGCCATTGACACCGCTTGATATACATAACAAGGAATTCGCCCGTCGAATTCGCGGTTATGATGAGGACGAGGTCAACGAGTTTTTGGATCAGATTATTAAGGATTATGAAAGTGTGATCCGGGAGAATAAAGAATTAGGCAACCAGCTGATGGCGATGCAAGAAAGACTGGATCATTTTTCGAATATTGAGGAAACCTTATCGAAGACCATCATTGTCGCCCAGGAGGCGGCGGATGAGCTGAAGAACAACGCGAAGAAGGAAGCTCAGCTGATCATTAAGGAATCCGAGAAGAATGCGGACCGGATCATTAACGATGCGCTCGGGAAATCCCGCAAAATCGCGCTGGAGGTTGAAGAGCTGAAGAAGCAGGCCTCCATCTACCGCACCCGTTTCCGCTCCTTGGTAGAGGCTCAGCTGGAGCTTCTGAAGCAGGAAGGCTGGGAGACGCTGGAGAACCGCGAACCGAGTCTGGAGCCGAAAGAGGTATACTAGGCGGGTATCCGGTTGACTTTTTCCGCGAAGTCGTCTATAACTAATAACATATTGTTGATTCATACCGTAATTCGTTGATGGGAATAGTACGCGAAGGATCTGTCCCCCAGAGAGCCGGCAGTTGCTGAAAGCCCGGCGTTCAGGCCTAGCAGAAGATCATCCCGGAGAAGTGAAGCTGAAGCGCTGTGACCGCGTGCGTAAGCTAAGCCGTCTGCCGAACGTTATATCGGACCTTGCCTTACGAACAGGCATGGACATTGAGGTGTCGTTTGAGCAGGCTTCCATTAGAAGTCGGCCGGGCGAAATTAGGGTGGTAACGCGAGAACAGGTTCTCGTCCCTTGGGGGACGGGGCCTTTTTTATGTTCACAGAACATTTACGAAAAAGGGCGAGTTCAAAAAGATCGGTTTTCAGCACCGAAGCCTATGCTTCCGCTGTGCGTTTTTTCAAAACGCTTCAGTTGGATGAAGCTAGGGAGTGAGGAGCGGAGCGTACGTAGTTTGTACGTGAGCACCTGAAATGTTTCCGCAGGAAACATACTTCGAAAGCATCTGCTTAGGCCCGGCTGAATTCAAGATTCGATGCCGAATTGCTTCTTGATTCACTTCGTGTTAGATATAGAATTTATGAGTTATCAGTGGAACTGATGAAATTCTATATCGCAAGAAAACCTACCTATGCATCGCGGTCGCTCATCTTTGAAGTGGCCTCGATAGAGGTTTTCTTATCAAAATCGGACTTTTTGAACAACCTCGAAAAAGGGCGAAAGGAAGATCTGCATGAACAGAGTAGACGTCAAGGAGAAGGCGCGGGTAAGAGAGCTGCGCATCTTGAACAAATGGAACGAGGAGAACACGTTCAAGAAATCAATCGAGCTGCGGGCCGGCAAGCCGAATTATGTATTTTACGAAGGTCCGCCGACCGCGAACGGCGCGCCTCATATCGGTCACGTGCTCGGCCGCGTCATCAAGGATTTTGTAGGCCGCTACCAGACGATGAAGGGCTATCATGTCGTTCGTAAAGCGGGCTGGGATACGCACGGGCTTCCGGTTGAGCTGGGCGTAGAGAAGCAGCTGGGCATCTCCGGCAAGCAGGAAATCGAGAATTATGGCGTGGAGGCTTTTATCAAAAAGTGTAAAGCCAGCGTATTTGAATATGAGCATAAATGGCGCGAGCTGACCGAAGCGATTGCGTATTGGACCGATCTGGATCATCCGTACATCACGCTTGAGAACAACTACATCGAGAGCGTATGGAACATTTTGGCGACGATTCATGACAAGGGCCTTCTGTACCGCGGCCACCGCGTAAGCCCGTACTGCCCTTGCTGTCAGACGACACTGAGCTCCCACGAAGTGGCACAGGGGTATGAGGATGTTAAAGACCTGAGCGCAACGGCGAAGTTTAAGCTGCATGACAGCGGAGAGTATGTGCTGGCATGGACGACGACGCCTTGGACGCTGCCATCCCACGTGGCGCTCGCCGTGAATCCGGATATGGATTACGCGCGCGTCGAGCAGGAGGACGGCATCTATATCGTGGCTAAAAATTTGGTAGAGGATGTCATGAAAGGCGACTTTACCGTTCTATCGACGCTGAAAGGCTCCGAGCTGGTCGGCAAGACTTACGACCCTCCGTTCCCTTATGTAAAAGCGGAAAAATCGAACATCGTTGTCGGCGCATCCTTTGTTACCGATGCAAGCGGTACGGGGATTGTGCACATGGCTCCTGCGCACGGCGAAGACGACTACCGCGTATGCCGCGAGAATGGCATCAGCTTCGTGAGCGTCGTGAACGGCCACGGCCGTTATACCGATGAAGTGACGGATTTTGCCGGACGCTTCGTCAAGGATTGCGATCTGGACATCGTGAAGGCATTGTCCGAAAAAGGACTTCTGTACAGCAAGGAGAAATACGAGCACAGTTACCCATTCTGCTGGCGCTGTAAATCCCCGCTGCTCTATTATGCGATGGAGAGCTGGTTTATCGAAACGACGGCGGTTAAGGATCAGCTGATCGCCAACAACAACGAGGTGACCTGGTATCCGGGCCATGTACGCGAGGGACGCTTCGGCAAATTCCTTGAAGACCTGGTCGACTGGAATATCAGCCGGAACCGTTACTGGGGAACGCCGCTTAACGTATGGGTCTGCGATTCTTGCGAAGGGCAGTTCTCGCCGCACAGCATTGCGGAGCTTCGGGCCAACGCCGTAGGCGAGGTAGCGGAGGATCTGGAGCTGCACAAGCCTTATGTGGATGAAGTGAAAGTGAAATGCCCGCATTGTGAAGGCGGCGTAATGGAGCGAACCTCGGAAGTTATCGACGTATGGTTTGACAGCGGGTCGATGCCGTATGCGCAATACCATTATCCATTCGAGGACAAGGAGAAGTTCGAACAGCAGTATCCTGCCGATATGATCTGCGAAGGGATCGACCAGACGCGCGGATGGTTCTACAGCTTGCTGGCCGTATCGACCCTCTTCACCGGTAAAGCGCCTTATAAAGCGGTCATGGCCACGGGCCATATTCTCGATGAGAACGGACAGAAGATGTCCAAATCCAAGGGCAACGTCATCGATCCTTGGGAAATCATCGAGGAGTACGGCACGGATGCGTTCCGTTGGGCCCTGCTCGCCGACAGTGCGCCATGGAACAGCAAACGTTTCTCGAAAGGAATCGTCGGCGAAGCCAAATCCAAGGTTGTGGACACGCTGGTGAACACCCATGCGTTCCTGACATTGTATGCCGGCATCGACGGCTATGATCCGAAGGAGCATGACTTCAAGGGATCGGACCACAAGCTGGACCGCTGGATTCTCTCCCGCTTGAACAGCTTGATTCAAGTGGTTGACAAGGGATTGGCCGTCAATGATTTCCTTAACGCGGCCAAGGCGATCGAAGCTTATGTGGATGAGCTGAGCAACTGGTATATCCGTCGTTCGCGCGATCGTTTCTGGGGCAGCGGACTCGGTGAAGATAAGCTGGCCGCTTACGGGACGCTTACGCACGTGCTGTTGACGCTATCCAAGCTGATGGCACCATTCACGCCGATGCTGTCCGAAGATATCTTCGTCAACCTGGGCGGCGGCGAGAGCGTGCATCTGGCCGACTTCCCGCAAGCCGACGAAGCGTTGATCGACAAAGCGCTCGAGCAGGACATGGAGACGGCAAGACAGATCGTAGAGCTTGCGCGGAACGTCCGCAACGAGACAGGAATCAAGACGCGTCAGCCGCTGTCCAACCTCATCGTATCCATGGATCGCGAGTTCGATCTCGCGGGGTATGAAGACATCATCAAGGAAGAGATCAACGTCAAAGCGATTGAGGTGGAGACCAGCGACAGCGGATTCGTTGATTTCACGCTGAAAATGAACCTGAAGGTCGCAGGCAAGAAATACGGTAAAAATATCGGCTTCCTGCAAGGTTTCCTAAAGGGAATGAGCAGTGACGAGACCCGCAAGGTGGTCCAATCGGGCGGCGTGAACGTAACTTCACCGGAAGGCGAAGAATTGCAGATCACGTCCGAAGAGCTGCTGGTAGAGAAGAAGGCGAAGGAAGGCTTTGCATCCGCTTCGGGTTACGGGTTAACCGTTGCGCTCAATACGGATATCACGCCGGAGCTGGAGCAGGAAGGCTGGGTTCGCGAAGTGGTGCGTGCCGTGCAGGATACGCGCAAGAAGCTGGACCTCCCGATCGAGAAGCGGGTGAACTTGACTCTCGATACGGATGATGAGCTTCAAGCTGCGATCACGGCATTTGAAGATGTGCTGCGAGAAAACGTACTGGTTAACGATTTGCAATACGGACAAAGCGAAGGCATGGAGCGGGTTGAGCTTGGCGGCAAAACCATTGGCATCCATATCGCCTGAGAATCGTTGATATTATTAAACCACCGCCATTTCATGGCGGTGGTTTTTTGCTGTCCCCAATAAGCACCGGCTTTGTTCGGAGGACTCCGTGCGAATGAGATGCTTCCAACAGATGCATAATAATCAGCGAATTCTCATGCATGTTATGTATGGTTTCAAGCAGGAAGAAAGCGGATCCTGATCTGTTTTTTCCAGAGTCTGCCTAGTATAGTGGCAAGGGGGCGGTGAATATGGCAGAGAAGCCGGAAAATGCGTTATCAACCGAAAAGAATAAATCGCTTGTGGAAGCAGAGCGGGACCAATTGGGCGCCATACACCGCATGACCACGGACATCGCGCAGCAGCTGGAGAAGGCCCGGATCGCGGAATACACCCAGCTGTTGAACCGCCCCTGGAAATTGATATGGACCAATCTGCTGGCCGGGTCGGCACGCGGCGTGGGAATCGCGATCGGGTTTACTTTTTTTGCGGCAACCATCATATATGCCCTTCAGGCCCTTGGCGCGCTGAATTTGCCTATTATCGGCGATTACATCGCGGATATTGTCCGGATTGTCCAGCGGCAGCTTGAACTGACGTAATGGATTATGTAATGCCCGGCAGCCGCTGCAAGTCATATGCTGCCAGGTAAGACGCTTAATCAGCTGAATGATTCATCATCCGGGTCGCCATTGGGGTCAAGGAGATAGCTTCCTTCGCCCCGGTTTAGGTAATCGACATATTGGGGACTGCGTACGATAAACACTTCCGAGCCATCGATATTGGTGGCAACGAAGTTTTCGTACACCTCCACGAACCCGCCTTGATCGTCGCCATTCTCGATATCCATTTCGTTATAGCTGTCCATTTCGTTTCCTTCCGCCAAAGCCGGGGAATTGGAGTTCCCCCAGCTCTCAACGATCTGCCAGGCGTCCTCGCCGTCAAATGCAGCATATTCGTGCTCATCCATACTGGATTTTCCGAAAGCGGGAGCTAGAACGTCCTCCTCGACCGGACGGTCGCGGGACACGCGCTCCCGAGGCGTATGTTCTACGCAATATTGCGTATCCGGGATAACCTCCAACCGCTCGTACGGAATGGGCTGGCCGCAGGTAAGGCACACGCCGTAACGGCCATGATGAATGGCTTCCAGCGAAAAAATAACCCGCTGCAGCTCCTGATCCACCCTGTCCTGAAGCGCGAGGTCTTTTCCTCTTTCAAACACTTCGGTTCCCACATCGCCAGGGTGATTATCAATATGGGACAGCTCGCCGGTCATATCTCGCTCCGATTCTCCCAGCCCGTGTTGGTCGTTATTGACCATGCGCCGTTCAAGTTCAACCTTTCGATCCATCAGCTTTTGTTGCAAATTATGAAGTTGCTCCTGAGTGAGATGCGACATGTCAGGCTCCTTTCATGGTCCCGAAGTTGACCTTCTTGGTTCATAGGTATAGAGTGCACCCATCGATAAGGTTTTACTGACGGAAAATGTTCTCGCCGCTGGACAGGAATGGACGGTTTCTGAGCCGCTGTGCTACAATAAGACGAGTTACGGACCGATCAGCGAAGATGTTCGCCTGATTGGAGAAGACAAGAACGGAGTGACATAAACAAGTGGTATATTATTTGATTGCATTTGTTTTATTTCTTATCGATCAGGGAACCAAGTACTTGATTGCTACCAAGCTCGAGCTTTATGAACAGATACCGGTCATCGGGGATTTCTTCCTGATCACGTCCAGCCGGAACCGGGGAGCCGCGTTCGGCATACTCCAGGACCAGTTATGGTTCTTCATCATTGTGACAATAATCGTTGTGGGCGGAATCGTCTGGTACCTGCGGAAGGTATCAAAAGAAGGACGCAAGCTGCTGCCGACCGCGCTTGCGCTTGTACTTGGAGGGGCACTCGGAAACTTCATCGATCGATTGATAATGGGAGAGGTCGTCGATTTCCTGCAGTTTAATTTTGGCAGCTACACCTTCCCGATCTTCAATATTGCCGATTCTTGCATCGTGATCGGCGTGGGATTGATCATATTGGACACGCTTCTGGAAGGAAGACGCGAGAAGATGCAGACAACAAGTGAAGTTTCAGGCACAGAAGGGACTGAATGATGGTGCAAGACGGTAAGGATACAGATACGGATTGGACAGATGAGAACGGTCAGGAAACGGAAGCCATCGAATGGACGGTGGATGCCGACGCTGCCAAAACCCGTATCGATAAATACATAACGGAAAATCTTGGGGAAGATGTGTCGCGTTCCCAAGTGCAGTTATGGATTGCGGACGGACATGTGAGCGTGAACGATGGCCCAATCAAGTCGAATTACAAAGTGAGTCAGGGTGACCGCATCGTGCTGAAGGTTCCCGAGCCATCGGCCGTCGAGATCATTCCCGAGGACATTCCGCTTGAGATCGCGTTTGAAGACGGGGACGTGATTGTCGTAAACAAGCCGAGAGGAATGGTCGTCCATCCGGCTCCGGGACATTCGTCCGGCACGCTAGTGAATGCATTGATGTTTCACTGCAAGGATTTGTCGGGAATCAATGGAGAGCTTCGCCCCGGCATCGTCCATCGGATCGATAAGGATACTACGGGCCTGATCATGGCCGCGAAGAATGATAAAGCCCATGCTTCGCTGGCCGCCCAGTTGAAGGAGCACAGCGTGAACCGCCGTTATTTGGCGTTGGTGCACGGCAATATCAGCCATGATCAGGGAACCATTGACGCACCGATCGGCCGGGACGCCCAGGATCGCAAACTGTATACCGTCACGGACCGGAACAGCAAACATGCGGTTACGCATTTTACCGTGGTGGAACGGTTCGGAGATTACAGTCTCCTCGAGCTGAAGCTGGAGACGGGTCGTACCCATCAAATTCGCGTGCACATGAAATATATCGGGCATCCTCTCGTAGGGGATCCCGTTTACGGCAAGAGCAAGGGGATCAAATTGAACGGACAAGCGCTTCATGCGGCCGTATTGGGTTTTGTCCATCCTTCGACCGGGGATTATAAGGAGTTTTCGGCACCGATGCCGAGCGATATGAATGAGCTGTTGACGATTTTAAGGGGCCGCTAGCGGTCCCTTTTCGCATGTATAAGCATGGGTCCCGCAAAGTACTCGGAGCAAGCATCGAAGCATAGGCTCCACGTTGTGGGGCTATTTTCCTTGCCATTTCATCCAGGAATATGTTATAGTGGCGATAACTTTGATGAAGGAGGTGAGCAGGATGAATATCGAGATGGTTAACAACCGTATTAGCCAGCTGCCTATAGCTATGGCTGGCATTGTTCATGCATTTCCCTACAACGGGAGAGGTCTGTCCAATTTTAATGATACGGTTTGTACCATCGCGAGAAGTCACCTGCCTGCCTGCACGGATTAAGCCTATTTAGGCTTACGATTCTTAAGGGTCCGCGGAGCTTGCTCTGTGGGCCCTTTTTGCGTTTGCAGTCCGGTTCTTCTCCCTAATTCATGCGCTCGAACAGAGTTTTGGTATTGTTCGCAGCATACAGGAGGAACCAAGAATGAATATGATCAATGTACAGAAACTGACGCAATACCACGGTGCTCATCTGGTACTGGACCAGATATCGTTTGAAATACAGGAAGGCGAGAAGGTCGCGCTTATCGGAAGGAACGGCAGCGGAAAGTCGACGCTGATGCGCCTGCTTGCGGGTTTGGATCAGCCGAACGAAGGGCAGCTGGCCATCAAGAAGGGGGCAAAAATCGGATATTTGGAGCAGATTCCGAGCCATATGGATACCTGGACGGTGCTGGATGTACTGGCACAGGGGTTGCGTCACTTGAAGGATCACCGGGCGGAAATGACGGAGCTTGAAGAAAAAATGAGTGACCCGGACATCGCCGGAAATGCAGAGCTGCTCGATCGAGTGCTGCGGAAATATGCAGCGCTTCAGGAACGGTTTGAAACAGAGGGCGGCTATGAGCTGGAAGCGAGCATCGACAAAATCGCTACCGGGCTGCAAATACCCAAAAGTGAATACGGACTGGCTTTTGGTTCGTTGTCGGGCGGAGAAAAGACCCGCGTCGTGCTGGCATCGCAGCTGATCGTACAGCCGGATCTGCTCCTGCTTGATGAACCGACCAACCATCTGGATTTGGCACGCACGGAATGGTTGGAGGAATTCTTACGCGAGTATCCGGGTACCTGCGTCATTATCTCCCACGACCGATATTTTCTGGACCGGGTCGTGTCCAAAACGATTGAGCTTGAAGATGGCGAAGCTTTCACTGCCTATGGTGGCTACACTGCGTTCATGAAAGATAAGGAAGAGCGTTTGCTGCAGCAGTTCGCCGAATACCAGGAGCAGCAGAAAGTAATCAAGAAAATGAAGGAATCCATCAAGCAGCTTGAAGAGTTCGGCCGGATTGGCGGCAATGAGAAGTTCTTCAAACGCGCAGCTTCCATGCGGCGAGCGCTGGAACGGATGGAGAAGGTCAAGCGACCCGTGCTGGATCGAAGACAGGCCGATTTCGAGCTTCATCCTCAGGATCGTTCCGGCCGCCGCGTGGCATACTTTGAACAAGTTGAGGTTCGCTATGGGAATCAGGCGGTGCTGGGAGGGGCTTCCGGTCTTATCGAATTCGGCGAAAAAATTGCGCTGATGGGTCCGAACGGCAGCGGAAAAACGACGCTGTTCAAAGTGCTGGTGGGCGAGCTTATGCCCGACTCCGGGTCCCTTGAATGGGGCGCGCGAGTCGACGTGGGATATCTGGCCCAGCAGGAGGAGCCGAAAAATCCGAAGGAAACGGTGCTCCAATATTTTCGGGAGAACGCCGGGGTTGAAGAGGGAGAGGCCCGGGGGATTTTGGCAAGATATCTGTTCTATGGCGCGGCCGTGTTCCGATCGGTGGGCCAGCTGTCAGGCGGTGAATGGACACGATTGAGGCTGGCGCTCCTAATCCATCAAAAGCCGAACCTGCTGCTCCTGGATGAACCTACGAACCATCTGGATATTGCTTCCCGGGAGGCCTTGGAGGATGCGCTGCAGGGGTATCAGGGGACCGTTCTTGCCATTTCCCACGACCGTTATTTCGTAAACCAAGTGTCAGGCAAGGTGTGGGATTTGAACCAAGGGACGCTGACCGTCTTTCATGGAAATTATGATGATTTCCGGGCCAAGAAAGACCAGCTTGAAGCCGCATTGCAGTCAAGAGAACTCTCAGCTGGTACGAATGCCGTTTCTTTACCAAGGGGGACGCCGCCGTCCAAAGCCAACGAAAAGCCCGGCCAGAAATTCGAACGCAACCATCCTGATCGCTCTGCCGCGGAAAGATCCAAATGGCTGGAAGAGGAGATCGCCCGTTTGGAGACCCGCATCCGGCAGCTGGACGGTTGGCTTGAAACGGAAGGCTCGATAAGCGGCAATTCGGACATGTCGCTGCTCGAAGAGCGTTGGAACGAGCGGGAGTCGCTGGCAGCAAGCCGCGACGAGCTCCTAGCGGAATGGCTGGAGCTGTCTTAACCGACTTCGTGCAGGGAGGCCATGGTGTGTATCAGCTCCGACTCAACCTAAAAAGTACAAATCATCTGATATATAATGCATGGCTCCAGTCGTGATTTTCCTGCATATTTAGGATGTGTAACAAAGCTAGAGTAGGAGATGAATACAAATCATGAGCATGGATAAATATCAGGAAACGTACATTCAACAGAGCTTTGCCGATCGGATTGGCGGTGCTAATTACGGTAAAGATACGGCCATTTATAAATTCGAGAAGATCAAGAGAGCAAAGGCGGCTGCGAAGCAGGAGCATCCTGATACCGAATTGATCGATATGGGTGTTGGCGAGCCGGATGAGATGGCGGATGCAGGCATCGTGGCAAAGCTGGCGGAAGAGGCGGCGAAGCGGGAAAACCGCGGATATGCGGATAACGGGATTCCGGAGTTCAAGGAAGCGGCTGTTCGCTATTTGAGCAATGTATTCGGCGTCGAAGGCATTGATGCGTCCACGGAAGTGCTGCACTCCATCGGCTCCAAGCCGGCGCTGGCCATGCTGCCGTCCTGCTTCATCAACCCGGGCGACATCACGATCATGACGGTTCCCGGATATCCTGTGCTCGGAACGCATACCAAGTATTTAGGCGGCGAAGTCTACAATGTGGAGCTGAAAAAAGAGAATGCATTTCTGCCGGATCTCGGCTCGATCCCCGAGGACATTGCCCGCCGTGCCAAACTGCTCTACCTGAACTATCCGAACAACCCGACGGGGGCCAGCGCAACGGCCGAATTTTTCGCGGAGGTTGTCGAGTGGGCCCGCAAATATGGCGTGGTGGTTGTTCATGACGCACCTTATGCTGCGCTCACTTACGATGGTTTGAAGCCGCTGAGCTTCCTGTCCGTTCCTGGAGCGAAGGATGTCGGCGTGGAGCTTCACTCCCTGTCCAAATCCTACAACATGACGGGGTGGCGCATTGGCTTCATCGCCGGCAACCCGCTGGTGGTTAAAGCGTTTGGCGACGTGAAGGACAACAACGATTCCGGACAATTCATCGCCATCCAAAAGGCTGCCGCTTACGGTCTGGATCATCCGGAAATTACGGAGAAGATCGCCGAGAAGTATTCCCGCCGCCACAACATGCTGGTCGACGTGCTGAACGGACTCGGTTTTACGGCGGAGAAGCCCAAAGGCTCCTTCTTCCTGTATGTGGAGGCTCCGAAAGGCGTCAAAGGCGGACGCCGTTTTGAATCCGGGGAAGACTTCTCCCAGTACCTGATTCGCGAGAAATTGATCTCCACCGTTCCTTGGGATGATGCAGGACACTTCGTTCGTTTCTCCGTTACCTTCATTGCCGACGGCGAGGAGGAAGAGAAACGCGTCATTTCCGAAATTCGCAGAAGACTCAGCGATGTGGAATTCGAGTTTTAATTCAAGGCTATGAACATGCTTGGAACGCGACAACGTTCGACATGATTGCTGTTGACATCTCTTGTAGGGTCTGTCATAATGGGATCAATCGAATAGCACCTTTAAATCAGTCCCGTGAGGCTGGCAAGGTAACGTGAACCGAGGTTCATTAACAGGAGGCATGGCTCTGTCTGCGGATAGATGCTGCGCTTTCCACACCATCTCTATGAGATCAACTCCTTGTCCAGCCGGGCAAGGAGTTTTTTTGTGTGGAATGAATCCACGGATCGTCAGGAACGATAAAGGGCTAATCAAACGTTTAGAAGGAGGACAAGAGGATGAGCAACGAACAGCATGTGATTATGGACGAGACGGCCATCCGCCGCGCGCTAACGAGAATTGCCCATGAAATATTGGAAAAAAATAAAGGGATCGAGGATTGCGTATTGGTCGGGATTCGCACGCGCGGGGTGTTTCTGGCCCAGAGAATCGCGGAGCGAATGAACGAGATCGAAGGTACTCCGATTCCTTGGGGAGAGATCGACGTGACCTCTTACCGCGATGACCGGGACAGCAATGGAGCCGCTGCGGAACGGGGTGAGGGAGCGAAGCACAGCCTAGCGCACCTGAACATCCATGACAAGAAGGTTATTTTGTTTGATGACGTGCTGTACACCGGCCGGACGATTCGGGCAGCAATGGACGCCCTGATGGACTGCGGACGGCCTAGAATGATACAGCTTGCGGTTTTGGCAGACCGGGGGCATCGCGAGCTGCCGATCCGGCCGGATTATATCGGAAAGAACGTTCCTACCTCCAAACAAGAGGAAATTACGGTGGCATTAACCGAAATCGACGGCAAGGACGAAGTGACCATTAGCCAAAGAGAGGAACGATAATCATGACAACAGCCATTTCATTGAAAGAACGCAGCCTCTTAGGTTTGAAGGATATTAGCAGAGACGAAATCGGATCCATCCTGAATCGGGCAGCATATTGGGAAGCGCAGTCCGAGAAAGTGGTGCCGGTACTTCAATCGAAATTTGCGGTTAATATGTTCTTCGAGAACAGCACCAGAACGAGATTCTCGTTTGAAATGGCTGAGAAAAGACTCGGTGCCGAGGTCATGAACTTTGCGGCGGCAGCATCCAGCGTCGAGAAAGGCGAGTCGATCTACGATACCGTCAGAACGCTGGAATCCATGGGAATCGACGCGGGCGTCATCCGGCTGAAGCCAGCCAACGTGCTGCAGGAGCTGGCGGAGCGGATCTCGATTCCGCTGGTCAATGCGGGCGACGGCAACAATGAGCATCCCACGCAGGCGCTGCTTGATCTATACACGATGAAGAAAAGCTTCGGCGAGCTTAAGGGATTAACGGTGTCCATCATCGGGGACATCAAGCACAGCCGGGTTGCTCGTTCGGATCTGTGGGCCCTGCAGAAGTTCGGAGCCCATGTGCAGTTCTGCGCGCCGGAAACGATGCAGGCTCCGGAGCTGGCTCAGTATGCGCCTTACGTATCGATGGAAAAGGCGCTCAAGGCCGATGTGGTGATGATGCTGAGAGTACAGCTGGAACGCCATAACGAAGGGGTGTTCAAATCCAGCGCGGAGTACCGGGAGCAGTACGGCTTGACGGAAGAGCGGGCGGCCAAGCTGTCGGGGCACACCATGATTATGCATCCGGCACCGGTGAACCGCAACGTTGAAATCGACGACGCGGTCGTGGAAAGCCCGAGATCGATGATATTCAAGCAGATGGCGAACGGAGTGCCCATTCGCATGGCGGTCATGGAACGGGCGATGGTCTGATTCGAACATGCGGAATACGGTTTACAGAATGAATAAATATTAATAAATATACACAAACATGAATTTTTATTATACAATATACAAAGAAGCGAACGGTGCTTCTGCTGCGGAGGGGAACCAAGATGCAAATGCAAGTGATAAAGAATGCCAAAGTGATCAATGAACAAGGACAGCTCGAAGATAAACATATCGTCATTGCAGACGGATTGATTCAGTCGGTTGCGAGCGATATCGCAGCCTTGCCGGAACCGGGCGATCACGTTCAGATCATCGATGCCGAGGGCAAGCTGGTCACGCCGGGATTCATCGATATGCATGTGCACTTGAGAGAGCCGGGTTATGAGCACAAGGAAACCATCGAGAGCGGCAGCCGCTCGGCAGTCAAAGGCGGTTTCACCACCATCGCCTGCATGCCGAACACAAGACCGGTGACCGATACGCCGGAAACGGTGAAGCTCGTGCTGGATAAGGCCAGCGAGGCGAATCTTGCGAAGGTGCTGCCATATGCAGCCATTACGAAGAACGAGCTGGGCCGCGAACTGACGGACTTTGAGGCCTTGAAGGCCGCGGGTGCGATCGGATTTACGGACGACGGCGTCGGTGTGCAGAACGCACAGATGATGAAAGATGCCATGAATAAAGCGAAAGCGCTGGGCATGCCGGTCATTGCGCACTGCGAGGATGACTCGCTGGTAAAAGGAGCTTGCGTGACCGAGGGCAAATTCGCTCAGCAGCACGGCCTGAAAGGAATACCGAACGAGTCGGAAGCGATCCATGTCGGGCGCGACATTCTGCTGACCGAAGCCACCGGCGTGCATTACCATGTATGCCATGTGAGCACGGAGCAGTCCGTAAGATTGATCCGCCAGGCAAAAGCGATCGGCATCTCGGTAACGGCCGAGGTATGCCCGCATCATCTGGTTCTCTCCGACGAAGACATTCCCGGCCTTGATGCAAACTGGAAGATGAACCCGCCGCTGCGCACACCGCGTGATGTGGAGGCTTGTATAGAAGGTCTGCTGGATGGAACGCTTGATATGATCGTAACGGATCATGCACCGCATAGCGCGGAAGAGAAAGCAAAAGGCATGGAGCTGGCTCCCTTCGGCATCGTGGGATTCGAAACGGCGTTCCCGCTGCTCTACACCAAGTTTGTCGCCACAGGAAAATGGGATCTCGCCCTGCTCGTAAAACGGATGACAAGCGATCCGGCAAGAGTATTCGGTCTTGCAACGGGTGTGCTGGAAGCCGGTAAAGCAGCGGACCTGACCATGATCGATCTCGAAGCGGAGAAAGAAGTGAACCCGGAAGAGTTCGCAACAAAAGGCCGGAACACGCCATTTACAGGCTGGAAGCTGAAAGGCTGGCCCGTGATGACTTGGGTGGACGGCGAAGTGAAATGGTCCGAACAAAACGGATTCTAAGTAACAAATAGGCAAAAGACTTATAAAATAAATTACACATAGATGACAGGAGTGATCGGGATGCAGGCAAGATTGTTACTGGAGGACGGAACGCTGTTCAGCGGAAAATCCTTCGGCGCGGATGCTGAAATGACCGGAGAGGTTGTTTTCAATACAGGGATTACAGGATATCAAGAGGTGCTGAGCGACCCGTCCTACTGCGGACAGATCGTAACCATGACGTACCCTTTGATCGGCAACTACGGCATCACGCGGGATGACTTTGAATCCATTCGGCCGTTCGTTCACGGATTCGTCGTTCGTCGTCATGAGCCTGTTCCCAGCAACTGGCGTGCAGAATACAGCGTTGACAGCCTGTTGAAGGAATACGGAATTCCGGGGATCAGCGAGATCGATACGCGGATGTTAACCCGTATCATCCGTCATTACGGTACGATGAAGGGCATTCTAACCACTTCCAACAAACCGGTGGAAGAGCTTAAGGAGATGCTCGGGGATACGACGATCGCTGAACTCCGCAACCAGGTGGCAAAAACCTCAACGCCGCAAATGTTTACGAGTCCAGGTTCAAAGGAACGGATCGTTCTGGTCGACTTCGGTGCAAAAAGCGGGATTCTGCGCGAATTGACGTCCCGCGGGTGTGACGTCATGGTCGTTCCGCATGACACGACGGCCGATGAAATCCGCAGACTTCATCCGGACGGCATTCAGTTGTCCAACGGCCCTGGGGACCCGAAAGACGTGCCTTACGCCGTCAACATGGTCAAAGAACTGCTCGGCGAATATCCGATCTTCGGCATCTGCCTTGGCCACCAATTGTTTGCGCTGGCTGCGGGCGCGGACACCGAGAAGCTGAAATTCGGACACCGCGGCGGAAACCATCCGGTAAAAGAGCTTGCCAGCGGACGCTGCTACATCACTTCCCAAAACCACGGATACACCGTAAACGAAGAATCCGTCAAAGGGACGGATCTGGAAGTTACGCATATCAACAACAACGATAAAACGATCGAAGGCTTGAAGCACTCGAAATTCCCGGCCTTCTCGGTGCAATACCATCCTGAAGCTGCCCCTGGTCCGCACGACAGCAGCTATCTGTTCGATCAATTCCTTGAAATGATAAGAGACCATAAACAGAATGAAATCCGGAAACCGCGCCAGGCGGTTCTGGCCGCAGCCGTGAAAGGAGCTCAATAATATGCCTAAACATGATACATTGAAAAAAATTCTCGTCATCGGCTCCGGTCCGATCGTCATCGGGCAAGCAGCGGAATTCGACTACGCTGGAACCCAAGCCTGCCAGGCACTGAAAGAAGAAGGCATGGAGGTCGTGCTGATCAACAGTAACCCGGCGACCATCATGACCGACACCAACATGGCGGATAAAGTGTATATCGAGCCGATCACGCTGGACTTCGTTACCCAGATCATCCGTCAAGAGCGTCCGGACGGACTGCTCCCGACGCTTGGAGGACAAACGGGACTGAACATGGCGGTTGAGCTTGCCCGCGCCGGAATTCTGGAGCAGGAAAACGTCAAACTGCTCGGAACGCAGCTGGAATCGATCGAAAAAGCCGAAGACCGCGACTTGTTCCGCGAGCTGATGCGCGAATTGGATCAGCCCGTGCCGGAGAGCACGATCGTAACGACCCTGGAAGAGGCGCTTGAGTTCGCGAATGAGATCGGTTATCCGGTGATCGTGCGTCCGGCCTACACGCTTGGCGGCACCGGCGGCGGCATTTGCGCAACCGAAGAGGAGCTGCGCGAAACGGTTAGCTCCGGACTGCGCTACAGCCCGATCACGCAGTGCCTGATCGAGAAGAGCATTGCGGGAATGAAAGAAGTCGAGTACGAGGTTATGCGCGACGCCAACGATAACTGCATCGTGGTATGTAACATGGAGAACTTCGATCCGGTCGGCGTTCATACCGGCGACAGCATCGTCGTGGCGCCAAGCCAAACGCTGTCTGACCGCGAATATCAAATGCTCAGATCCGCATCGCTGAAAATCATCCGCGCCCTGAACATCGAAGGCGGATGCAACGTGCAGTTCGCGCTGGATCCGAACAGCTATCAATATTACGTCATCGAGGTAAACCCACGGGTCAGCCGCTCATCCGCGCTGGCTTCCAAAGCAACGGGCTACCCGATCGCGAAGATGGCAGCAAAAATCGCGATGGGTTACACCCTGGACGAGATCGTTAACCCGGTAACGGGCCAGACGTATGCTTGCTTCGAGCCTACGCTGGATTACATCGTCAGCAAAATTCCGCGCTGGCCGTTCGACAAGTTCATCCATGCCAACCGGAAGCTGGGCACCCAGATGAAGGCAACCGGCGAAGTGATGGCAATCGGCCGCACCTTCGAAGAATCGATCCATAAAGCGGTCCGCTCCCTGGAAATCGGCGTGCACCGTCTATACCTGAAAGGCGCGAACGAGCTGAGCGATGAAGTGCTCCAGCAGCGCCTGATCAAAGCGGACGATGAGCGGATGTTCCTGATCGCGGAAGCGTTCCGCCGGGGCTATGATCTGCAGCAGATTCAGGACCTGACGAAGATCGACTGGTGGTTCCTGGACAAAATCGAACGCCTGATCAAGTATGAAGACCATATTCGCAGCGAAGCGTCGCTGACTTACGAAACGCTGTACGAAGCGAAGCGTCTCGGCTTTACGGATCGTGCCATCGCCGAGCTCCGCGCAGAAGGCAAGGCCAGCACGCACACGACCGAGGAGTCGATCGGATTCCTCCGCCGCGAGCACGGATTGCGTCCGGTTTACAAAATGGTGGATACCTGCGCAGCGGAGTTTGAAGCAACGACGCCGTACTACTACTCCACCTACGAAACGGAGAATGAAGTCATCGAATCCGCGAAGGAGAAAGTCATCGTGCTCGGCTCCGGTCCGATCCGGATCGGTCAAGGGATCGAATTCGACTACTCCACGGTGCATGCCGTATGGGCCATCCAGAAGGCGGGATATGAAGCGGTTATCATCAACAACAACCCGGAGACCGTATCCACCGACTTTAATACGTCGGACCGTCTCTACTTCGAACCTCTGTTCTTCGAAGATGTCATGAATGTCATCGAGCAGGAGAAGCCGATCGGCGTCATCGTGCAGTTCGGCGGGCAGACGGCGATCAACCTCGCGGAGCCGCTCAGCAAAGCGGGTGTGAAGATTCTGGGCACAAGCCTGGAGAGCATTGACGAAGCCGAGGACCGCAAGAAATTCGAAGCGCTTCTGTCCCGATTGGAGATCGCCCAACCGAAAGGTAAAACCGTAACGTCGGTCGATGATGCCGTAGAAACGGCACAATCGCTGGGCTACCCCGTGCTCGTAAGACCTTCGTATGTACTGGGTGGACGCGCCATGGAGATTGTATACTCCGACAGCGAGCTTCTGAGCTACATGAAAGAGGCGGTTAAGATCAACCCGGATCACCCGGTTCTGATCGACCGTTACATGCTGGGCAAAGAAGTGGAGGTTGACGCGATCTGCGATGGCGAGACTGTGCTGATTCCGGGCATTATGGAGCATGTAGAGCGCGCAGGGGTTCACTCCGGCGACTCGATTGCGGTATATCCGCCACAATACTTGTCCCAGGACCTGAAGGACAAGATTGTCGAAATTACGATCAAGATTGCCAAAGAGCTTAATACACGCGGACTTGTCAACATCCAGTTCGTCATCTATAAAAACGAAGTGTACGTAATCGAAGTGAATCCGCGTTCTTCCCGGACGGTGCCGTTCCTGAGCAAGGTGACGGGCATTCCGATGGCGAACCTGGCTACGCAGGCCATTATGGGCGGCAAGCTGAAGGATCTCGGATACGAGGAAGGCATGTGGCCGGAAAGCGAGCATGTATCGGTTAAAGTGCCGGTCTTCTCCTTCGCGAAGCTTCGCCGCGTGGAGCCGACCCTCGGACCTGAAATGAAATCGACCGGCGAGGTTATGGGCCGCGACGTGAAGTATGCCAAGGCACTGTACAAAGGCCTCATCGGTGCAGGCATGAAGATTCCTTCAACGGGCGCGATCATCGCCACCATAGCGGATAAAGACAAAGCCGAAGCGGCTGCGCTGCTGAAGGGCTTCCATAAGCTGGGATATAAAATCATCGCAACCGGCGGTACGGCGGCAGCGCTCAAAGAAGCGGGTCTTGACGTGACGACCATCAACAAGCTGTCCGAAGGCACGCCGAACATTCTCGATATGATCCGCACAGGCGAAGCGAACTTTGTCTTCAACACATTGACCAAAGGCAAAACGCCGCAGCGCGACGGATTCCGAATCCGCCGTGAAGCGGTAGAGAATGGCGTTGTATGCATGACCTCGCTCGATACGGTTCGCGAGCTTCTGACGATGCTGGAGACCATCAACTTCTCCTCTGAAGCGATGCCGGTTTAAAATCGAGAAGGAGGGGTAAAGATGAACGCCAGCTACAATGAAATGGCGGGCCGCCTGATGGTGGCCCTGGATTACCCGGATGCCGAGCGTGCACAAGCATTGGTACGTCAGCTGGAGGGCATCCCGTGTTATATGAAGGTCGGCATGCAGCTGTTCTATGCGGCCGGTCCTGACTTTGTGAAAGAATTGAAAGCGAAAGGCTATTCCGTGTTCCTGGATGTGAAGATGCATGATATTCCGAATACGGTCAAAGGCGGCTCGCACAGCGTAACGCGGCTGGGCGTGGACATGTTTAATGTCCATGCCGGCGGCGGCGCGCTCATGATGCAGGCGGCAAAAGCCGGGGCGGAAGCCGCAGTGGCGGACACCCCGGGTCTTGCCATGCCTACGATCATTGCGGTAACGCAGTTGACCAGCACGAATCAGGATGTCATGAATAACGAAATCGGCATTCCCGGCCAGGTGGAGGATACCGTCGTGCGTTATGCTGAGTTGGCCCGGCAGTCGGGACTTCACGGCGTCGTGGCATCCTCCCTGGAAGTGGAAGCCATTCGATCCGCCTGCGGCAAGGATTTCAAAACCGTCATTCCGGGTATCCGCCCTGCCGGTGCGGATATCGGTGACCAAGCGCGGGTGCTTACACCTGGGGAAGCGATCCGCAAGGGAAGTCATTACCTGGTTGTCGGCCGCCCGATCACCGAGTCCCATAACCCGAGACAAGCTGCAGAACAGATTATTGAGGAGATGATTCAAGCATGAGTAACATCGCGAATATTCCGCATCAGATCGCATCTTATTTGCTTAAGATCGAGGCCGTTTCCCTAAGACCTCATCAGCCGTTTACATGGACGTCGGGCATCAAGTCACCGATCTACTGCGACAATCGCCTGACCATGTCCTATCCCGACATTCGCGATTACATTGCTGAATCGTTCGCGGCCGTCATTCGGGAGCAGTATCCGGAAGCCGAGGCCATTGCCGGAACGGCCACCGCAGGGATCCCGCACGCGGCCTTCGTATCCCAGAAGATGAACCTGCCGATGTCCTATATTCGGGACAAAGCCAAAGGCCACGGCAAGGAAAACCTGATCGAAGGTTTGATCAAGCCCGGCCAGAAGGTCGTTGTCATCGAGGATCTGATCTCCACGGGCGGCAGCTCCCTGAAGGCGGCGCAAGCGGTCAAGGACGCAGGAGCAGAGCCGCTCGCGGTGCTCGCCATATTCAGCTATCAGTTGGATAAAGCGGTACAAGCCTTCGCCGAAGCGGGAATTCCGCTGCAGAGCCTGTCCAATTACGGTGCACTCATTGATGTAGCGTTATCGGAGAACCGGATTCAAGCAGAGGACGTGGAGCTCCTACAATCCTGGAGATCGAATCCAACCTCCTTTGGCGTATAGATATTCTTCATCCTCAGGCCGCCGTCTCTGTGAACTGACACAGAGGCGGCTTTTTTTGGTTCCCTGAAACAAGATAACGTAATATCGGCCGCGGGTTGACAGTCGAAGGACGGATCGTTACATTAGGACTGTAAGCGGCTGATTTAGCCATAGACATCCTGAAGCCGAATAGAAGGGATCTAATCTACCGATGAACGCAAAAAAAGAAGCGGTGCTTGAGGCCGGAAAGCGGTTGTTTCTGGAGCATGGGATTGTGAGAACCAGCATGGAGCAGATTGCCGAAGCTGTCCCCGTTTCCAAGATGACGATTTATAACTATTATCAGAGCAAAGAGGGCTTACTGGATCATGTGGTGGATCGCATGGTCGAGGAGATGATGGCGATCTATCGCGGGATCATGGAGCAGGCCAAAGATCCGCTGGAGGCCTTAACCGTGTTCTACAGGGATCAGGAGAAGTTTTCGGGGCTCGTCTCGCAGCAATTTGTGTCGGATCTGGCCAAGTTTCCGGAACAGATGGACAAGCTGCTTCAGTTCAATCAGAAATACGTTGTCCCGGAATTCGAAATGCTGATTTTTAAAGGCCAGCAGCTCGGACAGATCCGCAAAGACATTTCCCCGCAGGTACTGGTCGCGTTTTTGACTTTTATCAATGAATTTACGGCGCGAACGGAATGGTACCATGGTCTGGGCAGCCTGAATGCGGTCAGCGAACAACTGATGACGATTCTATATCACGGCATTATCCGGAAGGATGAGCCGCTTAATCCAACATAACCGCTCAAACATTCCAGAGGTGATTGCCAAAGCCCGGGAATGTTTTTTTATATTTTGCCGCTTGGTGGTTTGGGAGCCGTCTGATTTGGGTATATGTTCCTATAAATTTAGGGCCAGGATTTGGTAGAGGGGAAGGATACGTCTCACCTATAATAGTAATGATAACTTCGAAAACAAACACAAAATAGGCGGGACTGACCGTAAGGAGGAGAGATCTTTGGAAATTCCGTCCAGGATCCAACTGACCGGCAAGCAATTCTTTGTATTAACCGGCATTGTCGGTGCGCGGGCTGTCATCGGGTTGGAGGACCCTTTTCGCGGAACGCTCACGGAAGAGATGCCTGTTGAAGTAGCCAAGATTGAGCAGGAACTGCTGGAGAAGGGTTTGATTCAAACGGCCGATAACGAGCCGGTTCTTGTGCAGGAGCTCCTGGAATACATAGAAGTATGCAGCCGGACCTTGTTAACGATTCATATGAGGGTGGCCGGTTCGGAGGAAACGTCGAAGGAGTGCTTCATTTATTACAGTTCCGGCCTTGTCGTGAAGGCGGATATCGAAATCGGTCCAGGCGGTGAAAGGCTTTATGTGCTGGAAGAGCTCGGAACCCCTTCGGAGGCTTGGCTGAAGATCATCGGTTACCTGCAGCTGGAGGACCGAAAAAATCGCGATACAGGCTCACTGGCCTTGCCTAAGGGCTGGTTCCAGCAATGGATGAACGCCGAGCAAGGGGAGCAGGAGCCTCGGAAGCACCTGCTTGCTCAAGGCTATCCGGAATCGGTCGTTAATGACTTGGCTGATTGCGTCATTCATCCGGAGAGATATGCCACCTTCACGGCATATTATTGTCCGGATCTCAACTGCCGGATTCAGGGAATCGAGCTGTTACGAGGAGCGCAATCCAATTGGCTGATTCGCAACGAAGGCGAACAGGACCAAATATGGGGCGCTACGGTAACCGAGATCATCCGGGAACTCGGCGCGGTCATCGAGCGTATTAAGTGAGAGATGTTGCATCCTGATCCCGCATACTGTAATTTTTGCCTTCTCGATCAATGACATGGAGGATTGTTAGCTATGACCAAAATACGTGTGGTACCTGAAATGCTGAACCAGCAGGGCGCAGCTGTATCTGATATTGCACGGGAAATCCAAGCGCTTCAGGAGCGGATGCAGCAGCGCATCCAGAGCATGTCCTGGGAATCGCGCCATCGCGCCCAGGTAGAGCAGCGCCTTGCGCAATGCCGGGCTGCGTGCCAGTCTGTCGTAGGCCGTCTGGAGCAGAATCGCGGCCAGCTCGTGAAGAAAGCGGGGGATTTTTCGCAGACCGATCAATCGCTCGGGAACAATCTGAATTTCGGCAAACAATCGGTCGCCCAGGTGAGTCCGCATCTACTGCTTCAGGCGAGTATGGCACAGAACGGAAATAAGAAGACGGATCCGCCCGTGACGGCGGCGGGCGTCGAATTCAATGCGCTCGCGCCATTCGGCGGCACGGCGGATCAATGGAAGGGCAATCCGCTTGCGGCCGCAGGGGTATTGTTCGGAACGGCAACCGCATCGGGCACGATGTACAAATACTGGGATATGTACCGGAACGGCTTCGGCGTATGGCTTGAAAAAGACAAGCGCGGCAACATGCGTGCCAATGTGACGAACGGCATGCTTGCCAATATCCGAAAAAAATCCTATGCCGAGTACAATTGGCGGAATCACCCCCGAATTCCGAAATACGTCCTGCCCGGCGCAGCCGTGAAGGACTCGCTCAGCTGGAAGGGCGGCAAGCTTGGTTATGCCGGCATCGCCATGCAAACGGTGGGAAATCTGGTTACGAATATCAATGAAAACAAGAGCGGGGCGAAAATAGCCGGAGACGCCGTTGTCGACGTGGGTGTCGGCGTGGGAACCGTGGTCGCTTCCGCGGCGGCTGGCGCTAAAGCCGGCGCGCTGATCGGGACGGCGGTGGGCGGTCCGATCGGCACCCTGGCGGGTGCGGCCATCGGCTTCGGCGTGTCGGTCGGCGCTTCCTACGTCATGGACGGCATCAAGTTCGCGGATTTTGACGGGGACGGGAAGAAAGATACCGTAACCGAAGGATTGAAAATGGGGGCGGAGAAGATAGGTTCTACGATAGCCGGATGGTTCAAATAAAGGGAGTGTCATAGATGAGCACGAAGATTTCAGAGGAAGAACAGTTTCATTTCCGGTTAATCCCCGCCGAGCAAATTCGGGGCGGCATCGTATGTTTTTTATTCATTATGCTCATCCCCGTGCTGGTCACGCTGGCGGCGCCGATGATGTCGGTATATTTTTATGCGGCTGCGGCAGTGTGGGCGGCCATGCTGCTGTGGGGAATTGGCCTGAGCGTAAATCCGTACCGGTCTGAGGTCGGTTTTGTGCTGTACTTGGGGATTTACGGATTGGCGTTGGCGGTCACTTGCCAGCTGGCTATCTTGAAAATGATGTATGACATGGCCGGTGTCGAATCGATCGGATATGGACTTAGCTCGATCGCGGTGATGCTCCTGCTGCTCGTTGCGTTTTATGTTCTGCATGCAAGAGCGCTGCGGCAAGGGACGTACCAGTCCATGGAACGCAAAGGCGGCATCGGCAAAGCAGGCAAAGCGGCCTTGCTGTTGGCAGGCATCGGTTACACAGGGTATTACGTCGTGGTTGCCGTTACCGGGGACCTTGGCGGATTCGTCATGGGCATGGCGGCTTTTTCCGTCCTGTTGATTCTCGGCCTGTACCTGGCCGTTGTGTTCATCCCTCGATATCGGTTCATCCAGAACAATATGGAAAAGCTGAGGGCTCATTATCCCGTATTGGGATTGCCGAAGGAGCAGCGGAATGCCGCGTTTCTGAACAAAATGAATCAGGGCCGCACGCCGGCGGCACCGCATCGTCAGAGTAAGAAAAGGAGAGGATCGTAATGACGCAACAACAGCAGCTGCTGCCCAACGGATCGATCGTCATTTTGAAGGAAGGCGAGAAAAAGCTGGTGATCTATGGACGCAAGCAAATTTTGGCGCTTGAGCAGCCGCAATTGTTCGACTATCTGGCTTGTCCGTATCCGGAAGGGTATGTCAGCCCGGAGTTTGCTTACGTGTTTAACCATGAGGATATCCAAGAGATTATTTTTACGGGTTACCAGGACGAAGAGGAAGAACAATTTCAGGCCGTACTGGCTGAGACGAAGGCTACTTAGCTTGCCAGGGATTAAGGGAGGAGCGTGAGGCGGATCTATGTCAGGACGTATAGAGGTATCGCCCGAGGAGCTGCGCCGCGCGGCGGCAGACATTCGCAGCGGGAGTGACTACGGCGGGGAATTGGTCGCGAGGCTGTCCCAGGTCATTGAAACGCTGAATGCCGAATGGGAAGGCGTTTCCCAGCAGCGTTTTCGCACAGAGGCCGAGGAGACGAAGGCGCAGCTGATGAATTTCATCCAGATGATGCATTCGATGGAGCAGGAGCTGATGAGCATCGCTGCCCGGTTTGCAGAGGCCGACGGCCAATAAGCGAATGGGTTATAACCCAAGACAACAATCAGCATATACGTATCCCGGCACGGTATACGGCATGGCTGATTGTTTTTATTATGGGGAGGGACGGAGAACTTCGGGGGACGACGTTTTTTTTGTGGAAGTTTGGACATAATATGACAGCATTACATTATCATTTCGGTAAGGAGCCGCATAGGATGAACTGGGTATATTACGGAAAGCTCTATACAACCAAATTTCAGGCTGGGTGCTTCGCTAAACGTCTGGAGCAGGATGGCTGGCTGTTCGGGTATCATGATCCGCGGATGGTAGAGGTTTATCGTTCCAAGAAGGGGCGTTATGGCGTGCGATTCCTGCCTTGAGGAATTCCATTAAAACAGCACTTGACTTGATGCAGGGGAATGGTGTATATTTATTCTTGTCGCTGTTTGATACAGCATTGACGCGGGGTGGAGCAGTTCGGTAGCTCGTCGGGCTCATAACCCGAAGGCCGCAGGTTCAAATCCTGCCCCCGCAACCAATTTTTAAACGATGTATGTATGACGTCCTTATGTTTATGTGTACATGTATGTTCAGGGCCCTTAGCTCAGTTGGTTAGAGCGGTCGGCTCATAACCGACTGGTCGGGGGTTCGAGTCCCTCAGGGCCCACTTTATGAAAACCCTTGCGATGCAAGGGTTTTTTGCTGTTTATAGGACGGTTTAGACCGAACGATATGAGATTTTACGATAAGGTGAGATTGCTGCTGAAGGCATCTAAGCTTATCGGTTTATTTTTAGAAAAATTGCCCATACATAAGATATACGGTAGAAAGGAGTGTATGGGTCTTCATGCTAGAGCACATGATTATTTTACTTCGTAGTATATCAGCATTCGTTATTTTGTTGATTATTACGCGGTTTTTGGGCAAACAAACGTTGTCTAACATGAATTTTCATGAATTTGTTACGGCCGTGATATTAGGTGCAATTGCTGCGAACTTTGCTTTCAATGAAAAAATGGAAGTCATACACCTGCTAATCTCGCTTGCCGTATTTACATTTACATCATATTTTTTATCAAAGATCGTGGTGAAGAATCGTAAATTGCGCATGTGGGCTGAAGGGACGCCGAGCGTAGTTATAGAAGGTGGCAAGATCCTGGAAGAGAATCTAAGGAAAAATAAGTTAACCTTAGATACGATCAATCAAATGTTGCGGCAAAAGGATATATTTGACATCTCGGAAGTGGAGTACGGCGTATTAGAGATCAATGGAAAGATATCTGTAATGAAGAAAAAGGAATACCAGAATGTAACTTTAAAAGATATGAAAAAGGGCTTGAAAGGGAATCAGCAGTTTCCGATTGAGCTTATCATGGATGGACAACTATTAGAAAATAATCTAAAAATCAATGATCTATCCCCAGAGTGGATTAAAGAAAAATTAAAAGTCCGGAACAAAGAAATTGCAGATGTTTTTTATGCAGTGAAAGGAACCGACGGTCAGCTGTACATCGATCTTTATCGGGATAAAATACAGCATCCCGTTGATGTAGAGTAACGACGCATCACATACAGCCGGAATCTATATAATAGGAGAAGCTAAAACCCTTGCGATGCAAGGGTTTTTTGCTGTTTATAGGACGGTTTGGCAGACGCCTGAAGACACTGAAAGTATGGGGAATACCCTTAACATTAGCACAATCTGATCATGATTGCCGAAATGTCCAGACTAAGACCGTCTATGTACATAAACTGTACCATTCCACAAAGCAAGGAGGTTAAATCGGTGAGCTGCGAAAAAGGTGGTTACAACGGATACGGTAATCCAGTAGGAACTGTTCTGGTTTTATTTATTCTCTTGGTTATTATCTTGGGAACGTTTTGGATTTAATGAAGCTCCTTAATGAAGCATTCATTGATTTAATTTAATTCATCAAATTACGATACTGCACCCATGTGGTATCCCCAATTACGATAAACGGGGACGGCAACTTTCCGTCCCCGTTTTTAGCATTTTCATTGTACATAAACTGAACATTAAACAACGACACCGTAGAGATTAGTGTGGTCGTCTTAGGAACTGAAAAAAAATGTGACAAATGCCAACAGGTCATAAACGGTATAAGATTATGGTTCATACGCTGGGTGCTATAAGCCGGAGGATATTTTCATTTGAGAAAATTGAGTGATTTTGACTAATCTATTGTCCATATCCATTAATTCAATGGACTCATATATATGTTAAGGATTTCGTTGATAAAAAGGAGGAAGCACAAATGCACAGAAGCACAGTATCAGGAAAGGCAAAAAATACGGTCAAACAACTGCAAACGCCTAGAAGACATAGCGGAATATGGGCGGGTAGCGTTGCAAAGGCAATGAGAACGGTGATTGCCGCACAGAGATCATTGAGTGCACAAAATCCGGTTGTTATTAGTCAACGAACCAGAAGAATAAGTACGAATCGAAATTGGGTAAATGCACTAGAAATCGAGCGAAATCCGGCGTGGGTGGCGCCGCAAGCCGGTGAATCGTACGTTTGGGGAAGAAATGATCCTAACGGTCCTGCTGCTGTGGTCGCCAGAAGATTTACGATTAGAGACGATATTGAGAGAGCTAGCTTATTCCTGTCCGTGGATAACTTTGCCATCGTTTTAATCAATGGACGGTCGGTCGTTATCGACAACCCGCAGGGCAACGTTTCATTCTTTAACCCGGGAAGAACTTTTAATATCAGACGCTTCCTTCGGAGAGGTACAAACGATATCGTGATCGCCGCTTTTAACTTCCCGTCAAATGCAAACAGAAGCGGAGATAATCCAGCTGGTGTCCTTGCCCGTATCGAGATTGAACTAGAAGATTAGTCCGGTAGTAGCTCAAAGTATCCACCGGCTGAGTAGCGGCCCGTCGAGCGCGGCATTGAGCTGCTTTCGCGATATTAGCATTCCATCATAACGGAAGCGAGGGGAAGTTTTCATTCTTCCCCCGATTCCGGATGTGGTCGTTGCTTTTTTTTGCGTTTACTTAATTGCTTTGCGATGGTGTAGCCGATAAGATATGCAGCAGAAGAGGTGTTTCCGTCGACTGTATATGGAACTAAGGACGCATCGGCAACGATCAAATCTTGAACCCCGTGAACCTTTCCTTTACGGTTAACGACTCCTCCTGCGGATAAAGGAGCCATCCGCAGAAATCCTTGCTGATGGTGATTGTGATCGAAATTTTCCTTAATAAATTCTTCAAGCCTGTCATCGTCATCGATAATATCAAATGTAGGGGATAAGAGACGATATGAAGAATCAATCTGTTCCAACTCTATGGCAATATCTTTGATATACGTTCTATAAATTCTTTTTACCGCCTCCATGTCGTCTGGATTTGAGAGAAATCCCTCATCTGCCAATACGATATTCAGCGGATCTTTGCTTTGTATGCGGATCGTCCCATTGCTCTTGGGTCGCAAGTACAGAATCGCTATGGTCAATTCTCCATCGGATCCAATGCCAACGAGTTGAACAGCCCGCTCATCCGGATCGATGCCAGATGGATCTGGCAAGAAAGCTCCTCCCGTATACAGTGCGTTGGGGTCTAAGGGAGGGAGGGGACGATCTTGTGAATTGGTAGCAAATACTGCGAAATTTAACGTATGGTTTTTTAACCTTTGCCCTACGTTTGGATTGTCGAAGATGACAGGGATTCCAGCCTTTTTCAGCATTTTGGCGGGTCCGATTCCTGACAACATCAACAACTGAGGGCTGTTGATCCCCGCCGAAATAATAACCTTTTTGCGGGAATACGCATAGCAGCACTTGCCATCCTTCAAATATTCAACGCCAATGGCCCGCTTACCGGAGAAAAGAATACGGAGAACCGTTGTTCGAAACTTCACAGTTAGTTTTCTGTTATTCACTCCCCGACCAGTTGCCGTCATAATATCGCGAGACAGGAAGGCTGTGGAGGAGCTCTCCCTACGGCCATCAGGCTGTTGGTATAATTGCCAACGGGTGAACGGTCCCATGGGAGTATTCGGATCATTATAGTCAAGAATGGTCGGATAACCTGTTGCCCGCTCGATCGCAGTTGTCAGCTTGTGAGCCATCGGCGTTGGAGTTTCGGGTGCTTGCCGGATGTTAATTCTTCCTCGATACCCGTGTGCATTGATATCTGTGGTTTCTCCGTTATAATTCTCCAATGATTTGAAACGTCGAATCGCTTTATCAGGTGACCAGAGAGGTCCAAGCAGCCGTTCCCACTTTCGGAGCACGGCGGATGTCGGTCTTACATATTGTTCTCCGTTGATTGAAGAACCGCCTCCCGAGAGTCGACCTGTTGTCCATTCGAATGCGCGTTCATCAAGTTCCTCTTGGGGGATGCCTTCTCCCTGCCAAAAGTAATTCGGAAAGAAACTTTCTTCCAATTCAAGTGCAAAGGCTGAATCCTTAATCGGTTTGTCTTTGTCATGGTTTCCGCCCGATTCTAAAACAAGCACGGAGGTTCGCATGTCGTCAGTAAGTGTCTTCGCAATCACGGCCCCGGCCGGACCTGTGCCTACAACGATGTAATCATAAGTTGATTTTTTCTCCATTAAAGCACTCCTTTTGGAAATGAACTAATTCAGAATATTAATTTGCTCTGACAACTGTGCTTAACTCAGCAATATGATCATGATTCAAGTGAGGCTCAAATCCAGAGGAGCCTAAAAGATCCACCAGAAGACCCGATCAGCGAGATTTGTAATCGGGAACAACTTACGGTACATTTTAATGGAGTCGTTAGGGACATGTACTTCCAAACGCCGAGGCTGGTGGGATGCAGCTCATTTTCGTACATAGGATGGGGGATCAAGGTGTCAGAGTGGGTATTGAATCAGTCCTGGGGATTGCCCGTGTTGCTTGCCTTCTTAGTGATCGTATTCGTATTCGAGTCAAGGAAGGCTTTTAAGGCATATCAGGAAAAAAGACGTTTTGAACTGGGATGGGCCCTATTGTTTGCGCTTGTGGCTTTATTGGCGATTATTGTCCTGGTGGCTTATTAATACATAACAACGAAACCTAAAGACCCTGCCGGAAGTTTCCGGCAGGGTCTTGTTCTGTCATTGTCTAAGACGAGAGAGTATGTTGTTTCAGCGTATGATTACCGCTCATTCGTGACAGCTTCCGTAGCAGCCCAGGCTCTGCCGGCACGCATGGCCAAGAAAAAGCAGAGGATGAGGACGATCGATGCAGAGATGTATGGGAAGTTGATGTCCAAATCAAACAGATAACCTGCGACAAGGGGCCCCGCAATGTTCCCCAGACTGGTATAAGCCGAGTTCAGGCCGGCGACGTAGCCTTGCTGATCCTTTGCCAGCTTGGACATTTGCGTGCCGATGGCAGGACGCAGGATGTCGATCGACAGGAAGACAAGGAACGTCACAAGGAAGATTAGCCAATATTTATGCACAAACAGCGTTAACAGAATGCAGATTCCCGCTGTGAGCAAGCTGAGCGTAATGACTCTTTTCTCGCCGAACCGGTTCAGGATCCAGCCGAATATCGTTGCCTGCACGACAGCGCCCGCAATGGAGCCAAACGTAATGATCATGGCGATATCTTTAGGGGTGAATCCGAATTTATGATCCACGAACAGGCCGAACACCGTTTCATAATTGGCAAGACCGAACGACAGAACAAATACGATGATCAGACTAAGGAAATACGGCTCCCTGAACGAACGGACCAGCTGGACTGCCAGGCTCTCCTGTTTCCGTCCCAGCACGGTAGGTGCTTCTTGCTTGGCGGATGATTCCGGAAGCAGCAGCAGCGTCACCAGAGCGGCAATGCCCCCGGCTACGGCTGCGGCGTAGAAAGGAACACGAATGCCAAACTCGGCAATGAAACCCCCGATGCCGGGTCCGATAATGAAGCCTGTCGTAATCGCTGCATTAATGAATCCCATCCCCCGGGCACGTTCCTCATTGGAAGTGACGTCTGCCGTATAGGCCATGACGGCGGGCATGATGAGGGCGGCGCCGATGCCGCCCAGCATTCTTGCCGCGAACAGCAGCGTCGGCGTGCTGGCCGCTCCGAATAACCATTCCGATATGGCGAATACAATCATGCCGGAGATGATGATTTTTTTGCGGCCCATGGTATCGGACAATCTTCCCGCAAGCGGCGAGAATAGCAGCTGCGTTAATGAAAAGGCGGCAACCAGCATGCCCACGGTGCTTCCGCTGATATGCAGCTCCGTCATATAGGTAGGCATAATGGGGATGACAAGCCCGATGCCGGTGAAAACTAAGAATATATTGAACATGAGGAGCAGAATGGCTCCATTGTTTCGCAATAGTAATGACATGATGATTCCTCCAAAGATAAAAACGATTAATGATGTTGTACGGTTTTCTTTATATACTGAACGTTCGGTTTATAATAGAGCATAAAAAAGAGAACGGGGCGTTTACGATTTCTTTTCGATGCCGTGCAGGAATACTTGAATGGCCGTATGATAAAGGGCAAGCGGATTTTTTACCTTCGTGATGCGGGACATCTGGCTTAAGCCTACGATGAGGCTTTCAAAAATGAGGGAGAGCTGCTCCACGTTATGATTCTCAAACTCCCCTTGATCAATCCCTTGCTGCAGCAACTTCTGATTGAATTCCAGGTGGCTTCGGATAATCCGGACGATTCGCTGCTCTACTTCCTCGGACACGTCTCCATTGTTGTTCATGAATTCGTCCAGAGCTTTGGAGAAGGGGTGGTTCAGATCATCAAACACCAGTTGGTCGGCAATTCCGTACAATTTATCAACGGTTGTGGTGTATTGCTGCTCCTTACTGCTCCATTTCTGTTCCCACTCGAGGTCCCATTCCTCGATCAAATACAGAAACAGCCCTTCCTTGCTTTTAAAGTGATAATAGATATTCCCTTTGCTGCTGCCGGTGGCTTCGACGATTTCCTCGATCGACGTTGATTTGTATCCCTTCTGCATAAATAGCGCCTTGGCGGCTTCGGCAATGCGTCGCTTGGTATCTTCGGTTTGCTGTTGTTTTTTGTTCACGCATGCACCCCCTTATCCCCTAGGCTATCGTCAAAATTGTATATACTGAACGTTCGTTCTGTATCTTAACAAATGGGTTTAAAATATTCAAGAGAAAATTCTATCCGGCGCTCCGGGATCGAAGCCTGTCCTAAAAAAATAACCGTTACCTCCAAAAGGCAGCGGTCATTGTCTTACATGCGAACGGCTTATTAATGGTTGACTTCGATGAACTTGCGTGATTTCTCATGGTAGGACATCAGCTCGGATACGGTAACAAATGAATAACCTCTTTTTTGCAGCTCCGGCAAAATCACCTTGAGGGCTTCAACCGTCTGCGTACTGCTGGGTACAAAATCGTGCATAAGTACGATGTCGCCGTTACGGGCGTTATCCAGAACCTTTCGGACGATGCGGTTGACCCCGGGCTTTCGCCAGTCGAGGGTATCCTGGTGCCATGACCACAATACGGTCAGCATGCCCAAATCCTTGCTCGTACTCACAATGGCTTCATTATAGCTGCCCCCTGGCGGGCGGAACAGTACGGTCTTCATGCCGGTGGCTTGATAGATCGCATCCTGCGTTTGATTCAGTTCACTTGATAACTTCGTGACGTTAATATTGTGAAAGGGCGGATGCGTATAGGAGTGGTTGCCGATTTCATGTCCTTCCTGCAGTTCACGCGCGACGATGTCGGGGTGTTTCTCCACCCGGCTGCCTACAACGAAGAAGGTGGCTTTAGCGTCATACCGCTTTAACAGATCCAGAATTTGAACGGTATTATGCTCGTCCGGGCCGTCGTCAAAAGTGAGGGCGATCACCTTGTTCTGCGTGGGCACTTCCCACACGATCTCGCCGCGCTCCTCATAATAATCTCTGCCTTTGGAGGCGGAAGGCACGTGCTCCGCATGCACATGGCCGGGATAACCAAGAATCAGCGCAAGGGCAAGCAATGAGAAGGCTGAGCATGTTCGTTTTTTCATGTCGATGGGTTTCCTTTTCTTCTGTTGTTCTAGTCTCCGCATGTAAGCACGCGAGCTTCATTTAGGATGCACGGTAACCGAGAAATTATTCTATAGGAAGCTCCAGCGGGGAAAGCAAGCGCGCCGATTGCGAAGGAGGCCCTTGATTTGCTGTCGGTACTTACAAGCAGAGCGATGGCGCTAGTTCATCGAGATGAATGCTTGGCCCGGGGTGATGCGAAAAATTATGAGTTTCATATATTGACATCATATGGTTGTACATGGTATTATCGATTTTGTCGCTAAGACGAAATGTGCACACCTAGATTTCGGGATGATCTCGCAAAATATTGCGAATTCCACGCGTACCTTCGGGCTTTTCAAGTGAACGTGAACGACGCTAGGAACATGCGCGGATACAATATGCCGGGGTGGCGGAATTGGCAGACGCACAGGACTTAAAATCCTGCGGTAGGTGACTACCGTACGGGTTCGACCCCCGTCCTCGGCATTATAACAGCGTCTGGTATGATGCAAAATAAGTCGGCCCCCGTATGGGTGCCGGCTTATTTTTTAAATCGACGCAAATTCATCAGCGGGCGTTGTTCCTGCGGACCGAAGCGGAAGATGCCGCGTCCCGATTAAAGTGATCGCATTTCTTTTTTGATTCCATGCTGACCTGCGTGAGGAGGAGGGAGAGGAGACATGCGGATGTTTAACAATGATTGGGACCTTATCCTGCAGGGAGAAGTGGATAAGCCTTATTTTCAAGCTTTGATGGAACGGGTGGATGAAGAGTACCGGCGCAGTACGGTGTATCCTCCCAAGGAAGATATATTTCGGGCTCTGCAGCAAACATCGTACCAATCGACGAAGGTCGTTATTTTGGGACAAGACCCTTATCACGGTCGCCGGCAGGCGCAGGGACTGAGTTTCTCCGTCTCGCCCGGGGTTGCGATTCCTCCGTCTTTACGCAATATACATAAGGAGCTTTCATCGGATCTGGGGATTTCCGCTCCGAATCATGGGTCCTTGCAATCATGGGCGGACCAGGGAGTTCTGCTGCTCAATGCCGTGCTGACGGTTCGCGAGGGCGAGCCGAACTCGCATAAAGGCATCGGGTGGGAGACCTTCACCGATAAGGTCATCGCGAAACTGAATGAACGTGAAAGGCCCATGGTGTTTATATTATGGGGCAGTTATGCACAGAAAAAAGGTTCCTTCATAGACCGAAGCCGTCACAAGGTGCTTGAGTCCAGTCATCCGAGCCCGTTTGCAGCGCACAAAGGATTCTTCGGCAGCCGTCCATTTTCAGCATCGAATGCTTTTTTAATGCAAGAGGGTATGGATCCGGTGAATTGGGACATCCCGAACACGCCGGACGATGGAGATGAATAATCCGCGAGAGGTGACCTTCATGAAGCATTGGATCGGTCGTCATGTTGTCATTCAGCGTCTAGACGGGGCGAAAAGCACGGTTGAAGGTGTGCTGAAAGGGTGGGATCCCGTTCAGGAGAAAGTGATTCTAGGCCCGGGCGAGCTTATCATTCCGTTTCGAGCCATTCATAGAATTATGCCGAGGAACTCCTACCCGGCCCTGAACTCCATCGGTTATGTCGTGAGTCATACCATTCAATTCGATAATGCCGTTTATTTTGGATCCTGCGTCATGGTATGGAGGGGCAACCAGCTGGTGTCTTCCCAGGCCATCCTGACATCTCACGATGAGGATACCGTCACACTGTCGAATGGCATGATATTGCGTAAGGACGAGCATGATTTCGTGGTTCGATCCCTGCGCGGCAATGCGTGATTCTTTTAAAATAAAGGATGTCCCACCAGCCAGCGCAAAGTTGGCGGGGACATCCTTTTTTGCTGTGAGGCGCCATCATGCGTCCTCTACTTTTTCGGCGAGGAACAGCTCGTAAATTCGCACCGCGATAATTTTGATGATCATGTAGGCCGGAATGGCCAGCAGGATGCCGAGCAGTCCGAAGAAGTCGCCGCCTACAAGAATAAGGACAACCGTAGTCAGCGGGTGAATATCCAGCTGTTTCCCGTAGATAACGGGCGTCAGGATATTATCTTGAATCTGCTGGGCGATGACAATGACCACGACGGACCATATCGCGATGGAGGGCGATTCGATAAATCCGATGATGACGACAGGAACGGTCGCCAGCAGCGCACCGATGTACGGGATGAAATTCAAGAAGAAGGAGATCACCGTCAAGAGCAGGGAATAGGGCAGTCCGATAATCAAAAATCCGATATAGATCATGACGCTAAGTATAAGATTCAGGATCACTTTGCCGATAATAAAATTGCTGAGTGCCGTATCGATCTCGCCCAGCACCTCCTGGCCGTCGCGGCGGTATCGTCTGGGCAGGACGCTGAGCAGTCTTGGCGGGAGCTTGCTGCCTTCCTTCAGCATGTAATACAAAATGATTGGAATCGTAGCGATAATGACAACGACGCCGGATACAACGGAAATCAGGTTATTGATGGAATTGCTGATCCAGGTGATGATCCGGTTCATGTATTCCGTTAGGGAGGTAGACAATTCGGATTCCGTTGGTACATAGCGGGACCAGAATTGATTCTGTTGAAGCTGGTCGATCTGCTCCTCCACGCCCTCAACCAGGAAGGGGGCGTTGCTGATGAAGTTTTCGATCTGTTCACGGAGCGTCGGCCATACGACGATGCCAAAGATCGCGCAGAGACCGGCAAACACGAAATACAGCATCAGGACGCCGATGGATCGTTTGATTTTGCGTCGCTCCAGGTAGTCCACGATCGGCCTAAGCAGATAATAGAAGAAGCCGGCCATGGCTACCGGAACGATCAGCATGTTGAACATGGAGACGATGGGGCGAAACAAAAAGCTGATTTCGGCTCCTAGGTAGATGATTAAGAGCAGTGCGATTATGCCAAAGCATGTCCTGAAATATTTGCTCTGCATCATGGGCAATCCCTCCATAACAACGAATAGGTAAAATACACGGGTACCATGTAACATTTGTATTTAACCAATTTGGAGGGAGTTGAAATCACCAGTTTATGTTATTAGTTTCGTATGGTGACCCTGGTATGGATGGGCACGAGGGAAGCAAGCTCCACCACGTCCTCGTTATACATCCGAATGCAGCCATGGGAAACGGAGCGGCCGATGGATGAAGGGTCATTCGTGCCATGGATGCCGTAGTGGGGTTTGGACAACCCTAACCAGTAAGCCCCGAAAGGACCGCCGGGATTCGGTTGTTTGTTGACGATGGTGTAATTGCCGGGCGGCGATTGCGTAGCCATTTTGCCGATGGCAACCGGGAACGTGCGTACCACGATGTTGCCGTCGAGCAGGTGCAGCTGAAAGTCGGACAAATCGACAATAATGCGGTATTGAGGCATGATCATCCATCTCCTTCAAGATTCATGCTATGAAACAGGGGGGAGATCGGCCCCAAAATGGTCTAAAATAGGCAAATTACACCTTCATAACTTGGTAGAAATTTCATCCGTTGAGGACGGTTGGCCGATGTTATATTTAATATGTTAAGCAGTTACAACGTTTACACCAGGAAGGGGAAGCCGATGTCTCCCGCAAGGCTATATCTAAAATATATTAAAAATAATATGTTTACCAAAATGCTGCTGTTAATCGCCCTGATTGCGGTAGTTACCATCGTCACCTTATCGTTTCTTATGTATTACTTCTTGTTTCAATCGGCCGTCCGCAGCGAGCTGGACATCCAGCGGAGCGCGGTGGAGCGGGTGGAACGACACCTGAATCAAAAATACGAGAATGCCCAGTCCTATGTGAACGACTTATACCGCAACAGTTCTTTGGGCATTGACACCTCCTATTTCCTCATGAACTCGTTCAACGAGTATATGGCCAAGCGAATGAATCGGATCGCGGGCGGGGGGCAGTCCAATTCGGACAGCGTAGTCGCTTATTTCAAGCAGAGGCTTGACGATGATCCGGATATAGAGAACATCATGCTGTACAGCGCGGAGAAGCAGTATGTCTACGTGTACAAGCAGGGCAGCATGACAAGGCTGTATCAGGCGAATGCCACGCATTCCTACATTCCCGACGTGATGGCGCTCGAAAGCCAGAGCGTCACATTGCCGAATCTATGGATACGCAAGCTGGCCGGAGACGTGACATTGCCGTTGTTCTCGATCCGAAGCCCGATTAATGATATGACCACTTACAAAAATCTGGGACAGCTGCTTATTTTGTATCGAACGGAAGCGCTGGATGCCGTGCTGAACAACAGCGACGATTCCCTGAAGGGCTCCGTTCTGGTGTTGTCGGGCGACGGCCGCGTGATGTTTGACTCCTCCGGCAAATATTACGGCGAGAAGTATCCGTATGCCGACCAGCTGCTGAATTCCAAGGAAACCGTGACCCTCGATGAGGAATCCTATATTACAACGGCAGCCCATAATCAGGCAGGCTATACGGTGGTGGGCATCACGCCCAAGCGCGAAATCGCGGAATCGTTCCATGGCTTGCAGAGCACCATTATCATTGCTGCCCTGCTATGCATCGTGATTGCGGTGTCCATCCCTTCCCTGATGATCGTCAATTACTCCAGAAGGACCGATAACATTATTCGTTTTATGCGCAAGGTCGAGAAGGGAGAGTTCGTGGCCCGGATGCAGGATACCAAGGACGATCAGCTGGGGCAAATCGCAGGCAGCTTCAATGAAATGCTGGATGAGCTTTCCCGTTACATCGATAAGGTGTATAAAGCGGAGATTAACCAGAAGAACGCGGAGCTGTCTGCGCTGCAGGCTAGAATCAACCCGCATTTTTTATACAACACGCTCGAAGTGATTCGAATGAGGGCTCTCTCGCAGGGGGCGCAGGACGTCGGCGATATGATCTACAGCTTGTCGATGCTCTTCAAGAATATCGTTCAGCATAAGTCCCACTACACGCTGAAGGATGAGCTGGAGGCGTGCAGGCTTTATCTGGAGCTGTTTCGCATTCGCTATAAGGACAAGTATATTTACAAAATGCACTGCGACGATCAAATCAAGCATGTGCCGATGATCAAAATGTCGCTGCAGCCGCTGATTGAGAATTATATCGTTCACGGCCTTCGCAGCGATCAGGACGATAACTGGCTGACCGTCAACGCGACGCAGGAGGATGACGAGGTCCATATCGAGATCAAGGACAACGGGAAAGGGATCCCGCCGCAGCGGCTCGAGGACATCAAATCCCGGCTGGATGTGGCCGAGTCGAGCGGAGAATCGTTTGGTCTGCGTAGCGTGAATGAGCGATTAAAGCTGACATATGGAAGTTCGTACGGAATGGACATCCAGAGCGAGCCGGGTAACGGAACGACGGTGACAGTGAAATTTCCGGTGACAGAGAGGAAGCTGAATAACGATGTATAAGGTATTTATCGTGGACGATGAGCCGTTCATTATAGAGGGATTGGTTGATGTCGTGGATTGGTCGAAGTATGGCATCGAGGTGGTCGGTCATGCGGAGAACGGCCGTCAGGCACTGGAGAAGATGGCGGTCGTTCCGGTCGACATTCTTATAACGGATATATCGATGCCCGTGATGACGGGGCTTGAACTGATCGAGGGCGCACGCAAATTAAACCGTAATCTGAAGGTGATTATCCTGAGCGGTTTCGACGACTTTGCCTATTTGAAGGAAGGCATGCGGCTCGGGATCGAGAATTATCTGCTCAAGCCGATCAACCTCAAGGAACTGGAAGAAACGATTGCAAGCACAACGGATAAAATGAACAAATCCAGAAGGGAAATGAGACTGGACGAGTATGACATCAATATTTTGCGGAGCAACATCCTGTATCGCTGGATCACCGACCGGATCGAGCCGGAGGAGCTGGAGGAGCGGGCGACCCTTCTGGGGTTGAATCTCAATTTGCCCTATGTTATGGCATCTATCCTGAGAGCGGACTTCACGCCGCTGGAGAACTGCCTGTATCAATTAATGGACCAGGAGCCGGGCGTTCTGTATTTCCGGGACAACGACGGCGATCATGTGGTCATCTTCATGATGAAAGACCCAGATACGGAAAAAGCGAGGGCAATCCGCCTGCTGCAGCAGGTGCGGGAGCAGTGCTATGAAGAAGAGCTGAGCATTTCGCTCGGCAGCGTGGAGAGCCTCGGCGGGAATTACAAGGACAGTTATCTCCATGCCAAGGAAGCCCAGGAATACTATCTGGTTCTGGAGCAGCCCTCCTACGTGGATTATGTTGATGTTCAGGCCAAAAAGGGAGAAGCGGCTGAATCCTATTCGGTACAGTGGCCCGATTATGCCAAAGGCATCGCCGGAAGGGACAAGCAGGTGCTGTTCGATCTGATCGACAGCGATTTTGACCGGCTTCGCCACACCCAGGGAATGAACCCGACGACCTTGAAGAGCATCGCGGTCGAAATGGTCATTCGCCTGAAACTGGAGCTGAACGATATCCAGTATACGGCCGCCCCTGATTTCGTGAAAAACACCATTACCGATATTATGGATTCCGTATCGATCGACGATCTGATCAAAGCGGTGAAGGATGGGGTCGGCGGGCTGGTCGATTCGCTCAACAATGACGTGAAGAGCCCTGTCATCCAGCAGATTCTGAATCATATCCAGCACCATTACAACGAGGATTTGTCGCTGAAGGTGCTGGGAGCTAACTATCATATCCATCCGGTCTATCTGGGTCATCTGTTCCATAAAGAGACGGGAGAAAACTTCACGGAGTACATTAACCGATACCGGATTGAGCGGGCCAAGGAGCTGCTTCGGAACTCTTCGACAAAAGTGCAGGATATCGCAAAAAATGTCGGTTATTGGGAAACCGGTTATTTCTATAAACAGTTCAAAAAATTCGTCGGCGTATCGCCGAGGGATTTTAGAGGAATGCTCTGATTGATAGAATCAGAGTTTTTTTCTTTATTTTCACCATAATACCTTTAATTTTTCGCCTATGTGAAACTGCTTTCATGGGATAACCTTATATGTGTAGAGACACAAGGATTCAAAAGGGAGGATAAACATGAGTAAATCGAAAAAGAAATGGCTCCTGCCGCTAACGCTTTTATTGTCCGCGTCCATGCTGTTGTCTGCATGCGGAGGCAATAAAGAAGAGAGTGCAGGAAACGGCGGGGGAACTGCCGAGAAACCGGTTGAGCTGATCTGGTACACCATCGGAACACCTCAAAAGGATGTTGACAAGGTTGAGGCAGAAATCAATAAATACACTGCTGAGAAGATTGGTGTAACCGTTGACATGAAAATGATCGACTTCGGGGATTACAACCAGAAGATGCAGGTTATGGCAGCTTCCGGCGAACCGATGGATATCCTGTTCACGAGCTCATGGGCGTTCGATTATGTGCAGAACGCACGTAAAGGCGCATTCATGGAATTGGACGAGCTGATCGAAAGCCATGGAAAAGGCATTAAAGAAGCAATCGATCCGGCGTTCCTGGAAGGTTCCAAGGTTGACGGACACAACTATGCGATTCCGGCCAACAAAGAACTTCCTGCTCAAGAAGCATGGCGCTTTAACAAAACATTGCTCGATAAATACAATCTCGATATTTCGAACGTAAAATCGATGGAAAGCTTGGAGCCGCTGCTTAAAACGATCAAGGAAAACGAACCGAACGTCGTTCCTTTGGCCATCAGCAAAGACTTCGGACCATTGCTTCCATTTGACTACATCATCGAAAAAATGCCAATGGCCGTATACCTGGACGACAAGGAAGAACTGAAAGTCGTGAACTTCCTCGAAATGCCGGAAACGATGGACATGCTTAAGTTGATGAACAAGTACTACAAAGCGGGATACATCTCCCCAGAAGCTGCAACAACAACTTCGACGCAAGATCTGATGACATCCGGCAACTGGTTCACGGACCGTGCGGCTACACAGCCATTCGCGGACAACCTGTGGAGCCAAAGCTACGGCTATCCTGTCGTATCTACTCCTGCCGGCGATGCAAACATCTTTAACTGGTCGGTTATGGGTTCGATGCAAGCGATTTCCGCAAACTCGAAATACCCTGAGAAAGCAATGGAGTTCCTGAACCTGCTGAACACCGACGTATATCTTCGTAACTTGGTTGACTCCGGTATCGAAGGCGTGCACTACAAGAAGCTTAGCGAGAACGTAATGGAAAACTTGCCAGAATCGAAAAACTACGACATGCCTACTTTTGCGCTTGGCAATGTCATGCTGACTTACTTGAATCCTGAAGATCCTGAGAACAAATGGGAAGAGTTCAAGAAGTTTAACGAGTCCGGCCAGCCTGCTCCGCTTCTCGGTTTCAACTTCGATCCAACCAAAGTATCCACAGAACTCGCTGCTGTCAACAACGTAAAAGAAGAGTTCTGGGCGCCGCTGATGACAGGTACCGTCAATCCTGAAGAGTTCCTGCCAAAAGCGAATGAAAAGCTGAAAGCTGCTGGTCTGGATAAGATCATCGCTGAAGCACAAAGCCAAATTGATGCTTGGAAAGCAAGCAAGTAATAACAATGCATGAAGCGGCCTGCCTGCCTTAAGGGGCAGCAGATGCCGCTGCAGCATGAACAAGGACGGGGCGGCGGATGTTCACCGCCCTTCTTTTGTTCATTTCATGCACATCACGAGGAGGGGTAAGCGTGAGAGCGATCGGACAGTTTTTCAAAAATATTATGACGAATAAGGCCATGCTGTTCATGGTTTTGCCGGGGACCCTGTGGTTTCTCTTATTCTCATATTTGCCCATGTTCGGGACCATTATTGCATTTAAGGAATACCGCTTTAGCCGAGACGGGTTCTGGGCAAGTATCGTTAATAGTGAATGGGTAGGATTCCAAAACTTTAAATTCCTGTTCAGTACCAACGATGCTTACATCATTACGCGCAACACCGTTCTTTATAATTTCGTGTTCATCATATTAGGTCTCATTCTATCCGTAGCGCTGGCTATCGTATTGTCTGAAATCGTGAACAAGAAATTGGCGAAAGTCTATCAAACCGGCATGTTTCTGCCGTACTTCCTGTCCTGGGTTATCGTAGGTTACTTCGCATTCAGTTTCCTGAGTATGGACAAAGGGATGCTGAATCAGATTCTGGGCTGGTTCGGCATGGAGCCGGTTCAGTGGTATTCCGAAGCCAAGTATTGGCCGATATTCCTGACGTTGATCAGTTTGTGGAAATCCGTAGGTTATAACAGCGTCGTCTACCTGGCGGCGATCATGGGGATCGACAAATCCTTGTACGAGGCGGCGATGATTGACGGAGCGAACAAATGGCAGCAGATTAAAGCCATCACGCTTCCGATGCTGAAACCGCTGATGACCATTTTGACTCTTCTTGCGATCGGTAAAATCTTCTACGCTGACTTTGGTCTCTTCTATCAAGTGCCAAGGGATTCGGGAACCTTGTATTCCGTAACGAACGTCATTGATACCTATGTATATCGCGGTCTGAAAACAACGGGCGAGATCGGCATGAGTACTGCTGCGGGTCTGTACCAGTCGGTTGTCGGATTTATCCTGGTTATGGTATCCAACTATATCGTTCGTAAATACGACAAGGATAACGCATTGTTCTAATCGATCAATCATCAAGAAGGGGGTATGTGATGTGTTCAAATCGAAAAGCAAGATGAAAGATTTCCATCAGCTTTCATCCGGGTGGAATGTCGTATTCAACCTGATTGCCGGTATTTTCTCGTTCCTGTGTGTATTTCCGTTCCTGTTCGTTATGATCATCTCATTTACAGACGAAGGCTCACTGGCCCGTAACGGATACCAAATCTGGCCGGAGAAATGGAGTCTTGAAGCTTACAAGTACGTATTCCAGACAGGCGACACGCTTCTTCGTTCTTACGGCGTAACGATCTTTGTCACGGTCGTAGGTACGCTGCTCAGTCTGTTTATCATTTCGCTTTATGCTTATGCCATCTCCCGCAAAGGGTTCAGATACCGGAACTTCTTCTCGTTCTTCGCATTTTTCACGATGCTGTTCAACGGGGGTCTGGTGCCGACTTATATCGTAGCAACGCAATTGCTGGGCCTGAAAGATTCCATCTGGGCTTTGATTCTGCCTTTGGCGCTCAATGCCTTCTATATCATGATTCTGCGTACGTTCTACAGCACCAGCGTGCCGGACGCCATCATCGAGTCCGGTAAAATCGACGGTGCGAGCGAGTTTAAGATTTTCTACAAGCTGGTATTGCCGCTATCCCTGCCGGGTCTGGCTACCATCGGTTTGTTCAGCACGCTTGGGTATTGGAACGATTGGTTCAACGCATTGCTCTACATTGACGATCCGAACCTGGTTCCGCTGCAATCCATGCTCATGCGGATCGAAACCAGCATGCAGTTCATCCTGCAGAACTCGCAGAACTCATCCCTTAGCATGGCCGCTCTTCAGAGCATGCCGCAGGATACTTCGCGGATGGCGATGGTCGTTCTGGCAACCGGACCGATTATTCTGGCATATCCGTTCTTCCAGCGCTACTTCATTCAAGGTCTGACCATCGGCGCGGTTAAAGAATAAATTCTTCAAGTACCGGAGGGTATAAGATGACTTATAAAGATCCCCGTAAACCCATTGCGGAAAGAGTGGAACATCTGCTTGGCCTGATGAACCTGGAGGAAAAGGTGGGGCAGTTGATCCAGCCGTTCGGCTGGAAGACCTATGAGGTGAATGAAGGTCAGATTACATTAACGGATTCATTTAAAGAGCAAGTTAAAAATGGCGGCGTCGGATCCCTTTACGGGACCCTTCGCGCCGATCCATGGACCGGTGTAACACTTGAGACCGGTCTTTCTCCGCGTGAAGGAGCGGAAGCCGTCAATCACATCCAGCGGTACGCCGTTGAGCAGTCTCGACTTGGCATTCCGATCCTGATCGGGGAAGAATGCTCGCATGGTCACATGGCCATCGGCGGCACGGTCTTTCCGGTGCCGTTGTCCATCGGGAGCACGTGGAACGCGGATTTATACCGCGACATGTGCCGGGCCGTCGCGTTGGAAACACGCAGCCAGGGCGGCGCGGTCACCTATTCGCCGGTGCTCGACGTCGTGCGCGATCCAAGATGGGGACGTACCGAGGAATGCTTCGGTGAAGACCCGTACCTGATCAGCGAATATGCGGTCGCATCGGTGGAAGGCCTTCAGGGCGAGTCCCTGGACAGCCCGAGCAGCGTTGCGGCGACCTTGAAGCATTTCGTTGGCTATGGCAGCTCGGAAGGCGGGAGAAATGCCGGACCCGTGCACATGGGCACGCGTGAGCTGATGGAAGTGGACATGCTGCCGTTCAAGAAGGCCGTGGAAGCGGGAGCGGCCTCCATTATGCCCGCCTATAACGAGATTGACGGCGTGCCATGCACCGTCAATACGGAGCTGCTTGACGGCATTCTCCGCAAGGAGTGGGGTTTTGACGGCATGGTAATCACCGACTGCGGCGCCATCGATATGCTGGCCAGCGGCCATGATACCGCCGAAGACGGAATGGATGCCGCTGTGCAGGCCATCCGCGCCGGCATCGATATGGAGATGTCTGGCGAGATGTTCGGCAAGCATCTTCAGAAGGCTGTCGAGTCGAACAAGCTGGAGGTCTCCGTATTGGACGAGGCCGTACGCCGAGTATTGACGTTAAAATTCAAGCTCGGATTGTTCGAGAATCCTTACGTGGATCCCCAGACAGCCGAGAACGTGATCGGCAGCGAGCAGCATGTCGGACTTGCCAGGCAGCTTGCGGCAGAAGGCATCGTTCTCCTTAAGAACGAAGCAAAGGCTCTGCCGTTATCCAAGGAAGGCGGCGTGATTGCCGTCATTGGACCTAATGCCGATCAGGGATACAATCAGCTTGGAGACTACACCTCTCCTCAGCCGCCGGCAGCCGTGACCACCGTGCTTGGCGGAATCCGCGCGAAACTGGGAGAAGATGCGCAGCGCGTATTGTACGCTCCGGGATGCCGCATTAAGGACGACTCCAGGGAGGGCTTTGAATTCGCATTGACTTGTGCGGAACAGGCCGATACCGTGGTTATGGTGCTTGGCGGTTCCAGCGCCCGCGATTTTGGCGAAGGCACGATTGATTTGCGCACAGGGGCCTCGAAGGTCACGGACGATGCTTTAAGCGACATGGATTGCGGCGAAGGCATTGACCGGATGACGCTGCAGCTATCCGGCGTTCAATTGGAATTGGCGCAGGAGATCCATAAGCTTGGCAAGCGGATGATCGTGGTGTACATCAACGGCCGTCCGATCGCGGAGCCGTGGATCGACGAGCATGCCGATGCGATTCTGGAAGCATGGTATCCTGGACAGGAAGGCGGACATGCGGTAGCGGACATTTTGTTCGGGGACGTGAATCCTTCCGGCAAGCTGACCATGTCGATACCGAAGCATGTCGGGCAGCTGCCGGTTTACTATAACGGCAAGCGGTCACGCGGTAAGCGTTACCTTGAAGAGGATTCCCAGCCGCGTTATCCGTTCGGATACGGGCTTAGCTATACCGAATTCAGTTATTCGGATATTCAAATGACTCCGGAAGTGATCGGAACGGACGGTACGGCGGTTGTTTCCGTGAACGTTACAAATAGCGGTGACTGTGAAGGGTCCGAGGTTGTACAATTATACGTAAGCGATGCCGCCAGCAAATATACGAGACCCGCCCGTGAACTGAAGGGCTTCCAGAAAATTTCCCTGCAGCCCGGAGAGCGGCGCAAGGTGGAATTCACGATCGGTCCGGAACAGCTTCAATATATCGGTCAAGATTACCGGCAGGTGGTTGAACCCGGGCTGTTCCGTGTTATGCTAGGCAGGCATGTGAACGATACGCTTAGTGCAGATCTGACCGTACAGGAGGATTAATCAATGGAACGTATTCGACGCTTTATACGCGAACTGTCGGAGCGGCAGTGGCTCGAATCGACGGAGCTTCGAGATTGGGACATTACCCGGTCCGCTTACATGGTTCCGGGCGTGTACGAAGAGACGGCCCCTTATCCGGAGGGGCAGAACTTCAACAGGTTTCCGAGCACGCAGGGGACAACCTATTTCTTTCGGAGGAATCTTGAGTTACCTCCTCAATGGGCAGATGGAGCGATTGGGCTCGTGTTTCAATCCGGGGGCGAGGGGCTGCTGCGCATTAATGGCGCGTCTTATCAGGGATTGGACCGGAATCATACTTTCGTTACGCTGGATCCGAAGCGGATCGGAATGAACATGGAGTTGGAGATCGAATTGTTCGATCCGATTCCGGAGCCGGTCGACCCGCTGAATCAGCAGGCTGTCATTCAGCCACCGATTACCCGCGTACAAAGTTTGCTTGTCCTCGTAAACGTGCCTGTCCAGAGCCTGATGTACACCGCTACCGTGATCCGGGATTCGCTTATCCTGCTGCCGGATACGGATATGCGGCGCATCCGCATCATGGAGGCGCTGTATCAGGCCATGGATCGCTTCGTAGGCTTGAATGACGCTGCCATTCGGAATGGTGCCGAGGTAACCGCGATTGAGCATGATCTGAAACAGTCGGTCGCAGCCATAGGCGGCCATGCCGAAGGCACCGAGCATATGGTGGGCCAGTCCCATATCGACATCGCCTGGCTGTGGCCCGTTCGGGAAACCGTACGAAAAACAAGCCGCACCTTCTCCACGATGGATGCGCTGATGAACGAATATCCCGAATTCAAGTACGCGCAGAGTCAGCCGCTGCTGTACCAATTCCTGAAGGATCACGATCCCGAGCTGTACGAGAGAGTGAAGGCCAGAATCAAGGAAGGTCGCTGGGAGCTGGTCGGCGGGATGTGGGTCGAACCGGACTTGAACATCCCGAGCGGGGAATCCCTCATGCGTCAAATGCTGTACGGGCAGCGCTTCTATCAAGAAGAGTTCGGCCTGACATCGCAAATCGAATGGCTGCCGGATACGTTCGGATACTGTGCATCCCTGCCTCAAATCTTGAAGCATGGCGGCATTCGTTATTTCATGACAACCAAGCTTGGCTGGAACGATACGAATGTGTTCCCATACGATCTATTCCATTGGGTCGGGATCGATGGAACGCCGATGCTCTCCTATCTGAACCATGGCGTGAACGAGAACACGCTGCCGAAGGACGTTCACGAGCATTGGCAGTCGTACCGTCAAAAGGCCGTTCATCCGGAGCAGATGCTGCTGTATGGACACGGCGACGGCGGCGGAGGCGTAACTCGCGAGATGCTGGAATACATCAACCGGGCCGAGCTGATGGTCGGTCAGCCTGCCAGCAAGTACAGCACGGCTGCCGAGTTTTTTGACGGGATCGACGCAGCTCAGCCGAAGCTGCCGAAATGGCGCGGGGATTTATACCTGGAGCTTCATCGCGGCACCTATACGACGCATGCACGAAACAAGCGCCATAACCGGAAGGCGGAAATCCTGTTCCGCGAGGCGGAGCTATGGAACTCGGTGGCTTTCCCGTCGATGGACAACGAGAAGAAGCAGGGCATCGTCAGCGAGCTGCATGACGGCTGGAAGCTGATTTTGCTGAATCAATTCCACGATATTATTCCGGGTTCTGCGATAACGGAATCTTACGTGACCTCCGAGAAGGAATACGCAAAGGTATTCCAAAAAGGAAATCGTAGCCTGGATCTCGGGCTTCAGGTATTGGCGGACCAGGCCGATACAGAAGGGGAAGGCGTTCCGTATGTTATCTTCAACGGACTTGGATGGAGAAGGGACGCCGTCATCTCGCTAGAAGCAGAGCATGGTCTTACACCGTACGATTCGGATGGCGCGCCGCTGCCATTCGATGCCTTATCCGGAGAGAACGGCGAAACCTCGCAGCGCTTGAACGTTCATGTTCAAGGCATCCCGGCTTTGGGATACACGACCATCTGGATGAAGCCTTCGGCAGGAAACGGAAAGGCAGCGGAGAAGTCTACTACAGTGTTCGCAGATTCTTGGGAAACGGATTTCTATAAGGTCAGCTTTAACGAGCGCGGCGAAATCACGAGCCTGTGGGATAAAGAAGCACATCGGGAAGTAATCAAGCCGGGCGAAGCCGCGAATCGTTTCCACTTCTTCCATGACCGTCCGACGCTGTGGGATGCGTGGGATATCGATACCCGCTACGAGGAGCAACCCGCCGGCGATGCCGAGCTGATCGAGAAGAAGCTGGTGTCTGCGGGCGAAGTCCAGGATGTGCTGCGTTTCCGCTGGCGCATTCATCAGTCGGAGATCACGCAGGATATGATTTTTTATCATCATGACCGACGGATCGACTTCAAGACGTTTGTCAGCTGGAACGAATCGCATAAATTGTTGAAAGTCGGTTTCCCGATCGGCGTCGTTGCCGAGAAGGCCACCTACGAGATTCCGTTCGGAACCATTGAGAGACCGACCCATCGCAATACGAGCTGGGAGCAGGCGCAGTATGAAGTCTGCGGACACCGCTTCGCGGATGTGTCGGAGCATGGATACGGCGTCAGCCTGATCAACGACTGCAAATACGGATATGACGTTCAGGACAGCACGATCCGGCTGTCGCTGCTGCGCGCGCCGAAATGGCCGGATGTCACGGCGGATTTGGGAGAGCATGAGTTCACGTATTCCCTCTATCCGCATAACGGAGACTGGAGAAGCGCCGGAATCGTCCGCAAAGCAGCCGAGCTTAATCATGATCTGCCATGGGTGAGAACAGGTTCGAAGAAGGGTTCGCAGCCTGCCGTGCATTCGTTTATTCCGTTCGAGAGCGATCACGTTATCTTGGATACCGTAAAGCCGGCAGAAGACGGCACGGGGTACGTCCTTCGGATGTATGAGTCCGCGGGCGGCCGGGATGCGGCAACTGTGAGCTGGCCTTATCCTTGCGAAAGGGTCCATCTATCCAACGCCTTGGAAGAAGAACTCGAACAACTGGATATCGCGGAAGGAAGGTTAACCCTTCAATTCCTGCCGTACGAGATCAAAACCATCAAATTGACCACACAACATACTTAGTCAAAGGAGCCAGAACAAATCATGGAACAATTCAGACTCCCCAAAATACCAATGCCGGAGCTAGAGCTGCCGCAATCCATTCAGGCGGTTTTGCAAGAGGCCGAAGAAAAGCTGGCGCACCGTCCCAAGCTGCTTCAGCTGTTCAAGAACACGTTCCCGAACACGCTGGAAACGACCACCAAATTGATGGAGGATGGCACGACGTTTGTGATCACCGGCGATATTCCGGCCATGTGGCTGCGCGATTCGGTAGAGCAAGTGATCCATTACATTCCGTTTGCCAAGAACGATCCGCAGCTTCAGCGGATTTTAAGCGGATTGATCAAACGCCATTTTCAATATATTCATATCGATCCTTATGCCAATGCCTTCAATGAATCGGCCAACGACTGGCACTGGAACACGACCGACGAAACGGACATGTCGCCATGGGTATGGGAGCGCAAATTCGAAATCGATTCGCTGTGCTTCTCCGTTCGCCTGGCCTACCTGTACTGGAAGGAAACCGGCCTGACGGATGTGTTCGACGCCAACTTTAAGTCGGCTATGATCAAAATCATCGAGCTGTTTAAAACCGAACAGCACCATTTCGAGAAATCGCCTTACCGTTTCACTCGGGATAACGGAATTCCAACCGACTCCTTGCGCAACAACGGTCTCGGCATGCCTGTGAATTATACGGGCATGATCTGGTCGGGCTTCCGTTCAAGCGACGATGCCTGTGATTTCCACTACAACATTCCGGGGAACATGTTTGCCGTTGTGGCCCTTCGTCAAATGCAGGAATTCGCGGAATGGGTGTTCCGTGACATGAAACTGCTGGATGAATTGAAACGACTTGAAGCCGACGTGGATCACGGAATTCAGTTGTACGGCATCTATCGTCATCCGGAGTTCGGTCCGATCTACGCCTATGAAACGGACGGTTACGGAAATTACTGCCTGATGGATGATGCGGGCACTCCAGGATTGATGTCCATTCCTTATCTGGGATATTGCTCAGCAGATGATCCTATCTACCAGAACACCAGACGGTTCGCGCTCAGCAAAGAAAATCCTTTCTACTACGAGGGGACCGTTGCCAAAGGCATCGGCAGTCCGCACACGCCGCCGGATTATATCTGGCATATGGCCTTGTCGATGCAGGGGATTACGGCGCAGACGGCAGAAGAGAAGCTGGAGATGATTGCGCTGCTGGAAGCGACCGATGCCGATACCGGCTTCATGCATGAAGGGTTCCATGCCGACGATCCGAAAGTCTTCACCAGATCGTGGTTTGCTTGGTCCAACAGCCTGTTCTCGCAATTGGTGTACCAGGCGATGAAAGCAGGGATTCTATGAGCGGGCGCTTGATTGTATTCTATGATCCGTCCTTTCCGGCAGCAGAAGCTGCCGGTTTGCCGGCTAGCGCCGCGGCTCTGAATGCATTCGATGCGGTGTGCGGCGCCGAGGACCTCGCTGAAGCGCTGGCATCTTCAGGCGGACAAGGTGCAAGCTTTGTCAATTTGCACGCGCCTTATTTTCCGAAATCCGCCTGGAGAGCGATTCTGGACTTTCTGAGAAACGGCGGCGGCTTGGTCAGCGTTGGCGGCGCACCCTTCAAGCGTCCTGTCCGCAAAGAGGACGGCGCTTGGGTGGTGGAGCACGAACAGACGGCGTATCACCAGCAGCTTCATATTCATGAGGTGCTGCCTGTGGACAGCGGGCGTGTCGATCATTTGATTGCAAGCGACGTTATACCGCTGATGGAGGGCAGCCGGGAACGGTTAACCGTCAGCGTTACGTGGAATTTGGTTCCGCATGTCACGAAGAGCAGTGATCTGCCTCATCAAATGGGATCGGCCGGGCCGATGGATACCCGGATTTACCCGCTCCTTAAGGGAAGCACGGCGAACGGGAGAGAGGTCGCCGCTCCGGTTGTTTTATGGGAAAATGTCGGCGGACCTTTCTTGGGCGGACGCTGGCTGTTTGTGAATCAGCCACTCACCGCTTCCTTCTGGGAACAGGATGGAGGAGCAGAGGTGCGCCGCTGGGCGGCATTCTGCGCGAAGGGGATTACCGAGCTGTGGATCAAGCCGAATTATGCGACCTACGAGTCCGGCGAGCGCGCAATTCTGACCCTGCAGGCCCAAAGGCTTGGCCGGAGTCTGCCGATTCATGAGCCGCAGCACTGGAAGTTCCGCATCTCTGTCAAGCACGACGGGGATGAATCTTCCGAATGGAATCATACCGTTACCGTCGACGTGACCGGGCAATTTCATGTACAGCGCATCCCGGTTGCGCTCGATATCAAGCCGGGAGCTTATCGCGTGGTGTGCGAAGCCGAAGGGCCGGACGGAGAAATCCGCAGGCTGAGACAAGGCTTCTGGGGAGCTGATCCGCAGCTGCTGCAAGCAGGCTCGCCCGTAACCTGCAACCGGGATTACTTCATCAAGGACGGCCGTCCGCTGCCGGTTGTCGGCATGACGTACATGACGTCCGATGTCGCGCGTAAATTCCTGTTCCTTCCGAATACGGATGTATGGGATCGCGATATGGCGCAAATGCGGGGTGCCGGCATCAACTGGATCCGCACCGGCATTTGGACCGCTTATCGCAATATTATGCAGGTGGACGGGCATGCATCCGAGGAGGTTATGCGTTCGATTGACGCCTTCCTGTTAACGGCGAAGAAGCATGATCTGCAGGTAACGTTTACCTTCTTCTCCTTCACGCCGGAGACATGGGAAGGCCAGAATCCTTACCTCGATCCGCGAAGCGTGGAAGCGCAGAAGCGTTTCATACGTTCCATCGTGACAAGGCACAAAGACACGAAGAATGTGGACTGGGACCTGATCAACGAGCCTTCCATGTTCGATCCGCCGCAAATTTTCTCGGACGGTCCGCGTTCGGCGAAGGATCCGTTCGAGCGGCAGGCTTATGTCGATTGGCTGAAAAAGCGTCACGGCTCGATTGAGCGTTTACAGGAACGTTGGAACATGACGGCCGATCAGTTGCCGGGTTTTGACTCCGTGGTACCTCCGGAGCCTCAAGCCATAAATTTTGACGTTCAAGACATGCACCAGGGGAAAAAGGGCGGGCAATGGCTCGATTATGTATTGTTCTCCATGGATATGCATAACCGCTGGGCCAAGGAATTATATGAAGATATCAAAGCGGTGTGCCCGGATCATATGGTGACCGTCGGACAAGACGAGGCGCTTGGCGCACAGCGTCCATCCCCGTTCTTTTATGCCGAAGCCGTGGACTATACGACGGTTCACTCCTGGTGGTTCAACGACTATTTGATCTGGGACGGCATCTTTGCCAAAACCCCGGATAAACCGAACCTGATTCAGGAAACGGGCATTATGTACGTGGAAACACCGGACGGCCGGGCGAAGCGGAGCGAAGCCGAGCTTCGGAACCTGCTGGAGCGCAAGTATGCTTACGCTTTCTCTACCGGTGGCGCAGGAGCCATTCATTGGATCTGGAACACGAACTTCTACATGGATAATGCCAATGAATCGCATATCGGAGCTGTCCGCGCCGATGGCACGGAGAAACCGGAAGCGGACGTATCCTATGATTTCGGCGCCTTCATGGAAGGCATCCGGGATTTGTTTGCAGGCCGGAAGCTTGAAGAGACCGCGGTCATCTTCCCTTATTCCAACGATTTCTCCAACCGGAAGCTTGCGTTTGAAGCGACGACGAAGGCGACGCGCGCGCTTGCTTACGAGCTGAACGTGCCGTTCCGTGCCGTTGGGGAGTATGATTTAAGCTCGCTGCGCAGCAATCCGGCAAAATTCATCATTCTGCCGAGCGCCCACAATGTGGATGACCAGGCGTTTGCCGAATTGATAACGATCGTGGAGGAAACGGGAGCCACGCTACTCCTGACCGGTCCGATCGGTCTGGATGCTTACTGGCATCCGGTTGATCGCATGACCGCAGAGCTGGGCGAGCGCAAGCTGGCAAATGTGCGCCGGGAAGAAAGCTTGCGCCTAGGGGATCGTGCATGGCCCGTTTCATATGGGCACCGCAAGATTGCCGAGCTGAGCAAGGAAATTCCGGCAGGCAGCGGGGCTAAACCGGCAGACGCAGCCGGCGACTCGATCGTGGACGTGAAGCTTGGGGCAGGACGTCTGCTCTGGAGCCCGCTTCCGGTAGAACTGAACGACCGGATCGACGCCATTTCGGCTTTGTACCGGCATGCATTGGAGCTTTCCGCAGCCGACACGGGGCTGATCTGGAATCAAGGCGGAGAACATTCGGGCGTATACGGACGCAAAGTAACGTTTGAAGAAGGAGCGCTCTTCGTCTTCGGCTCAGAGCAATCGTGGGATGCGAACGTCGAGGTGAAGGATCCTTCAACCGGCCTTACCTATTCATTCGTGCTCGAGGCGGATCGCTCGGTCTTGTTCGCAGTGGATGCGAGCGGCGACCTGTTATCGGTGTACCGTCCGGATGAAGTCGAAATCACCGTATCGAAAGGCTAACATAAGGGGGACTAAGTAGAGATGGACCAATCCAGAAAGGCACATATCATTTCTCATACTCACTGGGACCGCGAGTGGTATTTGCCGTACGAAAAGCACCATGTGCGGTTAATCGAGCTGATGGACAGCTTGCTTGAGACGATGGAAAAGGACTCGGAATACCGCAGCTTTTTCCTTGATGGCCAGACGATTATTATCGAAGATTATTTACAGGTAAGACCTGAGAAAAAAGAACAGCTGGAGAAGCTGATCACGGACGGCCGCATCATCATCGGTCCTTGGTACATCCTGCAGGATGCTTACCTGACGAGCAGCGAGGCCAACGTGAGAAATATGCAGATCGGGCACCAGGATGCGAAGCGGTACGGCACGGTTGCCAAAATCGGTTATTTCCCGGATACGTTTGGACTTACGGGCCAAATCCCGCAGCTGATGCTCCAGTCCGGCATCGATAACGCCTTCTTCGGGCGGGGCGTGAAGCCGACGGGCTTTAACAATACCGTCTCCGACAGCGGCTATGAATCTTCGTTCTCCGAGCTGATGTGGGAAGGTCCGGACGGCTCCAAGGTGCTGGGCATCCTGTTTGCCAACTGGTACAGCAACGGCAACGAAGTTCCCGTGGATGAAGCCGAGGCGAAGGCGTTCTGGGACCGCAAGCTGGCGGATGCCGAGAAGTACGCTTCCACGCCTGAGCTGCTGTACATGAACGGTTGCGACCATCAGCCGATTCAGACTGATCTTCCGGAAGGCATTCGTACAGCGAAGAAGCTGTATCCGGATACGGAGTTTATCCACTCCAATTTCGACGATTACTTGAAAGCGGTCCGCGAGAAGCTGCCGCAGGATCTTTCCTCCGTCAAAGGAGAGCTCCGCAGCCAGCGCACCGATGGATGGGGAACGCTCGTGAACACCGCTTCGGCGCGCGTATACCTGAAGCAGATGAACCAGCGCGGCCAGACTCTGCTGGAAAAAGTGGCCGAGCCGCTGGCGTCCTACGCCAGCCTGCTTGGCAAGGAGTATCCGCATCATCTGTTCACCTATGCGTGGAAGACGCTGATGCAGAATCATCCGCATGACAGCATCTGCGGCTGCAGCGTGGACGAAGTTCACCGCGAGATGGTCACCCGCTTCGAGAAAAGCGCCCACGTGGCGGAAAATATCGTGGACGACAGCGTGCGCGTCATCGCGGATGCGGTGGACACGACCGGATTCGAGCAATGGGGCACCGACCCGCTGCCGCTGGTCGTATTCAATACGACCGGATGGGAACGCAGCGGTACGGTCAGCATCGAGCTGGACGCGAAACGCCTCTATTTCCGGGAAGGCTATTCGCTTGAGGAAACCAGCCGCCGGATGAAGGAAGTCGACTTGTCCGGCCGCGTGCTGGTTAACGCTGAAGGTCAGGCCGTGCCTTGCACCGTAGAGGACCTCGGACTTCAATTCGGGTACGATCTGCCGGACGACCGTTTCCGCCAGCCTTACATGTGCCGCCGCGTGAGACTGACTTTCGAGGCAAGCGACATTCCTGCCATGGGCTTGACTGCCTATGCTTGGGTGAAGAGCGAAGTGAAGCCTGCCGAGACGGGATCCCTGATCAGCCAGTCGAACGTGTTGGAAAACGACCTGATCAAGGTCGAAATCCAAGCGGACGGTTCCTTCTTCCTGACGGATAAAAAGAACGGACAAGTATACCGCGATCTTGGCGTTTATGAAAATACCGGAGACATCGGTAACGAATATATGTACAAACAGCCGGACGGCGAAGTTCCATTGACAACCAAAGGACTGACCGCCGAAATTACGGTTCTGGAAGACACGCCTTACCGGGCATCCGTTGAAATCGTTCATAACTGGTCCATACCGGCTATGGCGGACAGCAAGCTGGATGAAGAGCAGCATGAGCTTGTGTATTATCCGAACCGCAAAGCGCAAAGATCAAGCGAGGTGGTGCCGATGCGCATCCGTACCGTGGTCAGCTTGAACCGCAGCGGCAAAGGCGTGGAGATCGAAGCCACGTTGGATAATCAGGCGAAGGATCATCGGGTGCGTGCTTTGTTCCCGACCGATTTGGAGGCATCTTCCCATAACGTGGATTCCATGTTCGAAGTGGCGAAACGGGATAATGATCCAGCTGCCGAATGGGAGAACCCGAGCTACACGGCTCATCAACAGGCCTTCGTGGACGTTACGGCGGCTGCGGCAGGACTGACGGTGGCCAACCAGGGCTTAAACGAGTACGAAGTCCTGCGGGACGGTCGGAATACGATTGCCGTTACGCTGCTTCGCTCCGTAGGCGAGCTCGGCGATTGGGGTTACTTCCCGACGCCTGAAGCCCAGTGCATCGGCGTTCATACGGTACGTATGGAGGTCATTCCGCATCAGGGCGACGGCATCGCTTCAGGCGCTTATGCCGAGGCTTACCAGTTCCAGATTCCATGGACGGCTGCCCAGACCGGCGTTCATACCGGGCAGGTGGCTTCCACGTCTGCGCCGCTGGCATGGAGCCGCGAAGAGCTTGCATTCTCTTCCCTGAAAGTGAATCCGAACACAGGGGACTTGATGCTGCGCTGGTTCAATATGGCAGGCACAGATGCTGAGCTTGCGCTGACATCTTCCTTGCCGTCCCAGGGCGTGTATAAGAGCAATATTCTGGAGGAAGAGGGAGCGGTTCAAAGCTTTGACAATCACGGAAGCTTTACGCTGCCGGTGAAACCTTATGAGATCTTGACGCTGGGCGTAAAAGTTTCAGCCGAGTAAGTTTCGATCAAATATACGCCGGGCATGGTAATCCATCCCGGCTAGCAAAAGCCCGATTCCGAAATGACAGGGATCGGGCTTTGCTGTCTTGCAAGGTGATAGGCATCATCTCAAAAACAGAATGGAGGTATGGAGATGAAGATTTATTTTGATAACCTGCCGGAGAAGCTGCTTGAAGGGGTTGGCGAGCTCTCGGACATATTGGATATCCGCATTACGGAGGGAGAGGGCCTAAAGATTCGAGTCATTCAGGCTCCAGGACCGATCCAGGCGTCATTAAAGGATGGGCAGGGGACGATCCGATACCAGGAGAAGATTCATTTTTTTCGTGCCTTAGGGGTGTTTCTGGAGCAGGCGAGGGAGCGTGACCGGTTCGAGCTGACCGAGGAGCCCAGGTTTGACTTCAACGGCACGATGCTTGACGTTTCGCGCAATGGCGTGCTTAAGGTTCAGGTGATCAAGCAGTTTATCCGCTATATGGCTTTGATGGGACTGAACGGGCTGATGATGTATACCGAGGATACGTACGAGATGAAAGAGCAGCCGTATTTCGGTTATATGCGCGGCCGGTACACGGCTTCGGAAATGAAGGAATGCGACGATTACGCGGACCTGTTCGGCATCGAGATGATCCCCTGCATCCAGACTTTGGGGCATCTGCAGCAAGCGCTGAAATGGGGCTATGCCGCGGATTTGAAGGATCATGCGGATATTTTGCTTGCAGGCGAGCCGAAGACGTATGCTTTCATCGAACAGATGATCACCGCCGCATCCGGGATGTTCCGTTCCAAGCGGATTCACATCGGGATGGACGAGGCGTTTCAGGTCGGCCTTGGCAAGTATTTAAAATTGAACGGCGTCCAGGACCGGTTTCAGATTATGAATGACCATGTCAGCCGGGTGCTTGCCATTACCGAGCGTCTCGGACTCCGGCCGATGATCTGGAGCGACATGTATTTTAATTTGCTGGCCAACGATTATCAAGGTTCGCTGTACAATCTGGATGCGGATTTTTCCGACGACAATATGAGCCGCATTCCCCAAGGCGTCCAATTCGTGTATTGGGATTACGGACGTAGGGATGAACAGGGGTATGAGCGGCTGTATGAGAAGCATATGAAGCTGGGCTCCAAGCCGATTTTTGCCGGCGGCATTCATATGTGGAACAGCATCAGCCCGAACAACGGCAAGACCTGGATGACCAGCCATCCTGCCCTGCGCGCCGCCAAAACGAAAGGGATCCGCGAAGTCATCGCCACCGCCTGGGGGGATAACGGAAACGAAACCAATCACCTGGTCATCCTGGCGGGCCTCCAGCTGTTTGCCGAGCATGGGTACGGAGACGATATCAGCGACGAGCTTCTGGCAAGAAGGCTTGCGGCCTGCACGGGCATCGATTTGTTCGGATCGCTGAACGCGCTGAAATATATGGATGAGGTTCCCGGCGTGTCGGAGGGAAATCACTGGATGGCCAATCCCTCGAAGTATTTGTTGTGGCAGGATCCTTTGCTGGGGCTGCTGGATAAGCATGTGGAGGGGAAAGCGGATTCCGTGCTGCCTGGACATTACGCCGAGCTGGAGCAGAGATGGCTGGAATGCAAGGAACAGTACCCGGCACCGTTTAACCGCCTGTTTGATTTTTATGAAAAATTGGCCTCGGTCCTCGTTATCAAGAGCACCCTGGGCGTTACGTTGAAAAGGCTTTACGACACACGAAACAAAGACCGTCTTGCTGAGTTTGCTTCCGCAGCGGATTCCCCGTTAAACGACCTGAAGCGGCGCATCGAGGCATTGCGTTTATCGCACAGGGGACTGTGGATGAGCACGTATAAGCCATTTGGCTGGGAGGTGCTGGATCTCCGCTACGGCGGGCTGCTCGCGCGAATCTCCTCTACGCGGGACCGCCTTGCGGATTATGTGGAAGGCGTAGTCGACGAAATCGAGGAGTTGGAAGCCGACCGGATGCTCTTCGATCAGAATGGTCTAACCGACAGACCGCTGGAGGTTAATGTAACCTATCAGGCGGCCGTGACGGCGGCCTGCTTCATCTAATGAAAAAGCTGCTCTTCCAAGGTCACTGTAGACGCTTGGAGGGCAGCCTTTTTTCTAAGGGGCTTGGGTTATGGCTTCTCCCCTTGTGTTTGTTCTTTCTCGTAGGCAATCAGCGTAATCTCTTTGCCCGTCAGCTCGGCAATTTTGGTTTCGGCGTCTTCAATTGCCTTCAAAGTGCCTTCATTTCCGTTGAGCGCAGCGATTTTGTATTCATTCGAATGGATATCCATGGTGAACTCCCCCCCTTGGCTGGTTAATTCATGTTATATAATGATAAGGTATCCTTTATAATACAGTTACATACCTGGGGGTGGGATTCATGATTCAATTTGAAGGACTGCACCATGTGAGCTTGGCGGTGCGCGACTTGGAGAAGGCGAAGTTTTTTTACTCGGACGTTCTCAAGTTTCGGGAGCTGCCGCGCCCGCCGTTTGATTCGAAAGGGGTATGGTATGCCGTCGGGGACCAGCAGCTCCATCTGTTGGAGCATCCCGTCAGCGATACGCTGCGGGAGCGGGGCATCGATACAACGGACGGACATTTCTCGGTATGGGTGAAGAGCTACCGGGAAACCAAGGAATGGCTGGACCGGATGAACGTCGAGTATGTAGCCAAACCCGACAGCGTTGCAGGCTTCGCCCAGATATTCGTGCTCGATCCGGACCGCAACATTATTGAATTCGGAGCCGAGTACGGCTCGTAAAACGTTAAACCTAAAAAGCCAAACACTTGTGCAGTGTTTGGCTTTTTCATGGTCGCGCCTTATTTTTGGATGAGGACGGGGGTGTTCATTTTTACCTTGTCGTAGAGCCATCGCACGTCCTTGTTGTGCATCCGGATACAACCCGCGGATACGTACTTTCCGATCGAATTCGCGTTGTTGTTGCCGTGGATGGCATAAGCGTAACTGGTTCGGCCGTTCACTTTCACATTAATGCCGAGCCAGCGGTCCCCAAGCGGGTTGCGCGGGTCTCCTCCCTTGATGCCTTCCTTGTAGTACGGTCTGTTCTTCACTTTTTCGTGGATTTTGAACAGTCCTTCCGGCGTATAGGAGGGTTTTTTGCCGGTGGCCACGGGGAATGTTTTTATGACCTTGCCTTTTTCGTAATACGTCAGCTTGTTGGTGGATTTGTCAATGACGATAAACTGTGCGTACTTGGTGTACTTACTGTCCAGCTTCTGTCCTGCTGCCGCACCTTGGGTAACGGAGGGGAGAAAGAATACGAGCAGTAAGGCGAAGACCAATATGCGGCCGATGCCCTTAATGATGTCCGATCACCTCTTTTCGTTCTCCCCCATATATATGCGGGGATTCGCGAATGTTGACGGAAATGTGCAGCTGCCGGAAATAGAACAAGTTGTTTTCAAAGATCAAGCGACAGGGGCATTATGGGACATTCCATCTAAAAAACGATAGTGTCATGGCTGCGCTCAATTTGTGCTTTTATGGGACTTTGCTGTAAGGGGTCAGCGTAAATTACTGGATGGTATTTGAAAACGACATGAGTGTCGTTTATAATATGACATGAAAAACGATACCAGTGTCAGTTTAAGGTCGAAGGTGGGGAGGATTATGTGTCCAAGGGTCAGCGACGAATACAAGCAGCAGAAAAAGCTTGAAATCTTGAGGGCAGCCAGGCGCGTCTTTATTAGGAAGGGTTATACCCGCACCGTGATGCAGGACATCATGGAGGAAGCCGGCATATCCCGCGGCGCCGTGTACGCGTATTTTGGCAATGTGGAGCATGTTTTTTTGGAGGTTCTGCGTTATGACGATCAGGAGGCGCTCCGTTTTTTTGAACCGGATTCGCCACATTCGATATGGAAGCAATTGTTGGACTGGATCAAGAAACAGCAGGAGGACATCTCGCTGATCCATCACTCGCTTGTACTCGCCAGGGCGGAATACTTCCTGTCTTCCTCTTATGATCATGCGAAGCAAGAAGATCCCTATATTACCGAGCGCTATCAGATTACGGTCGAGGCTCTGTGCGGGGTCATCCGGAAGGGGCAGGAGCAGGGGGAGTTTCGGCCGCGTCTGGAACCGGAAGCCATCGCACGGTACATGATCTCGTTTCTCAACGGACTCATGCTGGATACCTTCCAGCTTGGGGCTGGGGTGACTTGCGTGCCGGAGCAGCTGGAGTCTTTCCTCTACTCTCTCGGCGAAATGCTAAATCCGATAACCATAGAATCATGATGACAGAAAGGGGCTTATAGCAATGCTGTTTGATTCCGCTAGATTGTCTTGTCGAAAAATGACCATGGATGACGCGGAGCTGTATCATACCTGGCGCAATGACCTGGACGTGATGCAATCCACCAGTCCCAGCTTGGATACTTACCAAATGGAGGAGACCAAGGACTTCGTTCAGCATGTGATCCTCGGCACTCCGTCCTCGAAGAGCTATCTGATCCAGGCGAAGGAAACAGGCCAACCGATCGGCATCATGTCGTTGGTCGGCATCGATTTCAAGAATCGCAATGCGGAGTGCATCATCGACATCGGCGATAAGAATTATTGGGGCAGGGGATACGGCTCGGAAGCGATGAAGCTGCTGCTGGATTATGCCTTTTTGGAGCTGAATCTGCACCGGGTAAGCCTGCGGGTGTTCTCCTTTAACCATAAAGCGATCAAGCTGTACGAAAAAATCGGCTTCGTCCACGAAGGCAGCTCCAGACAGAGCTTGTACCGGAACGGTGCCTGGCATGACATTGTGCACATGGGGCTTTTGCAGAGCGAGTATACCGCCAACGGTTGATTTTCCCGCGCTTCCATAATAAGGTAGGTATGAGATGACAAAAGAGGGAATGGGAGAATCAATCATGTCCGAAAATGAAGTGTTATCGATTGAAGACCTGCGCATGAAATATGATAACCGTTATGTATTGAACGGGATCGATCTGAAGGTCAACCGCGGCGAAATGATAGGATATATCGGTCCGAACGGGGCGGGAAAGAGCACGACGGTTAAAATTATGCTTGGGCTGGTTGAAGGGTATACGGGAACGGTCCGCATATTCGGCCAGGATATTTCCGACGGGAATATCGATTATAAACGGAGAATCGGGTATGTGCCCGAGGTGGCGGAATTATACGATCAGTTAACGGCTGCGGAATATCTGACTTTTATCGGCGAATTGTACGGACTTACATACGATGCTGCGGATTATAAGGCAAAACATTTGATGGACTGCTTTGACTTGGAAAAGGCTTACCATGCTCGGATCGCCACGTTTTCAAAAGGAATGCGGCAAAAGGTGCTGCTGATCTCGAGTCTCCTGCATGACCCGGATCTCTTGTTCCTTGATGAGCCCTTAAGCGGGCTGGATGCAAACAGCGTGATGGTGGTCAAGGAGGTACTGGCGCAGCTGTCGGCACAGGGCAAGACGATTTTTTATTCCTCGCATATCATGGACGTCGTCGAGAAAATCAGCAGCCGGATCGTTCTGCTCGCAGACAGCCGGGTGGTGGCGGACGGAACGTTTAAAGAGCTGCAGCAGCATTCCCATGAAGGGTCTCTGGAAGAGGTGTTCAATCAGCTGACGGGCTTCAATGACCATGCCAGCATCGCAGAGCGGTTCGTATCGATCGTTCGGGAGGGAAGCTGATATGGCGGGCCCGGAAGTTTCATTTCGAATGCTCAAGCTGCTGGATCGGTTTCAAGGGGTTATCTCGAGACTGGGCGTCGACTATGAAACGCTGCGGCGGATCCTGCATGTCAAGCTGCTGATGGACTCGAGGCGGGCACCCGTCATATTATCTTCAAACAGCCGGAAGGCCGAAGAGCAGGATAAAAACCTGTTTGTCAGTTCCCTCTGGTTGTATGGCTTAATCGGGCTTGTCCTGACGCCGTTTGTGTTCTGGAGCGATCCGGAATATCTGATGCCGATGAGCATCCTGTCCGCCATCCTCATGTTCCTGATCATGACCTCCATGATTTCGGATTTCTCATCCGTGCTTTTGGATGTGCGCGACCGCAGCATTCTGATGACGAAACCGATCGACGGCCGCACGGTCGGCGTGGCCAGATCGATTCATGCCGGTATTTATTTGCTGCTGCTGACCGGAGCGCTATCGGCCGCTTCACTTGCCGTGGGGCTGTTTAAGCATGGCGTGCTGTTTTTCCTGATCTGCATCCTTGAGCTTATTCTCATGAATATGCTCATACTGGTGAGCACCTCCATGATTTATCTGGTGCTGCTGAAATATTGGGACGGAGAGAAACTGAAGGATCTGATCAATTATGTACAGATTGGGCTTTCCGCTACGCTGGCCATCGGCTATCAGTTCGTGATCCGTTCATTTGATTTGATTGATTTCAATTTGGTATTTACGCCGGCCTGGTGGCAGGTCCTGCTTCCGCCCGTATGGTTTGCGGCCCCATTTGAATGGATGTTCGGCGAGGGGAGCGGGTGGCTGATTGTCCTATCCTTACTGGCCGTGTTCGTTCCGGTTCTGCTCATGGTGGCGTACCTTCGTTATATTCCATCCTTCGAGCAGTATCTGGAAAAGCTGGCGCACAGCGAAGCGGGAAAAGGGCGGGAGCGCGGTCGGTTTGACAGGTTTTTGGCCAAAATCGTATGCCGGTCCCGCACGGAACAGGCATGTTTCCGGTTATCTGCCAGCATGTTGAAGAACGAGAGAGAATTCAAGCTGAAGGTGTATCCTACGCTCGGGTTGTCCGTTCTGCTGCCCTACTTGTTCTTTTTCTCCACGATCCGTAATTCCTCCCTGGCGGAAATCGGCAGGGGATCGTCGTACTATGTGCTGCACGTCATGCTTATCATGATTGTAACCGTCGTGATGATGTTGAAATTCTCCGGCAAACCCAAGGCCTTCTGGCTGTTTGGGGCGGCCCCGCTGCCAAGCATGAGTTCCTTATATCAAGGAGCTTTAAAGGCCTTTGCCATAAAAATGTTCCTGCCGTTGTTCACTGTGAATGCGATCGTATTCCTGATCATATTCGGTATTCGGATCCTACCGGACGTTCTCATCATTCTTCTTACCGGCTTGGTGCTGATTCCTGTGTCGGCCAAGGCGATGCTTCGCCATCCGCCGTTCTCCCAAGCGTTTAATATGGCTCAGCAAAAAGACGGCTGGTGGGTGCTGGTGTTCATTATCGTTGTCGGCGGGTTATGCGGCTTGCACTATTTTAGTAGCACGGTTACCTACGGTATATCGGCCTATATCGTCGTGCTGCTGGCTGCCAATAGTTTGGCTTGGACCAGACTGTATAAGTGACTGCTTTACTCATACACAAAAACATTCCGGCTAACAAGGCGCATCCCTTTGAAAGGTTGGGGACGAGAACGGAATAAAAGGGGAGGGGCATCCGGCGGATGCCTCTTCTTGGAATGCAGATTAGTTGATCCCTAACTTAATATCTAATTGTGTAAGGTTTATGTCAGAATAAAATAAATTCTGTCGTTCCTTAATGGTTGAACAGGAACGTAGGTTCGTATATAATAGAGTTATATCTAGTTATCTCCTTTTATAAACTCTACACTTCATAGATCCATGATGGATTCCCCCACATATGTATTTAATTACCTGTTGTTATGCCTACATGGCCTTATATAATCGACTTAGATGATGATGTCAGGATGTTACGCATCGTGCGACACGAGTTTATTCTGGCTTAGTCATGTTCATAAGGTCGTGGATTCTTGATCATTGATGCTCGTTTTTTGTTTTGCGGATTGAACGTTGCAGTGGTTTGCTTCGTCTTGGCGTTATAAGTTCCGGGCCGTTGTGCTTGGTAATTGTATACCAGCCGGAGCTATTGACGCCGTTCGATAGTTATTGCATTTTTCATCAGAGCTTCCAGACATATAAGAAATGGCAGGCGCCATCGGAATTGACCTCAAGAACATGCATCATTCAGGGACGACTCGATAGAATCTGAAGGCTGAAGATATACGTTTCTTAGAGACGTTATAACCATTCAGCTCAGCCAGGATGAATCGGGAAGTGGCGTTGTACACATTAAACCATTTCTTTACGGTGTAGGGAGGAAATCTTTGAATGGAAGCTATTTGGTTTATGGTGTTTTCGACTTTTGAAACACTGGCGATTTATTCACTGATCATGACATTGCTTAGATTTAAAACAACGGAGTACATATGGCAAGCCCTGCTGGTTATGATCCTTGCCAATCTACAGAGTTACATCATGCGGAATGAACTCTCGCTCGATTTTCTTGCCCCGCTTATTACGGTAATGATCTTTGTGTTCTTGTTCTCGGCCATCATTAAAATTCCAGTCATTTGGTCGGCGATTTGCACCATTATAGGCTACATGTTCTATGCGTTGATTCAAACCGCCTATTTGACTACGGTGTTCGGATCGATCAATGCCATTCAGACCGATCCTGCCAAAGGTTACATCCTTCAAGTTCTGTCAGGAGCGACGGGACTGCTGATATCCTGGTTGATGTACAGGTTCGGTATCGGGTTTAAGTACGACCTGGAGAAGCTGCGCATTAAATTTGAACATGTTCTGTTGATCGCTTTAATTATCGTAGTGCTGATATTAATTGCCATTCTGTTTTACCTCAACCGCCTGTGGCTGCATCTTCTCTTCTTTGGAATCACATTTGGAATCTTCTTGTATTATGCCATCAATACAGAGGAGCGGGAGTCTTATGATCATAGAAGGACTGTCAGAGCGGATAGCGGAGAGGATCAAACGTCAGGTTCCTGATCATCCGTCCTCCGTTCCTGTTTTGAAGCACGCGCTCGCCATTCTATTCAACGTGATGTTCATTGTCGTATTCACGCTGCTGATTTCGATCTTCTCGGGTAACGTGAGAGAGGCGGTCATAGCCTTGACGGGCTTCGCAATACTGAGGCAATTCTCGGGAGGGTATCACCTTAAGACGGGGGCCGGCTGTATTGCGTTCACGACAGCACTGTTTACCTTGGTGACTTTCGTTGATATGGGGATTGCAGCTGTGCTCGTTATGAATGCGCTTAGTCTGTTGCTGGTTATGCTGTTTGCTCCCAGCCGAATCGAGAGACAATCCCGGATACCGAGCAAGCATTACTCTAAGCTCCGCTTGATTAGCTGCTTCATCGTGATGTTCAATTTTGTCCTTCAGTCCCCAACATTGGCTGTCATATTTTTAATCCAGGCTATTAGTTTATTACGCTGGAAAGGAGGACAAGCTCATGTTATGGATCCATAAGATTCGTCATCGTTTTTTTTCGTTCATCGCATCTGCACTGACGTTGGTAGCCGTATTTGTCGTTAATACTGCAAGTCCCGTATTTGTGTATAGCGGAGAGACGCCGGAAGAACTTTTGAAATAAATCTTGATCCAATTGATACGGGGACTGGGGTACACCAAATTTGTGGTAAGTTCATGGTTGTTGAATGAGATATGGGTCGTAGTAGCCGGTGCCGGTTGGCGCCGGTTTTTATTATGACTTAGGAAGCTACAGCTGAGTCCTTAACGGTCGGTTCCATCGATGCTCCAATGATTGCGAGTTTGTTAGTAATAGATGCCAAGCCGATTAGGGTAAAATTAACATTGATAAAAGAACGAGTGTTCGCATATAATACAAACAAATGTTCTTATCAGAGGTGAGTGCATCATGTTTGAGAAATACCTGGAGCAAACCGTAGAAATCATATACGAAGACCGTAAGGGCAACATTACCCAGCGCAAAATACAGATACACAGCATTAAGGATCAGCGGATTCGGGCAACGTGCCTGGAGACGGGAAAGCCCCGGGTATTCAATGAAAACAACATCCTGTCCTGGAGGCCCCAGAAAGGAAGAGGTTCGCATGCTTCCTGATCTGGAACGAAAACTGCTCCGAATTTTGATCAACTATCCGGCGCATCGCAGCCGTGTCCCGACCTTACGGTTACTTAAGTACCTAACGGGACGTAAACCGAACGAAATTATGGAGGGCATAGCTTCATTGGAGGAACAAGGCTATATTATGTTTAAGAACAAGCGGGAATTGCAGAGCCTGATTGTGCTGAAAGAAGAGGCACAGCCCGTTCAAAGAGTGGAAAGAGCTGCGGATTACTGGACGACACATTGAGTCGGCAGGAGGTATAGAGATGCCTGTGCTTAGAGATTGCACGAATGAGGGGACACGAGCCGAATTTCATTTTATATCTCGTATCCCTGGAAAGTACGAAGGATGCCAAATCAACTTTAAATTTTATGATTCCAACCGATTCATCTATGATTTGAATTTCGGTTGGACGAATCTAACGATTCGTAATTATATTACAGTAACTACGGAATTTCCGTTGGACACACTGAATGGATTCAAATTAGATGGATTATATATGTCATTCGAAAAACATCTCTATCAATTAAGCTGGAGAAGAAGCCAATCAGAAGGTATTTATGAGTTGGGCTTTTTTGGGTCTGATCAAGACTTCACGCTTACGGCTGATATAGACTCTGTCAGAAAGTTTGGTTCTCAATTTAAGTTGGAATGGGATCAAGCACCGATATTCGATTGATTTTTTTGCGTCTTAGGTAAGGACAAAAGACGGGGACTTGGCCCTCTTTAGTTTCCCCCATCGTCCCCCGAGACTCGCTGAATGGTTTTTTTATGAAATGGGCTGTCCCGCAGCCATTTTCATGGCTTTTGGAACAGCTTCTGTTTTCATTAGTTTTTAGATCCAAAAACCTGCTGCCAAAATGATAACGAGAAGAATGTACAGAACCAAGACAAAAGCAGCACTACGGCCATAGCCATACCCGGCATCAGCGCTCATGGTTATTCCTCCTTTGTTTAGAGTCATATTATTAATATGTGGTCACTTATGTATAAGCTTGGGTGATTAACTAAGTGTTTAACCTAATTTTCAAGCCTATCTCGATTGCTGCTTGGGTGAAGTTTTTAACGTGAGGGAGTTGTTGCAGCCCCTATGTATTTTTGGATGATGTACATATGAAAATGATTAGCAAAGTGGCATTTCTGTGAATATACATGAGAGTGTAGCCCGCCAACTACAACTCAGGTTTCCTTCTTTAAAAAAAAGAAGCTGTCCCGCAGTCATTTTTATGGCTTTTGTGACAGCTTCCTCTTTTTGTACGGTGTCATATGCTCCATTTTCCGTCCCCATTGACGGGAAGGAGAAAAAACTCGGGTAACACACAACCCGTGATATCCATGTGGTCAGCGCCGCATCGGTAAAAAGAACCTCGCTGGCTTAGGCTGGCGTTTTTTTTTGTTAATAAGAATATTGGCCCTAGCATTGCTTGAGTTTTTGAATACTTTGTATCGAGATCGTTGAAAGGAGGAGTCCTCATGGGTGAAGTTGGTTACGAAGGTGGATACGGCGGTAAAAACTCAGTCGGAGCAGTTCTTGTTCTCTTTATCTTGTTGGTCATCATTTTAGGTTCTTTCTGGGTATAATACTCCCCCGGATGACAAAGACCCTACGTGATTTGAACAGTTGTATTTATGTGAGAGGATCCCTACCGGCTTAGGCTATCGGGGGTCCTTTTTCTTTGTCTTCTATCGGTGAAGTAGCCGTTATACTGCAGCACGTCGAAAATGACGAATGTAGACGGCAGAGTTCCGGCTAAAGCTGTAATTTTATCCGTCTTCTTCGCCTGGATTCGTGTCATAACCGCTTTAAAATCCGAGTTGCCAGTCGCGGGATCAACGCACGCGATTTCGCCGTCCAATACGATGTCATGCGGAAATATAGCGTTGGCTATCTCAGGATATTGGCGAGAACAGTCGTTGTTATGGCGCGCGTATGCGAGTCTGAGAATGGAGCGGGCGCTGTAGCAAGTAACATCGGTTCAATAAACATAGAAATACCTCTTAACCTGAATTATAGCGCTTGGCTATGTAATAAAGAGGCGAGAAGGAATGGTAGGATTAATGTCATGTCATCTATTCTATAAATAGCCCGGACAAATGCGACAATTGACAAAGATAAATCCGGAATAAAATATACATAATTATACCATTTAATGGTCCTTAAACACTATATACTCCAATAATATCCAAATGATACAATTGTTATGGGTTATGTAAATTAACTTTTATAAATATTTGGAGGTGTTAGCGTGGTTAGAATGGGGAAAAAATTTGTAATATTCTCTTCTATCATTGCTGCTTTTATGACTGTAGCAGCGCCAGTATCTGCAAGTCCTATCTCACAGACAGAATCTGAGATAACGCCTCAATATTGTAACCCATGTAAAGTAAAAGCGGGTTATATGTATCCAAAAAGTCAGTATAGCAGAGACTATTTCACGCCATTACATTACATTACAGTTGATGGAGTGGAGTACTTTTTTTGGTACATAGATGATGATAAATCTACAGCAACACATTGGTATACTGTTTGGAAAGAAGAATAACGAAAAAACCTTGGGGTTTAAATAACCTCAAGGTTTTTTTGTATACATAATAAGGCTGTGATGTAACGAAATTGCGTAAATGTTTTAACATCACGTTTCGTCTAAGATCGGGGACACTATAAATGACAACGACACGTAAAAAGCTTGAAGGTAACGGTCTTTGGGAATCCAGCCGGATGATGCTTCCTGAACATAAAGAAACTATCATCCGCCGGCAGATGGAAGAGGGAAGGAAGAATAAACCGGTTCTTTTTATCTTTCTTTATATAAAGAAGGCGTTACCTTTGAACAAATTATTATAATAGTAGAAATGAGGTCAAATAAGACCAAAAAGCGGGCTTAAAAGTAGTGTCTAACTGACTCTGTCCCCCAATTCGTCCCCAAAAAGTGAAATTCAGATAGACAACCATTAGAAGAAAAGAAAAAAGCCCTTGCTGCGCAAGGGCTCTTCATGATGATCTGTAGTGGGCTCGAACCACTGACCCCTACCCTGTCAAGATAGTGCTCTCCCAGCTGAGCTAACAGATCATGAAATATTTAAAAAGGTAATTCATATATTACCAGCAGACAAGGCGGCTGTCAATGGTTTTCTCGTTATAAAATACCACGTTCCGGTTCAGACTAAATACAACATGATTTTGCCAATGAAGGAGCGTGAATGGCATGACAGGTGGGAAATCCCATCGTATCAAGCGAGCAGGACTGGTGTTCTCGTTATTGGCGGTATCTATTGCGGGCGGCGGCTGCAGTGTCCCGGAAAGAACATCGGTGCAATTGGAGCCGCTGCATGCCCCTGCAGCGCCCGTGATGCTGGATGTGTACGGGCGCTCTGTTGATCAGGACGTATATTCCAAGCAGGGAAGCGGGGCGCTGGAGCCGGTATCCCCGATGGATGCGGCGGACACGTTAAGGGATCTCCATCCATAAAGAGCTCCAGGAACGGCATTATGCTTAACGCGGGCCAACCATCATGATGATCTCTGATCGAACCGTGAGCAGAACAAACCGCCGGCTGGCAGGCTGGCGGCTTGTTGTAAGACGGCCGATGCTATTCCTCATCCCATTTGCGGGAATAACCTTTTTTGATCGTCCAGAAAGTGGGATAGATGATCAGGGCAGCAATGACCACAGCCCAAAATATCGTGGCTCCCATGCTCATAAAGGCAATGCTCCTTTCGTGAAGACCTTAGCTTCTACTACTATACAGGAAAACGAATATTTTGTATAATATCTCGACCTGCGATATCACGAGGAAATGATTCTACATAAAGAGGTGTTGAAATGGCAGCAGAAATCATCAATGTATCAACGGAAGAGCAGTTGCAGCAGGCGCTGGATATCCGAAAGGATGTGTTTGTCCTAGAACAGAAGGTGCCGATCGATTTGGAGATCGATGATTACGACCGCCTGGAATCGGATGCACACCATGTCTTGATCAAGTCGGAGGGGCAGTACGCCGCAACCGGGCGTATTACCTATTACAATAAGGATTCCGCCAAAATGCAGCGGATCGCGGTGCGGAAGCCGTTCCGTTCCAAAGGGATTGGCCGTGTGCTGATGATGGCGCTGGAAGCGCAGGCTCGCGAACTAAAGCTGCAATATTCCGTGCTCGATGCACAGGTGCAGGCAGAGGCTTTTTACCGCAAGCTCGGGTATGAGACGATTTCGGACGAGCCGTTTGATGATGCAGGCATTCCCCATGTTCGCATGAAAAAGGAATTGTAGGCCTCTAACCAAACCAAATAAGATGCCGGTCATTCCGCATCGTCCCCAAAAAAAGAAAAGACCTCGAGCATCGCCTCGAGGTCTTTTGCGCATGAATTAGAACGTCGGCAAATTGTCCAGGTTGTTGCTTGGATCGCCATCCGCATTGGAACGAAGATGTTCGTCTCCATCACGTCCACGGAATACGTTCAGGTTCTTGATTTCCTTATTCTTGGCCATCTGTTGGGCCGTCTTGTAGTCCACGACGCTGCCGTTATCCAGCTTTAGTTCGATGATGTCGCCATCACCATTTTTACGTACGCCTACTACTTCTTGTTGTTGATCCATATGAATCGCCTCCCGGCCTTATTATTCCCGGGAACCCTCGTAAACTATGCATTGACGCATATTGAACTACAATTCGTATACCCGCTGCTGCTCCACGAATTCCATGTTTCCGGTCTTGCCGATGAAAGCTTCAACCTCATCGCTGTAATGCATCAGATAGGTGCGCTCCTGAATTTCTTGAGGCAGGCTGAGCAGTTCATCGAGTGTCGTGTGCACCTCCCCCGGGCCCTGCAGCTGGCATTCATGCAGAATCACTTCGCAATCCCGTTCATTTACCAATTGCTTCAGCAGGATGGGGTCGAATACCATGTCCGCGCTGTAAAAAATCCGATCGTTCAAATAAAGCGAATAGCTGTCTTTGCCCGGAATATGCTGCGTATGAATCAGCTCCACCGAGATTCCGGATGAAATAGCGGCCTTCACGCCCGGTTTCAAAGGATGCACGTCAAATACATCCTGTAGGGAAGAGATATGTCCCTGCTGGTATAAGCCGCCCTTGAGTGTATGTTCCCATATCGGTTCCACCAGCGCTTCAGCAATATAGAGCGGGAGTTTGCGATTGTATTTCATCTTCATAATAAACGCAAGCTCCTCCAAACCGCCAACATGGTCGGCATGAATATGCGTGATGAGCACGGCGTCCACATCGTTAAACGTCTTGTTCATCTGATGCAGCGCCAACGGAGCGGTGATTCCGCAGTCGATGAGCAGCGTGAAATTTCCGTCATGTATCAGTGCGTTATTGTTATAGTAGTTCTTGGCAAACGCACTGCCGGTGCCAAGCATTTGCAATGTCAGTGTCAATGGATGAAACCTCCTGATGAAATGATGTATAGTCCAAGTATGCTTATGTGTATTTTAACGAATTTCTTATGTATTTACACGGAGTATATGCTCGAAACGGAGCCGTAATGCTGCAAAAATCGTGATAACATCAAGCCTTGAACCACGAGAAAAAAATTTTACCACAAAGTGCAAAATTGTCCGCAACTTGTTTTTTGACATGTAGTATACACATATAACAACAAGAAGAGCCAATGGAGGGAACGTATGAAATGAAGTGGAAAAAAGTGATGGCATGTATGCTAGTGCTCTCTTTAATGGGTGGCAGCACCCTTTTGTTTGCGGATTCCGTCAATGAGCGTGTTCGGGTTTGGCTGAACGGACGCGAATTGAAGGATGGCGGATATTTGATTGATGGCAAAACCTATGTGCCGGTCCGGGAATTTGACGGGGCTGTGGACTGGAATTCGGCGAATGGACAAGTCCAGGTCGTCAAGCCGAATGTGCATATTTTTCTCTTTAAAGGAGATACTGTATTCGGCAACGTAAACAAAGGCAAGCTGAAATTCAATGTATTTAGCCAGGTAGACAGCTTAAACAACAATATTCATGCCGTGAAAGTAGCGATTGAGGATCCTTCGGGCAATATCAAGGACATCCAGTCCCAGGAAGTGAAGGACCGCAAGGATAACTTCTGGTTCCGAACCTATGATTTCACATACGATTTCAAAACGGCCGGAAAATACTCGGTAGGCTTTTATGTAAAAGTCAAATCGGATGACGGTTTTGTGAAAGTTGCGGAGAAAGTGATTACCGCCCTAAATTGATGGGTCCATCGCCGCTTGGCAAAAATTGACCTGAAGAAGCTATCCGTGATACGATACGAAAGTATGATAATTTAACCGAAGTGAGGTTTTTTCAATGAGCGAACACAAACATGAACACGGAGATGCTTGCGGCTGCGGTCACGATCATGACCACGACCACGAGCATGAAGAGTTTGTGCTGACATTGACGGATGAAGAAGGAAAAGAAGTAGAGATGGTTCTCGTGGAGACATTTGATGTCGGCGAGAAGCTTTACGCGCTTTTGCTTGAACGCGAGAATCCGGAAGCGGACGGCGTCATTCTACGTATGGAAGAAGAGAACGAGGAAATGGTTCTTTACAATATTGAGGACGAAGACGAATGGAATGAAGTAGAGGCGGTTTACAACGAACTGGTCGCTGCTGCAAACCAGGAGTAACACTCCCTAACGAAAAACCCGATGCGAACCACTCGCACCGGGTTTTTTGTATTTGCTGCCTTAGAATATAGGATCCGTTTCCACGATGACTTTCACGTTCTGAATGCTGCGGTCCTCAGGACCTTTGACAGGCAGGCCGACCTCGACATGATCGGTAATGTAATCGATGTTTTCCTGGGAAATCACTTCGCCCGGAAGCAAAATCGGAATTCCCGGCGGGTAGACATAGATGAATTCGGCAATAATGCGTCCGGCCGATTCCTTGAACGGCACGACCTCCGTATCCCCATAAAACGCATCGCGGGGAATAAGCGACAGCTGCGGAATTTCCGGCGTTTTCACGACCAGCTCATTAATTTCGTTCACGTGCATGTACTGGTCCGAAAGCTCTCGGAGCGCCGTCAGCAGAATATCGATCGTCTCCCGGTTGTCCCCCGGTGTAATGAGGCACAGAATGTTGTACATATCGCTGAGCTCCACTTCAATATTGTAGTGGTCCCGCAGCCAGTTCTCGGTTTCATATCCCGTAATGCCAAGATGGCGTACATGAACGGTCAACTTGGTCGGATCATAGGAGTACGTTGCTTCTCCGCCCAGTATTTCCTTCCCGAAGCAGTACAGGCCTTCGATTTTGTTGACTTCGTTTCGTGCATATTGCGCCAATTCAATCGTCCTTGCAGCCATTTCCCGTCCATGCAGCGCCAGGCTCCGGCGAGAAGTATCCAGCGATGCCAGCAGGATGTAGGAGGTCGACGTTGTGGTCAGCATACTGATGATGGTCTGCACGCGGTAAGGATTGATGTATCCGTTCTTGGTGTTCACGTTCAGCACGGAGCTTTGGGTCATCGATCCGCCGAGTTTATGAACGCTGGTCGCAGCCATATCGGCACCGGCTTCCATTGCCGACATCGGAAGTTCTTCATGAAAATGGATCAGAACCCCGTGCGCTTCGTCCACAAGCACGGGAACATTGTAACTGTGGGCCAAATCGACGATTTCCTTCAGGTTAGCGCTCACCCCGAAGTACGTCGGATTGATGACCAGTACGGCTTTGACGTCAGGGTGACGCTTTAGCGCTTTCCGTACGGAGCTGATCGTGATCCCGTGATCGATCCCCACATTGGAATCCTGGGCAGGCGATACGAACACAGGCTTGGCACCGGTAAAGATGATGGCGGAAAGCACGGATTTATGAACGTTGCGCGGTACGATGATTTTATCGCCGGGGGAGCATACCGACATGATCATGGTCATGATCGCTCCGCTTGTCCCTTGGACACTGAAGTAAGTGTGGTCGGCACCGAATGCGTCGGCGGCCAGCTTCTGGGCTTCTTCAATGACGCCTGTAGGCTGATGCAAATCATCCAGCGGCGCAATATTGATCAAATCTATAGAAAAGGCGTTATCCCCTATAAATTCCCTGAATTCGGCATCGGTGCCGAGGCCCTTCTTATGTCCCGGAATGTGAAATTGCACGGGGTTTTTGGCCGCATGTTCTTTAAGCGCGGTGAAGAGCGGTGTACGACTGTGGTCCATGGACGTTGTCACAACCTTTCCTTATGTTTATTTTCTTATGATTTGTCGATTTCTGTTTTTATATAAACAAAATTGAGTATAGCAAAATAGGGGGGGAATGCAAGAAGAATGACCGGCTTTTTTTGCACGGACCGACAGCGCTTCATACTTTGGACATATTAAGGGGGAGGGATGCGTTCTTCATCGTTCCTTCATTAAAATATCATCCATAAGATAAACGTCAATCGACGTACTTTCTCAGAAGACAGACCGCTGGTTAAAGAAAGTTTTTCTTGCGATTATAGAATTGTTCAGCTTCGCTGAAAATTTATAAATTCTATAATCTTAAAAAAAGAGCTGCATCCGCAGCCCATTTTCGCAAATATCTCACGCCAGTTTAAAACGCCATTTTATAAAGCGGCAGCAGCGTCTCAAACGTCTCCTGCACTTTTTGCACCAGCTCGTCCCCTTCAAGCTTGACGGCTTCCTCGCGCGGAATGCGCAGTCCGCACATGACCTCGGCTTTTTTCACCTGTTTCAGCTTCTCAATGAGGCGAACGAAATCCTCCTCGCTCATATCCTGGTGAGGGGTGCCTGCCGGATTCATATGATCCATGGACCAATAGAAATGTTTAGGCAGCGCCTTCGCTGTTTTCTTGAGCTTGGCTTCCAGGTTGCCGGCAAATACGGTTTTGTTGGGGCTTTCGTAAATAATCGCGAAGATAACAAACAGATGGGTTCCGAACATACCCACCTCAAAATGAGGCAGCGCTTTGTAGCCCCGTTTGCTGGCAGCCCATGCGACCCAGGTGTCAATCGGGGGATTAACGGTTCGTCTTGCATGCTTGGCCACATGCACAAACATCTCTTCCCCGGCCAGCGCGGACACATAGGGGGCAAGCTCGGCCCCCAGCGTCTCAAGCTTGGGTCTTACCCGTTCAATGAGAACCTCCATACGGGCTTCGAGCCCTGGAACGGAGAATACGTCGAAATCCTGATCTTTAAATCCGGTAACCGTCATGAATGTGATGGCCTCCCTGTTGTTTATGATGAACACTTACTAAACTCCGCTTTTGGATAACCCATTATACCATAAGCCGAGTGGACGTCAGGCATGGCCCAGGAAAGTTTCACCGTATTTTCATGCGGGTTAAAAATAGTCAATAAACCAAGTTACCGTTACATAAGATGGAGTATAAGATATAGATAAGACAACATCAAAAGCAGCCATGGGGGAAATCTTCACCGTCGTTTTTCAGATCGGTAGTAAACCGGAGGAGGGAGTGCCGTGAATAAGAGCGAGGAAGTGGAGTATTGCAACCTGGAGCTCCGGTTTGATCGCCGGCATATCCAGGACCTAATCAAGGAATTGATCCAGGAAGGATATTCGCTTTACTGGAGCGAGAATGAAACGCAGTTTGTCATTTCGATCCGAACCGGACGCAAGCTGGTAAAGCTGCGGTTTCAACGGACAGGAAGCGGTTTTAAGCTGGTAGGCGATTATATGATCCGCGATCCCAAGCTTGCGGAATGGATGGAGAAATTGATCGAGAATACCCGTGGCCACGCTGTCGTCAAACGTTTCAAGGACCGGCAGATATTGATCGAGAATATTCTGTTTGGCGAGGTTATAAGGCTGGTGGAAATATCCGGTTACCGGCAGCGTGTGCTGTTTCAGAAGGGGACGCCGATGACGGAGCAGGAAATGGTGCGGTTGTTCGAATCGGATGAGGGGGAACAGCGGCTCCTTCTGTCCAGGCTGGAAACCGATGATGAGCTTGAGAAGCTCCATGCCGCCCTTCAAGAGGGGAATCAGGACAAAATCGCAGCCTGCAAGCAAAGACTCCGCGAGCTTTCCTTAGAGCTGATGAGGCTGGAGTGGTAATTCACTTCATCGAACGATGCAAGAGTAAAGCACGAACAACACTCCGAAACCGAAGGGGTGTTTTCGCGCGTGTTCTCATTTTGTGACAGGGGTTCACTTGTCAAATGAAAAACGTTAATATAAGATTATTGCAAATCATCTCGTAGGGATGGGTTGTTTAAAAATATATTGGAGCAAAGGATGGAGAACCAGATGTCAAAACAACAAATCGGTGTGATTGGCCTTGCTGTAATGGGAAAAAACCTGGCCCTGAACATCGAAAGCAAAGGCTTCACCGTTTCCGTATATAACCGCTCTCCGCAAAAAACGGAAGATATGCTGAAGGAAACCGAAGGCAAGCAAGTGAAGGGAACGTTCTCGATCGAAGAATTCGTGGATTCCCTTGAAACTCCTCGCAAAATCCTGATCATGGTACAGGCAGGACAAGCTACGGACGCTACGATTGAACAGCTGATTCCTCATTTGGACCAAGGCGATATCATCATCGACGGCGGTAACGCTTATTTCCCTGATACGCAGCGCCGCAGCAAAGAGTTGGCTGAAAAAGGCTTTAACTTTATCGGTGCAGGCGTTTCCGGCGGCGAAGAAGGCGCATTGAAAGGCCCATCGATCATGCCAGGCGGACAGGAAAGTGCCTATAAGCTGGTTGAGCCTATTCTGACAGCCATTTCCGCGAAGGTTAACGAAGAGCCTTGCTGTACATATATCGGACCGGACGGTGCCGGCCATTATGTAAAAATGGTTCACAACGGTATCGAATATGGCGATATGCAGCTCATTTGCGAAGCGTATCAATTGCTGAAAGACGTACTCGGCCTCGATGCGAAGGATCTTCACGGAATCTTCACGGAGTGGAACCAAGGCGAACTCGACAGCTACCTGATCGAGATCACGGCTGACATTTTCTCCAAATACGACGAAGAAACCGGCAAGCCGATGGTTGACGTCATCCTGGATACGGCGGGTCAAAAAGGAACGGGCAAATGGACAAGCCAAAGCTCCCTGGATCTGGGCGTGCCGCTTTCCATGATCACCGAATCCGTATTCTCCCGTTTCCTCTCCGCGATGAAAGAAGAGCGCGTTGCGGCAAGCAAAATCCTGAATGGTCCAAAAACGGCTGCATTTGACGGCGACAAAGCCGAGTTCATCGAAAATGTGCGCAAAGCGCTGTTTGCGAGCAAGATCGTATCCTACGCTCAAGGCTTCGCACAGCTTCGCGTAGCGTCCGATGAATACGGCTGGAACCTGCAATACGGCAATCTCGCTAAAATCTGGCGCGGCGGCTGCATTATCCGTTCCCGCTTCCTGCAGAACATCACCGATGCGTATGAGAACAATCCGGAGCTTAAGAACCTGCTGCTGGATCCGTTCTTTACCGATATAATCGAATCCTATCAAGATGCATGGCGTAAAGTCGTAGCTTCCGCGGTTTCCTTGGGCATTCCGGTGCCTGGATTCTCCAGCGCGCTTGCATACTACGACAGCTACCGTACGGCGAACCTGCCAGCGAACCTGCTGCAGGCTCAGCGCGACTACTTCGGAGCGCACACCTTTAAACGCGTTGACAAAGAAGGAACCTTCCACTACAACTGGATGGAGTAATCCTGCTCTTTTATCGGCAGCGTGAATTCGACTCTTCCCGGATGGACTAATTCTGCTCTCTTGCAGCAGTATGGATATCGTCCTCAGGGATCGAGGGCATCGATTCAAACGTGCGGGCTTTAGTAGGGGAGATAGCCTCCGCCAGCTCGGGAAGCCCGTGCATGGCTTCTAAGAGGCAGGTGCGGATGTCGCCGTTCTTTGTGTGAAAGTGGTTTCCGCTTCCGAGCAAGAGCAGCGCGGCTTCGCAATAACTGTTGAAATTTTGCAGCAACCGTGGCTTTGAAAGATCTTGCAGCGCAGGATCCTTCAGAGCCACTTTTTTTTGGACAAAATGAAGCACCCACATCACGTCCTCGCGGCACAGCGGGTAGGATGGATCGAGCATCCGGCGGATCCGCTTGGCCGAGGAAGAGAGTCCGGTTGGATGAAATGGCACCATGGGTTCATTCCTTTCTTCTAATCTTGCATTCTTGTAACAGTGTATGATGCTTGGGAACAAGATAGACTCCATAAATAGGGGCTTGGCTTGAGGCAATTGGATTACAATTTAGAGAGTCGGGTCCATTGTCGAAAGATTTGGGGCTGTGGTATGATATGAACAACCTTTACAGTGAAGCAGCGAATGGGGTGTGAAATTGGATAAGCTGGGTAGAAACATCATTCTGATCGGGATGATGGGTACGGGCAAGTCAACCGTGGGGCGCCTCGTGGCAGACTCGCTCGGCTACAACTTGATAGATCTGGATGCGGAAATTGAGAGAATGGAAGGCAGAACGATTTCCGAGATGTTTGAAACGGAGGGAGAGCCGTATTTCCGCGAGGCTGAATCCGCTGCATTGCGCAGCGTTTTGCTCCGGGATGGAATCGTCCTGGCATCCGGCGGCGGAGCCGTCCTTCGTTCCGACAATTGCGACGTAATGAAACGCGGGGGCTGGGTCGTTGCCCTCACAGCGGATGCGGCCAGCATCGTGGAACGCGTACGGGGCGATGCCAACCGGCCGCTGCTTGCGGGCGATGTGGAAGAGAGGGTTCGGCGCATCCTCGATGAGCGAAAGGACAAATACCGGTTTGCGGACGTGATGGTGGATACGGTTGGCCGATCCGCGGATGAAGTGGCGGCTGACATTTTAACGCATTACCGCGGCTAAGATGATAAGCGGACCCGGCTTGGCATGGAGATGGATAAGACCTGAGGGTTTAAACAAGGGAGCTTGCGAGCAGGATTCAAGCACAAGCAAAAAAAGGCGGGGATCATGTTCATCCCGCACCTTCTTTACGGCTTGCCTATACTTCATCGTCATGCCACTGCAGCATGCCGCCCTTCATGTTGATCACGTTGTTCAAGCCCTGGTGATTGAGAAATTCGCATACGTGTTGACTGCGTCCGCCGCTCCGGCAGATAAAGACAACCTCTTGGTCGCGCGGAATTTCGTCCAGGCGGTTCGGAATCTCGCCCATCGGGATATGCTTGGCACCGCTGATCATCCCGGCGGCAACCTCTTCATCCTCGCGGACATCAATCATGTACACCTGTTCGCCGTTTTGAAGCCGGCTTCTAAGCTCCGAAGTTTCCATTTGAGGGATCGGTTTCATCATATAGACCTCTTTTCTTAGCATAAATGAGTAAGATCGCAAACGATCTGATTTTCCGGTTCACATGAACTATGATAACCAAGCGGTTCTTTCCCTGTCAATTTATCCTAGGGAGATTGTAATGCTGGTAATCGCAACACTATATACAAGGGAGAGATACATACGATGGATGTTATCGTCAGGCCTACGCCTATATTAAAAGGGGAGATCGGAGCGCTGTCCTCCAAAAACTATACCACCCGTTACCTGCTTGTGGCTGCCCTAGCGGAAGGAACGAGCACGATTTATTATCCTGCCCACAGCGAGGATAGCGACGCGATGAGACGCTGTATCCGGGATCTCGGAGCCGTGATCGAGGAGGACGAGGAAAAAGCCGTGATTACGGGCTTTGGCAAATCGCCGCGGGATGTGAAGGAGCTGAACGTTGGCAACGCCGGTGCCGTCCTGCGCTTCTTGATGGGCGTAACGGCATTGTCTAAAGAGGTTACCTTCGTCAATGCGTACCCGGAATCACTGGGCAAGCGTCCTCATGACGATCTCATTGAGACCCTTGGCCAATTGGGCGTGGAAGTGGAGCATAACGATGGCAGGCTGCCCATCACCATTCGCGGCGGCCAACCGAAGGGCGGCAAGCTCACCGTTTCTGGCGAAGTAAGCTCGCAGTATTTAAGCGCCCTGTTGTTCTTGACTCCATTGCTTGCCGAAGACAGCGAGATCACCGTTACCGGAGATCTGAAATCCAAGGTCGTGATCGGTCAGACCCTGGAAGTGCTGGAGCAGGCCGGCATTACGATTCACGCAGCGGACGACTATACGTTCTTCCGGGTTCCCGGAGGGCAATCCTACGAAGCCAAGACCTATACGGTTCAAGGCGATTATCCGGGGTCTGCTGCCGTGCTGGCGGCTGCCGCGGTTACGCAGTCCGATGTAACGATCCGCAATCTGTCGGAGGACAGCAAGCAGGGCGAGCGCGCCATTATCGACGTTCTTCGAATGATGGAGGTTCCGCTCACGCATGAGAACGGAAATGTCCATGTGCAGGGCAACCGCACCCTGAAGGCGCTCCAATTCGACGGAGACGCGGCGACGGACGCGGTGCTCGCGATGGTGGCGGCAGCCGTGTTTGCCGAAGGAACCTCCCGGTTCTACAACGTGGAGAATCTCCGTTACAAGGAATGCGACCGGATTACGGATTATTTGACCGAACTGCGTAAAGCAGGAGCCAACGTGGAGGAGCGCCAGGCCGAGATTATCGTTCATGGCCGTCCGGACGGCGTCGAAGGCGGGGTTGAGATCAATGCCCATTACGATCACCGGGTGATCATGGCCCTCACGGTGGTCGGGCTGCGCGCAGGACAGCCGATCCGGATCAAGGACGCCCACCATGTAGCCAAGTCGTACCCGCAATATTTTGATCACATGAAGGCGCTTGGCGCCGATGTAGAATGGGTAAAATAGAGGAATAGGACAAGATTCTCATCGATAAGGAACGGAAAGGTGGTCATGAACCATGGCATTTGAAAATCCTACGCGCGAAGAAATCGCGGATATTTTACGAAATGCGGGCAATATCGCTGTCGTTGGCCTGTCCGATCGGCCGGACCGCACATCCCATATGGTTTCTGCCGCGATGCAGCAACGCGGATACCGGATCATCCCGGTAAACCCTGGTGCAACCGAAATCCTCGGCGAGAAAAGTTATCCTTCCCTGAAGGACATTCCCGAGCCGATCCATATCGTCAATGTGTTCCGGCGCAGCGAATACTGCGCCGATGTAGCACGGGAAGCCGCCGAGATCGGTGCGAAGGTGCTCTGGCTGCAGCAGGGAATCATCAGTGAGGAGGCGGCGGCCATCGCCGAAAGCAGCGGCATGATCGCGATTATGGACCGCTGCATCAAGGTCGAGGATTCCATCGCATTGGGCGGCCGTTAAACTTCAAAGCGTATTTCGGAAGAATAGGCAAGTCTTGCGTAGAAAACAGCCGGTGGCAGACTGGACATGGTCCGGTTCTGTCGCCGTTCTGTTTGCAGGGCTTGCTTTTGCTGTGGGCATTTGCCCTTAATTCTTTTTGACAAAAACAGGCGCAGCGCTTACCATCAAGGATAGAAAGGAGGGCTCGCCTTGAATTGGTTGGGATCGTTGCAACAGCTGGGCAGAGCAGTCATGCTCCCTACTATGGCGCTTCCGGCGGCAGCTCTCCTGCTTAGCGTGGGGAGTTTGCCATGGTCGGCTTGGGGCTTCGGAACCTTGGGCGAAATCGCTCAGGCAGCGGGGCACGGGGTGTTTTATTACATGCCGTATTTATTTGCCATTGGCGTCGCATGGGGACTCTCGAATCAGGGAGGTCCCGCCGGACTCGCCGCCCTTGCCGGCATGTTCATCTATGATCAGGTCATATCCCGTCTGGGAGACGGGAGCGTTCAGCCCTCGACCTTGATCGGCATTATATTTGGGGTAATGTCCGGTTACGTGTATAACCGGTTCAAACATATTAAGCTTCCCGAAGCCATACAGTTTTTTGGAGGCTCCAGATTTGTACTGCTGTTCATGGGATTGTTCTCAACGATATTCGCTTGGATCATGCTGGGGACAGCACCCCTTGTGCAGCGCGGGTTAGATGCTTTTTATGATCTGACCGTACATATGGGAGCTTTCGGTTTGTTTCTGTACGGAATTTTGTACCGCGTACTCACGGCCTTCGGTCTGCATCATTTGTTAAACAATGTGTATTGGTTTCAGCTGGGCTCCTACGAGACGGAGGATGGTACCGTCGTGCAGGGGGATCTGCCCCGGTTCTTCGCGGGGGATCCCACGGCCGGCGACTTCATGGCCGGTTTGTTCCCGATCATGATGTTTGCCCTGCCGGCGATCGCGTTTGCCATTATCCAGGAAGCGCGTGAAGATCTGAAGCCGAAAGTGAAAAAGACGTTTATGCGGTCCGCGCTTGTCTGTTTTTTGACCGGGGTTTCGGAGCAGATCGAGTTCGCGTTTTTATTTGCGTCTCCATATCTGTATGTGCTCCACGCCTTGATGGCCGGTTTCGCGATGGTCCTTACCTATGCATTTGACATCCATCACGGTTTTTCGTACTCGGCCGGATTCATCGATTACGTGCTCAACTTCCATTTATCGCAGAACGCCTGGATCATCATACCGATCGGGGCCGTGTACGGCATCGTCTACTATTTTCTGTTCCGCTGGGCGATACGCACCTTCGAAATCCCCACGCCGGGGCGCGAGGAGGGCTCGGCGCTGGAAGGCCGGGCAGGCGATATTCCCTATCAGGCGCCGCTCATTCTGGAGGCGCTTGGAGGCAAAGACAACATCGTTCAGGTGCAGTCCTGCATGACGCGTCTGCGATTGACCGTATACAATGATCGTCAGATTGATTCTGACGCACTGAAATTGCTCGGTTCAGCCGGCATTATCAAGCTGGGCGGAGGGAACGTGCAAGTGGTGTTCGGGACGTATTCCGAGCTCATCCGCGAAGAGATAAACAAGCTGATGCAGCAGGATTTGCCGCGCGTTCTGTTCAGCGCGCCCGTACAGGGACGCATGCTTCCGATTGACGAAGTGCCGGATGATATTTTTGCCGCGAAGCTGGTCGGCAACGGCGTCGCCTTCATACCGGAAAAAGGAGAGCTTGTATCACCGGTATACGGCACGGTCATGCACGTGTATCCGACGATGCATGCCATCGGGATTTCAACGCCGGAAGGGCTTGAGGTATTGATTCATATCGGGATCGACACTTCCCAACTGAAAGGACCGTTTACGGCTGTGGTCAGCGAAGGGGATACCGTTGAACCGGGGCAACTGCTGGTCAAGTTCGATTTGGCGTATTTAAAGACACATGCCGCATCGCTGGCCACGCCAATGGTAATCACCAATCCCGATAAAGTAAGATCCTGGAGCTATGCTCCGTTCAAGACCGTGAAGAGAGGACAGTCATCTGTCATGTCCGTCGTATTAAATGAGAGTAATGCTGGGGGTAGAGAATCATGATACAAGGCATTGGCGCAGCAACAGGCGTAGCTATCGGTAAGGCTTTCGTACTGCCGCATTGGGAGCTGGATCTTCCGGATTCCGAAATGGACGCTGTCGATTTAGCCAAAGAGTTCGAGCGCTTATACGAAGGCATACGAACCTCCAAGAATGAAATTGAATACATCAAGAACGAATTCAAGGAAATGGTGGGGCACGAGGAGTCGCAGATTTTTGATGCGCATCTGGCCATACTGGAGGATCCCGTGTTCATGAACGAAATTCAAGGGATCATCGAGCGCCAGTACAAGGCTGCCGAGGTGGCGGTAAAAGAGGCGATCGATCATTTCGTATCCATGTTCGATCTGCTGGACGACGAGTATATGAAGGAGCGGGCGCTTGATATTAAGGATGTCGGCAATCGGCTGCTGAAGCATCTTCTTGGTGCTCCCGAAGTGAAGCTCCCGGCCGATACGCAGCCTTACATTTTGGTTGCGAAGGAGCTCTCCCCGTCGCAGCTCGTTCACCTGAACCCTTCCCACGTTCTTGGTATCGTGACGATGACCGGCGGCAAGACCTCTCATTCGGCGATCATGGCCCGCGCGCTGGGCATACCGCTCGTTTCGGGGATCGAGAACAAGCTGGATAAACCGATCCAGACCGGACAGCAGTTGGTGGTGGACGGAGATGAGGGGTTGCTCTATTTGGAGCCTGACACGCTCATCGTGGAGCGGTATGAAGGCATCCGGGACCAGCAGCGGAAAAAGAAAGAGCAGCTGCAGCTCCTGGCAGCCGTTGATGCGGTAACCAAGGACGGAACATACTTTAACCTGGCCGCGAACATGAATTCCGTTAAGGAAATGGAGATTGCGCTGAAGAACGGCGCTCAGGGAGTCGGATTGTTCCGAACGGAGTTTTTGTATATGGACCGGCACAACTTCCCGACGGAGGAAGAGCAGTTCGAAGTGTATAAACTGGTTGCGGAGAACGCAGGCCAGGCGTCCGTCGTGATTCGTACGCTGGATATTGGCGGCGATAAGCAGCTGGATTATTTCGCGCTTCCGGAAGAAGAAAACCCCTTCCTCGGGTACCGCGCCATCCGCATCAGCTTGGACCGAACCGAACCGTTCCAGACCCAGCTTACCGCGATTCTGAGAGCCAGCGCATACGGCAACGTCAAAATCATGTATCCGATGATTTCATCGGTAGAAGAAGTCAAGCAGGCCAATGCCGTGCTGCGGCGTGCCATGGCCGATTTGGACCGACGCGGCATCGCCTATGATCCGAACATCAAGGTCGGCATCATGATCGAGGTGCCTGCAGCGGTCACGATCTCGGATTTGCTGGCAGAAGAGGCCGATTTCTTCAGCATCGGGACCAATGACCTGGTTCAGTATGTTCTGGCCGTGGACCGGATGAACGAGCAGATCGCGCATATGTATCATCCGTTTCATCCTGCCATTTTGCGCATGCTCCGGACGACGGTGGAGGCTGCCCATGGGGCAGGGATTCCAGTCAGCGTGTGCGGAGAACTGGCCGGAGACGAAAGAGCGATTCCGCTTTGGCTTGAGCTCGGCGTTAAGGATTTGAGCATGTCTCCGCAATCCCTGCTCCGCGTGAAGCACCGCATCTTGAATACGAATGCGGCAGAAGCGAAAGGAGAAGCGGCGGCTTGCTTCAAGCTGCGTACCAGCTCCGCTGTTGAAGAACGTCTTAGCGCTTTTGCCGAACGGAGCAGTTATCTGAACGGAACCAACGGGACGGACAGCACGGCGTCTTAACCGTTAAGATAGGGATCATCGACTTTTTCCAGGCTTCTTTTTTTAAAGGACAAGCTATATGAGCATAAAAAAACAGCCGCCTATCTCACCAGGGAGCCCTGGTGACAAAGGCGGCTGTTTCTGTGTATATGGGGGCAAGGAGCAATTATTTGCCTTGCTGCGCCAGCGCATCGCAGAAGGCTTTGCCGTATGGCGGAAGATCCGGAGGCCGGCGTGCGGAAATAATATGTCCGTCGGTCACGACCGCCTCATCCTTCCAGATCGCACCGGCGTTTTCCATATCGTCGCGGATTCCCGGCGTGGAAGTAACGGTAACTCCGTTCAGGATTTTGGCGGAGATCAGCACCCATCCTGCATGGCAGATTTGTCCGATCGGCTTCTGGTCCTCGTTCATTTCTTTCACCAGTTGAAGCACTTTATCATATCGGCGCAGCTTGTCCGGCGCCCAGCCGCCCGGTACGAGTATTCCGTCATAATCCTTGCTGTTCAGCTCTTCAAACGAATACTCGGCCTGAGCCGGTACGCCATATTTACCGGTGTAAGTTTTACCCTTTTCCAGCCCGGCGAGATGGACTTCCGCCCCTTCCTCGCGGACCCGGTAAACGGGATACCATAGCTCCAAATCCTCGAATTCTTCATCTACAAGCGCTATAACCTTTTTTCCAGTCAATCGCATAATTGGCCTAGCTCCTTTCTCAAAAATCTTGATAAAACCGTAACGCTGCGCATTCGGTCCTTTAAGACTGTATTCATTGTAACAAATATGGAGAGGAGTTTCATGGAAGCGTCCGAAGAAGGAACATTTGAAAACATTTCTGGTAAATAAAGCATTATCACAAATTTGCAGGATTCTCTGGTATGATAGTCGAATAGAACTAATTCAGGTGACAGATTTGTGACATGGGACTGTTGGTTTTAGATTACGTGATAGGATTTGGGGTGGGCATTTTGTTCAAAACCTGCAACTGCGGACAAAGTATGAAATTGGAATTAAGAAAGCTGATTCATGAAAGAAAAACTCGGATATGTGATGTTCCTGTTTATGCCTGTCAGGCCTGCAAGAAGTATGAGCTTCTGCCTCTTATTAAACCGGATTTGCTTCGCTATCTCGCATCGATTAACAATGAGACCGAGCGAATACGCGTTTCGTTCGCAGATGTCAATGAAGCCGCATATGTTCTTCGTGAAGTGTTCCGTACATACGATGATGATTCGTCGCCAGAATGGCAGGCGTGCTGCATGGAAGTGTTTGACGAGCGCATTAATATGCTGTTGGATCTATTTCGTTATGCCCAGAGCCTGGCCGACGGCGACTGGATGAGACAAATTGAGGGGCGTCTCGAGCAATTAAGCACCATAAAATCTCTTATTCCTGAAAATTCGAGCAATTATGCAAGATAATTTTCAGAAAATTTTCGTGGTTGTTGGATTTTTCACGCACTTTTTGTTAGGATAGAGGATAGGAACTTCAATACAATGAAGGGAATGTATATCCTATGGCGACGTTGACGAAAATGACTACTATAGAAGAGCTGCGCAGCACGCTGGAATCTTCCGATCGGAAGCACTTGCTTTTGTTCAAACATAGTACCAGATGCCCAATCAGTGCCGGAGCCTTCAGGGAAGTGCAAGCTTACCTTGAGGACCAGCCGAACGAGCGGATCGACTATGTGTGGATCGATGTCATTGCGGACCGACCGGTGTCGAGTCAGGCTGCCGAAACTCTGAACATCCAACACGAATCGCCGCAAGTTATACTTGTGAAAGAAGGAGCGCCAGTCTGGCATACATCCCATTCCCATATTACGGCTGAAGCGCTGAAAGCTCAATTGGACGGCATATGATGCCGTGTCGTTGCACAAAGCAGTAATTTGTCGTATCATAAATTCAATTGGTATTGAACGAATGAAAATCTATTGGCAATGGAGAGAAGGAATTTGACGGTAACCATTTACGATGTTGCGCGCGAAGCAGGCGTTTCCATGGCGACGGTATCCCGGGTTGTAAACAATAACCCGAACGTTAAGCCTCAGACCCGGAAAAAAGTATACGAAGCGATTGAACGTTTAGGGTATCGTCCGAATGCGGTAGCCAGAGGCCTGGCCAGCAAGAAGACCACAACCGTCGGCGTTGTGATCCCTGACATTTCAAACTCGATCTTTGCGGAGATTGCCCGTGGTATTGAGGATATTGCTAACATGTATCACTATAATATAATTTTGTGTAATGCCGACAAACGTAAGGAAAAGGAAATCCGCGTAATCAACACCTTGCTTGAGAAGCAAGTGGACGGGCTGTTGTTTATGGGTGGAACGGTGACGGACGAGCATATCCAGGCGTTCCAGACATCGGCTGTGCCGATTGTTCTCTGTGCGACCAGCGATGAGAGAGGTTCTTATCCTTCGGTCGACATCGATCATGAACAGGCTGCGTTTGATGCGGTCAACACGCTGATTCGGCACGGACACCGCGAGATCGCTATGATCAGCGGCACGCTGCAGGATCCGGCAAACGGCTATGCTCGTTTCCAAGGCTACAAAAAAGCGCTGGAAGCAGCAGGCATCGAGTATCAAGAGGATTTGGTGCGGATCGGTAACTATCGTTATGAGTCCGGCGTGGAAGCGATGAAATACTTCCTGGGCCTCAAGAAGAAACCAACCGCTATATTTGCCGCTACCGACGAGATGGCGATTGGCGCGATTCATAGCATTCAGGATGAAGGCTATAAAGTGCCGGATGACTTCTCGATCATCAGCGTAGACAATATCCGGATGGCTTCGATGGTACGTCCACAGCTGACAACGGTGGCCCAACCGATGTATGATCTGGGAGCCGTAGCGATGCGTTTGCTTACCAAGCTGATGAAGAAGGAAAATGTGGAGAATCCTCGCGTGATTCTGCCGCATGAAACGATTCTTCGCCTCTCGGTCAGCCATGTGAACGAATAGGCTGCGTGAAACCAAACGTTTAGATGAACAAGGTGAATTCGAGAAAAGCTCCTGGTTTTAAGGGGCTTTTTTCTGGTGGGATTTTTTTATGCGCTCTTATAATCAGGAGGGATATCGACATGACAACACAGGTGATCGGCCTTATCGGGGCGATGGACGAAGAAGTGGAGCTGCTGCTCGGTCAACTGGAGAATAAAGAAACAACCGTTAGGGCAGGAGTTACGTATGCATCGGGAACGATCCATGGCAAGCAGGTCGTCGTATGCAAGAGCGGGGTGGGCAAGGTCAATGCAGCGGTTACCACGCAGATCTTGATAGACTTCTTCGGCGTTTCCAAAATATTGTTTACCGGCGTAGCGGGCGCGCTGCATCCGGAGCTCAACATTGGCGATATCGTGATCTCCTCCTCATGCATGCAGCATGATATGGACGTGACGCCGTTAGGCTTTGCGCGCGGGGTCATCCCGTATCAGGAACTGTCCGATTTTCCCGCAGACGCCTCTTTGATCCAACTGGCGGAGGAGGCCTGCAAAGAGCAGGCGGTGAATCATTACATCGTAGGGAAGGTCCTGTCCGGGGACCAGTTCATTGCCAGCCGCGATACGGTGCAGACGCTCTACGAGGAATTGAACGGGGCTTGCGCGGAAATGGAAGGCTCTGCCGTTGCCCAGGTATGTTACATGAACGGCGTGCCTTATGTGGTGATCCGATCCATGTCGGATAAAGCCGACGGTTCTGCGCATGTCAACTTCCCCGAGTTTACAGTAAAAGCTTCCAAGCGTTCTCATGAAATCGTGAACTATATGCTGGGCAAACTCTAGCAGCAAATGATAGGAAGCGCTCGTTATGCTTAATCCGGCATGAGCGAAAGATACACAAACTCCCCTGAGCAAAGCCCAGGGGAGTTTGTTTTATTGAGAATCGAATTAATACATAAACCGCTGTCTGAAACGGATCCGGTCGAATTGTTCTTGCGATGAAAGCGGCACATGCCGTCCGATTCTGACCATGAGGCAGTTGGCGGGATGGGAGCAGATTTCCGGATCGTCGGTTGCGTACCATTCCATATCCACGACTTTCATTAAGCGCTCCATCATTTTGCGGTAATCCCACACGTTAAGGCCGCTGCCTTTTAGGTCCCAATGCCAGTAGTATTCGGTTGTAAACACGATGTAGCGCTCCATCTGGCCTTCCTCGAATGCGGTTTTGATCATCCGCTGCCCAAGGCCTAGGGAACGATAGTCTTTCGCAACCTCGATGGCACCAAGCTCGATCAAATCTTCCATATTGCCCTCAGACCAGCGCTCCTGCTCATCCGGGTGATGAAACGTTACGTATCCTACGATCATATCTCGGTCTCTCGTGATGATGATTCTGCCTTCGGGCAGGCCTGCAATTTCCACCAAAGCCTCATGCTGCTCCGCAGGACGACGAAAAGCCTTGAGATCAGGGTGCATGGTCAGTTCGGATAGCTGCTCGGGAGGTACAGGTCCTTCGATGATCAGGCGGCGGTCTTCAGGGAACAAAACATGAGACTGGTATACCTTGCAGTGTTCCATCCGTTACGCTCCTTTCAATTCCATACCCTACTTATAGCAAAAAAATAAAAAAATGAAAAGCAATGACAGGCAAACAAAAGCTATGATATAATCTTTTCGACATAAAACCTTCACAATTGTATCGTACTTAACGATATGTTTCCTTGCGAATTCCAAGGGTTAATGACTCGATGACTGTGACAACGTGATAACCCGCCGCAATGTGTAAAATGTATGTTTCATTCAATCATTTTGTAAGCGCTGTCCACTATGAGGAGACCGATTTGAGAATGAGGAGGATGTTATCATGAATCAAACGCATAGCGAAATATTGCCAAGTGAAGTATCACATTCCAATATGAAGAGTTACGAGCAGGCACGCTCCGAGTTTTCATGGGACGAAATCGAGAGACATTTTACTTGGTATGAGACGGGTAAAGTAAACATGGCGTACGAGGCAATCGACCGTCATGTAGCGGAGGGACGAGGAGACAAGGTAGCACTCTTGTACAGTGACGCCGCCCGCGAGGAGACTCTTACTTTTGCGCAATTGAAAGAGAAATCCGACAAGTTCGGCAATGTGCTGCGCAAATATGGCGTGAACAAAGGCGATCGGGTATTTATCTTTATGCCGCGCGGCCCAGAGCTCTATGCCGGTTTGCTTGGTATTTTGAAGGTTGGTGCCGTGGTAGGCCCATTGTTCGAGGCGTTCATGGAGACGGCGGTAAAGGATCGCTTGGAGGATAGCGGAGCGGTTGCGCTGATTACGACGCCTGCGCTGTTGTCACGGGTGAAACGGGATGAGCTGCCCGAACTGAAGCATATTTTTGTCGTTGGCGAAGTGGAAGAAGAGGATCCGCGTCTAGTAAACTACCACGAGGAAGTTGAAGCCGCATCCAGCGAGCTGGAGATTGAATGGCTCGAGCGGGAAGACGGATTGATCATGCACTATACATCAGGCTCAACCGGGAAACCGAAGGGCGTGTATCACGTGCAGAACGCGATGGTGCAGCATTATTATACAGGCAAGGTTGTTCTGGATTTAAGGGAAGACGATATATATTGGTGTACGGCGGACCCGGGTTGGGTAACCGGTACGTCATACGGTATTTTTGCGCCATGGTTGAACGGCGTGACCAATGTCATTCGCGGAGGCCGCTTTAGCCCGCAGGACTGGTACAGCACATTGGTAAACAACAAAGTAACAGTATGGTACAGCGCTCCGACTGCCTTCCGGATGTTGATGGGGGCAGGTTCCGATCTCATCGACCAATATGATTTAAGCCATGTAAGGCATGTACTGTCCGTTGGCGAGCCGCTCAACCCCGAGGTGGTGCGTTGGGGACACAAGGCTTACAAGCAGCGTATCCACGATACATGGTGGATGACGGAGACCGGAGGACAGCTGATCTGTAACTATCCGGGGATGGCGATCAAGCCGGGATCCATGGGGCGTCCGCTGCCGGGCATTACGGCGGCGATCCTGGACGATCACGGGAAAGAAGTTGCTCCATACACGATGGGGAACCTGGCCATCAAGACACCTTGGCCGTCCATGATGAGAACCATCTGGAATAACGAAGCGAAGTATCAAGAGTATTTCCGTATTCCGGGCTGGTACATTTCCGGGGACTCGGCCTATATGGACGAGGATGGATACTTCTGGTTCCAGGGCAGAATCGACGATGTGATCAATTCGTCCGGGGAGCGAATCGGGCCATTCGAGGTGGAGAGCAAGCTCGTTGAGCATCCGGCCGTAGCCGAAGCCGGCGTTATCGGTAAGCCTGATGTAACACGCGGCGAGATTATTAAGGCCTTTATCTCCCTGCGTGAGGGCTATACGCCTTCTCAGGAGCTCAAGGATGAAATCTATCGTTTCGTGAAGGAAGGTCTTTCCGCCCATGCCGCCCCGCGTGAAATCGAGTTTAAGGATAAACTTCCGAAGACGCGCTCTGGTAAGATCATGCGGCGCGTATTGAAAGCCTGGGAACTGGATCTGCCGACTGGCGATCTATCCACGATCGAAGATTAATAAGCAGATCATAACAGAGCTGGCATGAAGATGGCTAACCGCCATGTTCGTGGCCGGCTCTTTTTTCATTTCAGAGCGTTGTCTCCAGTTAAAAATAAAACCAGCCCATCCACAGAGTAATGTCTGTAGAAGGGCTGGTTTTTACGTAAACGATCTATTTCTTCTCAAAATATACGGCTGGCGAAGCTGCAGATTCACCAATCGGATTGACGGCGGTAATTCTAAAGGTGCCGCCAATCGGGTTGCCCGAGGTATAGTAGAACTCCGTGCTCTTGCTGGAGCCGAGAATCTGGTAGTTCCCGTCACTGTTCGGACTGATATAGATATTGTAGACCATGACCTCTTCTTCCGGAGCGTTTCCGCTCCAAGTGGCCTGGAAACCCTCCGGAGTAGCTGTGAGTGTCGGCTGGCCTGGTGCAGACGGTACGGTCGTCGCGCCTTCATTCCCAAGTCCGGGATCGATACCGGGCTCTTCCTCGGCGATGCCGTCATCAGGCTGATCGATGGTGTCATCCGGGTTCGTTTCGGTGTCGCCCGGTAATGGGAATCCAGATGCTGTGCCGCCCACAATAGCGCTTGGCTCAGACGTCTTGCCGGCTACGTCAACGGCGACGACGTAATAGGTCGTAAATACACCGTCAGCTCCGAGGCCAGAGAAGACTAGGCTCTCGTCGCCAAGAATGACCTGCCCTTGATGTGTGTACGGGCTGCCGTTCACGGACTTAAAGAGCCGGTATCCGACAACATCAGGCGATCCGCTGGCATTAAAGCTGATGGAACCGCTGCCCACCGAATAGTGTACGTTTTTCGGTGGAGTAGGGGCCTTGCCGTCGTCAGTTCTCGGGTCGACCTTGCTTGGCATTCCTTTTTTCGCGTCTTGCGGAAGATAGGATTCCAGCGATTTCTTTTCACCTTTCATAACCTTCAAGGCGTTCTGGAGTTCTACAATCAGCTCGTCAATCGGCTTTTCGCGCTTGATTACGATTTGTTCTCTCAACATATCCAAAGGCGTTGCTTCCTGTGGAATATAATTTACGCCCCGATAGGTAATGTATTTTGCTTTGGCGATGCCGTCATCGCTTTCGGTAGGCACGAACTTCGCGTTGAACAGATCCGTTACGAATTTGTCCGTTAAGGAAGTCGGCAGCTTGCCGCTGTAAGCGGAGACCGTCTTGGACGTTATGCCTTCAGGCTTTTCGAACGTTTTGGTTGGGAACAGCTCCGGCTTAACGTCCGTCGCTTCGTTCATGATTCTGGCCCAGATGGCCTGGGCGTGCTTGCGCTGGTCGCCGACAAGCGTATTTTTTTGCTCCTTGTATCCGACCCATACGCCAAGCGTAACATCGGGCGAGTATCCCATGAACCAAACATCCCCATAGTTCTGGGTGGAGCCGGTTTTACCCACGACGGGAACCTCATTGAATTTCTTGTACGTATCCCGGACCTTGCTGGCGGTTCCGTTCGTAATGACGGTACGCAGCATATCCGTCATGAGATACGCTGTCTGCTCGGAGAATACCTGCTCCGGTTTTACTTCGTGTTTATAAACAATATTGCCTTTGGAGTCCACGATTTTCTCGATCATGAATGCATCCGTGAATTTGCCTTGATTGCCGATGGAACTGTAGGCATTTGTCAGCTCTTCCACGGTCACGCCGTAATGCAGTCCGCCCAGTACGCCGGTTGAAGCAGTATAATCGTCTTCCTCCAAGGTAGTGATGCCCAGCTTCTTGGAAAACTCCCAGGCCTTCTCAATGCCGACCGTGTTGTTAAACAGCTTGAGTGCCACCGTATTGGTCGAATCGTTCAGCGCCTGTCTTGCCGTCATCAATCCTCTGTACCCGGTGTACGAGTTTTTGGGGATATGGAATACTTTGCTGTAGTCCTTTAAGATGATCGGTGAATCGTCCACCACGCTGGCAGGCTGAATCGCCCCCGTATCAAGTGCCGGTAAGTAGGCGGCAATAGGTTTCATGGCAGATCCGGGTTGCCGTTTCATTTGCGTAGCATAATTCATTTGTTCCGTGTTGAAGTCCCTGCCCTCAATCATACCGAGAATGGCGCCTGTTTTGTTGTCGATCATCATCGCGGCGGTTTGCTCCATTCCTTTTTCGGCGCTGTCAGGCAAGTAGTTGCTGTCATCCTCTGCAATGGAACGCATGGTCTTGTAGAGCGTCCGGTCGATGGTGGTGTACACACGGTAACCGCCGGTGCTCAGCTGAGCACGGGAAGCGTCCATCAGATCGGAGTTCGCTTGCGTGCCTTTTGCGTTCTCTTCAGCTTCCTGGCTTAGCTGCATCAGAATGTTCGATGCTTGACGTTCGACTTCCATCATGAGATAAGGATAAGTCACATAGGCTTTCTGCGTGCGAGGAGCCAGCGATTTTTTGATATCGAATGCTTTGGCCTCATCGTATTCGGCTTGCGTTATTTTACCTTCTTCCAGCATGCTTGCCAGCACGCGGTGCTGGCGGTTTATGGCCCGGTTGAACGATTTCTCATCAAATTCTCCTTTGCCGTTGAAGGCCGAGTAGGAGGATGGCAGCTGCGGAAGACCTGCCAAGTATGCAGCTTGGGCCACATTCAGATCATTCAGATTGTTGATGTTGAATATTCCTCTTGCCGCTGCCTTGATCCCGAACAGCTGATATCCGCTCGAGCCGTTGCCGTATGGAACCTTGTTCAAGTAGGCCGTCAAAATCTGGTCTTTACTTAAGAAGCGCTCCATCCGCATGGCCAGCAGCATTTCTTTTACCTTACGGTTATCCGTTTTGTCACGACTTAAAAAAGTAAGCCTGGCCAGCTGCTGCGTCAATGTGCTGCCGCCGGTTTGAACCGGCTCATTCAACACGCGTTCCTTCACGGCGCGAGCGGTACCTTTTATGTCAACACCCTTATGTGTATAAAAACGGTTGTCTTCTATGGATACGACGGCATCTTTAACAAGCTGGGGAATCTCCTTGAACTCCACAGGTCGTCTGTCTTCTTCGGTTCTAAGCTGTCCGATCGGTGAGCCATCCGCGAAGTAGGCAAAGCCCGTTATGGCATTATCGTTCACCGTGTTCTCAATGAGCGCACGCGATCGTACCGGCTCATTCTCGACAATAGAGGTTACATAACCGGCTACGGCTCCTCCGGCGAACAAAACGCCCATCAGACCTACCACAAAGAGCCATCCGATGACGGATCCCAGCACCCGCAGAAAGGACCGTTTTCGCGGTTTTTTCTGTTGTTCAGGCTCTTGTTTTTTCTCCTCAACCATGAATGTATACTCCTCCTTTTAACGCACCTATTATAGCATAAATCGAAGGTTTTGAATCATGTGTACCTATATAGGGTGTCCTTTTTTGAGGAAGAATGACTTTTTTGGGAAGGGTGCAATGCATATGCCGCCAAGTTCATACGGGAAAAAAGCTTTGAAGGCCCCTGGTTTAAGGCGGAGCCTTTTGATTCGAAGAAAAAGCCGCGCTCGACAAAAAAAACCTGAAGGCCGGGGCCTTCAGGTTTTTTGGGTTCCGAATGAATCTTAACGGTTGTAGAATTCGACGATTTGTTTCTCGTCGATGTCTTGGGAAAGCTCGGAACGTTCTGGAAGACGGATGTATTTCCCTTCCATTGCTGCTTCATCAAACTCGAGGTAAGCTGGAAGATGCACGCGGTTAGCCAAAGCTTCCTTGATGGAAGAGAGGCTGCGGCTTCTTTCACGAAGGCCGATTACATCGCCAGTGCTTACAGCGTAAGAAGCGATATCGACTTTCTTGCCGTTCACAGTTACGTGACCGTGAGCTACCAATTGACGAGCGCCCGCACGGGAGTTGCTGAAGCCAAGACGGTAAACCAGGTTGTCCAGACGGCTCTCAAGCAGGAACATGAAGTTCTCACCCGCGATACCTTTCATGCTGGTAGCTTTGTTAAACAGGGTGCGGAATTGCTTCTCGCCCAAGCCGTACATGTGACGCAGCTTTTGCTTTTCTTGAAGCTGCATACCGTAGTTGCTTACTTTTCTCCGTTGGTTAGGACCATGCTGACCTGGAGGGAAAGGGCGTTTTGCCAATTCTTTACCTGTACCGCTCAGGGAGATTCCCAGACGACGGCTTAATTTAAATTTAGGACCGGTGTAACGTGCCATGTTATATAGACTCCTTTTTAATTAAAGTTTCATTAGGGCTCTATTTGCGCCGTATTTGTTTGCTCTATCCGTCATCTTCCGGAAGAGATCTGCCAGGAAAGTTCAGCCGCTGTCCTGTCAGTAACAAATAACGTGAGGGTGACACAACCCGCCCAAATTCATCGAATGCATTGCATTCTTACTCAACAATAAATATTATATGAAGTAATGATATAAAGTCAAGTTCAACCTGCAACTTACTATAACTTGGTTTTTGTCTAATTTTGTCGATAGGACCATGGACCTAAAATTATTGTGAAAAACGCATAAATTCTGATGCAAAAATGGGTAGAAAAGAGTAATATGATATTGGAATAAGTAGTAGCAATTATCTAGTTACATATCGTAGTGTTTTTTGGTGATTATCATTCCCCAACATGTTGAACAGCCGGGTTGCCGCCATGCGGCAGCCGAATGGATCCTTACATTATGAATCGGAACGCCAGTCTTGGATAGGCCTTTTATAATGGTGCAAAGGAGCGCCCAATATGTCAGAAGAACAACGGAAAGTGTATGAAAGCTCTCCCGGTTCTGCGGTCATGTTCAATGATGCCGGGCCAATTCCTGGAAACGAGCCTCGTCTATGGCTTCAGGGCTTGGATATTACACCTCATGATTTCCCTTATATTCAGCCTCTCATATCAGACAGCTATCTGGAGTGGCTAAGAGAAAGCGTTGGCACGCAGGCGATGCGGAAATTCAGCTGGGCCCTTCTTTCTCATGAGGGAGCTTGGCTGACAGGGGCACCCGAACTAACGGAATACGTTCATGCAAGCGAGGATGAGACGCTGGCGCATACGCTCCGAACGAAAGAAGCCGCCCAAGGCATGGGCAAGGGTTCGCTTGAGGGAAGGGTGCTGTGCGCTGTCCCGCTGTTCACGCGCGTCCATGGCGATTTTTTTGCGGTGATGGTCAGCGTTGCCTCGGGGAGGATGGAGCCGGAGCAGTCGCTCATGCTGACGGAAACTTACGCATTGCTGTTCCGTTCCTGCTTCTACCGCCAGATGGAGTACATCTTTGCGGATGACCTGGAGAAGGTCCACCGCCAAGCCGAACGTGAAGTGCAGAGGCGTTCCATCTTGTTTCAGTACGTGAAGCGGATGCATGTGCAGATCAATGTGGACAGCGTGCTGGTGGAGGCTATTGATAGCGTCCTGGCCCTGTATCCCAAGGCGAAAGTCGAATTATTCATGTCACAGGACCATGAAAGCGTTCATCCGCTCGTGCGTCCACTGCTGCTCCATCATTGGCAGGAAGAGGTTTATGTTCGCACCTTTATGGAAGGTTCCCTGACGATTCATGAGCATGAAGAACCCGACACGCTGGTGGAGATCGGGATTCCCATGGGAGGCAAGCAGGGCGTCTATGGGGTGCTTCACGTTGAAGTGGACAAGTCGGAACTGCCCGATATGGATCTGGAGCTGCTGGGGATGATGGCCGATGCCGCAGGCACCGCCTTCGAGAACGCCAAACTGTACGAGCAATCCAACCTGATGATTCATGAGCTCCGCATGATTAATGAGCTGACCCAGCGGCTGAACAAAAGCTTGCATTTGGCGGAGATATTTCAATTCGCCAATCATGAGCTGCTCAAGATCCTTGAGGCGGATTACTGCTGCATTCTGATCCATAATGAGGAGCTTGGCGGTCTAGAGGTGGTATCCTGCAACGCCGAGTGGCTGGCCAAGGAGGTCTTCGAGAAGGACTACGGCCTGGGGGGACTCGTCTATCATTCAAAGGAGCCGCTCATTCTGTCAGACTATCAGGAAGAGCGTCCGGCAGAATCCAGGCTGATGGAGAGCACGCGGTCCAGCTCGATGATTGCTACTCCGCTAATGGTTAACGGCGAGGTGAGGGGCGTCGTCCTGCTCACCCATGCGAAACGGCATTATTTCTCGTACGACAGCTATCGGCTGCTTCAAGCCTTGACAAGCCATATCGGCTTGGCGATCGGGAATGCCTTCCTGCATGCGGAAGTGAGAAGAATGGCTAACCGGGATATGCTGACCGAACTGTACGCCAGACATTATCTGGATGAAATAATCCATGAATGCCAGAACCGTGATTTTTGCGGCTCGCTCATCGTGGTGGACATCGACGAATTCAAGCAGGTCAACGACACGTTCGGACACCAGCGTGGTGACAAGATTCTGAAGCAGGTCAGCAGCATCGTAAAAACAACCATACGTCACAGCGATATTCCGGCACGTTGGGGCGGTGAGGAGCTTGCGGTATATTTGCCGGGACTCGGCATTCAGCAGGCGGTGCAGGTGGCCGAACGGATTCGCTTACGGGTGGCCGAAGAGACCGATCCGCGCGTAACGGTGTCCTGCGGGATTTCAGAGTGGAACTGGACCAATGACAAGATCAGCGTGGAGTCGCTCTTCTATCGGGCGGATATGGCGCTCTACGAAGCCAAGAACGGCGGCCGCAACCGGATCGTCGTGGAGAGGGCCGAAGCCGAGATCGGAATGGATTAGATACCCTGCAGCTAAGAGAGGCTGCAGGTTTTTTTCTGTGATCTGCATAATGTAAGGGGCCGCGGATAGCCTAATAGCAAGATCAACGAGAGGCTGATGATTATGCGAAACAGAAGGTTACGAAGCGTCATCGCATTGATGGTATTCATTTTTGGCCTAACCGGATGCGCCTGGCAGGATCAGCTGACTGCCGAAGAAGCGTTTAACCGTGCTTTGTCGGGGCTGTCCGGCATCGATAATTTCTCTTTTCGAGGAGAAACGGCGATTCGGAGCGGAGAAACAGGACCGTTTGAGGAAAGCCTGGCGTTTGAAGGGAATCTGCGGCATCATTCCGACCTGACCTTATCTTCAAAAGAGAGAAGCACCGTCATAAAGAATGACAAGATGTCTGCCGAGTCGGCATATAAATCGAATGAACTTACCGTGACGCTCAAGCGAAAGGATGGCAAGTGGAGCACGCTCTCGTCGGAGCATGCCGGGGGAATGTGGATGAACCGGTTAAATCCGCTGGAATTGCTGGAGTACATGGGCAAGTCGGAGAAGACCGTAACCCGGGAACTGGGGGCCGCAAGAGGAACCAAGGTGCTGCGTGTCGAGTTGTCGCCCGAGGCGGCTGCCCATATGGTGCAGGAGTCGCTGGATGATCAGATGAAGGCGTTGGCTGAGCGGATTGAACACAAAGACGACCCGTTATACAGCGACGATCCGAAGGTTCGCAAGCGGCTGAAGGAAATCTGGGAAAGGGACTACCATGAAATGAAAAACATGCTGAATGAGGCGGATGCCGTTTCGGTCTGTCATGTAACCATTAACAGAAAAAGCCAGCTGCCTACCAAGATGACCATGGAGCGCAGGTTATCCTTTGTGGACGAACAAGGCAAAACACGTACCGAAACACTGCTGTCGGATGTTACGTTTACCGGTTATTGAGCCATTAAAATTTTTTTCACGATGAGCGCTGACGCGAGGCTGCCCGGCGTGCTACAATAATATAAATTTACCGCTGTTCAATTTATACAATAGGGAACAGTCATCATAAGGAGGATAAGACATATGCGTGATCCCAGAATTCAAAAATTGGCTCAGAATCTCGTGAACTACTCCGTGGATATGCAGCCAGGGGAAAATGTGCTCATCGAAATGATCGGATCCGAGCGCGATCTGCTGAATGCCATTATCGAGGAGGTCTCGAAGGGAGGCGGCCGCCCGTTCGTGCAATTGACGGATCGTACGGTCCAGCGAGCGATGTTGAAGAACGCAAATAAGGAGCAGCTTGAGCTGTGGGCAGAGCTGGATCTTGAACGCATGAAAAAAATGGATTGTTACATCGGCATCCGCGCAGGCGAGAACGTCAACGATATGGCTGACGTGCCCGAAGAGAACATGAAGCTGTACAATGCCCTTTACTCGCATCCCGTACATAGCGAAGAGCGCGTGAAGCGCACCAAATGGGTGGTTCTCCGTTACCCGAACGCCAGCATGGCGCAGCTTGCCAACACCAGCACGGAGGCCTTTGAGGATTTCTACTTCGATGTGTGCAATCTGGATTACTCCAAAATGGACCGCGCCCAGGATCCTTTGGCCGAGCTGATGAGGAATACCGACAAGGTTCGCATCGTGGGACCTGGAACGGACCTCAGCTTCTCGATCAAAAACATCGGCGCGGAAAAGTGCTCCGGCCAGAAGAACATTCCGGATGGCGAGGTGTACACCGCGCCCGTTCGTGACTCGGTTAACGGGACGATCGCTTACAACACACCGACTCTTTACAATGGAGTCACCTTCGAAAATATTAAATTCCGCTTTGAAAACGGGAAAATCGTCGAAGCAACAGGGAGCGACACGAAGCGGCTGAACGAGATCCTGGATTCGGATGAGGGTGCGCGGTACATCGGCGAATTTGCCATCGGCTTCAACCCGTACATTTTGACACCGATGAAGGATATTCTCTTCGATGAGAAAATTGCAGGAAGCCTGCATTTTACGCCAGGCCAAGCATATGATGTAACAGACAACGGCAACCGATCCTCCATTCACTGGGATCTTGTTTTGATCCAGCGTCCGGAATACGGCGGCGGGGAAATCTACTTTGATGATCGTCTAATCCGCAAGGATGGCATATTCGTTATTCCAGAACTGGAAGCATTAAATCCGGAAAATCTTAAATAGATTGGAAAAAATGTTGCATAAGAAAACGGATTCAATGTATCATGAAGGTGCAGTGATGAGCTTTATTCAGATCCTAAAGTTACGGAGGGATTCGTATGTCCAATAACAATCAATCTATCGTAGAAATTTCGCAAACAGCCAGCCAGTTCACATCCTCCATCGTTTTGCAGGCGGAGAACAAGTACATTGATGTTAAGAGCATCCTGGGTCTGTTCACAACGCTTGTCAACAGCCAAAGCTATGAACTGCATGTACATGGTCCTGATGCCGATGAAGCTAAAAAAGCAATGATCGACGTATTCACCAAGCATGGCTTGAACGTATCCGTCGTGGCTGAATAACATTCGCCAAAAACACCCTTTCAATCCATGGAAGGGTGTTTTTTCGTAGAGAAGGGGTCTATTTTGTTCAGGTCCTTGTATTGAGAAACGATTTCGACTAATATTAAAGATAGTAACTGTGCTGTGATTTTTGACATAGGGGGGAAGATCATGACTTCATCTGATTTACAGGAACAGCTGAATCTCAAAGCGATCAGTCTTCTTCATGAAGATGCAGATAAAATCCTAAAGCTTATTGAAGTACAGATGGAGAATCTGGCGACCCGTTATTGCCCTCTCTATGAGGAAGTGCTGGATACCCAAATGTACGGTTTTTCAAAAGAGGTTGATTTCGCGGTGCGGGCCGGGCTTCTTCCGGAAAGTACGGGAAAGCAGCTGATCAGCAAGCTTGAACGCAATCTGGCGGTCCTGTACGAAGCCATGAATCAATCCAAATAGCCTGTACTTGTACAGGCGCATACATAGAGAAACGCATGTCGCGCTCCCGCGACATGCGTTTTTTTCTAGCTTTTCGATTAGATTTGAATCCGTGGCAATCACCGCTTCCAAGGTTTATACGAGGAAGAAGGAGACGCCCAGTATGACGTATACGGCGAGCAGCAGCAGGCCTTCATACCAGTTGGAGGCGCCGTCCTGCGTAATGGACCTGGCTATGAATACGGCGACGCCGATGGCGACCAGCTCCAGCGTGGTGAAGACGAGATCCATCGTATCCCCAAGGAAGAAGCTGATGAACACAAGCACGGGAGCAACGAACAGGGCGATCTGCAGGCTGCTGCCGACGGCAATTTCTACGGCCGCGCCGATTTTGTTCTTCATCGCAAGCATGATGGCAGCACTATGCTCTGCGGCGTTCCCGATAATCGCTACCAGGAAGGCCCCGATGAACAGCTCGCTGAGGCCATATTCGTGACTGATGGGCTCAAGCACCCCGACAAGCCATTCGCTGACAAACGCAACCATCACGGTGGCGATGACAAGGTACAGAATCGAGCGCTTCTTGGACCAAGTGGGACCGTGTTCGTGCGGGAGCGCATCCTGGTCGTGGTCGTCGCTGACATCCGCCAAATAATTTTTATGGGTGATCATCGAGAATCCAAGCCATGCGATGTAGGCCACGATCAGAATTCCCGCCACAATGAGGCTGAGCGTCTTGGTTTCACCCTCCGTAATGGAATGGGTATTCAGAAAGACCGCAGGGATGAACAGGGCGATAATGGCCAGCGTCATCAAGGATCCGTTCAGACCAGCCAGCGTCACATTGTATTTCTGGATTTTAAATTTGAGGCCCCCGGCAAACAGGCTGAGCCCGAGGACGAGCAGCAGGTTGCCGATAATGGAGCCGGTGATGCTGGCTTTCACCATGTCGTACAAACCTTCCTTAATCAGCAGGATGGCGATGATCAGCTCTGCCGCGTTGCCGAAGGTAGCGTTCAGGAATCCCCCGAGCCGTTGGCCGGCGTAATGCGCGACGCTTTCCGTTGCTTTGCCGAGAAAACCGGCGACAAAAATAACCGCGATGGCAGACAGAATGAATTGGAGCGTGAAGTTCCAATTCGCAAAATGTCCCAGCGCACTAAGCAAAAAGGTAAAGATCAGAAGCGCGGGATTGAGCCATTTCTTCATAACCGACACCTACCTTATGGTTTATGTACTGATGAGTACTTGCGAGCGAAAACGACGATTCTCGTATCGCTTTTTACAATATACCCAAATTTTTCGAAAAATTATCGTTCTTTTCAGAAGCGAGCATTTGCTTTTTAGGCCCGTTACCATTTACAATAACGGATAATGAGGTGAAGGAGGAAATGGCATGACGGAACAACTTCAACTGGATAACGGTTTGATTCGAATATCGGATGATGTCGTCTCGAAAATTGCCGGATTGGCTGCCTTGGAAACCCCAGGTATTGCAGCCATGTCCGGTGGATTGTCCGAGGGCTGGGCGAAGCGGCTGAGCGGCAAAAATGTGCAAAAGGGTGTTACGGTAGAAGTAGGGCAGCTGGAGGCAGCGATCGACCTGCGGATTATCGTGCTTTACGAGACGCCTATACATGAAGTGTGCCGCATGCTTCAACAGAATGTCCGCGAAGCTGTCGAGAGCATGACAGGGCTTCGCGTGGTTGAGGTCAACGTGAAGGTCGAAGGTGTAGCTTTCAAAGACGACGAAATCGACGATATTCAGCTTCGAGCCAAATAAGACGAACCTTGGGGGATCAGCCCCCGCTAATAATGAAAAAAATGAACAAAAAAGACTACACGGTTGCCCGGTAGTCTTTTTTAATTACGGATTTAACCTGCTCCTCTTTCATCGGACGGTTGCTGTCCCTGGATATGCTAAGCACGATGCCCATGCTGAGCATCATGACCAGCAGCGAGGAACCGCCGTAACTGATGAACGGGAGGGTAACGCCCGTAATCGGAATGGTATTGGTCACCCCGCCGATGTTGATGAAGGCCTGAATGGCGATAAGTCCCATGATGCCGACGCCGGTCAAGGTTCCGAACGGATCCGAGCAGCGAAGCGACACGATGATCCCCCGCAGGATGAAGTATAAATAGAGCAGCAGGAATATCGCGGTTCCGATAAAACCGAATTCTTCGCCGATGACCGAGAAGATGAAATCGTTGTACGGATTCGGCAGATAATGCAGCTTCTGCACGCTCTCCCCGTAACCCGCTCCGGTAACGCCGCCCTGGCCGATGGCAATCAGCGATTGGACCAGATTGTAGCCCGTGTCCGATTCGTCATGGAACGGGTCCATGAATGCCTCGATTCGTCCCATCTTGTAGTTCTTGGAGGCCTGCTCCTGATCTCCGCCGGAGTTGAAGAGCGATCCGACGCCGAGCGTGAGTACCAGGCCAAGCGCAACAAGCGAGATACAGCCGAGAATATGCTTAAGGCTGGCGCCCCCCGCATAAATCAACAGCCCGCTGGTAGCCACGAGGATGAAGCAGGAGCCCAGGTCGGGTTGAAGCATGATCAGGCCCGCTACGATCCCTACAATAATGAGTACGGGGAAGAAACCGCCCTTCCATTGACGGATTCGTTCCCCTTTTTTGGTGATCAGCGCTGCCAGATAGACGATGGTCGCGATTTTGGCCAGTTCGGTCGGCTGGATGCCGAATTTCCCCAAATTAAACCAGCTTGTGGCGCCGTTGGTTGCGGAACCGATAATCACCACAAGAATCAGCAGCATCAAGGTTAGAAAAAACACCGGTATGAATAGCTTCTTGTATTTCTTATAGTTGATGTTCATGGCCACAAACATGACAAACGTGCCCAGAACCGCAAACGCGGCTTGCCGCTTCGTGAAGTGCAGCGGATCGTTATTGAATTTTTCATTGAAAACGGCCAAGCTGGAGCTGGAACTGAACACCATGATCAGTCCGAATCCCACCAACAGCAAGGTAAGGATCAGCAGTTGGAAATCAGGCGTCCCTCTCTTCGGCTGAGGTTTGGTCGTATTCATCGTGTTCGACCTTACGCTTCCAGAAGAGCTTTGAGCTCTTGAAGCTTCTTGGTGGCCACATTCATGACAGGCTGCGGAGCCATGGATTCATACTCGAGACCGTGCGGGAACGTGGCTTTGCCAAGGTATACCGCTTCGATTTTGAGAATGGTGTCGGGTTTCTCCAGCTTGCCTTCAACAGCGCGGGTGTTAATGCGCAGGAAGTATTCAGCCTGATTTTTTTTATCTTCGATTTTCAAGTCGTATGTAGCGCGGTAGTATTCCCACTGCCAACGAATGAAGCCTACTTTCTCGGCACATTCATCGAGGTAAGCTAAATCGCTGTGCAATCCGTCCAAGCCTGTATTTTCGAAAATCATGTGGTCGTAACCCCCTTAATAGTCCTTGCAAAGTTCTTTAATATGATAGTATGTTTCAAGAACTTGTGCAAGCCTGTACCGCCCGTCACGCTTCAATTGAGACCATTTATCCAGATAAGATTTTGATAACGGCAAGCATTCTTCTTTTCTGTTAAAATAAATGCAAGTGAAAACGCTGTGAAATGTACGCTTTCCATCCTAGTGGTTATATATTCATAGGACTTCAATTCAAGCGAAGGGTGGATACGGCCTATGAACCGTGTCGTTTACCGCACGGAGTATTATGCAGTGGAAGAAAACGGGCAGAAGGAAATCGTCGTGATCGACCGGATTCCGGATTCGGCAGCGGTTGTGGCCGTCCATCAAGGGTGCCTGCTACTGGTATGCCAGCATCGGGAAGCGGTGAATGAGATCACCTGGGAGCTTCCCGGCGGAACGGTGAAGCCCGGCGAGGAACGCGCGCTTGCCGTTAAGCGGGAGCTTGAGGAAGAGGCAGGCGTGCAGTGCAAGGACCTGTCCTACATGGGCAGTGCTTATCCGATGGCTTCTCTGGCCAACCGGAACGTTTATTTTTATTTCACCGACGATTTGAAGGTGTCCGGGAGCCGGGAGTCGAATCAAGAGGAAGACGAAGACGTTAGAGCGGTGTGGGTCCCGCTCAGGGATGTATATCGCAAGATCAAGGAGGGCGGCCGGATGGATGCCATGGTTGGGCACGGACTGCTGCTGAGCAAACTCCACGGCTTTCTTGCGATCGATTGAGCCGCCAATAGCGGGGGAAGGATGATGAACTTGATGAAGGAAGCATTTTGGGATCAATGGTATCCACGGATGGTGGAGTGGCGGCGTCATTTACATATGCACCCGGAGCTTTCGTTCCAGGAGAAGGAAACTTCGGCATTTATAGCAGCCCGGCTGCAGGAGCTCGGTCTTGCGGTCAAGACCGGTGTTGGCGGGCATGGAGTTATAGGGACATTAAAAGGGGATAAACCCGGCAGGACGGTTGTGCTGCGGTCCGACATGGATGCGCTGCCGATCGAGGACGGCAAGAGCTGCGAATACAAATCCAGGGTGCAGGGAGTGATGCACGCTTGCGGGCATGACGGGCATGCCTCCATGCTGCTTGGAGCCGCCGCATATTACAGCACGTTCCCGGAAGAAATTCAGGGGGAGATTCGTTTTATGTTCCAGCCGGCGGAGGAAGTATGCCCCGGCGGCGCGGTGGAGATGATCAAGGACGGGGCGCTCGATGGGGCCGACGTCGTCTACGGTCTGCACCTGTGGACGCCGTTACCTGTAGGCACCGCAGCGAGCGCGCCGGGTCCGCTGATGGCGGCGGCGGATGAGTTTTTCATTGACATTACGGGGCGCGGGGGGCATGGCGGCATGCCGCATGTGACGGCCGATGCCCTGGTTGCGGGGGCTGCGCTTGTCATGCAGCTTCAAACCATCGTAAGCCGCACCGTGGATCCGCTGCAGCCTGCCGTCGTTACGGTAGGGACAATGCAGGCCGGAACGGCGCAAAACGTCATAGCCTCCTCCTGCCGGATCACGGGGACGGTTCGCACGTTTGACGAACCTACCCGGGCGTTGATCCGGGAGCGGATCGAGCATATGACCCGGACGGTTTCCGAAACCTACGGCACAAAGGCGGCGGTTCGATATCTCGTCGGCTACCCACCCGTGGTGAACGATGAAGCGGAAACCGCACGATTTTTCCGTACGGCACCCCGAGTGTTCGATGCGGATCAGGTCACCGTCTCGCCCAAACTGATGCCGGCGGAGGATTTCGCTTATTACTTGAAGGAAATTCCGGGCTGCTTCATTTTCGTTGGAGCCGGCAACCCCGACAAAGGGGCGATTTATCCGCATCATCATCCAATGTTCGACTTTGATGAAGATGCGATGCGCTACGGGGCGAAGCTGCTGGTCGAGATGGTGTCGAGCTATCAGAACGGGGCATAGACTTTCACAAAATCGCAATCTTCGCGCATGAACGCTCGTTATTTGGAAATCCTATTGATCATAGGGGAAGTTCAGATCCAGGACATGGATGTGGACTTCTTTTTTTTAAGATGACCGAATGTCACGAGGAGGAATAAGGGTGCACAACAAGCCTTGCATCGTCCAGCGCGATCGGACCATACTTCTTGAAACCGCCCATGCGGATGCGGAGGCTGCGCGCGAGCAGCTAGCCCAATATGCCGATTTGATCAAAAGTCCCGCGTCTTTTCATACATATCGCTTGACCCCTTTATCTTTATGGAACGCCGCTGCAGGGGGCATGTCGGCTGAAGCCATTTGCTCGAGCCTTCAGTCGTTGTCGCGTTGGGACGTGCCGGCCGCCCTGCTGGAAGAGGTTCGCCAGCTCGTTGGGCGTTATGGGCAGCTGTCGCTGCTCTCGCATCCAACGTTTGAACGTGCATTGCTGTTATCCTGCAATGAGGAAGCCCTGATGCAGGAGCTGACGTCCCATCGCTCCCTGAGGGAAATCGGCGTCCGGTTGATTTCGCCGAAGGAAGCAGAGGTGCCTTCGGACCGCCGCGGCGTGTTAAAGCAGGAGATGACCCGGCTCGGCTATCCTGTGCTGGACCACGCGGGATATATGGACGGGCAATACCTGAACATTCTTTGGCGGGGAGAAAAATCGGGCAGCGAGCGCCTTGAAGATTCGAACGGCGGATCCAACGATCAGCGGTTCGAGCTTCGCGACTATCAACAGAAGGCTGCCGAATCCTTCAGGGATATTGGCGGCGAAGGCGGCAACGGTGTGCTGGTCCTGCCATGCGGGGCCGGGAAAACGGTCATTGGCATCGCCGCCATGCGCGAGCTGCAATGCGAGACGCTGATCCTCACTTCCAATACCACGTCGGTAAGGCAGTGGATCGCCGAGCTGATGCAGAAAACGACGTTGTCCGTGGATGAAATCGGCGAATACTCCGGTCAGCGCAAACAGGTCAGGCCGGTGACGGTCGCTACCTACCACATCTTGACCCACCGGCAGGGCAAGGGGGAGGAGCAGCAGCATATGAAGCTGTTTAATGAACGGCGCTGGGGCTTGATCATTTATGACGAGGTTCATCTTCTTCCCGCACCGGTATTCCGCGCGACGGCCGACATCCAGGCGACCCGCAGGCTTGGCCTGACCGCCACTTTGGTTCGCGAGGATGGAAGGGAGAGCGACGTGTTCTCCCTGATCGGTCCCAAACGATATGAAATGCCGTGGAAAAGGTTGGAGGCGCAAGGGTGGATTGCTTCGGTGACCTGCACGGAGATTAAGGTGCCGCTGCCGGACGAGATCAGAGAAGCCTGCGAGGCGGCCGGCAAAAGGGAGCAATATCGGCTGGCTGCCGAGAATCCCTCCAAACTTGATGTGATTCGGCAGCTCGTGGATGTCCACAAGGATGCGCAGACGCTCATCATTGGACAATACCTTGATCAGCTCCATGCCATTTCCAGGGAGCTGCAGGCCCCGCTCATCACGGGACAAATGACCCAGGATCAGCGCAACGAATGGTATAACGCCTTCAGGGAAGGAAACGTTCGCGTGCTTGTCGTATCGAAAGTGGCAAACTTCGCGGTCGATCTGCCCGATGCTTCCGTAGCGATCGAGGTTTCGGGCAGCTACGGCTCGCGGCAGGAGGAAGCGCAGCGGCTTGGACGTTTGCTGCGGCCGAAGTCAGGGGAGAATCGGGCTTATTTTTATGCATTGGTAACGGAGGACAGCCGGGAGGAGATCTTTGCGATCCGGCGACAGCTGTTTCTGATTGAGCAGGGGTACGAATATCACGCGATACATGCAAAGCAGCCGGCGGCTTTCCTGGATCTGATCGCGATGCGAAATCCCCGTTCCTATCAGCATCCCGACGGGAAGGAGGTCTCGTGGAGATGACGAGGCAGCAGGACATGGCGGACACGATGGGCCTGGAACGGCTTCTTCCGAAGGAGCGATCGGTCCTCCACCATATCTGGCGCCGCTTTGCCGGGCAGGGTTTCGATGACGACAAGCTGCGCTCATTGCGATTTCCCCGCTTGAGCGGCGTGGAGGCGCAGCTTGCCTTCATCTCCTTGAGACAACAAGGATGGGTGCGAGCGGTCAAGAGAGGTTGGGGCGAGAGGCTGTATTTCATTCCTTTTGACAAGCTGCAGATCCTCCAAGAAGGCTGTGGTCCTGTGGAGGCACTTGAAACAGGCTCCATGCCTCCCGCATCCGTGAGGCTTCAGCAGGAGGCAAGAAGCGGCATAGCGATCGATATGTTCAATGTTCTCGTATATATGGCCAAGAACCGCGTATCGTTGACCGCTAAAGGGATTTTGCATAAGAAATGTATTCAGAAACTGGGGGGCGAGATCGCCTTAACGCCATACGATGTCGAAGGGCTCGCCCTTCACTATGATCATGCGGATGCGTACCCTCCACATGTCGCGATGGTGTTGGATCTGTTGTTTATGTTTGAGCTGGTCGTTGCAGAGCAGGGGGAATTGAAGCTGAACCGTACCGCATTGCGGCGTTGGCTCATGCTCTCCCGGGAAGCGATGGACCGGTCCGTCCTTCTTCACATGATGGAACGCTACATTCCGAACTCGGCCGAGTTTCAGCATTGGACTTGGCGGATATGTCACTCGTCGCTGTCCGGCGGGGTGTGGTACCGCGCCTGGCAGATGCCCGCTGCAGTCTCTGAGCCTTTGGAAGGAGGTGCATCCACCGGAAAAGAATTATTGCCGGAGGAAGCCGCTTCATGGCTCCGGTTATTAACCGGCTGCGGTTACACCGATTTGGGCATCGATGACGATGGTCAGTTCCTGTTCCGCTGGCGTGTGGCCCCCTCCTCCTTGCTGGATGGAAGCGAAGGGGCCGATACCGGATCATCGGGTCTGTTCATTCAGCCGGATTTTGACATTTTGATACCGCCCGATGTGCCGAATTCCGTTAAGTTTCAAGCTGCTTGCTGCACGGAGCGGATTTTGGATGATGTGATGACGGTCTATCGCCTGACAAGGGATTCGGTGATGCAGGCGGCAAAAGCCGGAATGGAGCCGGAGGGAATCGCGGCCTTTTTCTCGAAACATGCAGCCGCTGGAATGCCGGAGAACGTGCAAGCTGCTTTATACCAATGGGGCAAGGAGATGGACAGGGCAGGCCTGAACGAGTCGCTGCGCTATGAAGAGGCTCCTCCGGAAGAGGATACGGAACTTGCGGGTACTGATGGAAATGACCGTTACCCTATGCAGTGGGGGACTCGCAGCCGTCCCTCCTGCGGATTGATCCGCCCGGCACGAAGCGAGCTTGCACTTGAACCTGATGACACCCTGCCGGATCCATCGTCGGTCATTCCCGATTTGAACCGGATTCCTGTCATGTGGACACGGGATTGGCGCTCTTACCACGGCTCGACGGCCAAACAAATGATGGAGCAGGCGCTGGAGCTGTCGGCCAAATTGGAGATTGCCGTCGATGGGAGCCGCATGGAATTCATTCCATTTCAAATCCTGCGTCAGCCGTGGAAAATTTCGGGTGCGTTATACGATCCGGATTCGGATAAGACGGGAGCCATCGTGGAGTTAGGCGAAGGGGAATGGAGGGAAATGCGGCTTGTGATTCCGTAAAAGCGTTTGAATTCCCCCTTCTTAAGATACGAGCGTTATGCTATGATGAAAGAGTCCACGATCAACACGCGGGCCAAATTTAATAGAAAAGCGGGATGAGTTCATGAGCGTATCGGAAATAAACACGGTCGATATGGCCGAGGTGCTCACCTATGCCTACGAAATAGGCGACATGATTAATGCTTCCGTCGAAGTGGCGGATTATCTATATTGGAAGCAGGCAGTTGAGAATGACCCCATGATTCAGGCTTTGGTCAGAAAGCTTGAATCGAAGAAGGAGTTGTTCGAAGAGACGCAGCGGTTCGGCCACTTTCACCCGAATTACCATTCGGCCAAGGATGAAGTAGCCGCGGTGGAAGCGGAACTGGAGGCTTTTGAGCCCGTAGCCCGGTTCAAGCAGGCGGAGAAGAATCTGGACGATCTGCTGCATTCCATGTCGGAAAGGATTGCTTTTTCGGTTTCGGAGAGCATCAAGGTTCCCGGCAATGACCCTCTTCCGAAGAAGGGGTGCGGCAGCGGAGGAGCCTGCTCGTGCGGATAACGGGCATACATTAGAGATAGAGACGAAAGTGAGGCGAGGAGCTTAGGATGTTGGCTGAACGGACGGGTTTTATTATATGGGTCAGCGATGTTAAGGCAGCAAGGAATTTGGAGAAATACGGCAGCGTCCATTATATATCGCGCCGCATGCATTACGTTGTCATGTACGTCAACGCTGACCGTGCCGAAGAGACAATGAAGAACATCCGGAGATTGTCCTACGTTCGTAAGATCGAGCGCTCCTACCGGAACGAGATTAAGACAGAGTACAGCAGCAAGGGGCCGGATAAAGCCAAGTTTTACGGTCCCTAGCAGGATGTGCCTACTCGAGAATCTGTGCAAATCGCATATCGCGTATCTTGTAAGAATACGAGAAAAGCGTAAAGCGGCCCCTCTGGGGCCGCTTTTTTTAAAGCCTTGGAAAGTATTAGCCTCGCATGTCGCGCATGAACTTCCAAAGATTATTTCGATTTGCGGCGATAGATTGGCATAAATCGGAAGGCCATTTGATAAAATAGTATAAGTAAGGTACAATTTACATTTTAATGGGACCCATCATTCCATCCGGATTTGCACCTTCCGCACCAGGATGCAATTAGAGCTATTTCTAAATTTTCGGTGATTGTTCACAAGAAGCGAGGTTTCAATCTTGTGAATGACAGTGGAATGATGTAATATGTTGGGTATATATACATAGATACAAAGACCCATTTGGTGGAGAGTGATATTCCATGCGCGACAAAGGGACTGAGCGGTGGAGCACCTATGAGCCGTTTTATATTACGTTAAATGATAAAAAGGTAGCCGATATCGTGATTACCAATCATGCAAAGAGCCGTTATACGGACCGGGTGGAAGGCCATGACACCTCCCACGAGGAAATCGGGACTTGGATGTGGGAGTGCTTGAAGCAGGACCGGATCGTGCCGTATTACCGCAACGAACAGGATGTCTATCTGATCGACGACGACCTGGTGGTTGTGGCGGAGTTCTCGGAGCTGGAGCACGAACGCGATCTGATCGGCAACCCACTGCATCGGATGATCATTGTAACATTTTTGGGGCGTATGTCCGAAACCATTGAGCTTCGGGACCTGAAGTCTTATTACTCATGGCTTCGTCATTCGCGCCGCATGACGCTGATCAAGAACAGCCGCAAGCGTAAATAAAGAAATAAAGTCATGAAATGGCATGCGAGCGTAAGCGCGGATGTCTTTTTTTGTATGCGCTGCCGCGATCCGTTACAATATAAAACAAGAGCGGCAGCGAGAGGGGAACCGAAACGATGAATTTTCACCAGCTACATATCTTTTACACGGTGGCCGAGCGCGGAAGTTTTTCCGCTGCTGCGCAAGCGCTTCATATGAGCCAGCCGGCCGTGACGATGCAGGTGCAGGCGCTGGAGGAGTACTTTGGGACAAAGCTGCTCATCCGTTCCACCAAGCGCATGGAGTTATCCGAGGCCGGGAGGACGCTGCTCCCCTTTGCCCGCAGGAGCCTGGAGCTGTCGCAGGCCACGGACGCGGCCATGGCGGCGTTCTCGAACAAACTTCAGGGAAGGCTGCAGCTCGGGGCAAGCCTGACGATCGGGGAGTATGTGCTGCCGCGATTGCTGGGGCCCTTCGGCCGGGAGTACCCGGACATATCGATAATGCTCAAAGTGATGAACACTACGCAGATTCTCGAGGAAATCGCAAGCCATCAACTGAACTTCGGACTGATCGAGGCTCCGGTGGAACATCCGGACATGGTGCTGGATGCGGTCATGGAGGATGAGCTGAAACTGATCGTTCCTTCCAGCCATCCTTTAGCGCAAAGGGAAGATGCGATATATTTGAAGGATGTGCTGACGTATCCGTTTGTGCTGCGCGAGAAAGGTTCCGGCACCAGGAAGGTCATGGAGGACGTGCTGCTGGAGCGGGGGCACGATCCCGAGAGCATCCAGACGGTGATGGAGCTGGGGAGCACGGGAGCGGTCAAATCGGCGGTAGAGGAAGGACTCGGCATCACGATGCTGTCAACCTCTACGGTTAAGCACGAGACGGCGCTCGGGTTAGTCAAAATGATCGATATCGCGGATGCGTCATTTAAACGGAATTTCTATTCCATTCATTTGCGGTCGGCGCTCTTGCCGATGTCGGCGATGACGTTTTTGGCCTATTTAAGAGAGCGACGGCGTTAATGCAAGCGTACCCGTATATACAACGAAAGGAGATTGAACGCCATGGATAAACTCGCGTCTCGAAAGGGCTGCGATCTTCATTCGCACACCCAGGCTTCGGATGGAATGAATACGCCTTCGGAGAACGTACAGCTTGCCTATGAGCGTGGGCTGGGGGCTTTGGCCATTACGGATCATGATACCGTAGCCGGCATCGAGGAAGCGCTGCAAGCGGGAGAGCGCTTGAACATCATCGTGGTCCCCGGCGTAGAAATCAGCACCATGGCAGGCGGGACGGATATTCACGTCCTGGGCTATTACGTCGATCACCGGGACCCCGTGTTTCTGGAGCGGCTGGCAGCGCTTCGCCGCACGAGGGAGAAGCGCAATGAGAAGATCTTGGCTAAGCTTCGCGAGCTTGGCATCGAGCTTACGATGGAGGAAGTCATTGCGGTATTGGGGCGGCCGCTGGAGCCCGATGAGAGCATCGGACGCCCGCATATTGCGGATGCGCTGGTCCATAAAGGACATGCCCTGGATCTGCGGGATGCCTTCGACCGGTATCTCGCCCAGGGTGCTGCTGCCTATGTACCGCAGCCGCGGATCCATCCCAAGGAAGCCTGCGAATGGATCCGTGAAGCCGGCGGCGTGCCGGTGCTTGCGCACCCCGGGCTCTACGGCGATGATGCGTTGGTCAGAACGGTCATTGAAGAGTCAGGGTTCAAGGGGATCGAAGTCTATCATTCGGACCATGGGGTATCGGAGGAGGAACGTTACTTGGCGATGGCCGAGGAGTACGGCTTCATCGTGACCGCCGGATCGGATTACCATGGACAGAGGCAGGGCCAGGTATTCCATGGGGATATCGGCAGCCGCCAGGTATCCACCCAGGTGCTGGACCGGCTTCAACAGGCGCGGGCAAGAACCTAAGACGGACGGAACGGTAAGAAAAACGGGTACCTCGGATGGTCATTTTGACCTTCCGGGGTACCCGTTTTTTTGGCTGAATGAAGACTATCCGCGTCTTCCGTTCATTTTAATTGCGATTGTTTTTTACCGAATTGGGCATGGCCTTGATCAGCTGCTCGTCCGGCGTCACGAACAGCGTTTTCTGATTGTCGTAGATGACGAAGCCGGGCTTGGCTCCATTCGGCTTGCGGACGTGGCGAATGAGCGTATAGTCGACGGGCACGCTGCTGGATTCTTTGGCCTGACTGTAATAAGCCGCCAGCTGCGCCGCTTCCTGGAGCGTCGCGTCCCCGTACTCGCTGCTGCGGATGACCACATGGGAACCCGGGATATCCTTTGTGTGCAGCCATGTGTCGTTCGAGGAAGCGAGACGGTTGGTCACGTATTCGTTTTGAAGGTTGTTTTTGCCCACATAGAGCTCGACGCCTTCGGATGAAGTATAGACATGCAGCGTCGGCTTGTCGTTTTTCTTCTTTTTCTTCGTTTTGCGGCTGCGGTCTCTTAAATATCCCTGCTGGACCAATTCGTCCCTGATTTCATCGATGTCGTTCAGGGAAGCATGCGACAGCTGCTGCAGAAGATTCTCGATATAGTTGATCTCTTCGCGGGTTTTGATTAACTGTTCGTTGATGACCGCGAGGCTGTTCTTGTACTTGTTGTACTTTTTGAAATATCGCTGGGCATTGTCCGATGGGGTCAGGAGCGGATCCAGCGGTATGGTGACGGCCGCCTGCTCTTCATCGTAGAAGTTGATCAGCTGGACTTCGCGGTCGCCCTTCTGAATCTGATGGAGCGAGGCGAAGAGAAGCTCGCCAAAAATCCGGTACCGATCGGCATCGCCGGCTTCCTCCAAATCTTTGTTCAGATTATCCAGCTTCTTGATGTTTTTGGTCCGTTCATTCTGCAGGAATCGGAGGAGGTCGCTGACCTTCTGTTTAACCGTGTCCCGCTGCGCCTTATCCCCGTAATAATCCTCCATGCATTGGCTGACCGATTCGTAGGTTCTGGTCTCGTCCGCAAGCAATGTCAGCGGTATGACGGAGAACACCGATTTGCCCTTGGGATTGACACCTGTAACAGGCGTATATTGATGGCTGCGGACTTGTCCCATCACCTCATCGAATGCACGCCACAGGCTGCCGCAATCTTTTTCTTTTTCCCCTTCGTTTCCCCCCGGATGGCCTTCTCCTGCACGGTGGGCAATTTCCTGCGCTGCCAGCGGGCTTAGGCCGCTGAATTCGCCGACCAGCCATGAGACCGCCGACTCCTCGTTCACCAGACAGGACTCCCGGAAAGCTTCCTGCCCGGTTTCGAGCGGATTCCGCTTATGCTGCTCCGGCGGATTCGTGTAGGAAAATCCCGGCATGACCACGCGGTAGCTGCTGATGGCGGGCGTCACATGGTTGATGCCGTCCAGTATGGTATCACTCGCGGGATCAAGCAGAATGATGTTGCTGTGTCTGCCCATCAGCTCCACGATGATTTTTTTGGAGGAAACATCCCCGAGCTCGTCGCGCTGGCGAATCGTCATATGGATGATCCGCTCCATGCCCACCTGCTGGATGTCCTCGATGATGCCGCTCTCGCAATGCTTGCGCAGAATCATGCAAAACATCGGCGCTTCGGCCGGATTGAGAAACGTTTCCTGCGTCAGATGCACCCTGGGATACGTGGGGTTTGCGGACAACAGCAGCTTGGCGTTTCCTTGCTGGGTGCGTATATGAAACACGATGTCCCGATCGTTCGGTTGATATATTTTATTGATTCGTGCGCCCCGGCAGGCTTGAAGCTCATGCACGATCGCGCGCGTGACAATGCCGTCTAGTGCCATCCTTCATTCTCCTATCTGTCTGTTACCCTTCCTAATCGTACTTCTCTATGATGCCATATTTCCCTTAAAAACTTAAGGCCCCTTCTGTGATAATTCAGGACCTGTCCGAATACATTTACGTAGAAAGGGTGGAAAAGCTGTCATCCGCCGGAACTTGCAAAACCAACCGGGAGGGAAAGGAAGCATGGAACAAAAGCAATGGCACCAGATGGACACGGATGAATTGCAGCAAGTACTGCAGATGCATCCGGAGCAGGGCCTCACGGAAGAGGAAGCCGGGGAGAGACGAAAAAAAAGTGGCTACAACGAGCTCTCCGAGGGCGTTAAAATTTCTCCATTTGTTCTGTTCTTGAATCAATTTAAGGATTTCATGATGCTGGTGCTTCTTGGGGCCACCCTGGTATCCGGCCTGCTGGGCGAGTATCTGGATGCCGTCACGATCGTGGCCATCATCCTGATCAACGGGATCCTTGGTTTCATCCAGGAATTCAAGGCGGAGCGGTCGCTTCGGGCCTTGAAGCAGCTGTCCGCGCCGACCTCCAAGGTCATCCGGGACGGCAAGGTGGTGCAGCTAACGGCCAGAGAGCTCGTACCTGGCGATGTCATTCTCGTCGAGAGCGGAGACCGTATCCCGGCCGACGTTCGCTGGCTCGAGATCAACAGCTGCAGCGTCGAGGAGTCCGCCTTGACCGGCGAGTCCCTGCCGGTAAATAAGCATGCCGAGCCGATCCACGATGCGGAAGTTCCGCTGGGCGACCGGAAGAACATCGGGTTCATGGGAACGATGGTGGCCCGCGGCACGGGTAAAGGCGTTGTCATCCGGACCGGAATGGATACGGAGATGGGCAAAATCGCCGATTTGATCCAAAACACGGAATCCCAGGAGACGCCGCTGCAGCATCGCCTGGAGCAGTTGGGCAAAATTCTGATCGCCGTGTCGTTGGGGCTGACGGTCTTGGTCGTAGTCGCAGGCATTCTGCATGGACAGCCTGCAGCAGGGATGTTCTTCGCAGGGGTCAGCCTTGCCGTAGCGGCCATTCCCGAAGGGCTGCCGGCCATCGTCACGATTGCGCTATCCCTCGGCGTGCAGCGCATGATCAAGCGCAAAGCGATCGTGCGCAAGCTGCCATCCGTGGAGACGCTGGGCTGCGCATCGGTGATCTGTTCGGATAAAACGGGGACGCTCACGCAGAATAAAATGACCGTGACCCAGGTTTGGCTGGGAGGACGTACGCTGGAAGTGACCGGGCACGGGTATGACCCGACGGGTCAAATCCTCCACAGAGGCAAGCCTGTCGAGCTGAGATCCGATCAGGGGCTTCGCAGACTGCTGCAAATCAGCGGGCTGTGCAACAATGCGGAGATCTATGAGAATGTGCAGGAGGAAGCCCGGAGCAAGCGCAAGGGCAAGGAGGAGCCGGCGGCAGCTGCTTGGGAGTTAAAAGGGGACCCGACAGAAGGAGCGCTGCTGACGCTGTCGTCCAAAATGGGATTGACGAAGGGCAGCCTGAACTCTATCTACCAAAGAGACAAAGAGTTTCCTTTCGATTCGGAGCGGAAGCTGATGTCCGTCATCGTCAGCCATCAGGGCGGACGCTTGCTCTGCACGAAGGGCGCACCGGACGTCCTGCTGGACGCCTGTGCTTATATCATGTGGGACGGGAACGTCGTGCCGCTGACCTCCACGCTCCGTCAGAAGGTGCTGGCCGCCAATGAAGGCATGGCTTCCAACGCGCTGCGCGTGCTTGGTTTGGCTTACCGGGATTTGCGTTCCTATGATAAGCCGGAAACGGAGAAAGAGGCGGAGAGCCAGCTTATCTTTGTGGGGCTGGCCGGAATGATCGATCCGCCGCGCCGTGAAGTGCGCGACGCGATTGCGACGTGCCGCCGCGCCGGAATCAAGACCGTGATGATCACGGGCGACCATCGGACAACGGCGGAAGCGATCGCGGCCCAGCTCGGGATCCTGCCAAGGAACGGTCTGTCGCTATCGGGACAGGAGTTATCCCGAATGGACGACAAGGAGCTGGATGCGAGGGTGGATCAAACCTTCGTTTATGCCCGCGTCTCTCCCGAGCACAAGCTTCGCATCGTGAAATCGCTCCAGCGGAAGGGGCATGTGGTTGCCATGACGGGGGATGGCGTGAACGATGCACCGGCCATCAAAGCCTCGGATATCGGGATTGCCATGGGCATTACCGGCACGGACGTAACGAAGGAAGCGTCGTCGCTGGTGCTCAGTGACGATAATTTCTCCACGATTGTTTCGGCGATTGAGGAGGGGCGGAGCATTTATGAAAATATCCGCAAATTCATCCGCTATTTGCTGGCCTCCAATGTCGGCGAGATTCTGACGATGTTTTTTGCGATGATGATGGGGCTTCCGCTTCCGCTCGTTCCGATCCAGATTCTGTGGGTAAACCTGGTCACCGACGGGCTCCCGGCCATGGCGCTCGGGGTGGACCAGCCGGAGAAGGACCTGATGGAGCACAAGCCGCGGGGGGCAAAGGAAAATATTTTCGCCAGACGCCTAGGCTGGAAAATCATCAGCCGCGGCATCTTGATCGGCTTGTGCACGCTCGGCGCATTTTGGGTCACGCTGCGCATCGCTCCGAATGATCCAGGGCAGCTGGCCAAGGCGCAGTCCGTTGCCTTTGCTACCCTCGTCATGGCCCAGCTGATCCATGTGTTCGACTGCCGCAGCTCGCGCTCGATTTTCCATCGGAACCCGCTTCAGAACAAAGCTTTGGTTCTGGCCGTGCTGTCCTCGGTATTGCTGATGCTCGGCGTCATGTACATCGAGGCGTTCCAGCCGATCTTCAAGACGGTTCCGCTTGGCCTGAAAGAGTGGGCGTTGACACTCGTCGCCGCCGGCATTCCTACCTTCCTGATGGGGGCCGGAAGCGTGTGGGGCGGCAGACGGAACCGCAACCGGAACCGCCGCGGCATGATGACGAAGAGTGCAAATATTTCGGCGTAAAATGAATGGATAGCCCATCACCTCTGCGATATGCTAAGCACGAGCGTAGCAATTGCAGAGGAGATGGGTTTTTATGATGGAATTTACGAAAATGCATGGATTGGGCAACGACTTCGTTGTCGTATACGGCGAACGGGAACTTCCATCCGATGCATCCGAATTGGCCGTGAAGCTGTGCAACCGCTTCTTCGGCATCGGTGCTGACGGACTTGTATATATTTTGCCTTCCGCGAAGGCTGATTTCATGATGCGGATTATGAATTCGGACGGTTCCGAAGCGGAGCAGTGCGGCAACGCCATCCGCTGCGTCGCGAAGTATGTGTACGATCACGGCCATATCGACCGCGAGGAGATTACCATAGAAACCATCGGAGCCGGCGTGCAGCAGGTGCGTCTTACGGTGCAGGACGGTCAAGTAAGCAGCGTAAGGGTCGATATGGGCGAACCGGTCCTGAACGGACTTAGCGTGCCGACCTTGGTCGATCTCAATCCGGTGGTGAATCATCCCGTTGAAGTGGACGGCCGGGAATTCCGATTCACTGCCGTTTCCATGGGCAATCCGCACTGCGTCATTTATGTGGACGATGCGGTGAACTTTGATCTCGGCGTATGGGGGCCTAAGCTTGAGGTGCACCCGCTCTTCCCGAGAAAGATCAACGTGGAGTTTGCAACGGTGAATTCACGCGGTCAAGTGGACATGCGGGTATGGGAGCGCGGCGCGGGACCGACACTGGCCTGCGGCACCGGCGCCTGCGCGACGCTGGTATCCTCCGTGCTGAACGGTGCCACCGACCGCAGCGCGACGATCTCGCTTAAGGGCGGGGATCTGTTCATCGAGTGGGATGAGCTTGACAACCATGTGTACATGACGGGACCGGCCGAGGTTGTATATAAAGGGAAGTTGGCAATTTAGGGCATGCGCTGGCCGCTTCTCTTCCTCCGGCAGTTGAAAAAAACAGTAGGTTCATAAGTTTGTCCTGCAGGGACGGACACGGTAGGGAGGCCTTCGAAAGGCCTCCCTTTTGTCTCTTTATCTTTGCAGAGGTTTTATGATACATTAGTTGAAAATAAACGTCGGGTGGAGGAGAAAACGCGATGAAACCGAATCTTCGGCAGGCATGGGAGAATCAGGTACTGGTCGGTGACGGCGCGATGGGTACTTATTTATATCAAAAAGGATTTCCTGTAGGCATTTCATATGAAGAACTGAATTTAACCTCTCCGGAGGTCATCGGGAACGTTCATCGCCAGTATGTTGAGGCTGGTGCACAGGTCATCGAGACCAACACGTTCTCAGCCAATTATGACAAGCTGTCCAAATACGGCTTGGAGGCGAGGGTAGGAGAGATCAACCGCGCAGGCGTGAGAATTGCGCGTGAAGCCGCCGGCGATCAAGGATATGTGGTGGGAGCGGTCGGCTCCATTCGGGCAGGCAAAAGAAGCAATATTTCCACGAGCGAGCTCAAGCGTTACTTCGAAGAGCAGCTGTCCGTACTCATCTCCGAAGGCGTTGACGGCATCCTGCTCGAGACGTTCTACGACGTGGATGAAATGCAATTGGCTTTGGCGCAGGCACGGATGCTGAGCGACCTGCCGGTGATCTGCCAGTTCGCGGTGGAGGATATTGCCCGCACGCTGGACGGCTTCACGATGCCGGATGCATACCGCATATTGAGCCATGAAGGCGCGGACGTGATCGGGTTTAACTGCCGGACGGGGCCGAACGGCATCATGCGCGCGCTGGAAACCCTGAACGGCATCATGAATCTTCCGGCTTCGGTCTACCCGAATGCGGGAATCGCCGATTATGTGGACGGAGAATACCGGTATGGCGCGAGTCCCGAGTATTTCGGGAAAACGGCCCTGGAGTTTGCGGATCGCGGCGCCCGCATTATCGGCGGCTGCTGCGGGACGACGCCGGAGCATATCGCGGAAATTTCCTCGGCGCTATCCGGCTACGTTCCTTCGCCGCTCCCTGCCGTCGAAGAGGCGGAGATCAACCGGATCGTGATTCACGAAACCGCCCAGGAGCAATTCTACGAGCGCAGCGGGGAGCCGACGATTGTCGATATCGTAAAGGAACGGCATACGGTTATCGTGGAGCTGGACCCTCCGAGGGATTTGGATATCACCAAGTTCATGAAAGGCGCGGAAGCTTTGAAAAAAGCGGGAGCCGATGCGCTGACCCTTGCGGATAACTCGCTGGCCGTAACCCGCATGAGCAACATGGCTCTCGGACATCTGGTACAAGCACGCACGGGACTGCGGCCGCTGATCCACATTGCTTGCCGCGACCGGAACCTGATCGGGACGCAGTCGCACATGATGGGCTTCGACGCGCTCGGCATCGACCATGTGCTTGCGGTGACGGGGGATCCGGCCCGTTTTGGGGATTTGCCGGATTCCAGCTCGGTTTACGACATGACCTCGTTTGAAATCATTCGGATGATCAAGCAGCTGAACGACGGCATTGCTTTCTCCGGAAAGCCGCTGAAGCAAAAAGCCAAATTCGTTGTCGGGGCAGCGTTCAATCCGAATGTAAGGCATCTGGACAAAGCGGTTGCCCGCTTGGAGAAGAAGATTGCTTCGGGCGCCGATTACGTCATGACGCAGCCCGTTTACGATCCCGAGTTAATGGTTAGGCTTCGGGAAGCGACGGCGCATCTGGATATTCCGATCTTCATCGGCATCATGCCGCTGGCAAGCGGGCGCAATGCCGAGTATTTGCACAATGAGGTGCCGGGCATTCAGCTGTCGGACGAAGTCCGCAGCCGCATGGCGGGACTTGAAGGCGAAGCGGGCCGGGCGATGGGCGTCAAGATCGGCAAGGAGCTGCTGGATGTTGCGACAGAGCATTTTAACGGCATCTATTTGATGACGCCGTTTATGTTCTATGAAATGAGCGTACAATTAATGGAGTACGTCTGGGAGAAATCGGGCCGCCGATTGACCCCCTTGTTTCATTAATAATTATCAATTACAATAGTGTAATGGATGTGATTCCGATGTCATTGAGCATGACCGGATATGGGCAATCCGTTGTCGATTTTCAAGGCTACAGTATCTCTTTCGAAGTGAAGTCAGTCAATCACCGGTACTGCGAGATCGTCTTTCGCATGCCCCGTGAATGGGCACTCTTCGAGGATTCGCTTCGACGGGCGGTACAGAGCCGGATCGGACGCGGACGGATTGATGTTTATATTAACAAGGAAAACAACGGCGAGTCTCAGGGTGCCGTGCTGAACCATGCCATGGTTCAAGCGTATTTACAGGCAGCCGAGGATTTGAAGTCATACGGAATCACGGGAGATCTGGCGGTGCGGGATATTTTGACGCTGCCAGATGTTCTTGTTACTCCGAGCGGACTTTCCATGGATGAAGCGCAGCAGGGGTTATGGAATGATGCGCTTCTTCAAGGTCTGGAACAAGCGCTTGAGGGTCTGGTCCAGATGCGCAGCAGGGAAGGCGCTTTTCTCGCGAAGGATATCGGGCAGAGGCTTGACCGCTTGCAGCAGCTGCACCGGGAGATGACCGAGCTTGCTCCGGAGGTTCCGGCCGAATACCGGAAGCGCCTGCGGCAGCGCATTGAATCTCTTGATGACGGATCGCTTGCTGTTGATGAACATATATTCGGAATGGAAGTCGCTCTGTTTGCTGAACGTTCCAATGTGGACGAGGAGTTGATTCGACTTCACAGCCATTTGGAACAATGCAGGGAGCTGCTTCTTCAGAAAAGCCCTGTAGGCCGTAAACTGGATTTTCTGATTCAGGAAATGAACAGAGAAGTCAATACGATTGGATCGAAAGCCAATCATCTGACTCTGGTAAACCGTGTTGTCGAAATGAAAGCGGAACTGGAGAAGATTCGTGAACAAGCCGCCAATGTGGAATAACCGCAGTTTCATCGGCAAGTAAGAGTCAAATGTATAGGGGGAGCAACCGCACTATGGCAATCAAACTTATTAATATTGGCTTCGGAAACATCGTATCGGCCAATCGGATCATCTCAATCGTGAGTCCTGAATCGGCTCCGATCAAGAGGATCATTCAAGAAGCACGGGACCGTCATATGCTGATTGATGCTACATATGGCCGAAGGACGCGGGCTGTTATCATTACCGATAGCGACCACGTGATTTTATCGGCCGTACAGCCGGAAACGGTGGCTCACCGTCTGTCCAGCAAAGATGACGACAACGACGAATAAGATGAGGAGTACTATGTCTAAAGGATTATTGATTGTATTGTCCGGTCCTTCCGGGGTTGGAAAGGGAACCGTCTGTACGGCACTTCGCAGCCGGGTTCCGGAACTGGTGTATTCGGTGTCGGCTACGACGCGTTCGCCGCGGCTCGGCGAGGTAAACGGCGTAAACTATTTTTTCAAAAGCCGGGAACAATTCATGGATATGATTGAGAACGACCAGCTTCTCGAATATGCGGAATACGTCGGGAACTATTATGGAACCCCGCGTGATTTTGTAGAAGAAACATTAGCCACCGGCAAGGATATTATACTGGAGATCGAAGTGCAGGGCGCGCTGAAGGTCAAGGAGAAGTTTCCGGACGGTATCTTTGTGTTTCTGATGCCGCCGTCGTTGGACGAACTGAAAGATCGGATCCAGGGCCGGGGGACTGAGAGCCAGGCCACGATCGACCACCGCATGTCCGTAGCTGTTGACGAAATCAATCTGCTGCAGCATTATGATTATGCCGTAGTGAACGATGAAATCAATCTTGCTTGCGAGAGAATACAATCTATCATTATAGCCGAACATTGTAAGGTGAGAAAGTAAGCTGTTTTTCATAGACGGCGTAAACTTTCAAGTAAATAAAGAAGAGGTGCTTCGACTGTGTTATATCCATCCATTGATGAAATGATGAATAAAGTGGACAGTAAATATTCTCTTGTGGTTGCGGCTTCCCGCCGTGCACGCCAATTGCGTGAAGGAGAAGTCAGCGAGTTGAAACATCCGAAATCCCATAAGTTCGTCGGTGTCGCTCTGGAAGAAATCTATGGCGATTACGTGAAGATCGAGCGTGGAGAGGACTAAGGCTTTTTTTCAACATTCGAATACCATGCGTTAGCGCGCGAAAATGTGACAACCGAAAGGTTGTTATTTTTTTGAGAAGATATGAAAGTACAGCCTTCATACAAATGGAAAGCGGGGGATTGTCATGTTGAACGGAAAAGTCGTCGTACTTGGCGTTACAGGTGGCATTGCCGCGTATAAAGCAGCGACTTTATGCAGCAGGCTTGTCCAGAGGGGAGCGGATGTGCATGTCATCATGACGGAATCCGCCAAGCAGTTCATTCCGGAATTAACGCTGCAGACGCTGACCAAAAACCCGGTTTATAGCGATACTTTTGACGAAAGGGACCCCTCGGTCGTCTCGCATATCCACTTGGCCGACCTGGCCGATCTGGTGCTGATTGCTCCGGCGACGGCCAATATCATCGGCAAGATGGCACATGGCCTGGCGGATGACATGCTGACCACGACGCTGCTTGCGACCACGGCTCCTGTCATGATCTCGCCGGCGATGAACGTGCATATGTACACGCATCCGGCCGTCATGGCCAACATGGAGACGCTGGTTTCCCGCGGGGTGTCCATGATTGAACCCGGAGAGGGACTTCTGGCATGCGGATACGTCGGAAAGGGACGGATGGAGGAGCCCGATACGATCGTGGATGTGGTTGAACGGTTTTTCCAAGGGCGCGCAGCCGAGTCCGCGGCGTCGAATCAGGATGTAGAGAGCGGATCGACAGGCATATTGCACGGCAAAAAAGTGGTTGTCACGGCCGGCGGTACGATCGAGCGCATTGATCCGGTCCGTTATATCACGAATGATTCCTCCGGAAAAATGGGGTTTGCGATTGCTAAAGCCGCCAAGCAGCTGGGAGCGGACGTCCACCTCATTGCGGCTCATACCGATGAAGCCCCGCCAGAGGGGATTCCTGCCGAGAGAGTGGAGTCGGCCCAGGATATGTACGAAGCGGTGCAGCGCGTGTTCGATACGAGCGATATCGTGGTTAAGGCGGCAGCGGTCGCCGATTATCGTCCTGCGGAGGCGGCGACGTCAAAGATCAAGAAGCGCGGGGAAACGATGACGCTGGATCTTGTCAAGACCACGGATATCCTGGAAAGCCTGGGACGCCAAAAGACCTCCCAGTTCTTGATCGGTTTTGCCGCCGAGACGGATACGGTGGAGCAGTTCGCCAGGGAAAAGCTGAAACGCAAAAATTGCGACCTGATCGTTGCCAATGATGTTACGCAGGAAGGCGCCGGCTTTGGCACGGACACGAACAGCGTTCATATATTCGATGCAGAAGGGCTCGTCCTGCAGCTGCCCGTGATGTCCAAGGAGGAAGTGGCCATGAGGCTGTTAACGCTGGCGGCCGAACGGTTGACCGGGAGGTTATCCTGATGGAAATGGCCCGTGTGATTGTGGACGTGCCGTCCAAGGATACGGACCGTCCGTTTGATTATCTGATTCCGGAGGAGCTCCGGCCATGGGTCGAGGTAGGCAGCCGGGTCGGCGTGCCGTTCGGTCACCGTACGCTTCAGGGATTCGTGGTTTCGCTGCATCCCCGGCCCGAGATGGATACGGCCAAAATGAAGCCCATTCAGGAAGTCCTCGATGTGATGCCTCCGCTCTCGCCTGAGCTGATTGAGCTTGGAGAATGGATGAAAGAGCGGTATGCATGCCGTTATATATCCGCTCTTCAATCGATGCTGCCAACGGCGCTGAAGGGAAAAGCCGAGCGGTATATTTCCCTTGGCGAGCCGGATGCGGGCTTGTCGGATGAAAGCGGCGGATTATTCGCGCTCCTCCCGGAAAGCGAATTGGAGCAGGAGATCATCCGGTTTGTCAGTCAGCGAGGCGAGGTGTCGCTCCAGCAGTTAACGCGAGCGTTTCCGGATGCGGCAGCCACCGTAAAAGCGCTGATCGGCCGGGGGCGGTTAAGCGAATTCCAGCAAATCAAGGACAAACTGCAGAAAAAAACGATGAAAGCGGTAGAGCTTGCCGTTTCGAGCGAGGAAGCGCATGTGGCGCTGGCTTCGTTTCCGGCTAAGGCTCAGCGGCAGAAGGAAGTGCTCCAATATATCGTAGAGATGGAGGACTTCCTGCCGATATCGCAGAAGGATCTGCTGCAGACGCTCGGCGTCACCGCAGGCACCGTGAAGGCGCTGGCCGACAAGGGACTGATTACCCTTGAGGATGTCGAAGTGTTCCGCGACCCGTACCGGGGACGGCACTTTACGCCCAGCGCCCCGCTGGCGCTCACGCCGGAGCAGCAGGCGGTGTACCGGAGCATCGTGCGCAAGCTGGATGAACGCAAGCATGGCGCGTTTCTCCTGCACGGGGTAACGGGCAGCGGCAAGACCGAGATCTACCTGCAGACCATTCAGCGCTGCATGGATCAGGAGCGTCAGGCGATTGTCCTGGTGCCCGAAATATCGCTCACACCCCAAATGGTGGAGCGGTTCAAAGCCCGCTTCGGCGACCGCGTGGCCGTCATGCACAGCCGGCTTTCGGATGGTGAGCGCTACGATGAATGGCGCAAAATTAGGGAAGGCCGGGCTTCGGTTGTCGTGGGAGCACGATCGGCGGTGTTTGCGCCGTTTGACCGACTTGGCCTTATTATTATGGATGAAGAGCATGAAAGTTCATATAAGCAGGAAGAAACGCCGAAGTACCATGCCAGGGACGTGGCGATTCACCGTGCCTCGCTGACAGGCGCAGCCGTCATTCTGGGCTCGGCAACGCCTTCGCTTGAAAGCTACCATGCGGCCAGATCGCAGGCTCAGGATGATTTTGCTCCGCATCTGCTGGAGATGCCGAGCCGGGCGCTGGGCAACCAGCTGCCGGCTGTTCAGGTCGTGGATATGCGGGAGGAGCTCCGGGAAGGGAATCGCTCCATGTTCAGCCGCTCCCTGCATGCCGCGATTTCGGCGCGGCTGGAACGCGGAGAACAGACGGTGCTGCTGCTGAATCGGCGGGGGTATTCCACTTTCGTGATGTGCCGGAGCTGCGGATATGTGGCAGGCTGTCCTGAATGCGATATTTCGCTGACCTACCATCAGAAATCGAACAATCTGCGCTGCCATTATTGCGGTTACGCCGCACAGGCGCCGGAGGTTTGCCCGGATTGCGGGAGCGAGCATATACGCTATTTCGGAACGGGCACGCAGCGTGTCGAGGAAGAATTGGCCAAGCTGTTCCCAGGGATTCGCGTCATTCGGATGGACGTGGACACGACGACCGAGAAGGGCTCCCACGAGAAGCTGCTGAAGCAGTTTCGGGATAAAAAGGGCGACGTGCTGCTTGGAACCCAAATGGTCGCCAAAGGCCTGGATTTCCCGGATGTCACCCTGGTCGGCGTCATTACGGCCGATTCGGCGCTGAACCTGCCCGACTTCCGGGCGGCCGAGAAGACGTTTCAGCTGCTGACCCAGGTGGCCGGAAGAGCGGGACGCCATCAGCTGCCGGGTGAAGTGGTCATCCAATCCTACACGCCCGAGCATTATTCGATTATTCATGCAAGCAGCCATGATTATTTATCCTTCGTCAAGGATGAGCTGAAGCACCGCAAAGCGCTCCATTATCCACCGTACTGCAGGCTGATTCTGGTGACGCTGTCGCATGAACAGCTGCCGCTGCTCGTACGACTGGCAGAGAATTTTGCCGCCGCCATCAAAAGCGAATCCGACCGCCGGGGATGGTTCGGAAGCCTGGACCGGTTCGACGCAAGCGCGCTCGATATCCTGGGTCCGGTGGCTTCCCCCATTCCGCGGTTAAAAAATAGATACAGATTTCAATGTATGATAAAATGGCGGGGAACGATGGATGCTGTCTCGCTGGTGCGTTCGGTTGCCGAGAAGCTTCAGGATTCGGCGCGGGACGGCAAGCTCCAAATCAGTATTGACGTTGATCCGCAAATGTTAATGTAATAGCGCATATAATGATGAAAAGCACAAGGATGGTGTCGTAGACATGGCGATTCGTATTATCGTTAAAGAACCGGATGAGGTTCTTCATAAAAAGGCAAAGGAAGTTACTAAAATTACGCCGAACGTTCAAAAGCTCCTGGACGATATGGCCGATACCATGTACGATGCGGAAGGCGTCGGGCTGGCCGCGCCGCAGGTCGGCATACTGAAGCGCCTGATTGTTATCGATGCGGGCGATGAGCACGGCTTGATCAAGATGATCAATCCGGAGATCGTGGAGAGCGAGGGCGAGCAATTCGGGCCGGAAGGCTGCCTGAGTATTCCAGGCTGGAACGGGGATGTTCGACGTGCGGAGAAAGTAACGGTTAAGGGGCTTGACCGCGAAGGCAATGAGCTTGTCATTACGGGTACAGGGCTGCTTGCGCGAGCATTTCAGCATGAAATCGATCATTTGAACGGGGTGCTGTTTACGGAAATCGCCGACCGGGTGTATGAGTACGTTCCGGAACAGCCGAGAAATGAGTTGGAGAACCGATGAATATCGTATTTATGGGCACCCCCGCCTTTGCAGTACCCAGTCTGGAAATGCTGATTGCCGAAGGATACACGATAGCCGCCGTCGTTACGCAGCCGGACCGTCCGCAGGGGCGCAAAAAAGTGCTGACCCCGACGCCGGTCAAGGAAGCCGCCCTTCGTCACGGCATCCCTGTCCTGCAGCCGCAGCGACTGCGGAATCCGGAAGCCGTGGCCGAACTGGCCGAATATAAACCCGATCTGATCGTCACGGCCGCGTACGGCCAAATCCTGCCGAAATCGGTGCTGGATATGCCGGCGCTTGGCTGCCTGAACGTCCACGGCTCGCTGCTCCCCGCTTATCGGGGAGGAGCGCCGATTCAGCGGAGCATCATCAATGGAGAGTCCGTCACGGGCATCACGCTGATGTATATGGCGGAGGGACTCGACACCGGGGACATGATCGCCCGCACCGAGGTCCCTATTGAAGACGATGATACGGCTGGAACCATGTTCGAGAAGCTGAGCCAAGCCGGAGCGGAGCTGCTTCGGCGGGAGCTGCCGCGGCTCGTGAAGGGCAAGGTGGAGGCCGAGCCTCAGGATGATTCGAAGGCAACGTATGCTCCGAATCTGACCCGGGATGACGAGAAGATCGACTGGAGCCGCACTTCCCGCGAAATCTACGATCAGATTCGCGGCCTGGTTCCTTATTCCGGCGGGTTCACGCTGTGGAACGGCGAAGTGTTTAAAGTATGGGCAGCGGCTAAGCCGGACAGCGCCCAGAAGCCATCTGGCGATGCGCAGCCCGGGACCGTGCTTGAGCTGCATGAGAAAGGGATCGTCGTGAAAACAGGCGACGGTACGCTGACGCTGCTTACGGTTCAGCCCAGCGGCAAGAAGGCAATGGATGCGGCGCAATTCGTCCGCGGGACGAGCCTGACGGCCGGGACGGTGCTGTCGTGAGCGGAAACCGCAGCCCGAAAGGACGCCTGGACTCTCCCCGGGAGCTGGCGATGAATGTATTGACTCAGGTTGAGCAGGAGGGGGCGTACAGCAATCTCCTGCTCAACTCCGCTCTGCAGAAGTCCACGCTTGCCAAGAGCGACGCGGGACTAGCCACGGAGCTGATCTACGGCACGATCTCGCGGCTGAACACGCTTGATTATTTTTTGGACAAGTTTGTCAACAAAGGGGTGCGGAAGCTTCAGCCTTGGGTAAGGGCGCTGCTTCGCATCAGCCTTTATCAGATCGTGTACCTGGATCGGATCCCGGACCATGCGGTTGTCAGCGAAGCCGTTAATCTGGCGAAGCGCCGCGGGCATCAAGGGATCTCCGGCATGGTGAACGGGGTGCTTCGGAATATTCTGCGTCAGAAGGAAACCCTGGCCATTCCGGAGGATATGACGGACGCCCAGCGCATTTCCCTTCTGCATTCCCATCCGCAGTGGCTGGTGGAGCGCTGGATTTCCCAGTACGGTACGGAGGCAACAGAGGCGATCTGTGCCGCAAACAATGAACCGCCGGCTGTCAGCGTAAGGGTGAACACCACGATGATCAGCCGCGATGACATGCTGAAATTAATGGGCAGCCATGGCCTGGATGCTTCCCCATCGTCAGTTAGTCCCTACGGGATTGTCGTTAAGGGCGCGGGCAATATGGCCTTGACCGATTGGTATCGTGACGGGATGATCTCGATCCAGGACGAAAGCTCGATGCTCGTGGCCGAGGCCGTTCAGCCTGAGCCGGGCATGCGCATCCTCGATTGCTGCGCGGCCCCGGGCGGAAAGAGCGCCCATATGGGCGAGCTGATGAAGGACGAGGGCAGCATCGTCGCCAACGATATTCATGCCCATAAAGGGAAGCTGATATCGGATCAAGCCAGTCGTTTGGGACTGGACAGCATTTCGATCGTGACGGGGGATGCGCTGGATTTGGCAGACCGCTTCGAGCCTGCGTCTTTCGACCGAATTTTGCTGGATGCTCCCTGCTCCGGCCTTGGCGTGATCCGGCGCAAGCCGGATCTGAAGTGGGGCAAGTCCCAGGAGGACATCCATGAGATTGCGGCGCTGCAGCTCAGGCTGCTGGAGTCGGTCTCGACCTTGCTGCGTCCCGGAGGGATCTTGGTATACAGCACGTGCACGATTGAACCGATGGAGAATGAAGGCGTGGTATCTGCTTTTCTGGAAGGCCATTCCGAATTCGCCATTGCTGAAGACGGCTTTGGAGCCTTAAGCCGGCTGGGCGAGAATTCGCTTGCGCGAGGCGGCGGCATTCAAATCCTGCCCCAGCACTATCACAGCGACGGCTTTTACATTGCCAGACTCGGCAGACGTTCCTCTTAAGGGCGCTTGCCGCCATGACTATAGTCGTATCCCGCCTATGCCGGCGGGTTTTCCTCTTTTACCGTCTCTTTTATTTATGTTAGAATAGGAAGAATGAAAAAAGAGATGCATATGAATGAAATAGGGAGCGTTCGGAAGAATGCTGGCCGGACATCCTTTAAACTAGACAGGTGTGGTGAGAATGAAACCTTTTATATATGATTATTCACTGGAAGAGCTTCAAGCCTGGGCTCAAGAGAACGGGGAGCCCGCGTTTCGGGGAACCCAGATTTATGACTGGCTGTACGTGAAGCGGGTGAACGACTTCGCGGAAATGACGAATCTGTCCAAAGAGCTTCGGGCCAAGCTGGAGCAGGAATTCAGCTTCGTGACCCTGACGGAGATCACCAAGCTGGAATCCAAGGACGGAACGGTCAAGTTTCTGTTCGGCCTTCATGATGACCATGCCATCGAGACCGTCATCATGCGGCATAACTACGGCAACAGCATCTGCGTTACGACGCAGGTCGGCTGCCGTATCGGATGTACCTTCTGCGCATCCACGCTGGGAGGCTTGAAGCGAAACCTGACCTCCGGCGAAATTGTTGCCCAGGTGGTTCAGGCACAGAAGATTCTCGATAAAACGGGAGAACGCGTCAGCAGCATAGTGATCATGGGTTCAGGCGAACCGTTTGAGAACTATGAGGCGACCATGAAATTCCTGCGCACGATGATCCATGAAAAAGGATTGAATATCGGCCAACGCCACATTACCGTATCCACGAGCGGCATTGTGCCTAACATCTATAAATTCACCGAAGAGGATACCCAGATTAATCTGGCCATCTCCATTCATGCGCCGAACGATAAGCTGCGTTCCAAGCTGATGCCCGTGAACCGCCGGTTCCCGTTTGACGACGTGATTGAATCGCTTCGTTATTACCAGGCTAAAACCGGACGCCGCATTACGTTTGAATACGCCTTGATCGGCGGGGTGAACGATCAGGTGGAGCATGCCGAAGAGCTTGCTGACGTCATCAAGGATATGAACTGCTTCGTCAATCTGATTCCGGTTAACCATGTGCCGGAACGGAAATATGTTCGCACATCGCGTAACGATATTTTCAAATTTCAACGTGCGTTAGCAGACAAGGGGGTCAATGTGACCATCCGTCGTGAACAAGGCCATGATATCGCTGCCGCTTGCGGCCAGCTGCGGGCCAAGCATATGGAGTTGAGGTGAGAAGATTTGATCAAGACGGTTCATGTAAGCCATGTGGGACGCGTTCGTCCTGTTAATGAAGATTCGGTATTTGTTAGCACATTGGAGCATGGCTATACCTTGGGTGTGGTTGCCGACGGCATGGGCGGCCACCTTGCGGGCGACACCGCCAGCAGGCTTGCGGTAGATACCGTGGCCGCGGATTTGTCCTCTTTGGAGCAGGACATGTCCATGGACGGCGTTCGGGCTGCGCTTGGCGATGCCATATTGCACGCCAATGCAGTTATCTATCAGGAAGCCTCGGCAGATGAGCGGCTTCACAATATGGGCACGACGATCGTAGCGGTGCTGCTGCGAGGCTCCGAAGGTTATATCGGTCATATCGGGGACAGCCGGGCTTACAAAGTCGTTCCCGGACAAGTCATTCGGCTCACGGATGATCACACATTGGTTAATGAGCTTTTTAAGAGCGGTCAGATTACGGAAGATCAACTGGAAACCCATCCCCGGAAAAACGTATTAAGCCGGGCACTTGGAACGGATGTGGACGTGACGGTTGAGCTTACGCCGGTTACGCTCGGGGAAGGCGAAGTGCTGCTGCTATGCAGTGACGGACTCAGCAACCGGGTCAGCCGCGAGCTGATCGGACAAATTTCCGGTTCACTTGACCTTCCTCTGGAAGAAAGAGCGGATCGCCTGCTTCAACTGGCACTTCTCGCTGGCGGTGAGGACAACATCACAGTCGCAATGTTTGAACATCAAGAAGAGGTTGTCGGGCAACGTATAAAGGGGTGGGATTCATGATCGGACATGAATTGGCTGGTCGTTATAAGATTATTGAACGCATCGGCGGCGGCGGCATGGCGCTGGTCTACAAGGCTCAGGATATTTTGCTGAACCGGAACGTAGCGATCAAAGTGCTGCGCCAGCAGTTTGTGCACGACGAGGAATTTATTCGCCGTTTCCGGCGTGAGGCACAATCGGCGGCTTCATTGTCGCATTCCAACGTGGTCAGCATCTACGATGTGGGCCAAGAGGAAGATGTGCATTACATCGTCATGGAATATATCGAAGGTCAGAATTTGAATGAAATCATTAAAGAACGGGCGCCGCTGCAGGTCGAAGAAGCCGTACGGATTGCGACCCAGATCTGCGATGCATTGGGGCATGCCCATCATAACCAGATTATCCACCGCGATATTAAACCGCATAACATTCTGATTGGCCGTAACGGGAGGGTCAAAGTAACCGACTTTGGCATTGCCAGGGCGGTCACGTCGACAACCATTACGCAGACAGGCTCCGTCGTGGGTTCTGTGCATTATTTCTCGCCGGAGCACGCCAAGGGCGTCGTGACGGGGGAGAAATCGGATTTATATTCACTTGGTATCGTATTATATCAAATGCTCACGGCCCGTCTTCCTTTTCTGGGCGAGAGCCCGATCAGCGTTGCACTGAAGCATCTGCAGGAGGAATTTGACGAGCCTAGGGAAGTGAACCCGCTCATTCCTCAAAGCGTGGAGAACATCATCCTGAAGTCCATGCGCAAAAATCCGGAGGAGCGTTACCAGTCGGCGGAAGAAATGATGGACGACCTCGAGACGTGTTTGATGCCGATGCGCCTCAATGAGCCGAAGATGGAGTTCGAGGACGATGCCGATTCTACCCTGGTCATGCCGGCGCTCAAAACGATGCAGCGCAGCAGCCAGCATCATCATGACCAAGATGACGACTCGGATGACGATGAGTTTGAGGAAAAGCCAACCGGCAAGCCGAAGAAAAAGTGGGTCAAGCCGACCATCATTATCGGCTCTGTACTCTTATTCCTCGGCCTTATGTTAGGCGTCGTCATGTATGTGAACAATATGCTGGAGGTGCCGGAGGTTAAGGTGCCGCCAGTGGTAGGCATGACGGAGGAGGAAGCGATCCGCGAGCTAGAGGCCCAAGGTTTGACGGTGAATGAGGAAGTCATTCGCGAATATAAACCGAATGTGGATGAAGGCGTCGTGTTTGCACAGGACAAGGAACCAGAGACCATGCTGAAGAAGGGCTCACCGGTTCAGTTATCGGTCGGGGATGCGAAGCCGCTCCCGGAAATGCCGGACCTTAATGGGATGACGTTTGATGAGGCAGTTGCTGCATTAAAAGAGATTGGAGTCAAGGAAACCTCCATCAAGCCATCGTCTGAAAAAAATGATGAAGTACCTCAGGGCAAGATCTTTAAACAAAGCCCGGAAGCCAGTACAAAAATCGATCCAGAAACTGAAGTAATCAGCGTAACGGTGAGCGAGGGCAAGAATTTGGTCCCTATGCCGGGCGTGGTTGGCTTAGAGCAGGAGAATGCCGTCAATATTTTGGAGTCAAATGGCTTTAAGATTGCAGCAATCAAAGAGAGATCTAGTTTTGAAGTGAAAAAAGGCATCGTAATAGAGCAATGGCCGCATGAGGCCAATCAACAAGTTGCACCAGGCTCCGATATCACGCTGTTCGTCAGCTCCGGCTATCCTTCGGACGCGCTCGAGTATAATTACAGCGTACCGGTGTCGCCGAGCGCCGAAGGACAAGAAAGCAAAATCCGGGTGGTCTTCAGCGACGCGCTGGGAGACAACCAGGAAGCCGTAAACAAGACCATTACGACTTCCGAAATGGTACCCGTTAAGCTGCTGCTTGCTCCCGACAAACACGCGACGGTCATGATATTCCGTGACGGCCGCCAGGTGGATACGTACAGCGTAAGCTACACCGACGTCAAGAACGGAACCGTGCCGCAGCCGACCTTTGAGCAGCCGCCTGAGCAGCCTGATGTACCGGTGGACTCCAACCCGGATGAGGGAAATGGCGAGGACGGTTCGAATGAGGAAGATGATGCTGCTTATCACTGGGATAACGGCAGCGAAGGAAACGCCAAGGGTAAGGGCAAAGGCAAAGACAACGATTAGAAACAAGTCATGAGAACACTAATTTCAACAAGAAAGGTGAGGCCTATTATATGCTAGAGGGACTGATCGTGAAGGCACTAAGCGGATATTACTATGTCAAACCACTGCAGGATGGCAACATTATATCCGGGGAGGACCCAGCGGTTCAATGCAGAGCCCGCGGCATTTTCAAAAAGAAAGGCATCTCTCCGCTCGTTGGAGATCGCGTGAAGTATTCATTGACTGAGAATGGGGAGGGGACCGTGGATGAAATACTTCCACGGTCTTCCCAATTAATTCGCCCGCCTGTCGCGAACGTCGACTTGGCGGTGCTGTTGTTTTCGGTCAAGGAACCGGACTTGAGCCTGCATCTGCTGGACAAGTTCCTGGTACATATTGAGCATTCGGGCCTTGAGGCGTTGATCTGCCTGACGAAGCAGGACCTTGCAGACGACTCGGACGATGTATTGGAGCAGGTCAAGCGCCAGTACGAAGAAATCGGGTATGAAGTGCTTATAACCAGCTCCTTGCAAGGCATCGGTACCGAAGAGGTGAAGGACCGCCTGGCCGGTCGAATCAGCGTATTCTCCGGTCAATCCGGCGTCGGCAAGTCGTCCCTGCTCAATGCGTTGATGCCGGGCCTCTCGCTGGAGACCAGCGAAATCAGCCTGCGCCTTGGCCGCGGCCGGCATACGACGCGCCACGTGGAGCTGATTGAGCTTGATAACGGAGGTTATGTTGCCGATACGCCCGGCTTTAGCCAGCTGGACTTTCTGGAGCTGGGTGTCGAGGAGCTGTCGACCTGCTTCAAGGAGTTTGCTCCTTATGCGGCTGAATGCAAATTCAGAGGCTGCAGTCACATCCAGGAGCCTGGCTGCCGGGTGATTCAAGCCAAAGAGGATGGAATCATCCTAGCAAGCCGTTATGAGCACTACGTGGAGTTTTATACCGAGATGAAAGACAAGAAGCGGAGGTACTGAATCATGATAAAAATTGCGCCATCCATATTGTCGGCGGACTTTGCAAAGCTGGGGCAGGAAATTAAGGAAGCCGAAGCGAGCGGAGCCGACTGGATTCATGTGGACGTCATGGACGGGCATTTCGTGCCGAATATTACCCTGGGGCCGCCGATCGTCCAAGCGATCAGACCGCATACGGGCCTGATGCTCGACGTGCATCTGATGATCGAACAGCCGGAGTTGTATATTGCCGACTTCGTCAAGGCAGGAGCAGACTTGATCACGGTTCATGCCGAGACCTGCCCGCATCTTCACCGCGTCATCCATCTCATTAAAGAGCATGGCGTGAAGGCTGGCGTCGCGATTAATCCGGCCACGCCGGCCCATGTCCTTCAGGAAGTGCTTCCTGACGTGGATTTGGTGCTGGTGATGACCGTGAATCCCGGCTTCGGCGGACAGGCATTTATCGAGCGGACCGTAAGCAAGATTGCGCAGCTGCGTGAATGGATTTCAAACTCCGACAATCCGAATATCCATATCGAAGTGGATGGCGGCATTACGGCGGAGACGGCGCCGCTCGTGGTGGAAGCGGGAGCGGATGTCCTGGTTGCGGGCAGCGCGGTCTTCGGCAAGCCGGATCGGGCGGCGGCCATTGCCCAAATCCGAGACAGCGTAACATCTTGACCTCAGAACGTGAGCACGGGATGCATAGGGCGGGGGATTCCCGCATAAATATGGTTACATGAGCTGGGTTCTCATGTAGCCTTTTTTGTCTGTGTTCACATCTAAGGGCTTGGTGCATAACATAATCTAGGAAGGCATGAGAATGATTGGGGAGGGTGAGACATGAAATTCTATACGTTCAAGCTGCCGAAGTTTTTGGGAGGTTTTGTGAAGGCCATCTTAAATACGTTTCACAAGAGCTGACAGCTTGTCCCGGCGTAACAAAACCTCCGCCTGGGACCGACGCCGCCAGCCGGTTTACGGGGGATGAGGCAAGAGAAGAGCACTCCGATAGATCGCATGGAGGACATACCGCATTGTATGCGGAGGTTTTTCTTGCGGTATAAGAAAGCCAATGCGCGCATGGCCTCTGCCGCTTTCTTGTATCATAAGAAGAGTGTCTAGCGACGTACTTATCGAAGACAGACCGCGTTCGACCGGAAGTTTTTCTTGCGATATAAGAAAGCGGGAGTTCGGCTCTTTCATTTTTCTTATATCTAAATAAAAAAAGCACCTGTTATCTGCTCAGGGTGCTTTTTGTTTAGGTGAAGAATATGTATCTAAACGCAAGAAAAACTTCCTTGTCCCGGATCGCCCACAAATGGTGCCTGGAGATTTAGAAGTTTTTCTTCATATAACGAGATGATTATACGCGAGTCACTTTACCGGATTTCAAAGCGCGAGTGCTGACGTATACACGTTTTGGCTTGCCATCCACCAAAATGCGAACCTTTTGAACGTTGACACCCCAAGAACGCTTGTTGTGGTTGTTAGCGTGAGAAACATGGTTACCACTGCTTGGTTTCTTGCCTGTTACATAACATTTGCGAGCCATTCATTACACCTCCTTGTTCCTAACCCTGCATGAAACAATACTTAAATATAATATCACAGTAAAAATTGCTCCGTCAACTGTCCTAAAAACATTTATTTCTCTTTCTCATTATAGTACAATGTTGATTAGTCCATAATATTTCCGAAGATCTGTATATTGTGGGCTGGTCGGCATGTTTCGAGGAGGTTTGGAGCTGCCGAATGACGTAGAGGACGAGAGGGCAGCCCATCAAGATGGTATGATCCATTTAATCATGCAAGTCTATTATTTACTGGTTGGGCATTTCGTCAGCTATAAGCTATGAAATAGATATGAAGTTTACGACAAGAAGTGTTATGGGTATCAAGCCAGGAAGGGGAATTCTCATTGAGTAAGCGTTCTTTGAATGGAACAGAATTTACCGCTATGGTCCTTGCCGGAGCGGAGCAGCTGCAGCAGCATGCAGAACACGTCAATTCCCTGAATGTGTTCCCGGTGCCGGACGGCGACACGGGGACCAACATGAATTTGACGATGACGGCAGGCGTAGCAGAACTGAAGAGTAAGTACTCGGAGTCCGTCGGGCATAGTGCCGGTGTGCTGTCCAAGGGGCTTCTGATGGGAGCCAGAGGGAATTCGGGGGTGATCCTGTCCCAGCTGTTCCGTGGTTTCAGCCGGTATGCGGCACCTTATACAGAACTTAATTCTCATCAATTTGCCGCAGCGCTGCAGACAGGCGTGGAAGCTGCGTATAAAGCTGTCGTAAAGCCTGTGGAAGGCACCATCCTGACCGTAGCTAAAGAAGCGGCCAAACATGCCGTTTATTTCTCTCGCCGCAGCAACGATATCGTGGAGCTGATGGAGCAGGTGCTGGCCAAAGCCAAAGAAACGCTGTCCCAGACGCCGGATATGCTTCCCGTGCTGAAGCAGGTTGGCGTTGTGGACTCGGGCGGGCAAGGCCTGGTGTACATCTACGAAGGTTTCTTGCAAGCGTTGAAAAAAGACGGCGCGTCCGGCTCCTTCGCTTCTGCGGAAGGACAAGCAGAACAGAGCAGCGCGGCACCAGCCTATCATGCGGTTCCTGATTTCTCGGCGGTTCAAGCTCCGGCTTCGGCCCAATCCCGACTGTCCACGGAGGACATTGAATTTTTATACGACATGGAATTCTTTATTAATAGGCAGCTTGGAGAGGGAACGAGTGCGGACTTTGATGAAGATAAGTTCCGGAAAGCGCTTGCAGTGAACGGTGATTCCATCATTGTCATTGCCGATGACGAGACGATCAAAGTGCATGTCCATTCCAAGGCGCCGGGCGAAGTGTTGAATTTGGCCCTCATGTATGGAGAGATCACCCAGATTCACATTTTGAATATGCGCGAGCAGCACCGCGACTTGCTGACAACCGGAATGGATATCGCGCCGATGCCCGAGCTGTTTGCGGATATTCCGGCAGAGACCGTGACGCCGGAAGCACCGGCTGTTCCTCCTGCAGACGAGATCGCGCCGTACGGGTTCATTGCGGTTTCGTCAGGGGAAGGCATTTCCGATATATTCAAGAGCCTGGGCGTCGACGTCGTTCTCTCCGGAGGACAGACGATGAACCCGAGCACCGAGGATTTCGTCAATGCGATTTCTTCGATCTCGGCCCAGCAGATTTATATTCTGCCAAACAACTCCAACATCGTGCTTGCTGCCCAGCAGGCCAGAGAGCTTCTCGAAGGCGAGCGCAGCGTAACGGTCATCCCGAGCAAGACGATCCCGCAGGGAATCGCGGCAGCATTTGCTTTCCAGGAAGACGAGAATGCGGATATGAATACCGACAACATGCTGGATGCCATCACTCGCGTGCAATCGGGGCAGGTCACCTATGCCGTGCGGGACACAACAATTGATGATCTCGAGATCAAGGCTGGCCAGTTCATCGGTATCCGCAATTCCAACATCGTGGCAGCAAACGAGGATCTGATTACGACATCCCAGGATTTGCTGGGTAAAATGCTGGAATCCGGCGATGAAATCGTAACGCTGCTTACCGGCGCTGACGCAACCGAGGAATCGACCAGCGCACTCACGGAGTGGCTGGGCGAGCAGTACCCTAACGCGGAGGTTGAAGTACACTACGGCGGACAGCCGATCTATTCCTATCTGTTCTCCGTGGAGTCTTGATATAAGAGATAGGCGGGTTCCTCAAGAGGCTTTCCTTCCCTATCTCGGTAGAAAAACTTACGCTGCATGCGGCCTGTCTTCGGAGAAAGTACGTCGATAGAGTTTTTTTTCATAACGCTTTGATATTATGCATGGTACATTTTTAGGAGGGGTTCCGGTGAATAAGACCGTTATTGTGACAGACAGCACAGCGGATATTCCGGCAGACCTGGCGAAGCAACACAACATTCATATTGTGCCGCTGAGACTTATGTTCGGGGAAGATACGTTTTTGGACGGAGTGGAAATCACGCCGGGAGAGTTCTACCAAAAGCTGGTGCAATCGCCTCAGCTTCCGACGACCTCCCAGCCTTCGCCCGCAGATTTTGTGGCTGTGTATGAGTCCATTCTGGAACAGCACCCAGGCTGCTCCATTGTGTCCATTCACATCTCATCCGGCCTGAGCGGAACGTATCAGTCCGCACTGCTTGCAACCTCTCTTATTGAAGGAGAAGCGGATATTACCGTATGGGATTCCAAATCCGCCTCCTACGGTTTCGGGTTATTCGTGGTTCATGCAGCGAAGCTCGCGCAAGAAGGGGCCGCTGTTTCGGATATTCTTTCATCGCTTGAGGACCTTCGTTCCAAGCGCCGCCTCTACTTCTTGGTAGACACGCTGGAATATTTGCAGAAGGGCGGACGAATCGGCAAGGCGTCGGCCGTGCTCGGTACGCTGCTTAACATTAAGCCGATTTTGTCCATTGACGGCGAAGGGATTATCTTTCCGGTAGACAAGGTCCGGGGTCGGAAGAAAGCGACAGCCAAAATCATTGAGCTGTTTCAACAGGATCTATCCGGCGTGAAAAATATTAATGTGGCTGTGGGTCATACAGCTGACCCTGCTCTGGTTGAGGATTTTCTGCAGCAGCTGTCCGCTGTGTTCACGATCGAGGAAACCGTGTTCTCCGAGATCGGTCCGGTTATCGGTACGCACGTCGGACCGGGAACCATTGCAGCATATATATGGCCTGCTTAAGTGAGGTAGATGATATGAGTCTCAAACTCGATCAAATATCCGTCAGACAGATCAACGGCGTGAGCGCCCTGAAAGAGGGGGAGCTTCACGCCTTTGGCGTCTCTACGGTCAAGGATCTTTTGGAGTATTACCCTTTCCGGTACGAGGATTACCGGCTTCGGTCCTTAAGCGAAGTCAAGGACGGGGACAAAATCACCATTCAAGCCAAGATTGCGAGCGTGCCGGTTCTGCAGCGTTACGGGCGCAAATCCCGATTAACCTGCAAAATGCTGGCCGAAAACTGGATGTTCACCGCGACTTGGTTTAACCGGCATTTTCTGAAGGACCAGCTTACGGCTGGGCGGGAGATCGTGCTGACGGGCAAGTGGGACCAGCGCAGAATGCAGCTTACGGTGTCCGAATCCGAATTCCCGGATAAAGGAGCCTTCCGCAGCGGAACGCTGCAGCCGGTGTATTCCATCGGCGGAAAGATTACGCAATCCTGGATCCGAAAAACGATGGGACAGGCATTGGAGCAATACGGGGAGATGATTCCCGAGATTTTGCCGCAATCCCTGCTCCGAAAATATGATCTGATGCCCCGTAAATCGGCGATTATGACGATCCATCAGCCTGTCGACTCCAGGGAAGGTCAGGAAGGGCGGCGCCGCATGGTGTACGAGGAGCTCTTCCTGTTCCAGTTAAAAATGCAGGCATTCCGGGCACTGAACCGGGGACGGATGGACGGGGTGGTACATACGGCCGACAATGCAACCATCCGGGAGTTCGTGCGCAGCTTCCCGTTTGAGCTTACCGATGCGCAGAAGAAGGTGGAGCTGGAGATTTTGCATGATATGCGATCCCCTTACTGCATGAACCGTTTGCTGCAAGGGGATGTCGGCTCGGGTAAAACGATTGTTGCCGCCATCGCGTTGTTTACGACGGTCCGCTCGGGCTTCCAAGGCGCATTGATGGTGCCGACGGAGATTCTTGCCGAACAGCATATGCGTTCCCTGCAGAGGCTGTTTGAACCCTTCGGCATTACGGTCGGTCTGCTGACAGGCAGCGTAACGGGGAAGAAGCGGAAGGACCTGCTGGCTTCCTTGCAGATGGGGCTTACGGACATCGTTGTGGGCACCCATGCCCTTATCCAGGATGACGTCTACTTCCGGGAGCTGGGGCTCGTCGTGACGGACGAGCAGCACCGCTTCGGCGTGAATCAGCGAAGCGTTCTAAGGCGTAAAGGGTATAACCCGGACGTGCTCACGATGACGGCGACGCCGATCCCGCGGACGCTGGCGATTACCGCCTTTGGCGACATGGACGTATCCACGCTGTCGGAGCGTCCGAAAGGGCGCATTCCCATTACGACCTATTGGGTCAAACATGAACTGATGGACCGCGTGCTCGGATTTATTTCCCGGGAAGTAAATCAGGGACGCCAGGCATATCTGATCGCCCCGTTGATCGAGGAATCGGACAAGCTGGACGTCCAGAATGCGATTGACCTGCATGTTCAAATGCAGCAGGCGTTCCCCGCATATTCCGTCGGACTTCTGCACGGCCGCATGACGCCGGCCGAGAAGGATGAGGTCATGCGCCAATTCTACAGCAATGAGGTTCAGCTGCTGATCTCCACGACGGTTGTTGAGGTTGGCGTTGACGTGCCGAACGCAACCCTGATGATCATTATGGACGCCGATCGCTTCGGCCTGTCCCAGCTGCACCAGCTTCGGGGCCGGGTAGGCCGTGGACAGCATGCTTCCTATTGTGTCCTGGTGGCTGATCCGAAGTCGGAAGTGGGTCAGGAACGGATGCAGGTCATGACGGAAACCGAAGACGGCTTCGAGGTATCCCGGCGGGATCTGGAGCTTCGGGGACCGGGCGACTTTTTCGGTACGAAGCAGAGCGGGCTGCCGGAGTTCCGGCTGGCCGACATGGTCGCCGATTTCAAGGTAGTCGAAGAGGCCCGGGGCGACGCGGCGGCTCTCGTTAGCGACAGTTCCTTCTGGACGTCGCCGGAATATGAGCCGCTGCGCGACTTTTTGCAGCAGGAGAAGATCTTCCAGGGCGATATCATGGATTAATGGCATGAATCTGTTGGCACAATGGACAGACCTTCGTCATATACTCAAAAAGGGTAGCAGCATTTATGACTGGAGGTGCTTCAACATTGGGTTATCAGCAGTATGGCATTAGTCCGCAGCTGGTGGAGCGTATCAAGCTAAAAATGAAAAACCCGGCCATCAAGGAAAGAATCAAGGGACTGACTCAGGGCTTGACCAAAGCGGATCTTCAAAATAGCGCAAAAGTACATCAATTGATCCGGACGGCCAGCGGCATCTTGAATGAAAAGCTGAGCTCCGCACAGGAGCAGCAAATGGTTCAATTCGTGCTTGCACAGCGCATCGATCCGAACAACACCTTCCATTTGATCAAGCTGTGGGGAATGTTTCGTTAACAACTGGATGACATCAAGGAATGACAAGCATAGAAGAAGCCCCTCTCGGGAGTGTTTTCTCCTAATGAGCAGGGGCTTTTGACATGGCTTGAACAGGGATGAGGCGATCTTAGGCGGATTCCCGTTTAGAGGAGTCCCTCGCTATTGTGGTCTAACCGGCAGCGGTGAAGCCGGTATGCTGTGAAAAAGCGCGACAGTCGAAGAGAAATCCCAACCTTTTCGGAATATCTAGCTGCCCGTAATGGAGCGTATGCAATCTTCCGTGTCGTTCTTGACGGAGTTTACGGTTGTGCTTACCGGCACTGCCTGCATTTCCTCCGCGGGATAGGGTTTCAACAGCTCCTTGAGCGATTGCAGGTGGGAAGGGTGGTTCCCATGGGTATGGGAGGACGGCTGCCGTTCAAGCCATAGCGCTTCGTCAGCGGGTCTTAGAATGACCGGCATCCGGTTATGGATCGGCTCCATGAGCCTGTTGGGCTCGGTCGTAATGACGGTACAGGTGCTCAGCTTCTCGCCCCCTGGGGTGATCCAGGTGTCGTACAGGCCGGCCATGCTGAATATTTCGCCGTTCTTCAATCCAATGCGAAAGGGCTGCTTGCCATTGCCGCTTTTCTGCCATTCGTAAAAACCGTCTGCAGGAATCAGGCATCTTTTCCGATAAAAGGGCATCCTATAGGCAGGCTTGTCTTCCAGCGTTTCACTGCGGGCATTGATCATTTTGGCTCCGCCCGAGGAATCCTTGGCCCAGGAAGGGACAAGCCCCCATTGCAGCTGCCCGATCCGGTTGGTGCTCCCGTCATGGATAATGGCCGTGACCATCTGCGTAGGCGCGATGTTGTACCTGGGAACGTGAAAGGGAGAGACCGATTCGGGATCAATGAGATACCTGGTCATCAGCTCTTCCCAAGTAACGGTGAGCGTAAAACGTCCGCACATCGTTTCAAGGCCTCCTCTCATTCGAGCCGCTTTAGATCAGAACATCGACTTATGCTGGCATTCCCGACGGAATGGCCATATAAGGATGACGGCTCGTTTGTGTTTGAGTATATCAAATATTGCACAACTTACCAAAAGGGTCCGGCGCTCAGCCGGGCCGAGCATCATGAATGGAGGATTTTTCGTGTTTGATTTAAAAGCTAACGGCACCTCGGTCAAGACCGAGGTTGTTGCCGGGACCACGACATTTTTTACGATGGCTTATGTGACCGTGGTGAATCCGCTGATACTGTCGCAAGCGGGCGTGCCGTTTGAACAAAGCTTCACGGCTACGATTATTGCCGCCGTCATCGGTACGCTGCTCATGGGGCTCGTAGCCCGCTACCCGATTGCCGTGGCGCCGGGGATGGGGCTGAATGCTTATTTTACGTATTCCGTTGTCCAAGGGCATGCCGGACTTGGTTATATTGAAGCCTTTTCCGCCGTTTTTATCGCCGGTATTCTGTTTCTGCTGTTATCGATGACTTCCCTGCGGCGCAGGTTAATTGAGATGATCCCGGCGAACCTGAAGCATGCGATCACGGTCGGGATCGGCCTGTTCATTGCTTTTATCGGTCTGCGGATGAGCGGCATTATCACCGCGCATCCGGATAATCTGGTAGCGCTCGGCGATTTGCACCAGCCATCGGTCGTGCTCGCCTTGGTGGGCTTGGCGGTTACGCTCGTGCTGCTGTCCCGCGATGTGAAGGGCGCCTTGTTCATCGGCATGATCATCACCGGAATTATCGCTTATCTTGCCGATATGCTGTCCTTCACCGGCGGGATTATGTCCGTTCCCACGCTGCCGGAAGGCATTCTGGTATGGAACCCCATTACGGCGGCCTCGGATGTGATCAGGCACGGGCTCTATGCCGTGGTGTTCTCGTTCCTGCTTGTAACGCTGTTCGATACCACGGGCACGGTCGTTGGCGTGGCAGAGCAGGCAGGGCTGATGAAGGATAACAAGCTGCCCCGCGCGGAACGTGCCATGTTCTCCGATTCGGTGGCAACCGTGGCCGGTTCCATGGTCGGCACAAGCCCGACCACGGCGTATATCGAATCCGCAGCCGGTGTCGGCGCAGGCGGCCGCACAGGCTTAACCTCGGTGGTCGTTGCCGGGCTGTTCGTGGTTGCGGCCTTCTTTAGCCCGCTGATCGGGGCGGTGGCCGGATTGTCCGCCATCACGGCACCTTCGCTTATCGTGGTGGGCTGTCTGATGCTGAGCAACGTTCAGCACATCCGGTGGAATGATTTTGATGAAGCGTTCCCTGCGTTTCTCGTGATTTTGACCATGCCGCTTACGTCCAGCATCGCAACTGGGATTGCGCTCGGTTTTATTTCATACCCGCTCATGAAAATCGTGAAGGGCAAGTGGAAGGCGGTTCACCCGCTGATGTATATTTTTGCCGTGCTGTTCGTGCTGCAGCTCGTTTTTGTTCCGCATTGATAAGGAGCGCGGAAATCCCCTGCAAGGTCTTTAAAGCAGACCCGGCAGGGGATTTTTTGGCATGGCGGACGACCGTATGGCGGGTAGATCCCTTGTTGCGGATCAGGCGACGTTATAACGGTTTCCCGGCTGACGCTGCCGCAGCAAGGGGGAACACTGACAGCGGGGGATGGACGGGGCTCAGCGAGTCCGGCTCCATACGTCCGCGTACGTTGTGACAAGGCCGCGTTCGTCAACCTCCAAATCCGCTTGATACGCTCCGTGGTTGCTCTCGTAACGGTAGGCGAATTCGCCCGTCCGCGTGTATCGTTGGGGGAGGGGAGCGACGGTTAGACTCGGGAATTGAATCCATACGGCCGTCATGGTTGCGCTCTCCCCGGGCTCCAGCTGCAGGCGGCGGATCGGGAGCGTGTTGGTGGACGGGGTGATCCCGAGATCGATGTCGGTCATGCCGGCAAAGGCCGTGAGCTCGGTATCGCCGTTCCACCAGCGGCCCTCATCATCCCGTTCCAGGTGAAGGGACTGTTCTTCCGTGCCGCTTGAGAGCGTAATCCGGACTTTCCGGGTCTCCCAGCTGCTTGTGGTTTCGACCTCGTAGGAACAGTGGAGAGTCCGGCCTTCCAGGCTGGCTACGACCGTTCCGGTGAGCGTAAATCCATCGTGATGCCGATAGAGCCGGCCATGCTCCAGCGAAGGAAGATCGTGCCGGTTCCATAGCAGCGATTGCAGAAGCTGGCCGGACTGGCCGGAGCTTGCGTTTTTTTGTCCGATGGACTGCAGGTCTTGTTCAGCGTGCATATTGTTGTTCAAACGTGATCCCATCCTTGATCCATAATGTAACGAATTGGCCGTATCCCCTGGCTCCGATGATCCGAGAGGGCAGCAGGCAGGGGATCCGGCATGGGCAAGACGGCGGCGCGGCCAAGGCGCGGATATGGATGCCCGCGGCAGTCAATCACACGTCTCCGCCGTTTCAACCTCCAGTATATCTACCAGATTAATCCAAGTATCCCCGACAAGCAACCGCTCGTTCAGGGTATTGATTCGGGAGATCCTTCCGTTTACCGCGTAATTTCCGTACTCCCCGTATACTTGCAGCTGTATGGTTTCCTTGCTCCGGTAAGCCGTGCTGATCTTTTCTATAATCCACTGCATCTGCTGCTCATCCAGAAGAGGGTGGGCCTGCTTATGCTTCTCGCCCTGCTTCTCCAAAATGGCGTCGCGATGCTCAAACAGCATCATGCGGCTGGATTCCCATAGACCGTTTCCCGTTAGTTTTTTCATTTGTAGTGTCCTCCGATCTTGGCGTTCAGAAATTTCAGCTGGCTGGTTTTGGTTAGCGATGAGCCGAAGTAAACGGAGGAGGGACCATATTGGTTGTTGATATCGTCCATGGTATGTTCCAAATACATGAGCCGCTCCCGGTCGCCGAAGAGAGACAGCTGGTAAACGGCGTCACTCTGCAGTTCTCCGAGGGAGACCCAGATTTTGCGGACAGGGCCGCCGTCCCAGTGCTTGCGGAACAGCTCCTTGGCAGCCGCATACACTTCGCGGGACAGATGCGTCGGCTCGGCAATCTTCATTTGGCGGGAGAACCCCACCGGCCGGTCGAAATCGGCGCCCTGGGCGCCGGCGTGGACCACGTTGCCCATGTAGCCTTTGGCCCGCGCCCGCTGGCAGATGAGCATGGAGAGCTCGTTCAGCACGACATCGATGTCCTGCTGGTCGTGATAATCGACGGGAAGCGTGGTCTGCCGGCCGATTCCTTTTTGCCCGTCGAATGCATCGGGCGTCACCGGGGAATCATCATAACCATTGGCGGTTCGCCACAGCACTTCGCTCCAGATGTCGCAGTTTTTTTTCATGTAGCGCTTCATTTTGAATTTGAGATCGGGAAGCGGCGTATGGGCCAGCTCCCCGATGGTCTGGATGCCGAGCCGTGCCAGATGCTTCGTGGTCCGCGAGCCCACGCCGAACATTTTATGGGTGGGGCAGGCCCAGAGCGCGTCCATGGTGGCCTCGTTCAGCTCAAAGATGCCGTCCTCATTCTTCTTGGCGAAATTGTCGCAGGCCAGCTTGGCAAGAACCTTGTTGCGCCCGATGCCGACTCGGGTATAGACGCCGGTCTCGCGCCGCACCCGCATCTGAATATGCCGGGCGAGCTCCTTCGGCGTGCAGCCAAAGTGCGCCAAGCTTGCCGTCACATCGATGAATTGCTCATCAATGCTGAACGGCTCCACGAGATCGGAATACGATTCGAGAATGCTCATGATCTGCAGGGATACCCGGATATAGGCGCTCATGCGCGGTTTCATCACGACCAGATCGGGGCATTTCTGCTGGGCCTGCCACAGGGGCTCCGCCGTGGTGACCCCGTGATCCTTCGCAAGCGGGCATGCCGCGAGAATGATGCCGCTTCGCCGGGAAGGGTCGCCGGAGACGACCAGGGGTCTGTTTTGGTATGCGGGATTCGCCGCTTTTTCAACAGAGGCATAAAAGGACTGGCAGTCCGCCAGAAAAACGACGCGCTGCTTGCGTTTATGCATGATGATTCCTCCTATTCGAGACGAATGTGAAATGTTTCAGCCAGACGCATTTGAATATCGGCCCTCACAAAATCCCACATCAGCTCCATGTCATGCTGGTAGCCGCGACATCGGTAGCGGATGGTGACGGAGTGCTTCTGGCGCCGGGTTTCCAGAATGGCGATGCCGCGTGCGCGGCAGCTTCTCTTGAGCTCGGCGAGCTTCGCGAACGTAATCTTCTGAATGGTCTGCAGATGGAGCACGTAATAGTCGCTTATGCCGGTATGCTTCATGCTGCGGATATCCCGTTCCAGCACGTCCAGCAAAATCGGCAGAATGACGCAGTCCTTGACGGACAGCAGCTCTTCCTCGGTTTGCAGCGGAGACGCAGACATGCCTGATGCCTCCTCATCGTTCTTCATATGCTCCTCACTATTATATAACGAACATACGTTCGTTATGCAACTGGTAAATACAGAGCATGATGCGGCATTCCCTATATGGACTCCAAAACGTTTGTGAAGTAATATGAAAAGATCGTGTATTCATCCGGAAAAAATTTCATAAGAGTAGGGGTACAGCCTCCATGAACATACCCAAACGACGCCTCAAAATCAGTCTTGCGATGGTCATGCCTGCATTGGTTTCATTATCCATCCTAATGACGATGTCGATCATGGTCTACATCCAGTATAAAAACGAGAAACGGTCCCTGTACGACACGACCATGTCGCTGAATTTATCATCCGCGCAAAAAATGGCGGTTACCATAGAGGCGCTTTTCTCGGGGATGCGCCAAAGTCTACGCGCCGCCGCAAGCAACCCGGCCATTGAGGCAAGAGCGGCATCCGACGAGGAGGAGCTGCAGGTCATTTTTGATCTTATGCTCCAGAGCAGCCCTTACTTCAATTCCGTATTTTGGGCCGATGAAAGGGGGAGCATTCGGGTTGTTTCTCCTGCGGGGAATCAGGTAAACCATGCCCGATTAATAACGGAGGGGGCCATTCAAGCATTAAACGAGAGAAAATCCTATCTTTCGGTACCGTATAGGAGTCCGACCGGCCGCTGGATCGTGTTTGCGAGCGAGCCGATTTTTGACGGATCCGGCAAGTACTGCGGCATGATAGCAGGCACGATTTATCTGGAAGAGAACAATATATTGCATCGGATTTTCGGATCCGGTGCGGGAAATGAAGAGGACTCCTATTCCTATATCGTGGATTCCGGCGGGAAGGTGCTCTATCATCTGGAGGAAAGCCGGGTCGGGGAGGACGTGAGTTCTAACGTGGTCGTGAGACGGCTCATGGATGGCGAGAGCGGCATGCAACGCGTGACGAATACGCAGGGCGACGATTACTTGACGGGTTATGCCAGCGTGGCGATGAATGGCTGGGGGATCGTCATGCAGACGTCGGTAAGCTCCATCCTGGCCGATGTCAATGGAAATTTGCAGGACCAGCTGAGAAGCATGCTGTTTCCCATCGCGCTCATGCTGTTCATTGCCGTATATACGGCCGCAAGAATTGCCGCCCCGTTTACCCGGCTCTATAAATTAACGAAATCGGTAGCAGCCGGCCAAACGGTGTCTTCCCAGGAATTCCGGCCGCATTGGAACCGGGAAGCCGACCAGTTGAACCGGATCATGGGAGCCGCTGCGGAAACGATGGCCAAGCAGACCCAGTCGCTGCAGCAGGAGGCCATCACGGATCCATTGACGGGGCTGTCCAATCGCCGGGAACTGGAACGCTGTCTTGAGTCTTGGGATGCGCTCGGGGAGCCGTATGCCGTTATTCTCCTGGACATCGACCATTTCAAAGCGATAAACGATACATACGGCCATCAAACCGGCGATCAGATCCTGAAGCTCGTGGCAGCCGTCATGGTGGATTGCGCTCCCGCGGATGCGGTATGCTCCCGCTTTGGCGGGGAAGAGTTCGTCATTCTTCTTCGCGAACGCAGCCTGGATACGGCATACCGTATGGCCGAACGGATACGCAGGGCGATCCTGATTTCCCCGACCCCTTATTCCGGAACGCTCACCGTATCGATCGGCGTATCGCTGTATCCGGAGCACGGGGGAAACCGGGAGGATGTATTTCAAGCGGCGGATATGGCGTTGTACCGGGCGAAGGGGGAAGGACGCAACCGCACGGTGGCGGCTGGATTATCGGCATGAGAGACATCCTGGCCGCTTTGGTGAACCGGATATCTTTTTTTGTATATCGGGGTGTGATTCCGAGCACACTCCTATACAAATCAAAAAAATGGATGCTTGACGTGCTGCGGATCGCTTGCTACAATCATCACATCAAAATAATTTGATGGGAAAATGAGGTGACAACATGAAGGTCTCTACCATACATAACGACGTATTAAGCTTGTACGAACAGAAATTCAAAGCATTATCCGATAAGAATCGCTTGAGAATCATATATGAGTTAAATCAACGAGGTAAAGTATGTGTATGTGACCTGACGGACATGCTGGACCTCCCTCAATCGAAACTGTCTTACCATCTGAAAATGCTGCTCGATGCAAATATTATTTTGATGGAACGCATCGGAAAATGGAATTACTATGAGCTTAACGATGAGGAAGTCAAAGCGCTGTTATCCGAAAAGCTTTGCTGCGTTTTTTATCCGAATTCAAAGGCATAATTTTTTTAACCGATATATCAAAAAAAATTGATGGATTAAAAAAGGAGGATTTCCGTATGAAAAACATTGAGTTTAAGGTAACCTCATCTTCTTGTTGCACACCCCGAGTACCCTCATACACCAAGGAAACCGTCAAAGAGGAGCATGCTTCCTATAACGATAGCCTGCCCGTGGCGATAATCGGAGCCGGACCGATCGGGTTGGCAGCAGCAGCGCACCTAGCGGAGAGAGGACAAAATTTCATCCTTTTTGAAGCCGGATCCAGCATTGGCCACAACATCCTTCAATGGGGGCATGTACGACTATTCTCGCCATGGCAGTACAACATCGATAAAGCCGCTGAGCGTCTTTTGCGCAAACAAGGATGGAAGCCTCCTGTATTAACGGAACTGCCATTCGGTCAAGAGATTGTCCATCAATATTTAAAACCTTTAGCACAGTTGCCTGAACTGGAGCCCAATATCATGTTGAATTCCAGAGTGGTCTCCATATCGAAAAAGAATATGGATAAAATGAAATCGGCTCATCGCGAAGCTGCACCCTTCGTGCTTTATGTTGATGCAAATAACGCCACGCAGCGTTTTGAAGCTAGGGCCGTGATCGATGCGTCCGGAACCTGGGGACATCCGAATCCGCTGCATGCTGACGGAATATGGACGCGGGAAGAACGTGATTTGAAAGATCATATTTATTACGGGATTCCAGATTTATCAGCAGAACAAAGGCAGAAATACGCGGGGAAACGCGTTGCAGTGGTAGGAGGCGGACACTCGGCGATCAACACTTTATTGGATCTGGCCCAGCTCAAAGAAACGGATTCGAATACGGAAGTGATTTGGGTGATGCGAAAGAAATCGGTGGAAGAAGCCTATGGCGGGGAAGAGAATGATCAACTCGAGGCTCGTGGAGCGCTTGGAAGCCGCATTCACCAGTTGATAGATGCAGGCCAAATCCAAGTGGTTACTCCATTGATGATTGAGGGGCTTTCCCAAAAAGACGGGAGGATCGGCATCAAGGGGACTGCCAATGGCGAAGGCAAGGAAATACAAGGAATCGATGAAGTGATCGTAAATACGGGGAGCCGACCTGATTTTACATTTCTGAGCGAGATCAGGCTTAGCATGGATCCAGCCACGGAGAGCGTTGAGGCGCTGGCTCCGTTAATTGATCCGAATGTACACAGCTGCGGCACCGTAAGACCTCATGGGGAGAAAGAACTTCGTCATTTCGATAAAAACTTTTATCTTGTCGGGATGAAGAGTTATGGCCGGGCTCCGACTTTCCTCATGGCTACAGGGTATGAGCAGGTCAGATCCATTGCAGCCTATTTGGACGGCGATCTGGAGGCGGCGTTAAAGGTTGAGCTGGAGCTGCCGGAGACCGGCGTATGCGGCGTTAGCAGTGGACCAAATGCCAACGATTGCTGTCTGCCAACCTCATCTGCTTCGGGCTGCAAATAAATCGCTTATACGATTGAAATCAGGCACACTTTCCATTAACATATAAGCATTGACTTATATGAGACAGAATCGTCATTTTATTTTGCCGGAGGAAAGGGATGAATCTTAATGGAGCCCATGAACGAAATAGCCGAGAAACTCAAATTGCTTGGGGATAAAACAAGGCTTACGATGTTGACGCTCCTTAAGGAAAGAGAATGGTGCGTTTGCGAGTTCGTGGATATTTTCGATATGTCGCAGCCGGCGATCAGCCAGCATCTGAGAAAGCTGAAGTCTCAGGGAATCGTCAATGAAGCCAGGCGAGGGCAATGGGTTTATTATTCATTGAATGTGGATGACATGCCGTATATCCAAGCCGTATTAAATGAAATGCCAGGCTCGCAAGAAGTATTGTCATCCATGAATAAGGAGGTTAACTGTACTTGTAACTAACCGAGAGTCAGCCGGCATTCGCATAAAGTAGAATTGTTGTTCATTATATAAGGATATAGTTATATATTGATTCACCGTGAAACATAATTGTATTCCGGCTCAACACGTCATTGGAGGTTTGTACATTGGTTTCTGTTGTCCTGGCCAGCATCATTTTTATTGTCACTTTAATTTTTGTCATTTGGCAGCCTAAAAATCTATCCATTGGATGGTCGGCTTGCGGAGGCGCGTTGCTGGCGCTTCTCGTTGGAGTCGTGGACTTCCAGGATGTGTGGGACGTCACCCGGATCGTATGGAACGCAACGCTCGCCTTTGTTGCAATCATCATTATTTCGTTGATATTGGATAAAATCGGGTTATTCGAATGGGCTGCGCTGCATATGGCCAATGCCGCCCGGGGAAACGGCATCCGGATGTTTGTGTACGTCTCCTTGCTTGGAGCGGTTGTTTCCGCATTCTTCGCGAATGACGGAGCGGCGCTCATCTTGACACCGATCGTACTTGCCATGGTACGGGCGCTGAATTTCGATGAACGAAAGGTATTTCCGTTTATTATCGCAAGCGGCTTTATTGCGGACACCACCTCGCTACCGCTTGTCGTCAGCAATCTGGTGAACATCGTATCTGCCGATTTCTTCGGCATCACGTTCATCGAATACGCTAGTCGCATGCTGGTTCCGAATCTGTTTTCTTTGGCAGCTAGCGTTCTGGTGCTTTACTTGTTTTTCCGCAAAAGCATCCCGCGGAATTATGACGGTACCCAGCTGAAGCAGCCATCCACGGCAATTCAGGATCCTGCCATGTTCCGTTTATCATGGATCGTATTGAGCATGCTGCTGATCGGTTACTTTGTGTGTGAATTTGCAGGTATACCCGTATCGATCGTCGCCGGCGTTATCGCGATATTGTTCCTGCTGATGGCGAGAAAAAGTCCGGCTGTGCAAACCAAGGAAGTGCTTAAAGGGGCGCCATGGGCGATCGTGTTTTTCTCGATCGGCATGTATGTCGTCGTATATGGCTTGCGCAATGCAGGCCTTACGGATCTTCTGGCCGGCGTCATACAGAGCGCAGCGGATCAAGGGTTGTTTGCCGCTACCATGGCCATGGGTTTTATTGCCGCCATGATTTCGTCCATTATGAACAATTTGCCGACGGTGATGATCGATGCACTCGCTATCGATGCAACCCATACGTCGGCAGCCATTAAAGAGGCCTTAATTTATGCGAACGTGATCGGTTCCGATTTAGGTCCCAAAATTACGCCGATCGGCTCGCTGGCAACCTTGCTTTGGCTGCATGTCCTTTCTGCCAAGGGCGTGAAGATCAGCTGGGGAACCTATTTCAAAACAGGGATCATATTGACCATCCCGACGTTATTCATAACCCTCTTGGGTTTATATATCTGGTTGACCCTATTGTAAATGATCAAAATAAGAGGAGAGGGCAAAAGAAAGCATGAAAAAAGGTTAGCTTTCCGAAAGCTAACCTTTTTCCTGCTAAAGGGCAGGGGGCACCGCTCCCGGTGCTGCCCTATTGAATGGCGGCGTGCAGGGCTTGGGCGAACTTGGAGATTCCGGAGGGGATATCCTCGGCCCTGGCACGGGCGTAAGTGAATCGCACATATCCGGAAGCCGATCCGTACACGCTTCCCGGCGCGAAAATAACGCCTTTTTGAATAGCGGCCTCCAGCAGCTTGCTGTCGTTCACTTCCGGCACGATCTTGCACCAGAGATGCAGGCCGCCCTTCGGCACATGGAAATGAACCAGGCCTTGCAGCTCTTTCTGCAGGGCCTCGATCAGTAAATCCCGCTTGTACAGCAAGCTCGCTCGCAGCCTGTCCAGGTGGGGAGCAAAATAGGAAGAGTCGATAAACTGGACGGCAAGGCTTTGGGGCACCACGCTCAGCCCGAAATCCATCTGCTGCCTGGCGTCTGCGAGCCGCTCCACAATGGAATTCGGGGCGACCATCCAGCCTACGCGAAGGCCGGACGCGGCTATTTTCGAGAGTGACCCGATGTAAAGCACCGACCCGATGGAATCCACGGATTTCAAAGGAGCCGGCGGCGGGCACTGGTAGGCGGTCAAACTGAAGGGATCGTCCTCCACGATGGGAAGTCCAAGTTCACTGGCTGCATCCAGCAGCTGCGACCTTCGCTCCTGAGCCATGACGGTGCCGGTCGGATTCTGAAAATTCGGATTAATGAAGATCATCTTGATCCGGTGTTTCTTGTACAGCGAGCGGATGTCCTCCGGCCGCACCCCTTGTTCGTCGACAGGGAGTCTGAACAGGCGAAGGCCGGCCGATTGAAACATCGGCAGCGAATAGCAGTACGACGGATCTTCAATGGCCACCGCATCGCCAGGCGACAACAAGCACTGCGTAATGAGATACAGCGACTGCTGAGACCCCGACGTGATCAATATGGAGGATTCGGTGGTCTGGATCCCCCGATATTTTTTCAGATACGTAACCAAAGCCTGCCGGAGCGGACCATATCCCTGCGGGTTGTCATATCCGAAATAGGACGTGTTCGATTTTTGACTCATTAACGTATTCATTTCTTGGATTGGCGCCAAATCGCCGGCAAGCTCTCCGCTGGCAAAATCGATCAATGAGGGATCATGCGCCAGCGCTTCCCGAATCCGGCGAAGAAAAGGGAGATTCGGCAGGAAATTCCCTCCCTCCGCATAGCGGCGCCAGTTCGGCGTATGCTTGGGCGTGGCTCCCCATTTGGAGTTGCTGACCCGCGTTCCGCTTCCGGAACGGCTCTCTATGATTCCAAGCGCCCGAAGCTCCGAGTAAGCCAGAACCACGGTGCTTCGATTAACCCCTAACTGCTCCGCAAGCTTTCGTTCGGATGGGAGTAAGCTGCCCGGTGGAAACTCACCATAAGATATTCTTTGCTCCAGATCATCGGCAATTTGCTGATATAGAGGTCGTGTGCTGTTACGATCCGGCTTCCACACCTTCCTCATCCTTTCGTGACATATTCAGGCGGTTTCTGTCTGTAACCTTAATCATATCATTTAGCCTAAATAAAGGCTTTTCATAATTTCATCATTACGATGACAAATCTTGAGCCATCCCTTCAATATGGACGGGATATCGGACTGCGAGTTGGACGGGCAACATGACCGACTTCCCGAAATGCGGCTGTAAGTTGCTCCGATTTCTTGACAAAACATAAAAACGGGAATAAAGTATATTTTAATTAATCGTAATTATTACGATTTAAACAAAAGGCAGGAGGTGCTGAATATGCGAGTGACCATAACATTGGCATGCACGGAAACGGGGGACCGTAACTATACAACGACCAAAAATAAACGAAATCACCCGGAGCGGATGGAATTGCGCAAATATTGTCCGCGTTTGAAGCGGGTGACGCTGCATCGGGAAACCCGTTAGCGCATGCTTTAACGCAAGCCGGACCAGCCGTCCGGCTTATTTGACTTCAAACGAAATGGGACTACACTAAAAGTAACAGCAAGAGACCATGTCAATGAGGGGGATGGACGGGATGAACCAGGAACGACAGGATTCCGGCGGAGAGATGCTCCTGAGCGCACATACCCCGGAACAGTGGAGACGGAGAAGGCAGGAGCTAAACGAGTGGATCAACAGACCCAAGGTACGCAAACAGCCCAAACGCACGCGGTTGTTCGGCAATGCCCCTGTTGACGAGCAATTGTATCCGATATTGATGTCGCTGCAGCAGGCGGGCTTGGAGACCGAGTTTTCCTGCGCGGGCGTAAGCCCTCTCGATGAGCCCGTGGATCATTCCCTGTACGCCTACCTAACCTTTTTCGCAAAGGGTCCAGCGGAGCGGTTCGCTGACATACTTATCGAAAATATGAAGCATCGCGCTCTGATTACTTATGAGCCAGCCCGTCATCGCTATGACGTATCGTCATTTTTTATCGGACATAACCGGTCCTTCTGCCTTCTTCTGCAGCGCAGCGCGGATCAATTACTGAGCGATTCAGCCCGGTAGAATGCGGGGCTTTTACATAGGGTATCATCGTTTAGCCGGCTCAGAGCCTTGAGCAGCTTAGTCTCGGACTACCCCATTGGTTAACGCTTCTGTATCAATTGCCACAGCGGCCGTGCCGCGTGCGGTGATATATTGAAGCAGGACACGCACCAGCCTGCCCTATATCGATAACGTCCAGCAAAGGGGAGAAAACCATATGCCGAGTAAAGAGAGTACGGCTGTAAAAGAGCAGCTGACCGCCGAGGGATTTCATCATAAATGGGAACATGCCGGAACGATTCGGCAGTATATCGAAACATTGCCTCCATATCCTGCGTTGTCCGAGGAACAGGAAGGATTTGAGACCCGCCGTTTCCATAGCGGATCGGGCGCAAGCATGAATTATTATGTATCGCATGGTACGAAGGAACGGGGGACCGTCGTTTATTTGCACGGCGGAGCCTATATCGAAGAGATTCTGCCGCCCCACTTCGCGTTTGCCAGGCAGTGGACGAAACGAACCGGTTTCACCGTCATCCTACCCAATTACCCCACCGTTCCGGCTGCCGATGCGAAAAAGCTGACGGGGCTGATGCGCGAGTTTTACGTGCACGTATGCGCCCAGGCCGAGAGCCCGGTACTTCTTATGGGCGATTCGGCCGGCGGCGCGCTGGCTCTCGACATGGCCCAGTCGGTCAAGGAGACGCCGCTGCAGGCACAGGGGCTGATTCTGATCTCGCCATGGGTGGATGCAGCCACGGACAATCCGCAGATATCCGCGCTCGGCATCCCGCAGCGCGACGTCTTTCTCCAGCCGGCCGGGCTCGGAGCGGTAGGAAGGATGTATGCAGGAGGCCTTCCGATGGACCATCCTGCGGTCAGTCCTCTGTTTGGCGAGATGGGAAGCCTTCCCCGCACGGTCATTCTCGCAGGAACCGCCGATTCCCTGCTGCCGGACGCTCGCCTGCTGCGCGATAAGATGGCCCGGGAAGGCGTCGATACCGAGTACTGGGAATACGAGAACATGATGCATGTGTGGCCTCTGTTTCCGATGCCTGAAGCCGATGAGGCACTGGAACGGCTGCATCAATGGACGGCGCGCGAAGGTTGAAAGCCGAAATGGAGGGTGACCCGCCATCCAATTGGATGGTCACAACTGTCGCTCAATTGGATGGTGTGCATCGGCCGATTGTTCATTATAATGAGGCAGAAACGACCATTTCATGATGATATAGGTTGATCCTGAAGCCTCAGGTTCTATAATAGATTGTATATAATGAATAATCGAATGGGGTTGTTTGTGGTTGGTTATGTATATTATCGTCATCGCGCTGGCATTAATTGGAGGAATATCAACGCTTCTAGTAGGATTATCTCAGGAGAATAAGAAGGCAAACCCGAACTATGAGCGGAAAACGAGAACCAATCTCACGAAGCTGCTCATCATTTATCTTGTTTCGTTAATAGCGTTTATTGTGATATGGATGATTTTCAGATAGGCAGAGTCCGCTCCCGGTCCATGACCGAAGAGCGGGCTTTTTTTATTCAAATAAAGGAATTGAGGACAAGGCCGACGAAACATGATGCTTGCCGGGCTTTTCCGGTACTATGATAATGAAGAAGAACAGGGCATCGTCTCTAATAGAAGGGGAGGTTTTAGGATCAGATGGCATTCAACATAGGAATGATCGGTACAGGCTGGTTCAGCAGAGTGCATGCAGATATTTTGTCCAACATGGACGGAGTGAACGTTGCCGCCTTTGTCGGGACGAGTCAGGAGAAAGCGGAACAAGCGGTGCGGGGCTATGCTGGCGCCAAGGCGTACAGCAACGTTGAGCAGATGCTGGATGCAACCAAGCCCGATGCGGTTTATATCTGCGTTCCGCCATTTGCGCATGGAGAGATTGAAGCCCAGGTGGTGGAGCGGGGCATTCCTTTTCTGGTCGAGAAACCGCTGGGCACGAACCTGGATACGCCACGGCAGATTCTGCATGAGGTGAAGAAGGCCGGTTTAATTACGTCTGCAGGGTATCATTTCCGTTATACGGATGCGGCCATCAAGGCTGCCGAGCTGCTGGAAGGCCGGAAGATCGGGATGGCGCTTGGCTACTGGTTGGGAGACATGCCGCAGGTGTACTGGTGGAGACAGCAGGAAGGCTCGGGAGGGCAATTCATTGAGCAAACCACCCATATGGTTGACCTGCTTCGCTGCCTGCTCGGTGAAGCGGATGAAGTGTATGCGGCTTTTGCCCATCGAGCGATGAAGGATGTTCATGAGGGGGTAACGGTACACGACGTGGGCACTGCGACGCTGAAATTAAAATCCGGCGCCGTGGCAACGATCTCCAATACCTGCATGCTGCCGGAGTCGGATCGGGCTGGCTTGGATATTTATACGGAGCAGGGGGTCATCGGCATTCAATCCGATAAACTCATCGTCAAGGAAAAAGGAAGAACGACGGAATACCGCAATGCGGTTAATCCATATCTTCGGGAGAGTGAAGCGTTCATCCACGCGGTTCGCACCGGCGATGCTTCCGGAATCTTGTCCTCCTATGAGGATGCGTTTAAAACCATGGAAATTACCTTTGCTGCTTTGCAGTCGGCCGAAACGGGGGTCCCGGTGAAGATCGGGGAATGATTATAAACATTTAGCAGTCACAACAGAATCCGAAGGTGCCCCGCAAGATCATCAGGTCTTGCGGGACACCTTTTTTTCGTTTCACAAGACGATCCGTGCTCGAATCGCCGCCTGACGTTAACCAAGGGAATTCTCGAAGGAATATAGGAGTTTCCCTAATAGGAACCGAGGGTGAGGCCGCTCATAATGAAGCTATACGAAGAACGGCACATTGATTCCCCAATCATTGTCATTCAAGCAGAAGGAGTTGAAGTGTCCTATGAGACGAAAGTCGGGGCTGAAGTTCTTCAAGAGGATGGAAAGCTACTCTGGCAATTGGTCCGTTCTGGAGGAGAAAAGCAGGGAATGGGAGGATATGTACCGCAAGCGCTGGTCGCACGACAAAGTGGTGCGGACCACTCACGGCGTGAACTGTACAGGCTCCTGCAGCTGGAAAGTGTTCGTAAAGAACGGGATCATCACCTGGGAAAACCAGCAGATCGATTATCCGTCCTGCGGGCCGGATATGCCGGAATTCGAACCGCGGGGATGTCCGCGCGGGGCGTCATTTTCCTGGTATGAATACAGTCCGCTGCGGGTGAAATACCCTTACATGCGCGGCCGGCTGTGGCATATGTGGAAAGAGGCATTGAACGAGCACGGCGATCCGATCGCCGCTTGGGCCAGCATCGTCGAAGATCCGGCGAAATCCAAATCCTATAAACAAGCACGGGGAAAGGGCGGTCACGTTCGTGTATCTTGGCAGGAAGCCACGAAGCTGATCGCCGCCCAGTTAATCTATACGATCCGCAAATACGGCCCGGACCGCATCGCCGGCTTCACACCGATTCCAGCGATGTCCATGATCAGCTACGCTTCGGGGGCAAGGTTCATCTCCCTGCTGGGCGGCGAAATGCTGAGTTTTTACGACTGGTATGCCGACCTGCCGCCGGCTTCCCCGCAAATTTGGGGAGAGCAGACCGACGTGCCGGAATCGAGCGACTGGTATAATGCGGGCTACCTGATCATGTGGGGTTCGAACGTACCGTTAACGCGTACGCCGGACGCCCATTTCATGACGGAAGTGCGATACAAAGGGACCAAGGTCGTGTCGGTCGCGCCGGACTATGCCGAGAATGTCAAATTCGCCGACAACTGGCTGGCCCCGAACCCCGGAACCGATGCGGCGATTGCGCAGGCCATGACGCATGTCATTTTGAAGGAGTTCTATCATGAACGTCAGGAGCCGATGTTCCTGAATTATGCGAAACAATATACGGATATGCCTTTCCTGATTCTCCTGGATGAGTTTGAGGGGGGGTACAAGGCTGGCCGCTTCCTGCGGGCAAGCGATTTGGGCGATGCCTCGCAGCATGCCGAGTGGAAGCCGGTGATTATCGACGAGAACACGAATGAAATCATCGTTCCGAACGGTACGATGGGCCAGCGCTGGGAGCAGGACAAGAAATGGAACCTGATTCTGGAACGCGAAGACGGGTCGGTCATTGCACCGGCGCTTTCCGTAGAGTCCCAGGTAGCGGAGCGGCAGACGATCCTTTTCCCGTTCTTTGATAACCGGGCCAACGGCACCTTCAAACGCCAAATTCCGGCGAAGAAAATTCAGCTGGCCGACGGAACCGAGCGTCTCGCCGCCACGGTATACGATCTGATGCTGAGCCAATATGGGATAGGGCAAGCGGAGAGCGGACTTGCGGCTTCGGGATATGAAGATGCCGAATTCGACTACACCCCGGCCTGGCAGGAGAACATTACCGGCGTGAAGGCTTCGGTCGTCGTTCAAATCGCCCGAGAATTCGCGCAGAATTCGCTGGATACCGGCGGCCGCTCCATGATCATCATGGGTGCGGGCATTAACCACTGGTTCAACAGCGACACGATCTACCGCTCCATTCTGAACCTGGTCATTCTGACGGCTTCCCAGGGCGTGAACGGCGGCGGCTGGGCACATTACGTGGGGCAGGAGAAATGCCGTCCGATCGAGGGCTGGTCCACGGTTGCCTTCGCCAAAGACTGGCAGGGACCGCCGCGGCAGCAAAATGCCACTTCGTTCTTCTATTTTGCGACCGACCAGTGGAAATACGAAGAAATGGGGGCCGATTCCCTGAAATCGCCGACGGGCGGGGAGATCCGGTACCGGCATCCGGCAGATTACAACGTTCTTGCCGCTAGGCTCGGCTGGCTTCCGTCCTATCCGCAGTTCAACAAGAACAGCCTGACGTTTGCCCAGGAAGCGGCGCTGCAGGGGAAAACGAGCAATGAAGACATCGTGAAGCACACGCTTGAACAAATCGTGTCAGGAGATACCAAATTTGCGGCAGAAGATCCGGGTGCGCCGGAAAACTTCCCGCGATCGCTGTTCGTATGGCGCTCGAACCTGATCTCAAGCTCGGCCAAAGGGCAGGAATACTTCATGAAGCATTTGCTTGGCGCTTCGGACAGCCTGCTCTCGACGCCGAACGAAGAGGATAAGCCGGAGGAAATGGTGTGGCGCGAGGACGTGGAAGGCAAGCTGGATCTGCTGGTCGCGCTCGATTTCCGGATGACCTCGACGCCGATGTATGCCGATGTGGTGCTGCCGGCAGCGACCTGGTACGAGAAAACCGACTTATCCTCCACCGACATGCATCCCTTCGTCCATCCGTTCAACCCGGCGGTGGATCCGCTCTGGGAATCGCGTTCGGACTGGGATATTTACAGAACGATCGCTGAAGTCTTCTCGGACATGGCCAAAACGCATCTGCCAGGCGTATACAAGGATCTTGTGACAAGCCCGCTGGCCCATGACTCGGCAAGCGAGATCGCCCAGCCGTACGGTGAGGTGAAGGATTGGCGCAAGGGCGAGATCGAAGCGGTTCCGGGCAAAACGATGCCGAACCTGACGGTGGTCGAACGCGATTATACCAAAATTTACGATAAATATGTGACGCTCGGGCCGAATCTGGCCACAGGCAAAGTCGGGGCGCACGGCGTCAGCTTCTCGGTCGCCGAGGAGTATGAAGAGCTGAAGCGCTTGAACGGAACTTATTATGACGACTCCATCAAAAATGGCCTGCCGAAGCTTCATACCGCAAGACATGCGGCGGATGCCATTCTGAATCTGTCTTCGGCTACGAATGGAAGAGTAGCGCAGCGGGCATGGGAATCGGCGGAGCAGGATACCGGCGTGCAGCTGAAGGATATTTCCGCGGACCGCGCGGCGGAGCGCATCACGTTCCAGAGCATCACGGCCCAGCCGCGGGAAGTCATTCCGACGCCGGTGTTCAGCGGCTCGAACAAAATGGGAAGAAGATACTCGCCGTTCACGACGAACATCGAGCGGCTCGTGCCGTTCCGCACGCTGACCGGCAGGCAGCATTTTTATATCGACCACGAAATCTTCCTGCAGTTCGGCGAAGCGCTGCCGGTGTATAAACCGACGCTTCCGCCGATGGTGTTCGGCCCGCGCGACAAGCAGATTACCGGGGGCAAGGATACGCTGGTGCTCCGCTATTTGACGCCGCACGGCAAATGGAACATTCACAGCACGTATCAGGATAACCTGCACATGCTGACGCTGTTCCGCGGCGGCCCGACGGTATGGATCAACAATGACGACGCGGCGGCAAACGACATCCAGGACAACGACTGGCTGGAAGTATACAACCGCAACGGGGTCGTCACCGCCCGCGCCGTCGTCAGCCACCGGATGCCGAAAGGCACGATGTACATGTATCACGCGCAGGACAAACACATCAACGTGCCGGGCTCGGAAATCACGAAGGATCGCGGCGGCAGCCACAACGCGCCGACGAGAATCCATGTGAAGCCGACCCAGATGGTCGGAGGCTACGCCCAGCTCAGCTATGGATTCAACTACTACGGACCGATCGGCAACCAGCGGGATGTGTACGTGGCTGTCCGCAAAATGAAAGAGGTGGATTGGCTTGAAGATTAAAGCGCAGGTCGCCATGGTCATGAATCTGGATAAATGCATCGGCTGCCATACGTGCAGCGTCACCTGCAAGAGCACCTGGACGAACCGTCCGGGCGCGGAGTACATGTGGTTCAACAACGTGGAAACGAAGCCGGGCGTCGGCTACCCGATCCGCTGGGAAGACCAGGAGAAATACAAGGGAGGCTGGACGCTGAAAAAGGGCAAGCTGCAGCTGAAATCCGGCAGCAAGCTGTCCAAAATCGCGCTCGGCAAAATTTTCTACAATCCGGATATGCCGGAAATGAAAGATTACTATGAGCCCTGGACGTATAACTATGAACATCTGACGAATGCCGGGGAGAAGAAACATCAGCCGGTGGCCCGTCCGAAATCGGCGGTGACCGGCGAAACGATGAATCTGGATTGGGGCCCGAACTGGGAAGACGATCTGGCGGGCGCCCACGTGACCGGTCCGAAGGATCCGAATATCGAAAAGATCGAGGAAGAGATCAAATTCAACTTTGAGCAGGCGTTCATGATGTATTTGCCCCGCCTGTGCGAGCACTGCCTGAATCCAAGCTGCGTGGCGTCCTGTCCGTCGGGTGCGATGTACAAGCGGGACGAGGACGGCATCGTGCTGGTGGACCAGGAGGCCTGCCGCGGCTGGCGGTACTGCATGACCGGCTGTCCTTACAAAAAGGTGTACTTCAACTGGAAAACGAACAAGGCCGAGAAATGCACCTTCTGTTTCCCGAGAATCGAAGCAGGGCTGCCAACGGTATGCTCCGAAACCTGCACAGGCCGTATCCGTTACTTGGGCGTGCTGCTCTATGACGCGGACCGCGTACAGGAAGCAGCCTCCACGCCGGATGAGAAGGATCTGTATCAGGCGCAATGCAGCCTGTTCCTTGATCCGCATGATCCGGCGGTGATCGAGCAGGCGCGCAAAGACGGACTGTCCGAGGAATGGATCGAGGCGGCCCAAAACTCCCCGGTCTATAAGCTCGCGATCGAATACAAGCTGGCCTTCCCGCTTCATCCGGAGTACCGGACGCTGCCGATGGTATGGTACGTGCCGCCGCTCAGCCCGATCATGAACTATTTTGAAGGCAGGGATTCCATCGAGAATCCGGACATGATTTTCCCGGCGATCGAGGAGATGCGCACGCCGATCCAGTACCTCGCGAATCTGCTCACGGCAGGCGACACGGTCACGGTGAAGGAAGCCCTGCAAAGAATGGCGATGATGCGTTCTTATATGCGCGCACAATCGTCGGGGGCCGAGTTTGATGAGACTCGTCTGGCACGGGTCGGCCTGACTGCCCATCAAATGAAGCAGATGTACCGGCTTCTTGCCATCGCGAAATACGATGACCGGTTCGTTGTTCCGACTTCCCATAAAGAAAGCCATATGGATGTCTACCGTTCCCAGGGCTCTGAAGGATTCGGCGCGAGCTGCGGCGGCTGCGGTCCGGAAGGTCTGCAGGGCAAAACCGGCAAGGAGCTGTACGAAGAAAATTTCTATGGAGGGATCTGGCGTGATTAATCTCGGAAAGCTGCATGATTGTAAACATGTTTTCGGTTTTTTTGCTCAGCAGCTCACGTATCCGGAAAAGCTGGATTTCCATCCGTCCGTCATGGAGGAGCTGCTTGACTCCGCCGATCCGGCCTATGAATCCGTCAGAACGTATTGGACGATCATGCATGAATACAGCATGGAGGAGATTGAAGAGCTGTATGTCCAGACCTTCGACTTTCAGGCGAAATCCACGTTGTATATGACCTATTACAAATTCGAGGACGGCCGGGAACGCGGGCAGATGCTCGCCAGGCTTAAGGAGACGTACGAGATGTTTGGCCTTGGCATCGAAGGCTCGGAATTGTCGGATTATCTTCCGCTGATGTGCGAGTTTTTGTACGCGGGGCCCTGGCAGGGCCGCGAGAAGGAAGCCGCGGAGAGCCTGAATTTGATGATGGCCGTCATGGAAGACGGCACCTATCATCTGCTGAAAGCCTTGGAGAAGTATAACAGCCCGTATGGTTATCTCGTTCAAGGGCTTCGCGACACGTTCAAGGCGTGTCTCAGTCAGGAGGCTGCCGCTCATGAACATGATTGATCAATTTTTGTGGGTCATTTTCCCCTATGTATGCATCGTTGTATTTATCGTCGGTCATATTTACCGTTATCGTACGGACCAGTTTAACTGGACGGCAAAATCCAGCGAGTTTATCGAGAAAAAACATCTCAAGCTGGGCAGCCTCATGTTCCATCTCGGCATCATTCCGGTTATCGGGGGACACGTGGCCGGCCTGGCCATCCCCCAATCCTGGATGGAGTCGCTCGGCGTCAGCGACCATATGTACCATATCGGCGCGGTGTATATCGGAAGCGCGTTCGGCTTTTTAACGCTGGGGGGCATGATCTTGTTGACCGCCAGACGGTTTGCCATCCGAAATGTCCGAAAACTCAGCACCGCTTCCGATATGGTGGTCAATGTCCTCCTGCTGTTTATCGTCTTCATGGGGATGTACAGCACGCTGGTCACAAACGCGGTGCAGCCGGAATTCAATTATCGGGAAACGGTCTCGGTCTGGTTCCGCGGACTGTTTATGTTCCGACCGGAGGCTTCGCTGATGGAGGATGTGCCGCTGTCGTTCAAAATTCACATTCTTGCGGGATTTGGTATTTTCGGTTTGTGGCCGTTTACCCGTCTGGTCCATGTGTGGAGTGTTCCGTTGAATTATGTGGGCAGAAGATATATCCTGTATAGAAAGCACCGCAAATTTGAGTCGTAGGACGAGAGAAGGCTTCTTTAGCCTTCTTTTCTACGTCAGAGGAGTAATGGGGATGAAGAATCAGCCGATCTATGATTACCAACGTGAAATGGATAAGCTTCGGACCCGGTTTCATTTCGATTTCGTGTCCATGGCATTGGTGCAGCCGGCTGAAGACCGATTTGTATTGACCTGGCAGTATGCCTCGGGAAACATCAACGAGAGGTACAAGCGCATCGTGCTGCATTCCGGCAAGGGCATCGCCGGCATGGTGTTTAAGACCGGGAAACCGATGCTGATCCCGAATGTGAATGCGGATATTGAATCAAGGGACTTGTATAATTATCCGATTATCGTTGCAGAGCAGCTGAAGAGCCTCGGTGCCATACCGCTGTGGGAAGGCACGCGCGTCATGGGGGTTTTGCTTGTGGGATATCGTAAGGAGAACATGCTGGATCACAAGGCCTTTGCGTCTTTTCAGGAAGGTATAGGAACGGAATTTGGCGCTTTTTATGCCAAGGAGGTATCACGGCCGTGATTCAAATGACGGATGAGCATCTGAGCGAATTGCTGAGAAACATGTATCAGAACAGCATGGAGGCCATTTTTTTTATGGACGAGGACGGCAGCGTGGTCGCGATGAATCCGGCTGCGGAGAATATCCTTGACATTGAGGTGATCGAGAGGATGCACTCCGGACAGGACGGGTCCTTCTGCCAGACCTGCGAAGGGTACACCGACGAACAGGATCTCATCTCCTGCTCCAAATGCTATCTGGATTATCCGGATGGAGAATTCTCGTCGTTCCAAGTCTATCTGAAGACGCGGTCTGAAGGAATTGTTCCTTATGCGGCCAGTTACCATACCATCGATGAAGCCCGCGGCATCCGGGTGATGATGCTCCTCGATCTGACGAAGCAGCAGAAAACGCAGGAAATGCTGCAGCGGACGAATATGCTGAAATACGTCATCAAGGCACAGGAGGACGAGCGCAAGCGGATCTCGCGCGAGCTGCACGATAGCGTGGCTCAGGAGCTCTTAAGCTCGCTGGTCGACCTGCGCGTCGTTAAATATATGAATGTGGGCGAGGATGTGCTCAAGAAGCTGCACCAGACCGAGGCGTCTTTAACGAGGCTGCTGGATGATATCCGGCATTTGTCGGTCGAGCTTCGGCCCGCTTCCCTCGATGATTTGGGGCTGGAGGCTGCCTTCCGCTCCCATTTCAAATGGATCGGGAAGAATTACGGCATGCTGGTTGAATTCTCTGCCGAATTGGCGGCGGCCCGCTATGGCAGCGAGATTGAAACGGTGGTGTACCGGGTTTGCCAGGAAGCGGTGTTAAATGCCTTGAAATATTCGGGAACGGACGAGGTTCATGTCCGATTATGCGAGGAGAACGGCTGCCTTCAGTTAACCGTCCGGGACGATGGCGCCGGATTTAACATGATCATTGACGAAGCCAAGGGAACCGGACTCGGGCTGTACGGAATGCGCGAACGCGCTGAGCTCGTCGGTGGCCAGTTTACTTTGGTTTCCGCTCCCGGCGAGGGGACGACGGTTCAGCTGAAGATCCCGCTTACGAGCAGCGGCAAGGCGGAGGTGAGGGGAACATGAAAATTGTGATCGCGGATGATCATGCCGTGGTCCGCAGCGGATTTTCCATGATTCTGAATTACCAAGAGGATATGGAGGTCGTCGCGACGGCGGCAGACGGCATCGAGGCATACGCCATGGTGGCCAAGCACCGGCCGCATGTGCTGTTGATGGATTTAAGCATGCCTCCCGGCGAGAGCGGATTGATTGCCACAGGCAAGATCAGCAGCGAATTTCCGGAAACGAAAATTTTGATCCTGACCATGTATGACGATGACGATTACCTGTTCCATGTTTTGAAGAACGGAGCTTCGGGTTACGTGCTCAAAAATGCGCCGGATGATGAATTGATTTCGGCCATCCGGATGGTCCATAAGGGAGGAACCTACATCCACCCCCAGATGGCCACGTCCCTGGTCCGGGAATTTATCAAGAAAGACAGCGAGAGCGCGGAGCAGGATCCGTTCAACAGTCTGTCCCAACGGGAGATTGAAATCCTGCCGCTGATCGCGAAGGGCTATGGCAACAAGGAAATCGCGGAAAAACTATTTGTATCGGTCAAAACGGTGGAAGCGCACAAGGCCAAAATCATGGAAAAGCTGAAATTGAAGAGCCGCCCGGAGTTAGTGGAATATGCGCTGAAGAAAAAACTGCTGGATTTTTAATTATGGCGCATAAGCAGGGTGATTGCGGTAAGGAATAGGGAAGTTCCCCGGAGAGATTCAGGGAACTTCCCTATTCGCATTGTGAATAGGTGCACGTACAATAGGAGCTGGGGATCAATATGCCATTCATTACGCTTTGGAAAAGGTGATGGGAATGATCAAAAAGCTGCAGCTTCCGCTGCAAACAATGAATCTGGTGCTTGGTTTTATGGTATGGGTCATCATCTCCGCGCTCCTGCCGTTCATAAGAGAAGATATCGCCATTCCGGCAGACCGGATCGCCATTCTGACGGCCATTCCGGTGGTGCTGGGCTCGGTTCTGCGGATACCGCTCGGCTATTACGCCAACGTGGTCGGAGCACGAATTGTTTTTATATCCAGCTTCATCCTGCTGCTGTTTCCGGTCTATTTTATCAGCGTGGCTTCATCCTTTACGCATCTGGTCATCGGCGGCTTGTTCCTTGGGATCGGTGGGGCCGTGTTCTCGGTGGGCGTGACCTCATTGCCGAAATACTATGCAAAAGAGAAGCTGGGACTGGTCAATGGGATCTACGGGATGGGCAACATCGGTACAGCCATTACCACGTTTGCCGCACCGGTCATCGCAACGGGGATCGGATGGTCCAAAACCGTCCAGCTGTATTTGATCCTGCTGCTGATATTTGCATTATTCAATGTTTTTTTAGGCGACCGCAAAGAAATCAAGGTGAAAACACCGGTCATGGAACAGATCAAGGGTGTATATAAGAATGAAAAACTGTGGTTTTTCTCGCTTTTTTATTTCATTACCTTCGGTTCGTTCGTAGCCTTTACGGTGTACTTGCCGAACTTCCTGGTTTCTCATTTTGAGCTGGCCAAGGTGGATGCCGGGATGCGGACGGCCGGGTTCATCATGATCGCGACTTTTTTGCGTCCCGTCGGCGGCTGGCTTGCAGATCGATTTAAACCGCTGTTCTTATTAATGGGCGTATTCCTGGGGCTGACGGCTGCGGCTATCCTGTTGGCATTCTCCCCGTCCATCGGCTTGTATACGGCCGGCTGCTTAACCATAGCCGTTGGTGCGGGTCTCGGCAACGGGGTCATTTTCAAACTCGTGCCCCTTTATTTCAACAAGCAGGCCGGCATCGTGAATGGCATCGTGTCCATGATGGGCGGTCTTGGCGGTTTCTTTCCGCCGCTGATGCTTTCCTTTATCCATTCGGTTACGGGGCAGTATTCCATCGGCTTCATGGCTTTGTCGCAGGTTGCGCTTGCGAGCTTCGTCGTTGTGGTATGGATGTACTACCAGGACAAACTTGCCGTGCAATCCGAGGTGTTTAACTCCACCGGCCAAGGGATTCTGGTAACGGATCCAGGCGGAAGGATCAGTGCCGTCAATCCGGCATTCACGAAGCTAACGGGATACTCGGAGGAGGAAGTGCTCGGCAAAAATCCGAGCGTGCTGAAGTCCGGAAGGCAATCGCCGGCGTTTTACCGCGCGATGTGGTCTGAGATCATGGAACGCGGAAGCTGGCAGGGGGAGATTTGGAACCGCAGGAAAAACGGGGATGAATATTTGGAGCTGTTGACCATTAATGCCGTAAGGGACGAATCCGGCGACATCATTCATTATGTGGGTACCTTTAGCGATATTACATACCATTCGTCCGGCAATGCTTCGAGCGGCTGACAAGAGATGAATCGTTGTCGGTGCGAGCTGATGGATGGAGAGGGAGAGAGGCATGAATAAGACGAGGATTGTGATTCCGCGGGAGCATGGAGGCTGGGCCATGGTCTCTGTACCTTATTTCATCGGAATGGTGGCTGCCAAGCCGGCCCTTCTGCACCTTCCGCTGTTTTTGGCGTGGTTGTTTCTATATATGGCGTCCTATCCGTTTCTGCAATCCTTAAAGACCCCGGCCAAACGCAAAACCTGGATATCCTGGGGGACCGTTTATGCCCTTGTTGCCGCTGTGTTTCTGGTTCCGGTACTTGTTCTCAAGCCGTCGATGCTCTGGTTTGCGCCGGTCCTCCTCGTGCTGATCATGGTTAATGTCTGGCATGTCCTCCGCAAAGCGGAGCGTGCGCTGCTGAACGATATTTGTGCGATCCTGCTGTTCTGTACCGGAGGCGCCGCTGCATACATGCTGGGAGGAGGAGGCTTCGATCAGCTTCTAGCTGCTGTTGTTGCTCTGAATTTCCTATATTTCACGGGAACCGTATTCTTTGTCAAATCCGTATTTCGGGAGCGGAAAAACAGGCGCTGGACGGCATATGCCATCATGTATCATTCGGTGATGCTGATTCTGCCGATATTCCTCGGGCATCCGTGGATGTGCCTGCCGTTCTTGTTTCCGTTTGTGAAGACACTGCGGTATGCCGGAAAAATAATGAAACCGATGAAGGTCGGCATGATCGAGATTGCGGGTTCCATCCAGTTTTTATTGCTGTCATGGATCTTGATGTAATCTGCTTTTGCTATCGCGATGGCGAAATATGCACAGCTGCCTTCGGTCGGCTTCCATGCGAATCGACTCTGTCGTCCATTCTGTTATAATAAGGGAATGGATACAGAAGGGAAGAATGCAAATATGGCATATACAGCACAGCAGGTGGCCGAATGGATGGTGGAGGAAATCCGGTTTACGGGCAATTTGTATCAGACGGAAGCCATCCGTTATGTACGCGAGAACTTCGGGGAAGAATTTGTCTTCGTGAACGAGAATGGAAATGCTTCGCTGTCCAAGGACGTGAAGAAGGCCTTCCGCAAACTGCATGGCGGCCGGATTGCCTGGGATCGCGACGGATTCATGTGGGCCTGGACGTAATCCCGCTATAACCGAATAATCAAAAGACGGGAGAGGCCAGATCGGCAGGCCACATCCTTATATTAATGAGAACGAGGGTGCCCCAAAAGATCTTAGATCTGGCGGGATGCTCTCTTTTTCTGTTAGGAGGCGCTCCGAGTACGAATCGTTCCTCCCATCGCTGTTGCCCCCAAATTTCTTGGAACGGTTCTAAGCAAGGATGAAATTCGGGGACAAAGGCGACCGCTCTCGCTTGTCCGGAATCGTTTCGTCCTCTCCGCTACGTTGTGCAGATCCCTCACTTTAATTAGCATACGAAAAAAACCGTCTCTTGGTAAAATGAAAGTGTTACCTATCATTTACGAAAGAAACGGTTGGAACACTATTTTGTCGACGGTACCAAGATCGAAGCCAATGCCAACCGCTATACGTTCGTCTGTGTGTGGTAAAGCGGTTGTCAAGCACAAGGCGAAATTACAGAAGAAAGTCCAGGCGCTGTTTTCAACCATCGAAGATGCCGGGATGGCTTTCACTTGCCGATAATCTGCTCAAGGAAGCGGCAACGAACCGAAAAGCAAGAAATGGCGGTGCAAGGATAATATCCTGAGCACCGTCATTACTTCATTTGACACATTTTTTAATCTGACGAACCGTCCGTCAAGTGAACAACCCTACTTATTTATGGGGCAGCTGTTCTCATCATGAATCAATGGATCCGATGGATCGTGAATTGTCCGGTCGAGGCGTGCAGCGTCTTCGCCGTTTGCTGGGGGTCCAGCTGGCGATGGCGTTCTACCGCATAGCGGAACTCGTAGAAGCCGCCGAGCGTAGCCTTGAAATTGGTCTCCCAGTAGTTCGTCAATATCCAGGCATACGTGGAAGGACGGCTGTCCGCCGGCTGCATGGTGTGAAGCTGGCGCGGCCCGTGCTCCAGCGTTCCGAGCTGTACGAGCGGCGTGTCTGTCATGGACAGGGTCAGCGCTTCCCGGTCTTTAGCCGAGTGCCAGAAGATTCCCTCCTGCACGCTGGTGTAATCGAGGCAGCTTCCAGGAATTTGATCCTTCCAAGGCCGGACATGGCATCCGGCTTTTTCGGCGTATAACTCGGCTTCCGTCCCCAGCGAGAACGGCAGTGCCACATAGACATTTTCCGGCAGCCAAACGCTGTCCTTGTGGAAGCGGACGGACACCTCGACACGAGGCTGGTTGGCAAACATCTTGATGTGGAGGGCATAGTAGCTGAGCCCCTTCACGTCGAACACCAGCTCGACCAGGGCAAACAGCGGTCCGTTGTCCAGCACGGTCGCCCGGGTTAAGCGCCCGGCATCCCGCTGGACGTTGGTGCCCTTCCGGTTGCGTCCCATGCGGCGGCGGGTCGAGCATATTTCGGATGGATTATGCTCATCCTGTGCCGGCGTAACCTCGTAGACAGGAGTGAATGCCCCGTGCTCGCGTTCGCCGTCCAGCAGGTCCGCCGAGCGTGTCTTATCGATCCAGGCCGTAATGCCATTGTTCATTTCCCATTCGATCCGGAAGAAGTCGGATTCGAGCGAACTCTTGCCCGCCACGATCGGATAGGGAGTCAAGGGCTGGGTCCAGATGTCGGCGATGCCTTCGCACGCGATCGGTTCGGTATTCCGCGCGGTCGCCATATTCCCGGAAGCAGCGGGAACATCTGAAGATTCGTGCGCATGAATAAACAATATCCGGGACTCTCCCGCTTCAAGCGTGAGCTCCGTAACGAGTGCCCCCGTATGTGTCAATTGGTACGGTAGAGGCTTCCCGGTCGTTTCGTCGATGAGCTCGAACCTTTTCTTCAGAATTACGTGTTCCCAGCCATCCAGCGGTATGGCAACCTGCAGCGTAGCTGCGGCCGGTTCCGTGTTGATCACCTCGTAGCGTAAGGAACGATGGGGGGCAAGCAGTGCGCCCTGACGGGCAACGAGCGTTTTATCCAGCGCCCCGTAAGCCAGCTTGCTGGCTTCCGCCGCATAGGCTTGCTTTCGCACCTCCAGCATCTGCACCTGCGGATGCCAAGGCTCATACACGGAGGAATGGTAGCCCCAGGTATGCTCGGCGTACATGGTCAGCGCCTGCGAGGCCTCTTCGATCTCGGCGAGGCTCGCCGCTGCATGGCCCGGATCGAGACGCTTGACTTTGCGAAGCGTGCGCTGGGCATCCCGGTAAATCTGGGTATGCATCGCCGTGGAGGCGACCCCATCGGTCCACCAGTCCGGCCAATCCCCGCGGTGCACCGGAAGCGCGGACAGATCCTCCTGCTTCAAGACGGCAAAAAATTCGGAGAGCGTGGCCATTTTAATGGTGATTTGGTCGCCGTATTGTTCATTCCATGCGCTTATCCATTCCGCAATGTCGGCATTCGGGGACGCATTGTCCGTACCCAGGCCGGAGACCATGACGGGAACGAAGGAATACGGGTAGGACTCCTGCTCAAGATTCCATAAATACCGGTTAATCCGCAGGGCAGCAATGTCGTTGTGCCGCTCCTCGGGCTCCATCAGATTATGCTGAAGCTCATCCTTGATGATGTATTTGCCGAGTGCGTCAGGGCAGAACCCGAGCTCGTTGCCGAACATGTAATGCTCGCCGTTCCATACGAGCAGCCTGCCGCCGCTGTGGCTTTCCCACCAGAACGGGGTTTGTTTGCGGCCCAGCGGATACATGCCGTGGTGCGTATGGATGCAGGAAAACAGATGCTCGATGTTATTTTGCAGCAGGCTATCCGCATAACCCCAGCTGTACCCGTTGATGTCGGCGGTCATGGCGCTGTCGATCCGATGTCCGAAAGTGTTTGCATACCTTTGCGCCTTGCCGTGATTGCGCAGAAGGAGGTCGAAGTCCGGAAGCTCCGTCATGTTGAGATAGGTTCCGGACAGTTCGATATCACCGCGGATTACCGCTTGCTGAAAAGCCTCCTTTTCTTCCGTTGTGGCCGATTCGAGGAATTTCTCAACCGCCCAGAATGTTTCGCAAGTCCAGCGGAACGATTTCCATTCCGGACGTTCTCCGCGGTGTGCGGCATCCGTGATGCCCAGAGCCTGGCGGATAAAATCGACATGGTACTGCTCGATCCGTTCCTGGCGCTCGGTGTAACCGATATCCGTGTGAGAATGATGGATGGCATAGATCGTCCAGGGACGGGCGGGTTTATGGCTTCCTTGGCGTGATATGTTCTTGTTCATATGATAGGACCTCCTAATGATAATATGGAGCGGATCGTTCGCCCGCCGTATCGTCAAACAGCTTATCAATGCCGTAAAACACCGCGGACGTACCGTCCTCGAGACAGTCGATTGGAACGCTGTGCGTACTACCCAAGGCCAGCTGCATATCCCTTTCCCATAAGGGCAGGCTGCCCGAGATCTGTCCGCCCAGCACCAAGCGGTCCGGCCGGAATCCGGATAGGTAGGGCCGCAGCATGCCTCCCAGATTGCTGCCGTATTCCCGGAATAATTCGCGGGCCTGCTCATTACCTCGCGTTGCCGCTTCCGCCAGATCGGCTACGTCGATTCCGTCCGTCAGGAGTCCACGCTCCGAGGCCATCCTCAGAATGCCTCTTCTCCCGAAATAGCTGTCCACGATGTGGTCCCGGTAAGGCTCCGCATACAGCATGCCGCTGCCAGGGATACCGTCCTTGCCGGCTACGATCCGGCCATTCTCCACGAAGGCCGAACCGAGGCCCGTACCGAGCGTCAGGCATACGAGACGTTCCGCCCTGAACCGGATGGAGGCGCCCAGCCCGAACATGAAGGCGTCGTTCCCGAACCGGATGTCGGCAGCGGTCAAACGATTCATCATGGCACCCGGAAAGGATGGTTTGAGGCTCTGGAACTTCGAACGGAGCAGATCCCGAACCGACAGTTTGTACAGCCCATCATATTTGCCGATGCCTTGAAGAAGGGCAACGCCTTTTGCGTAATCGAAGGGCCCCGGAAAGGCAAAGCCGATCCGGATCGAATCGCGATAGTCCACCGGCCGGAAGGCCGAGGCGTAAAAGCGTAACAAATCATGGCAGGCGCCGGCGAAGCTGGCGATCGCTTCCTCCGCCGTTCCTTGCGATGCGGAAGGCCGGATGAGGAACGAGCCGGGGACAAGCTGCCCGTTCACGAGCAGCGCCCCCTTCAAAGCGGTTCCCCCGGCATCAAGCGTTATGGTGATGGGGGCAGGGGGAGACGGGCTTCCCGGATCGTCCCAATCAGGGCGGTTCATGAAAACTCTCCGCTTGCCGCTCTCCGGGAAGGCGGAAGCAGCGGGAGATTCCATTCCGGGTTGACCCTGGCCGCAATCAAGGTGCATGGGGATCCGGACAGGTTCTCCAATCGGTATTCGCCTATACATGCCGGAACGATGTAGGATTCCGCATAGCCCCATTCAACGGCCCCACCCTCGTCCGCAGCCGGTACAAGGCGGACGCGGTCGCCTTCCACGAGATTGTACATAACGAACTCTCCTTGGGTATCCGCTTTCCACGCATCCTGCAAATTCAGCCTGCTGACCTGGAACAGAAGATCTTCCCGTTGTCCCAGCAGTTCCTCCGTGCTGCCGCCTTGACGGCTCACGACGGATGGCCTAGCGATAAGCCCGTCCTCTACTGCCGGCGTATTCATGGCGTCATTGATATTGTGGCGCGCATGCTCAGGGTTCATCGGGCGTGGCTTGCCATCGGCGTCCAGCCGCAGATAATCGTAAATCTTGAACGTAAACCACCAGGTGGTCGAGGAGATTTCCAGCACGAGATTATCCCTGCCGGAGCAGTGGACCGTACCCGGTGGAATAAGGTAGAGATCCCCTGTTTGCGAGCGGTACTCGTTAACGTAGTCGGAGAGCTCCAGCGGCTCTTCATGAAGATGGGCATTCTCGACGGCTTCAAGGAGCCGGCCGCCGGTGATCCCTTCCTTCAGTCCCAAATACACCTTGGCTCCCGGGATATTACGCATGATGTAGTACGACTCTTGCTGTGTCATATGTTCATTGAACTGCGCCTCTGCATATTCCTGCAGCGGATGCACCTGAAGCGACAGCTCGCCGCCCTGCATCGTATCCAGATAGTCAAACCGGATCGGAAAATAATCGCCGAACAGCTCGAAATTACGCGTTCCCATAATTTCCTGGGGGGCTGCCTCCATCAACAAAGTGAACGGAACCTCGAAGGTGACATTCTGCACGCGCAGCAGCAGCGTGTTCTCGGGAGCGATGGGTTCAAAGCTCCAGGCGCAGTTCGGCCATTCTTCGGGAAGGCCGCACAATTCCTTAAGGTATTGCCCTCCCCATATCCCCGGGGCAAAAAACGGCTTGACCCGAAACGGCTGCCGGGCCGCTTGATGCAGCACGCTTGCCAATTTCGCTGCAGGCAGCCAGACAGGAGCTTCCGAACGATTCAAATCCATATAGTACGATTGGTTGACCGAATGCTGGACATGATGGTCCAGCCAGTCCCGGCGGTAAGTCTCCCAGACGGGCCATTCGAGAAACAGGCAGTTCTTGTAGGTCTCAACCTTATCGCTCGAGATGCCGAGGCCGAAGCTGCCCATACGCTCCGCATGGCGCCGCTGCTGGTTTTCGCGGGAGTAATCGGCGTAGAAGCGAAGATCGGGAGTTCTGCCTTCCAGCAGCGAGGCACCCGGGCCGTGCAGCACGTGAATGCCGCACATCGCGTCAAATTGCAGCGCGCTTTTTTGCAAGGCAGCCTTAGCGTCCGGCTGAAAATATTGAATAGGACGGACATCCGAGGCTTTATAGCCGAATGCCCGGTTATCGGTCAGATAAGGAGCCATCTCGGCCCGGAGCTCGGCTTCGGGTTTTACGTAATGGGACGTCGAATCGCTCGAGAAGGCGATGCCCTCTTGTTCGCAGGTTTGCTGAAGCTGGATCAGCAGTTTATCGAAATCGGCACCGTGCGTTCCGTCAAGCGTAATGTAGACGCCGCGCTTTTCGGGGGGATGAAGCTGCGATTTTTGTTTGTGGGTCGACATGATGAACGAGCACCAGGAGTCGATCCCCTGATTCATGAACAAGGGCTCGTGGCGAAAATCCACAGGATTGATCGGATGTGATTGAAAGGCAGTTGCAGGTTTCATGGATTGGATGTATCCTCCCTTCCGGAATGTCTGTTACGACTTCATTGTAGAAGGCAAGGGAGGATACGTCTTTATAAAAAGAGGAAGTGTTTTTGTACGATCAGGACATCGGCGGGCCTTGGGCGCTAAACCTCGGAGTCGTAGCGTCCTTCCGAAAACTGCGAGCGCCGGAAGCGGGCCGGGGTTACGCCAAGTTTGGACGTAAATACCCTGGTGAAGTAATGCACGGACTCGAATCCGCAGCAGACGGCAATCTCCTTGATCTGGCGATCCGTATGGAGGAGCATATGCTTTGCCTGCTGCACGCGCTGCTCCTGTACATAATGGACAAAGGATTGATGGCCGTATTTGCGAAACAGCCGGGTTAAATGACGGGTCGTGATGTGGAGATGGCCCGCCACGCGCTCCAGCGAGAGCGGTTCGTTGAGGTTGTCCTTGATAAACAGTTCGGCCTGATGAAACATGGAGGTTCCTTCATCGTTTGCTTCGGCGCCGGAAGGCTCATGATGGAAGCCCGGGCCATGGACGGTCAGAAAGGATACTATCAGTGATGCGGCCAAACTGTTCAGCATTTGCGGCGGGTGCTGTTTGCCGGAACCCGTATGAAACAGCGATAACAGCGAAAGCCACAATAATCCGGACGCCTGCCGGGCACCTTCTGCAACCACCGGATTGCCTTGTTTGGCCAGCAACCGGAACGCGGCCGCATAAAACTCGCCGGTTGCCGTTTCTTCCGGTTCAAAGGCGACATAGCATAAGGCCAAGCCGTCCTTGCTTCTTATTTGATGCTGGACGCCCGGCCGTGAGAGAAACAGCGTGCCCGGATGGAGATGAAACTCTCTCTCGCCTTCGATATAGGTTCCGTTGCCTGTTAACACGTAACAAGCTTCAAAAAAAGAATGCTTGTGCTCCGTATTGTCGTAGTGGCGCGGCATGAACCCCCAGTAATGGATCCGGATGCTCAGCTCCTGTTGTTCAATACGGCTCAAGGTACGATTTAATATGGAATTGGCCCGTTTGAATAACGGGATGAAAGCATCGTCATCGATTTGCATGGGAGATGGTTCTCCTTCGTTCATAAGGCAATGTCATCTGCCTTTAATATAGGTTGGATGTATCTTGGGTTGTCTCTCTATTATATATCACAAGATAAGATATAAAGAAAAAATGGGTATAGTGATGTAATGCATAGACAGCTACATAAGTTCTTCACAAGTCGCTGTTATGCTATGAATATTCACTATAAGAGAGGAGTTCGTCATATGTCAGCAAAAAAACGATTAAAGCCGCTTATTCTGGTTGCCTTCGCATCCCTCGTCCTCGTGCTGGGCGCCTGCGGAAATACGGATGGCGCGAATCCGGATCAAGCGGAGAGCGTGGATACTACCGGCGGCATGGAAGGCATGGATCACGGCAGCATGAACCATTCCGGATCGGGCGAGGTTCCGGAAGGGTTGAAGACGGCGGACAATCCTGCCTATGCGGCCGGGACCCAAGCGATCATCGAATCCGACCACATGCCCGGGATGAAGGGGGCCCAAGCAACGATAGTCGGAGCTTACGATACGACGGTGTACACGATATCGTATACGCCGACGAACGGCGGGCCCGAAGTGAAGGATCATAAATGGGTCATTCATGAAGAGCTCAAGGATGCGGGCAAGGAGCCCCTGGAGCCGGGAGCGAAAGCCGTCGTGAATGCGGATCATATGGAGGGGATGAACGGTGCGACGGCCGTTATCGATTCCGCCGAGCGTACGACGGTCTATATGGTGGACTTCACGTCAACATCCGGAGAGGAAGTCAAGAACCACAAATGGGTCACGGAGAGTGAGTTATCTCCGGTCCAATAGCGTTCATCGAATAAAACAATCGCTCCCTTGAGATCAAGAGAGCGATTGTTTTTTATGCGCAAGGAGGGTGATTCAGCTTCCTTTGATCTGCTGCAAGGCGGCCGTCAATTCCGGATATTGGAACTTGAAGCCGTGGCGCTGGGCTTTGGCCGGAAGGATCCGCTGGCCCTTTAACAGAATAAGCGACATTTCGCCCAGGATGCCTTGGAGCATGAATGCAGGCAGGGGCAGCCAATGCGGACGGCGATAGACCTTGGAGACGCTACGGCCAAATTCCTCGTTCGTGACCGCATGCGGGGAAGCGGCGTTCACGGCTCCGGAAATGTCTTCGTGCCGGATGCAATAATCGATTAATTCCACGATGTCGTCGATATGGATCCAGGAGAGCCATTGCTTGCCGCTGCCGATGTTGCCGCCGACCCCTAATTTATACGGCAGCAGCATTTTGGGGAGGGCACCGCCTTGATCGCCCAGAACGACGCTGATGCGCAGCTTGATTAACCGGTCGACCGGGATGCAATCGGCTGCCTGCTCCCATTGCTGCACAACCTCGGACGGGAAATCCATGATCGTGGCCGGACTGTCCTCATCAAACGCTTCAAACTCGGATGTACCGTATATGGCCATTGCCGATGCTTGAAGAATGACCGGAGGTTTGTGCTCCAGGCGCTGCATCAGGTCCGCTACGGCAGTTACGGTTCGTTGCCGGGACTGAAGAATTCTCTTCTTGCCTGCTTGCGTCCAGCGTTGGCTCAGGGAGGAGCCGGCAAGGTTAACGAGTGCGTCCAAGCGCTCGAACCGCTCCGGATGGGATTTCATCTCATCCCAGGTTAAGTAGGATAATGACCCGTTCTGCTGCACAGCGGGGATCTCCGGCTTCGACCTGGTGACGATGATCATGTCATGTCCGTCGCGCAGCCAGCGCTTGCACAATGCTTGGCCAATGAAGCCGGTACCCCCGCAGATGGCTATTTTCATGAGTGAACCTCCTTGTTAAGTTATCATCAACCCCGATAAAACATGGCTGGGAATCATTACCCTTCATAGGCTGAAGTGAGCCGAGAGGGGAATAACGATACGTTACTTGTCAGAATCGTACATCCAATATTATACAACCCATTATACAGGAAATGCGGCATGGCACCGCTATATGATATTTCAGTCAACGCTTCAGCTTCTGCCTGGCTAGGAGCGGAAAGAAACCGCAAAAAACAGTTTGCCGCACCCCATGCCTTGGAGCCAGGGGGTGAACAAACTGTTTTTTGCGCAAGTGCAAGCCGGTATCGATTTATCACGCAAACGCCTGCCTTACGATCGCCGCCGCCTGGTCCAGTTCTGCTTTGGTGATGATGAGCGGAGGGGCGAAGCGGATAATGGCTTCATGGGTTTCTTTGCAGAGCAGGCCGAGATCTTTCAGTTTCTCGCAATAGGATCTGGCCGGGACCTTGAGCTCCATGCCGATGAATAGACCTCTGCCGCGCACCTCCTGGATATCGGGATGCGGGATGGAACGAAGCAGCCGGAGAAAATATTCGCCGAGCTCCAGGGAGCGAACCTCCAGCGCTTCCTCAATGAACACGTCCATGGAGGCGATGGCCACCGCGCACCCGAGCGGATTTCCGCCGAAGGTGGAGCCGTGGGAACCCGGCTCGAATACATCCAGAATATCCGCGTCCGCCGCCACGGCGGAGACGGGAAAGACGCCGCCGCCCAGCGCTTTTCCAAGAATGTACATATCCGGCTCGACGTCCTCCCAGTCGCAGGCAAAGCGTTTGCCCGTCCTGCCGAAGCCGGTCTGGATTTCGTCCGCTAGCATAAGGACGCTGTGCTGCCTGCACAGCTCCAGTGCCCCGCTCAGGTATCCGTCAGGCGGAATCACGATGCCGGATTCGCCTTGGATCGGCTCCACGAGAAAAGCAGCCGTATTCGGCGAAATCGCCTGCTCCAGCGCCTCAAGGTCGCCATAGGGAATGACTTTGAATCCCGGCGTAAACGGACCGAAGTCCTCGCGGTATTCGCGGGATGAGGAGAAGGAGGTAACCGTGATCGTACGGCCGTGGAAATTGCCCTCGCAGACGATGATTTCAGCCTGATCTGCCGGAATACCTTTCTTCCGGTAAGCATAGCGACGCGCTGCCTTAAGCGCGGTTTCAACCGCCTCGGCTCCCGTATTCATGGGAAGAATCATCCCTTTGCCGGTTAAAGCGGACAGCTTCTCGTAAAAGTCGCCTAGTTGATCATGATGAAATGCGCGCGAGGTCAGGGTCACCCGATCCGCCTGTTCCTTTAAGGCCCGGATGATGCGGGGATGACAATGACCTGCGTTAAGTGCCGAGTAGGCGCTTAACATATCGATATACCGTTTGCCGTCCGAATCCGTCACATGAATGCCTTCAGCTGAAGCGATGACGATGGGAAGAGGGTGGTAGTTTCTCGCGCCGTACCTTTCGGCTTTCTCGATATAAGGGTCGGGAGCGTCCATGGCGTAACCTCCTTGGGAGTCTAAAGAAACCGCAACGCGGAAAATAGAGCATGCCCGCGGAAGAGGCTCTCATAATCAAGCGTGATGCCATGTCATGAAAATGTCATAAGATGCTTTCGCCCAGCATGGAGGCGATTAAACCGACAAGCAGCCGGGACGTCTTCTGCCCGCGGTCCAGCAGCGGGTTGTTCTCCACGAATTCGGCTGACGTCAGAATGCCGGATTCCGACAGCATCTCCATGGCCAGGTGCGCTTCCCGGTAGCTGAGCCCGCCTTGAACCGGCGTTCCTGTTCCCGGTGCGATCTTCGGATCGACACTGTCAATATCAAAGGAAAGATGAACGCCATCCGTTCCCGTTGACGATATGCGGATGGCTTCCTCCATGACCCGGAACATGCCCATGCGGTCGATATCCTGCATCGTGAAGCAGGCGATGCCTTCCCGGCGGATGAAGTCCCGCTCGCCCTGATCAAGTGAGCGCGCGCCGATGAGCACGACATGCTCCGGCTTAATGGTTGATTTAACGCCGCCGATCGAGGTTAGCCGCCGATCGCCTTTTCCCAAGCTGACAGCCAGGGACATGCCATGGATATTGCCGGTCGGGGTAGTATCCGGCGTATTGAGATCGGAATGGGCATCGATCCAGATGACGCCCAAGTTGCGGTAATGCCGGGTAAGTCCGGCGAGCGTGCCGATGGCTATGCTATGGTCGCCGCCGAGCACAAGTGGGAAGGTGCCCGCTACTGCCAGGGCGGATACGCGTGCTGCCAGCTGCTCGTTCATCGTCACGACTTCTGTCAAATGTTTTAATCGGGGATGATGCGCTTCATCCTTGCGCTCGGGGAGCGCAGCAGGGTCATCGACCTGGTAAGTTACACCGAGCGCGTTAAGCTTGCGTTTCAGACCGGCTTCGAATATGGCGTCCGGTCCCTGTCCGGCGCCGCGGCGGGTAGCTCCCCGGTCGAAGGGCACCGGGATGATCGATACGGTGGACGGAAGATTGTTCATCACTTTGCTCACCTCCACTTTGTAACAGTGTATTCCGGAGCCGGGCTGAGTGACTTGGGCAAAGCCCTATACAAGCTGATCAAATATGGAAAGTTTTGGATCGAACAAAAAATACCCTTTATGCATGATTCACGGGGTGACCGCAGAGGGCCCCATGAGGCAGCATAAAGGGTGTTAATGAAATGACTGCAATTCGAATTAGGTTTTATCGCATGCTTACGCGGCATGCCCGACGTTTATTTTACCGTTTTATTATAGGTCTCGATCTTGGAGCTGATCTCCTGGGCAGCTTTATCCAATGCTTCCTGCGGTGTTTTCTGACCGTTCAGCACTTCCTCGATGGCCGTTTCCGTCAGCTGGCGGGCCTCAGGGAACACGCCCATGACAGCGCCCTGCGTTGCCAGGTTGGCGGTCGTTTGATGCAGTTGATCCACCGCCGTCTGGAATTGAGGATATTTCTCCAGGTTTTCTTTTACCAGGGATTCTTCGTAAGCTTTGGTCGTGACCGGGAAGTAACCCGTGTTGACATGCCAGTAGGCTTGGGTTTGCGGCTCGGCCAAATACTTCATGAATTCCCAGGCGGCCTGCTGCTCTTCTTCCGATTTGTTGTTCATCAGCCACAGGCTTGCACCGCCGATGATAACGCCGCCTTCGCCGCCGTCAGCCGGTTTGGGCAGGAAAGCCGTGCCGACTTCGAATTTGCCTTCCGCTGCGCTGACGATTCCCCGGAGCGAAGCCGTGGAGTCCAGCGTCATGGCGACTTGGCCGGCTGCAAAGGCTTTTTTGGTGTCATCCGTTTTACGTCCCAGGTTCAGCAGGACTTTATCGTCCAGCATTTGCTTCCACCATTCCAGCGTTTTCACGGCAGCGGCGTTGTTGACTTGCGAAGCGGTTGCCGGAGAAGTGCGGCCGTTGCCGTTGTTCAGCAGCTCAACGCCTTGGTTCGCAAGGAATTGCTCCATGAACCAGCCGTATATTGCGAAGGATGCGCCGGTTTGGCCGCCTTTCGTTAGCGCTTTAGCCGCTTTCGCTACCTCTTCGTAGGTTTTTGGAGGATTTTCCGGATCCAGACCTGCCGCTTTAAAGGCATCTTTGTTGTAGTAAAGGATCGGGTTGGAGGAGTTGAACGGCATCGAATACAATTTGTCGTCGAATGTATAATAATTTTTGATATTCGGTTCCAAGGAGGAAATGTCGTATGCTTCAGCATCCATGAAGTCTTGAACCGGACGGATCGCCTTGGTGTCCATCATGAAACGGCTGCCGATTTCGTACACCTGAATCATGGTCGGTCCGCTGTTCGATCCCAACGAAGCCTTCAGCTTGTTCAAGCTTTCATCGTACGTGCCTTGAAACACGCCCTCTACCTGAATATCCTGGTGGGCTGCGTTAAAATCGGAAATCAGCTTGTCCGCAACGGTTCCGAGCTCGCCGCTCATGGAATGCCACCAAACGACCTTAACAGGTTCCTTGGCAGGTTCGCTGCCGGCGGCAACGGTCGTTTCTCCGGCGGCTGGCGTATTGCTGCAAGCGGCGCTGATCAGCATGAAGCAGGAAAGCAGGAGCATCGCGAAGGACCTTTTACCATAACGTTTCATGATCGGTTAATCTCTCCCTTTTTGAAAATAAAGTATGGTTTGATCTATCAGAAATTGCGTGAGCCCGTTTGATATCGATAACCGGCACGCAAGGCTGATCCAATATGGTCTACTGGGTCGGCATCGTGGCCATTAGCCCTTCAAAGCACCTGCGGTGATGCCGCGCACAAGGGGTTTCAGCCCGAGCGCAAGCAGCAGCAGGGAAGGCAGCAGCAGCAGGAGCACGCCGGAGAGTATCAGATTCCATGAGTTCATCTCTTCGAACTGCAGCATGCCGATCCCGATTTGGACGGTTCGCATCTCGACCCGGTTGGTTGTCAGAAGCGGCCACAGGTACATGTTCCAATTATTCAGGAACGAGTAGACCCCCAGCGTGGCGATTCCGGGGATGGATAACGGCAACACCATGCTCAGGAAAACGCGGACATGTCCGCAGCCGTCCACGCGGGCCGCTTCAAACAGCTCCTTCGGCAGCTGCAGGAAGGTCTGCCTGAGCAGGAAGGTTCCGAAGGCCGTGGCCAGAAATGGAATGATGAGCCCTTGATAGGTGTCCAGCCAGTTCAGGTTTTTGACCGTCAAGTAATTCGGAATCATGATCACCTCCCACGGGATCATCATCGTCGCGAGAAAGAGGCTGAACAGCAGCGTTTTTCCCGGAAATCGCAGGAAGGCGAAAGCGTATGCTGCCAGACTTGCGGTCACGATCTGTCCGAGCATGATGGCAATGGAGACAACCAGGCTGTTTCCGATAAAGGTAAGGACAGGAATCGTATCGATCACCTTGGCGAAGTTGGACAGATTGACGGCTTCGGGAAGCAGAGGCGGCGGATAGACGGCCGATTCGGCCTCGCTCATCAGCGATGTCGACAAGGTATATAGGAGCGGGAAAAGAACGGCCAACGAACCGAGAAGCAGCGCGATGTAGATGAAGCTTTTGGGCATGAGACGCATGTTCATTGGTAATGCACCTTCTTCTCGACGAATTTAAATTGAAAGACGGTCAGCAGCAGAATGATGGCAAACAGGATGAGGGCCTGCGCGCTGCCGATGCCGAAGCGAAAATTGACGAAGGCATCCTGGTAGATGTTGAATACCATGACGTTGGTGCTGTTCATCGGACCGCCTTTGGTGAGGATGTTGATTTGCCCGAATGCTTGGAAGGCACCGATAACCGATACGACGGACGTGAAGAATAACGTAGGGGAGATTAGCGGCATCGTAATCCGGAAGAACGTTCTCAGCGGACCGGAGCCGTCAATCTTGGTGCTGTCATAGATATCCTCGGACACGCCCTGCATGCCGCTCAGCATCAGGATATAGTTGAATCCAAGATTCATCCAGACGGTCATAAGCGCGACGGAGATCATGGCCCATTTCGGATCGGTCAGCCATTGGACGGGCTGCGTGCCGAGCAGCGTCAGAAAATAATTCAGTATGCCTAAGGTCGGATGGTATAGAATCATCCAGATCATCGAGCCGGTACCGACGGACACGGCCATCGGAAGCGAGAAGATAAAGCGGAATATTTTCATGCCCTTGAGTTTGTTGTGCGTCAGGGCAGCCAGCAGAATCGCAGCCGCCATGCCGGTCGGAACCGTCAGCACGATGAACAGCAGGGTATTGCCAAAGCTTGTATAGAACATGTCGGAGGCCAATATTTCCCTGAAGTTGTCGAATCCTACGAATTCAGCTACCCGGCCTTGCGGATCGGTCAGGAACAGGCTAAGATAAACCGACTTGAGCAGCGGGTAGAATAAGAACAGGCCGAATATGAGCAGCGAAGGCGCTAAACATGCATAAGCGAGCAGAATTTCTCTGCGCCTTGTTCTCTTGATCGAGACGGGTTTCGCCGCGGTTGATACCTCCGGCTCGTTGACGTTCGGCGATAGAGAGTGCCCCGGAGAAGGAAGCGTGAATTCTTTTTCCATCATCATGTTTTACCTCACTTTCCAGCTTGGCCTTACAGCCTTGAGTATAGGAGCCGGATGTAAAATCCAGTAAGGGGTTTTGTAAGAATACCGTAATTTATTGCAGGACATGGCAGTTGCTGAAGGCGAGCTTGCCAGTGCCGGTACAAGAATATTCCATTCCCTAAAAGCTTGCACGTTGAAAAGAGATGTGATATCTTATACCTGTAACCGGTTACACATGAATGAGGTGATGACGGTATGGCAACGATCAAGGATGTGGCGAATCAGGCGGGCGTATCCGTAGCCACGGTTTCGCGGGTTTTAAATGGAAACGGTTACGTGCATGAGGACACCAGGTCCAAGGTGGAACAGAGCATTCGAGAGCTGAATTACACGCCGAATGAAGTGGCGCGTTCTTTATACAAGAGGAAATCCAAATTGATAGGACTTTTGCTTCCCGACATCATGAACCCTTATTTCCCGCAGCTTGCCCGCGGGGTAGAGGACGAGATGCAGGAGAATGATTACCGATTGATCTTCGGAAACAGCGACGAGAGCAAGAAGAAGGAAATGGAGTACATTCAGACGTTTGTCCAGAATAATGTGGTTGGCGTCATATCATCGACCAACGATCCGGATGCCGACATGTATACGGGACTGAACATTCCCGTCGTGTTTCTCGACCGCACCTCGTCGGACCGCCCTTCCGTGTACGCGGATGGCCGTCAGGGAGGAAGAATAGCGGCTGAGGAAATCGTACGGCGAGGGAGTAAAGCCATAACGGTAATTCAAGGTCCGGCGGATGTGCGGCCTGCACAGGAACGTTTTGAAGGAGCTGTCGAGGTTCTGGAGCAACAGGCGGCTGCGTACCAAGTGCTGAAGACGACATCGTTTTCTTTAACCGATGCCGAAGAATTCGCCCAGAAAGTGTTCAGCGAATATCCGGACACGGATGGCATAATCGCGAGTAACGATATTATGGCATCCGCCGTGGTGAAGGAAGCGTTTCGGCTGGGGAAAAGGGTGCCGGAAGACGTACAAATTATCGGATTTGACGATATTCTGCTCAGCAGGCTGCTGGCCCCGCCGCTGTCAACGATTCATCAGCCGGCGTACGAAATGGGCCGGGAAGCGGCCAGATTGCTTATCGGACTTATCGAAGGGCAGCGCATAGAGAAAAGCAATATCGAATTCTCGGTAGAATTCATAGAGCGGCAGACAACGAGAAAGGTGGAATCGTGATGGCAAAAATCGTGGTAATCGGAAGCGCGTCGATGGACTTGGTGGTGACCTCCGCCAAGCGCCCCGGCGCGGGAGAGACGGTGCTGGGCGACAGCTTTAAGACGGTGCCCGGAGGGAAGGGAGCCAACCAGGCCGTCGCGGCGGCAAGGCTGGGTGCAGAGGTGACGATGGTTGGCTGCGTCGGTGACGATTCCTTCGGCGAAACGATTTTGAGCAATTTGCAGTCGAATGGTGTTCTTACGGATTATGTGGAACCGGTTACAGGTATGGAAAGCGGCACGGCGCACATCATTTTGGCAGAGGGAGACAACAGCATCGTGGTGGTGAAGGCTGCCAATGATCGGATCACTCCGGAATATGTAGATCAGGCGGAAAAGGCAATCCAGGCGGCGGATATCGTGTTGATTCAGCAGGAGATTCCGGAAGAAACGGTGGTGCACGTGAGTGCGATATGCGCCAAGTATCAGGTGCCATTGATGCTGAACCCCGCTCCTGCCCGTCCGGTGCCGAGCGTCGTTATAGAACGGGCGGCATACATTACGCCAAACGAACATGAAGCCGCTATCCTGTTTCATGACGAGCCGCTCGGCGACGTGCTGCGCCGGTATCCGAATAAACTCATCGTAACGGAAGGGAAAAAGGGCGTTCGTTATTTTGACGGTATGAAAGAGGTCGTGGTTCCGGGCTACAAGGTTGAAGCCGTAGATACGACGGGTGCCGGCGATACATTCAACGGCGCATTCGCCGTGGCGCTGGCCGAGGGCATGAGCCTGACCGACAGCCTCAGATTCGCGAACCGCGCCGCTTCCTTGTCGGTCATGAAGTTCGGAGCGCAGGGCGGAATGCCGTCGCGCCTCGAAGTGGAAGGGAGCCTTTGACCATGAAGAAGAACGGCATGCTGAACAGCCACATCGCGAAAGTGCTGGCGGATCTGGGGCACACCGATACCATCGTGGTCGGGGACGTTGGCCTTCCGGTTCCTCCAGGCGTTCCGAAGATCGACCTGGCGCTAACGCTGGGGACGCCGAGCTTTATGGAGGTGGTGGAGGCGATCGCCGACGATATGGTCGTTGAAAAAATCGTCATTGCTGAAGAAATGAAGCGGGAGAATAAGGAAACACTGCATGATATAGAGGAACAATTTCAGGATTGCGAGATCGAGGCTTGCACGCACGAGCAGTTCAAGGAACGGACTCGAAACGCCAAGGCGGTTATCCGTACAGGCGAAGCCAAGCCCTATGCGAACTGCATTTTGCAGGCCGGCGTTCATTTCGGTTAAAGAGGAGGAAGCATCATGAACATTCAGATGACGAATATCCATAAATCCTTTGGCACGAACCGGGTGCTGGCGGGCGTGGACTTTGATCTCCGGGAAGGAGAGGTTCATGCCCTGATGGGAGAGAACGGCGCGGGCAAATCGACGCTGATGAATATTTTAACCGGGCTTCACAGCCGGGATGAGGGCAAGATCTTGATCGACGGTCAGGAAACCTATTTTGCGAACCCGAAGGAAGCCGAAGAGAGAGGCGTCGCCTTCATCCACCAGGAGCTCAACATCTGGCCGGAGATGACGGTTCTGGATAACTTGTTTATCGGCAAGGAGATGACATCCGGCCTGGGATTCCTCAACATGAAACAAATGAAGGCGCTTGCGAAGGAACAGTTCGGCAAATTGGCGGTGACGATACCGTTGACGCAGGAGGCAGGGGAATGCTCCGTCGGCCAGCAGCAGATGATTGAGATCGCCAAAGCGCTCATGACCAAAGCGAAAGTCATCATTATGGACGAGCCCACGGCGGCACTGACCGAAAGGGAAATCGAGAAGCTGTTCGGCGTCATCCGCTCGTTGAAAAAGCAGGGCGTATCCATCGTTTACATTTCCCACCGCATGGAGGAGATCTTCACGATCTGCGACCGGATCACGGTTATGAGGGATGGCAAATCCGTGGACACCAAGCCGATTCCCGAAACCAACTTTGACGAAGTCGTCAAAAAGATGGTCGGCCGGGAGCTGACCGAGCGATATCCCGCACGGCATCCGTCTCCGGGCGAACCGGTGCTGGAAGTGAAGAATATTACCGGCAAGGGCCGGTTCGAGAATGTGAGCTTCTCGGTCCGAGCCGGCGAGATCGTAGGCGTATCCGGTTTGATGGGCGCGGGGCGCACCGAGATGATGCGAGCGATCTTCGGGCTGGACCCGCTGGACAGCGGGGAAATCTGGGTGCGCGGCAAAAAGGTTCATATCAAGAAGCCGGATGATGCCGTGAAACACGGCATTGGATTCATAACGGAGGACCGCAAGGATGAAGGGCTGGTGCTGGATTTCTCGGTCCGTGAAAATATGGCGCTGCCCAATCTGTTCAGCTTCTCATCCCGAGGATTCATTTCCGGGAAGAAGGAGCAGGATTTCGTGGATACGCTGACAAAGCGGCTGCAGATCAAGACCCATTCATCCGAAACGCACGCCCGCAATCTGTCGGGGGGGAACCAGCAGAAGGTGGTTATCGCCAAATGGATCGGCATTGGGCCGAGCGTGCTCATCCTGGACGAGCCGACCCGGGGCGTGGACGTAGGGGCGAAGCGCGAAATTTACCAGCTGATGAATGAGCTGACCGAACGCGGCGTGGCGATTCTGATGGTTTCGTCGGAGCTGCCGGAGGTGCTCGGGATGAGCGACCGGATTCTCGTCGTTCACGAGGGTAAGATATCCGGTGAACTGGACCGCGAACAAGCCACGCAGGAACACATCATGACTCTAGCTACAGGGGGACAGTAATATGACAACTATTAACGATGCCAAGGCGGGAAAAGGGTTCAAGGTCTCAGGTTTGACGCAAAAGCTCGGTCCGCTGCTCGGACTGATCATTCTGATCGTCATCGTTTCCGTCCTGAATCCAAGCTTCTTGGAACCGCTTAACATTCTGAACCTGCTGCGTCAGGTATCGATTAACGCACTGATTGCTTTCGGTATGACGTTTGTTATCCTGACGGGCGGCATTGACCTGTCGGTCGGTTCGATTCTCGCGCTCTCCAGCGCATTTGTCGCCAATATGATGGTGGCCGGGTTTGACCCGATTCTCTCGATCATCATCGGCGTTGCGCTTGGCGGCGTGATGGGCATGATCAACGGTCTCATGATCACCAAGGGGAAAATGGCGCCGTTTATCGCCACCTTGGCTACCATGACGATATTCCGGGGACTTACGCTGGTTTATACGAACGGTAATCCGATTACCGGGCTTGGCGACAGCCTTGTATTCCAATTGTTCGGCCGCGGATACCTGCTGGGCATTCCCGTGCCGGCCATTACGATGATCATCACGTTTGCCGTGCTGTGGGTCATCCTGCATAAAACGTCGTTTGGCCGCAAAACGTATGCCATCGGCGGTAACGAAAAGGCATCGCTTGTATCCGGCATTAAGGTACCGCGCGTAAAGATTATGATTTATTCCCTGGCAGGGATGCTGTCCGCGCTGGCGGGCGCGATTCTGACCTCCCGTTTGAATTCCGCGCAGCCGACTGCGGGTACCTCCTATGAATTGGATGCCATCGCAGCCGTTGTGCTGGGCGGTACAAGCCTGACCGGCGGACGCGGCCGAATTGTCGGCACGCTGATCGGGGTGCTGATCATCGGAATTCTGAACAACGGGCTCAACCTGCTCGGCGTGAACTCATTCTATCAAATGGTTGTCAAAGGTGTCGTGATTGCGATTGCCGTACTGCTCGACCGCAAGAAATCGGCTTAAGGGGGAGAATGAACGATGAAAAAAACAACTTTGCTGCTCGTATCACTCATGCTGATCTTCATCACGGGCTGTTCCCTGGAGCCGCCGGAATGGGCGAAGCCCAAAGCCGGCGGGGACGTCAAAGACATCAAGATCGGTCTTTCCATCTCCACCTTGAATAATCCGTTCTTCGTCTCCTTGAAGGATGGCGTCGTCGCCGAAGCGGCGAAGCAGGGAATGGAGGTCGTTGTCGTTGACGCGCAGAACGACTCAGCCAAGCAGAGCAATGACGTCGACGACCTGATTCAGCAGGGCGTCAATGCACTGCTGATTAACCCGACGGATTCGTCCGCGATCTCGACCGTGGTCCAAACGGCGAACAGCCTGGGCATTCCGGTCATCACGCTGGACCGTTCGGCGGATCAAGGCGAGGTCGCTGCGCTGGTCGCCTCGGATAACGTGAAGGGCGGCCAAATGGCAGCCGAATATATCGTGGAGCAGTTGGGCAAAGATACGAAGGTTATTGAACTCGAAGGCGTTCCGGGCGCTTCCGCGACCCGCGAACGGGGCAAGGGCTTCCATGATATCGCGGATGAGCAGCTGAACGTGGTCGCGAAGCAAGCGGCGGATTTTGACCGGACCAAAGGTCTTACCGTGACGGAAAATCTGCTGCAGGGCAATCCGGACGCCAAAGCGATATTTGCCCACAATGACGAAATGGCCCTGGGCGCAATCGAAGCGATTCAAAGCTCGGGCAAAGACATCATGGTCATCGGCTTTGACGGCAACGACGATGCGCTGAAGTCCATCGAAGCCGGCAATCTGACGGCAACGGTAGCCCAGCAGCCTGAGCTGATCGGTCAGCTCGCCGTCGGCGCAGCCAAGGACGTGCTGCAGGGCAAAGAGGTGGAAGCGAATATCGCGGCACCACTGAAGCTGGTCGTGAAGGAATAACTCGCGAAAATCAAGAAGCGTTGCCCTGCGATAGAAGCAGGGTAACGCTTTTTTTTGCCATCCTGCTCATTCCATTCCGGACTGCGATGTAACTCACAGCCTTGCGATGGCAGCAGGAATACAATATCGTAAAAGAGAACAGTTATTTCGCATATGATATTATAATGGTTGTGTATGCGTTTACTGCTTAGATGTAAAAAAGGAGCTATGTATCTATGACGACGGAAAAAAGAAAACAAGCGATCGTGATCGTGGGCTACGGCGGAATGGGCAGCTACCATGCCAAGCTGATTAAGGACAACGCGTTTCTTGAGGTGACCGGAACCTACGATATTCTGGAAGAGCGCAGGAAGGCGTCCCGGGAGGACGGGTATGCTGCCTACGAGAGTTATGAGCAGGTGTTGAACGATGCCGCGGTTGACGTGGTGCTCATTGCAACGCCGAACGACGTGCATAAGGAGCTGGCCCTTCAGGCGTTTGCGGCCGGCAAGCACGTCATCTGCGAGAAGCCGGTAACATTGTCCGTAAGCGACTTTAAGGACATGGTCTCCGCTGCCGATGCGGCCGGACGGGTGCTGATGGTCCACCAGAACCGCCGCTGGGACGAGGACTTCCTGACGATTAAGCAAATGTACAACGAAAAGACGATTGGCGATTTGTTCCGTATCGAATCCAGGGTGCACGGGGCGAACGGCATTCCGGGCGACTGGCGCCATCTGGAAGCCCACGGCGGCGGCATGCTGCTGGACTGGGGCGTGCATTTGCTGGACCAGATCCTGTTCATGGTGGACAGCCGGATGACCAGCCTGAGCAGCCGCTTGAGCTTTATTCTCGGCGATGAGGTGGATGACGGCTTTGAATCGGTCATCGAATTCGAGAACGGCGTATCGGTTCTGATCGAAGTGGGAACGACGAATTTCATTACGCTTCCACGCTGGTATGTCAAAGGAACCGAGGGAACCGGCATTATTGAGGACTGGTCGTTAAACGGAAGAGTCGTTACCCGGAATCAGGATGCCGCGAAAGTGGAGCCGAAGCCGATTCAAGCCGGGGTAGGCTTGACCAAAACGATGGCCCCTCCTTCCGAAGAAGCTACCATTACGGGTGCCCTGCCGGAGCCGTACCGTCAATCCAGCAGCTTCTTCGATAACTTTGCGGCCGTGACCCGGGGCGAGGCAGAACCGATCGTGAAGAACGAGGAAGTGCTGCGCGTCCTGAACCTGATCGAAGCGGTGTTTGAATCCGCCAGAACGGGCGAAACGCTGAAGGATTTCGACATTTACCCTGCGTAACCTGACGAAGGACAGCACTTATTGAAAGAATATCTTAAAAAAAAGTACCGCGGCCGCTAAGCGATTGTGCTTGAGGCTGCGGTACTTTTTATGTTGACTTCGTCTACCTGCCAATTCTTCATGGATTGCCAGTGCATGCTGCGGTTATTTTGCGTGATCCACCTTCCCGCTGCCTCCGCCTTGCAGCACCCGCCTGTAGTCGCTGGGCGCCCAGCCCGTATCCTGCTTGAACAGCTTCGAGAAGTAGGAATAGTTGGCGTATCCGACCTTCGCCGCAATCTGATACACGGACAACGGAGTCGATTCCAACAGATGTTTGGCCGCCCGGATGCGGGCCTGAATGATATAAGTGCCTAAAGATACGCCCGTTTCTTTCTTAAAGACGCGGGCCAAATAATCCGGGTTCAGAAAGACGATTTCCGCCAGGGTCGTTCGCGTCAGCTCCTCTCCGTAATGGCACCCGATATAATGCTTGATTTCCTCCACCACGGTATGGGAATGGCCGGCGTAGGCTTGATATTCGGCTGCCGTCCGGACGAGATACGCCATGTATTTTTCCATGTCTTCAATCGAGTTTAACGACTGCAGAAATAACTGATCATTGGTTTTGCCGGTATACAGCTTGTGAGCCTGGATCTCTTTGCCCTTCAGGTAGGAGTACACGAGCTGCACCATATCCAAGCGGAATAAACGCAGCACCGAAGCGCTGTGGACGCCGCCCTTGGCCAAATTCTGCAGGTACCGGCGAGTTTCTTCGAGAAAGGCGGCCGGGTTGTTTTCGGCAAGCAGCGCCTCCCAGTCTTGGAGCGGGGGAGGGGTATACGCGGCTTCTTGCAGCGAATGCCGTTCCAGAAACATGATCTGGTTGCGCTTCTTGATCATGTCCTCGTTCATTTGCAGCAGGTCCCGTATGGATTTGTTGATCCCCTCCAAAGCCGCCGAGACCGAGACGTTGCAGCACGCATCGCTCCGAAGGAACCGGTTGGCTTTCTCAATGAAGGACGTGCAGATGGATTCAATGACCGCGGTATCCGGAGGATGATTCCATTTCAGCATGACCATCCATTCGTAATCCCTATACTCCATGACGGTCTCGACCGTAAAGAGCGGATCCTGGAACAATTCGGACAGCACGTTGAGAAACGCGTAATCAAACAGGTCCTTGTCTTCTTTGCCCAAGCTTTGATCATACGGAAAAATCGTGATCAGCAGGGGGAGAAACAAATCCGACATCGCATAGGACAGATTCTGCTCCGCGATATACCCGGCGATGGCCGCCCGGTCCGACGAAGCTTTTTTTTCCTTGATCAGCTTGCTCCAGAAGTGCTCTTGCAGCTTTCTTTGGTTTTTCTTCCACAGCTGCCCGTCCTGTATCGCTTCCTGGTCGCTTTGCTGTTCCTTAGCTTTGTACACGGCCTTGGAGATGATGAGGCTGAGCTTATCGAATTCAATCGGCTTCAGGAAATAGTCGAAGCTTTGCAGCTCAATCGCTTTCTGCGCATAGTTGAAATCGGCGTAATTGGTCAGGAAAATCGTCTGTATGCCGTATTGTTCCTCGCGTATCCAGGCGAGAAGCTCCAGTCCGCTGCCCTGCGGCATTTCGATGTCGCAAATGAGGATCTGAACGGAATGACTCTGCAGAATCTCCCTTGCCTGCGCCACGCTGTATGCGGTATGGACTTGTTCGATCGAGAGTGCCTTCCAATCAATCTTCTTTTCCAGCGCGGCCACGACAAAATAATCGTCATCAACCAGCAATACATTCATCGAATGTCTCCTCTCCTTTCCTGCAATGGCTGGGGCAGCGTTAGTGCGACGCTGGCACCGCCGCCTTCCGGGTTCGAAAATTCCACCTGCGCCCGATGATGGTAGAGCAGCTCCAGCCGCTGAAGGGTGTTCATGATCCCGATGTGTTTCCCTTCGCTTTGATCCAGCGGCTTGCCGTTTGCCAGCTTATCCAATACGTCTTCCGGAAAGCCGGGACCGGTATCGGAGATCCGGATGACCGCATAAGTCTTATCGTCCTCCACCCGCAAACTGACGGTCAGGCGAATTTGGAGCACCCGATCTCTGGATACGGCGTATTTCACCGCGTTTTCAATAAAGGTCTGGAGCACCAGGGGGGGAATCGTGAGGCCGGCAAGCTCTTGTTCATGCCCGATATGATAAGAAAAGGCATCGCGGTAGCGGTGCTTCTGAATCTCCAGATAAATCCGGACGTGCTCGATTTCGTCCTCAAGCCGCACGAGGTTATCGCCGCTCTGAAAGATGTAACGAAAATATTTGGACGTGGACAGCGACATATATTCGATTTCCTTAAACATTTGCATTTGCGCCATGCTGTAGATGTTCGTCAGGCAGTTCAGGAAAAAATGGGGGTTGATCTGCAGCTTCATATAATCGAGCTGGATTCTTTGCTTCTCGAGCTCCTGCTCGTAAATATCGATTTTAAACTTCTTGATCTGTTCGATCAGGTGTTTGAATTGGGAGTTCACCTGCTCGAGCTCGATGATCTCGCTGCTCATGAAATCCAGATTTTCGCTATCCTCGTGGATGCGCCTTACGTTTTCCGAGAAATTCTGGATCGGCTTCAACACCTTCTTCTTGAAATACAGCATGACCACGCTGAGCGTGCAAGTGAGCAGCACGAACAGCAGCATAATAAGCAGCTGGGCGATCATGATGGTCTCGAACACGCCGAACTGGATGACCAGCTGCACGTTGAAGGAGGCATTCGAGAATCCCTCAGTGACCGTAGTCCGCGGCTGTGACAGGCTGAACAAGGAAGCCTTGGCTCCTTCGAGCGGCTTGGCCCCCGCCTCTCCGGCACCTGGGCTCGTAAGGGCGGCTCCTTGGGCATCCACCAGAGAGACGAACCCGTCCTCGCCCAAATCCAGTTCCTGGAGCGGCCGGACCAGGTCGTCTGCGGAGATGAGGCAGATCAAGTAACGGTTGTGATAGGGCACGATGTTGATGACGTAGTGCGTGTCCTGCACAAGGATCGGGTTCCAGTTCGAGTAGAACGTTTCGTATACGTTTTTGGAATCCGTGAGGGAGACGATCTGTTCCTTTAGCTCCTGGAACTCCGTATACGATAGGGACATGGGGGCATAGTTCTGGAAGAAATCCTGATCTTTTAAATAGAAGAAGAAGTTGTATTCCTGGCCATAGTTTTTTTGAAGCTCATTAAACCGTTTATGCACTCTTTCGCTCGACTTAATGTAATCCACGTAATCGGTGCCGGGGGTATCCATGATCTTGACGCTTTCGTCGTTCGCGAGCGTCCAGCCCATATAATGGTTGATATACGAGAAGTCATGATTGATCTGCCGGATGTACAGATTCGCCGTATCCTGCAAATAGCGGGTGGATTGCTGCTTCACGATGAAGATGGAGGCGAAGCTGATCACCAGATCCACCACCAGGGCAAAGATCGAGATGAAGAGCATGATTTTCACATAGTGACGGATGGGATAAGGCTTGTTATTCAGTGCTTTAACCATAGGGATGCCGTGATTCCTTTCAGTTCGCCTATATTATGAAAGCGTTTTTATATCGGTAAGGATATTATAAATGGAAACGTCGAAAAAAACAGGAGCGAACGCTCGGGCATTATCCATAAAGTCCGGATAACACATCGTAAAGTCCGAATACCGGCATGTTTGAGCGGAGGACGCGGGGACGGCGGTGAAATGGACAAGGCAAAGGTCCGGATAGCGCATCATGAGGTCCAAATCATGTCGCCGGATCGCAGTATACTGAAATTGCTTACGTGACATACCGGATTCACGACGACGCGAACAGAAAGGGGAATCGATTTGAAAGCAGGCCAACTGAATAGAACCACACACCCAACCCTCGGGCGGATCGGAAAGAATTGGGGCCTGTATTTGCTGCTGTTGCCTGCGGTAGTGCTGGTTTTGTTGTTTTCTTACGTGCCGATGTACGGCATTTTGATCGCATTCAAGGACTACAGTCCCGCTCTCGGGATTATGGACAGCCCCTGGGCCGGCCTGAAGTATTTCGAGAAGTTTTTTAACTCCTATCAATTCTCGACCACCATCACGAATACGCTGGTCATCAGCTTATACAGCGTTGCGACGTTCCCGATTCCGATCATGCTGGCCTTGATGGTCAATCAAATGCGCCAGAATTGGTTCAAGCGCTTCTTCCAGACCGTAACCTACATGCCGCATTTTATATCGACGGTCGTGATGGTGGGACTCATGCTGATTCTGTTCTCGCCGGGCTCGGGATTGATCGGGAATATCTTCCGGCTCTTCGGTGCGGAAGCGCCGAATCTGATGGGATCGGCCGGCCTGTTCAGCAGCGTGTACGTATGGTCGGACGTGTGGCAGCATACGGGCTGGGACAGCATTATCTATATCGCGGCGTTGTCTGCGGTGAGCCCCAGCTTGTACGAGGCGGCCACCATGGACGGGGCAAGCAGATGGCAAAAAATCCGGTTCATCGACATCCCGATGCTTATGCCAACGGTCGTAACGCTGCTTATTTTGCGGATCGGGAGCTTGCTTGGCGTCGGCTTCGAGAAGGTTTATCTCATGCAAAACAGTCTCAATATTACCTCCAGCGAGGTCATCTCCACGTATGTGTACAAAATCGGGATGCTGAGCAGCCAATACAGCTTCTCGTCGGCCATCAATTTGTTTAATACGGTCATCAATTTTGTTCTGCTGATTCTGGTCAACCAGATTTCGAAAAAATACAGCGAAAACAGTTTGTGGTAACGCAAGAGAGGAAGGGTTCTATGGGCGTAGTGGAAGTAAGAGAGAAGACGGGGCCGCGGCAGAGGCATACCCGATCTTCCGACAGGGTGCTGGAAATCGGCCTGTATGTATTCGCCGTCTTGATGCTGATCGTGCTGATTTACCCGCTGTACTTCATCATCATCGCTTCGTTCAGCGAGCCGGCGGCGGTCGCGAATGGACAGGTATGGCTGTGGCCTAAGGATTTTACGCTGGCAGGCTATCAAGAATTGCTGAAGCACTCTAATATATGGATTGGGTACCGAAATACGATTGTGTATACGATCGTGGGTACAGCCATCGGCCTGGTGGTTAACATATCCGCAGCTTACGCGCTGTCCCGCAAAGACCTCGTGGGCCGCAAGTATATATCGCTGCTCTTTATTTTTACGATGTTCTTTAACGGCGGCTTGATTCCGACCTTCATGACGATCCGCGATTTCCAGCTGTACGATACGTTTCTTGTCATGGTGCTGCCGTTCTCGGTTGCCGCCTTCAACATCATCGTGGCGCGGACCTTTTTCCAGAGCAGCATCCCGGAGGATTTATGGGAGGCGGCACAGCTGGATGGCTGCGGAAATCTCAGATATTTCGTGACCATCGTGATTCCGCTTTCGAAAGCGGTCATCTCGGTCATCGCCTTATGGACGGCCGTGAGTCATTGGAATTCTTATTTCAACGCCCTGATCTATTTAAAAGATACGAACCTGTACCCGCTGCAGCTCATTCTGCGCAATATTCTGGTCACCAACCAGATGCAGTCCGCCATGGGTACCGGGGAAGCCGCGGCCATTGCGCTGCGTCTGGCCAATATTATGCGTTATGCGGTCATTATCGTCGCCACGGTGCCGATCATGTGCATCTACCCGTTTGTGCAAAAGTATTTCAATCAGGGGGTGATGATCGGAGCCGTCAAGTCGTAACACCGCGATGGATTGATGAAAAATAAGTATTGGGGGAATGGTGGAATGGGAACAAACAATGCAAAGAGGAGACATCGCCTCAAGCTGGCTGCCGTCATCATATTGACCGCAATCCTGCTGTTGAACCTGGCGGGCTGCAGCGGCGGCAAGAAGGAGGACGCCAAGCCGAATGCCGAAGCCGCTTTTAACAAAGAAGGCCTGCCGATCGTGAATGAACCGATTACGCTGGACGTGCTGACCGTTCGCTGGGGCAACATGGGGGATACGTTCCTCCAGAACCAGTGGCTCAAGGATTTGGAGAAGGAAACCAACGTCAAAATCAATTGGCAGATCATGTCCTCCAATGATTGGGGCGAGCAAAAATCGATCATGCTGGCGAGCGGTACGCTGCCGGATATCATTTTCGGGGATATCGTATTCAGCGATTCCGATATCGTCAACAACCTGTCGTATTTCCGTCCGCTCGACGACTACATCGATCAATACATGCCGAACCTGAAGGCGGCGCTGGAAGAAACGCCCGAGATGAAAAAGATGAGCACCTTCCCGGACGGGAAAATCTATTCCTTGCCGGCGCGGCTGCCGTCAAGGCCGAAAGCATCGATCCAGCCGATCATCAACAAAGCCTGGCTGGATCAGCTCGGGCTGGACGTTCCGGACAACACGGACGAATTGTATAACGTATTCAAAGCGTTCAAAGAAGGGGATCCGAACGGCAACGGCAAGGCCGACGAAATTCCGGTCAGCGGATCGGGGAACATCAGCATCGATTTGCTGAATCCGTTCGGCATCACCGACATCAACGGAAACAGCATGATGGTCATCGATAACGAGCCCGTGTTCTATCCTGTAACGGAGAACTACAAAGAAGCGATCAAGTGGGCCCATAAGCTGTACGCCGAAGGCCTCATAGACCAAGAGATCTTCACGCAGGACAGCACCATGTCCACGGCAAAACATCAGAACCCGGATGCGGCGCTGATCGGTTTCTCCAACCAATGGGTGCCGGACGCGGTATTCGGAAAATGGAAGGATCAATACATCGCGATTCCATCCATTGCCGGTCCTGACGGAAAACGGTACCAGGGCGGCGAGCCTGAGGGCATGAGCCTGCGCAGAAACGAGTTTCTCATCACCACGTCGAACAAGCATCCGGAAATTTCGGCCCGCTGGGCGGATCAGTTCTACACCAATGAAGCAAGCATCCAGAATTTCTGGGGAGCCATCGGCACGGTGATTCAGAAGAACGACGACGGAACGTTTACGCTCATGAGTCCGCCGGAGGGAACGAGTGCGGATGCCTGGTACTGGGAGCAATCCGTAAGGGATTTCGGTCCCAAGTACGTAAGCCCGAGCTTCGAGAAAAACATCATACTGGATGAGACCACGGGCGACGGGTTGAAGCTGGTCATCGACAAGCTGGGCAGCGATTACGTGACGACGCCGTTCCCGAACGTCATGTACAGCGCCGAAGAATTCCAGGAGCTGCCTACGTTGACTACGGATATCGATGGCTTTGTCGGCACGACCCGCGCAAAATGGATATCCGAAGGCAACATCGATGCGGAATGGGACGCGTACGTCAAGAAGCTGAACGATATGGGACTGGAGCGGCTGGTACAGATCCGCAAGGAAGCTTATCAGCGGTATATCAGCGTCAAATAAGGATTGAGGCCAACGTCATGAGCTGCCCCGCAGATCGAAATGCTGCGGGGCAGCGCGATTTCGAACGGTGACGAAAGGCTTTATTCATACGATCAGCTTCAACGGAGAAACAATCCGAATTCGTAGTGATGAATGTACAACTATAAACCAACAGGAGGCAGCAATCATGGGAAACATCAAAGTCACGGTATGGAATGAATACCGGCATGAGAGACATAATGAACAGGTAGCCGGCATATATCCGAATGGGATTCATCGTGCGATAGCGGATCATCTCGAACAGGTGGAAGGTTTGGAAGCAGCCACCGCCGTACTGGATGAGCCGGATCACGGATTGACCGATGAGCGGTTGGCGAACACGGATGTACTGCTGTGGTGGGGCCATCTGGCACATGACGAGGTCCGCGACGACATCGTCGAGAAGGTTCGGCAGCGGGTGCTGGACGGCATGGGATTGATCGTGCTGCATTCCGGTCACGGCTCCAAAATCTTCTCCAGGCTCCTTGGCACGAACACCGGGATGCTGAAATGGCGCGACGACGGCGAGATCGAGCGTTTATGGGTCGTTGAACCGAGCCATCCGATTGCGCAGGGGCTGGGTGAATATATCGAGATTCCGCGGGAAGAAATGTATGGAGAGCGGTTCGAAATTCCGGCGCCGGATGAGCTTGTGTTCGTCTCCTGGTTTGAAGGCGGGGAAGTGTTCCGAAGCGGGTGTTGTTACAGGCGCGGCAGAGGGAAGCTGTTTTATTTCCGTCCGGGCCACGAAATGTTTCCGGTCTACCACCAGCCCGAAATTCTGCAGGTGATTACCAATGGCGTGTTCTGGGCCGCTCCAGTTGAAGGAGCTAAAACGGCTTACGGGCGGGTGGCGCCCATCGCTCCTGTCGCACAATCCTAATGAGAGACCTAATATGAGGAGTGTTCTAACGATGAATAAATTTCGAATCGGCTTAATCGGTTTGGGCGGGATGGCGCAGGAGCACATCCGCTGGATGAATGCAGAGAATGTCTATCAGTTTGTGGCCGTGAGCGACGTCAACGGGGAAGCGGTGGCCAGAGTGGGCGATCAGCTGGGGATCGAAGAAGGGAAACGCTATACGGATTTCAAGGATTTAATTGATGATCCTGACGTCGATGCCGTCATTTCGGTCACGCCCAACAACGTGCACGCTGATATCATCAGCGCATGCTTGCAAGCCGGCAAGCCTTTTCTGGCGGAAAAACCATTCACGCGAGTCTTCGAAGAAGCCATCTCCTTGCTGGAGCTGTATGAGAAACAGCCCGTTCCCGCCATGATCGGATTTACGTACCGATATACGCCCGCATTTCGTTATGCCAGGGAACTTATCCGTACGGGCAAGCTGGGGACGATCCGTCATTTCTCCATTCAGTATTTGCAGGGGTTTGGCGTGCCGAACCAGCAGGTTCCCTACATGTGGAGATACAACAAAGCCATCACGGGGACGGGAACGCTGGGAGATCTCGGTTCGCATATGATTGATATGGCCCGTTTTCTGTTTGGAGAGTTCGAAGAAATCACGGCCCAGCTACATACCATCATCCCGGAACGCCGGGACCCGGTGACGGGAGCCATGGCCAAGATCGAGGTCGATGATTTTGCCAGCTTCCAGGCCCGGATGACCGATGATATTATGGGCGTATTCCAGACGTCACGCAATGCATTCGGTTCAGGCAATCAGCATGAAGTGTCCATTTATGGCGACCACGGCACAGTCCACGCGAGCACATTGGATCCGGAGCGGGTGGTGTGGATTTGCGAAGAAGAGCCCGGGCAGCTCGCCAGAACGGCAATGGAAGTGCCGCAGCATTGCAAAGTCAAGCAGTATGCCGATTTTGCCGCGATATTGCGGGGAGCGCCTGCCGACGGAGTGCCCGGGTTCATGGACGGATACCGGAATCAAGAGGTGCTGGATGCAGTCGTCAGGTCAAGCGAGACCAAAACGGTGGTTGAGCTGGGCAAATCCATCGGCCAACGGATTCAGAGTTTGTCATAACGTCTTGCCCATCCAAATATAGAGCGCCATCAAACTGAACAGAAACAGGCAGAAGTTAACGCCCACAAACAATCCGCGTTTAACGGGCGAGCGATGGAACTGAAAAGGGGTACGCAGTTCCCCCGTGCCTTCGATCAGGAACAGGATCAGCACCGTGTGAATGATCATATGGCCGATCACTTCTTTGTAACCGAATACAAGGCTTGTCATAATAAAAATGCCGGATACCAGCAGTGCCGTGAACCGGTTCATGATGCCTACGATGAATGCCCATGCCAGTCCGATTTCAACAAAAGCGCTAATCATGACAAAATGCTCAATGGTAAAACCGAAGGTAGGAAGTCCATAGCTGCCCATAACCGTGCAAGCGAGCTCGGGAATGGTCAGCTTTTCCATGGCAAGCCAAGCGAGGGACATGCCTGTGCATATATACAAGACCGGGGCTGCCGATCTTTTGATGGGAGTGCCGCACACAAACAGATAATAAACAATGCCGAGATAGAGCAAATAATCGATGGAATGAAACAGACCGTAGGATAAGGACGCCTGAATATAGAGCAGGAATAGGATGGCGCCGCTCACCGGCAAGGTGCGTTTATAGAGAAGGCACGCTGCGGCTGCGGATAGGCCGAGGATGATCCACATGGAATTGGTTCGGAATTCGGGGGCGAGGTACGAGCCGCTCAGTAGCTGCAGTATCAGCCCGATGGCCAGCCCAATACGCAGAATCACCTCGGTGTGGGGCCTAAGCCTGTGCAGCCATCCGTGGATTCGCACGACGGGCCGCATCTTTCCCAAGGGATCGTGCAATGCGCATGTGAGCAACAAGATCAGCAATGTAAACGCTAACCAAAACAGGAACGTCAGCGTAACGATACGGGGAAAGGGCAGAGGGACCCATTCAAAATTGTCCGTGAACCATTTGACATGAATATAGATGTTGCTAATCTTGGAGAAATGCATTACCATTCAATAAGTTCCTCCCTTAACCAACTCTAGTCACCTATCCAAGATAATACATATTTAACTAAAAAAGTATATTGTTGGATGAATATATCCCTGATAATGATAATATTATCCCTTAGCGAGCATACCTGGGCAGCGTCTGATTTTACAGGCATAACAAACAAGCCGATCCTACCGGATCGGCTTGTTTGTTATGCAACTATTCAATATGCAACTATTCAATATGCAACTATTCAATATGCAACTATTCAATATGCAACTATTCAATATGCAACTATTCAATATGCAACTATTCAATATGCAGCTTGCATGTTCAGGCTGTTAAAGTTCAAGGGGGTTTATCTGATTTCATGAGGTAGAACTCCTTCAACAAACGGTTTGCTATAATGATGTAAGTAAACGGCTTAAGTAAGGGAAAAGGGTGAAAATGATGAATGAAACAGAATACATAAGGGATACACCCGCGAAGATCGGGAAAGGACAAGGAGCGGTGCTTATGCTGCAGGGCACGGCTTCGGATGTTGGCAAGAGCATCGTAACGACAGCACTGTGCCGTATTTTTCTGCAGGATGGTTATCGTACGGCTCCATACAAATCGCAAAATATGGCACTTAACTCCTACGTGACGCTCGATGGCAAGGAGATCGGCAGAGCGCAGGGCGTGCAGGCCGAAGCCTGCGGCATAGCCGCAACAACGGACATGAATCCGATCCTGATCAAGCCGATTAAAGATATGCATTCCCAAATCGTGATCCACGGCGTGCCCGAAATGCAGATGAGCGCGATGGATTACCGGACGGAATTTCTGCCGAAGGCCAAGGGGATTGTATTGGATGCGCTGGACCGGCTCCGGGAGAAGTACGATATCGTGGTCATGGAAGGCGCGGGAAGTCCGGCAGAGATCAATCTCAAGGATCGGGATATCGTGAACATGAATTTGGCTGGATGGGCGGATTCGCCTGTCATTCTGGTTGCGGATATCGACCGCGGTGGCGTGTTCGCCTCGATTGTAGGAACGCTCGAACTCCTGGAGCCCCATGAGGCGGCCAGGGTCAGAGGGTTCATCATCAACAAATTCCGCGGGGATTTGGCGCTGTTGAAGCCGGGACTGGACTGGCTTGAAGAACGGACAGGCATACCGGTGCTTGGCGTCCTTCCTTACATTCAGGACATGCGAATCGAGGCCGAGGATTCCGTAGTGCTGGATGAGCTTCAATATCAAAGACAGGAAAAACGCGACCTTGATATTGTCGTTATCCGGTATCCGCGCATTTCGAATTTTACGGATTTCGATGCGCTTCGCTGGGAGCAGGATGTCGTCGTTCGCTTCGTCCAATCGGTGGATGAGCTCGGCACGCCGGACGTCATCATTTTGCCCGGTACGAAGGATACGATCGGCGATTTGGGGTTCATCCGGGATCGGGGCCTGGCGGAGGCGATTTTAAGGTTGACGCAGACGCGGGATGTGCAGCTGGTTGGCATCTGCGGAGGATATCAAATGCTGGGCGAGCGGTTGTCGGATCCGCATGCGGTGGAAGGCAGCGCCCGGGAAGCGGCGGGACTTGGACTGCTGCCGATGCGGACAGCTTTTTCAAAACAAAAAAAGACCGTTCGCGTAAGAGGGGAATTATCACAGGACCATCCTTTGCAGTTCGTTTTATCGGATGCGAAGGCTCATTCCGCAATAGGGGCCTACGAAATCCATATGGGCGTCACCGAAAGGAGCACGGAGCCTGGCGGATCAGAACACCGAAAATTGTTTTCGATTGAAGCAGATTCCGCGGATTCTTTGGAAGCCGGAGAAGATATTCAAGCACATCCTGAAGGTTTAGCCACCGCCGATGGACGCATCTGGGGGTGTTATCTGCACGGCTTGTTTGACAACGATGCCTTTCGCAGGTCCTGGCTGAACGGCATTCGGGTAAATAAGGGACTGGATGCCATTTGTGAAACGTTCCAAGCGGAAGAACGCAAACTCGCAGAATACGACCGTGTGGCGGACATCGTGCGGAATCATGTGGATATGGAGAAGATTTATGAAATCATCGGCTGTACGCACCGAAAGCCATAGGGAATAGATCCTTTAGTTTGGGCGATAGTGAAGAATAGGAGGATAACACCATGCGGGCGGCATGGTGTTATTTGCGTGGAGAGCGTAAATGGATCAGGTGCTATTTTAGAAAAAAGTTGATTAATTATAGGATAGGGGGGTATACTAATTACAGAAGCGGATGATAAGTCATCTTACAGCATATCCAATGAATGGAGTGATAGCGCATGTTGAATAAGAAGGGTACTGTGCTAACCTTAACGAGCATACTTGCAATTGGATTAATGACATCATGCGATAATGCGAAGCAGGCCCCGGATACAGGCGGCCACGGCCACGGCGGGAACCATAATCAGGAAGCCGTAAATCCGGAAGAGAACGGGCACAGTGGCCACGGAGGCGGGCATGAGACGGCCTCGAACAACTACCAGGCTGAATTTACATGGAATGAACCGGCAAGCGCGGGCACCGAAACAGAGTTAACGATTCAGATTACGGACAACAACGGTGGACCCGTCCAGGAATTTGATGTCAATCATGAGAAGCTGCTGCATCTGATCATCGTGAATCGCGATTTGTCATTTTTCAACCATATCCATCCCGATTACAAGGAGAACGGCGAGTTTACCGTGAACACCACGTTTCCCGCCGGCGGCGAATATAAATTAATTGCGGATTTCGTGCCGAAGGGCGCTGGAGGGAGCACGCTCAGCGAATGGGTTCAGGTGGAGGGAGAAGAAGGAGAACCTTCGGCCATTGAGCCTGACTCCAGCCTGATCAAACAAGTCAACGGCAAGGAAATCGAACTGAGCCTGAGCAATGCCTTATCGAATGAAGAGGTCGTGCTCACCTATCATATTCAGGATGCGCAGACGAAGCAGGGAATCAGCAATCTGGAGCCTTACCTAGGCGCGGTCGGTCATGTTGTCATTCTGTCCGCAGACGCCGAGAAGTACATCCATGTGCATCCTCTTGACGAATCGAGCACCGGTCCCAAAGCGGAGTTTGCGACTACCTTTCCGCATAGCGGCATCTACAAAATCTGGGGACAATTTCAGCATCAAGGTGAGGTGATGACCGTGCCTTTTGTTGTTGAAATCAAATAATTTTTGTTTAAGGAGTGATCGACATGACAGAGCCATTGAAAATCTACACCATACCCACTTGCAGCGATTGCCATCATGCCAAGCGTTACTTCAAGGAGCAGCAGGTTCCGTACACGGAATATGATTGCACGCAGAATCCGGAATATCCGGAAGAAGTGAGACGTCTGACGGGAAAACAGATCGTGCCTACGATCGTTATCGGCGACAACGTATTTATCGGATTTGCCGATAACTTTCAGGAAATCAGGGAATTGATTAAATAAGCTAGGTTCATGGATATAAAAAAAATGAAGCATGGATCGGTCCTCGGCGGATGATCCATGCTTCTTTTGTATGGAGGATAAAGAATCGCTGCGCATGAGTTACCAAAGTTCGACGCAGGTCAGGTCGTACGTCGTCGCCAGTTCCTGCCGATGCCGATAATAGCTCTCTTCTTCCTGTTAAGACGATGGACGCTTACGGATCAGCTCAATCACGCTGGCGAAGTCGTCCCCGCCATAACCTTCCTCTACCCGTCGTTTCATCAGTTCGAAGATCGGCGCGAATGTTTCGGCGCTGACGCCTTGTACCCTGCTGACCTCCCCGATGGTGTCATGAGCGGCTTGCATCGCCAGACTCGCATCCTTGGCGGAATAATCTCCGGTATCGATCTGCTTCGCCATTTCCGGCATGGTGGAGATCATGGCTTGCAGAAACGGAATCAGCAGCGTTGTCGTGAAATCCGCTGCCTTCGTGCCTTCGGAACCCGCAAGCGCCACGGCATGGATGAAGCCGCCGAACATGCCGTACATGCCGCTTAGCAGTGCCAGGTCATTCAGTGGAGCGAGAGCAGGGTCGGAGCCTAAATAGTGACTAGTCCCTAAGCTTTCTAAGACCTGTTTATATGTTTCGTAAGCAGTTTGAGAACCGCTGTAGAGTATGACGGCATGAGGCGTGGCGATCAGGGAAGGCACGGCCATGATGCCGCCATCCAGATATTCGGCGCCGTGGGTCCTCATCCAGGTCCCCATCGTGCGGGCTTCTTCGGGAGTGCCGGTTGTCAGATTTACGACAACCTTGCCGGAAAGCTTCTCCCTCATGGGTTCAAGAATATGGCGGGCGGCATCATAATCAAGTACGCATACAATCAAGAGGGGACTGGCGGCGATGGCATCCGCGATGTTCGTAGTGCCGGAGGCACCCAAGCCTACAAGTTCAGCGGCTTTTTCAGGCGTGCGGTTCCAGACGGTGGTGACATATCCGTTGTTCACGAAGGTGCGGGCCAGTTTGGAGCCCATGGCGCCTAATCCGATCACGGTTACCGGACCAAGGATAGAGCCGTCCGCCTGCGCATCGTAAGGATGATTACCATTAGAAAATTTCTTTGGATTTGTATTCATCGGTATAACCCCTTTCTGGGTTTGGGATGATACCCATCCTAAAGTATGACACTAGTGATAATGTCAAGAGAGACGATGGTCATGAAAATGGATGCTACACCTTATAAAACGTAAATAATCAGGCATTGCGCGTCTAGAATGTTCGTTTTCAAGAGTTTTTTAATGGTAATTCGAAGGTGTAAATAATCAGTAGCGATGTTATTATATGGATTGTGTCTTTTTGCAGCAAATTTTTCGTCCAAGCGCCGATAGCCCATCATAGATTTTTGAAACGATTCCCAATATAATGCGTAACAATACTCACTGCTTTAAATGGAAGGGGTTGTCATCATGGATTATGGAATGAACGTTATTTTGTTTGAAAAAAGACCGGACGGTGAGCTGGTGCAGATTGAAGAGCGGGCATGGACGATGAACATGGTCGCTGCGCTGGAGCACGTGAATTATATCGTCGCGGGCGGCAGGGAATATGAAACGATCGAAGGCAGATTAAACGTGGACACGGGCAAACTGGAGCTTCTGCTCGTTCCGATGCGGAACGATTAATTCTGTCCGAAAGGAGACATCATCTTGAGTAATGAAAAAGACAAAAAAGACCAGCCCGCTTCCAAATGGCTGACGCCGGAAGGCAAACCGATTCGAGTCTTGTCAAGCTCGCTCGGCATCGCCTTGTTGGCGAATGCGTTTCTGGTGTCGGGCGCGGCAGCGAAGGATCTCGCTTCGGAAGCGGTTACCTCATCCGAAGAGCCGCAGCTGGTATCCTGGTCGACGGAAGAAGTAAAGAAGTATTTTGACAAGAACGTGGACTGGAACATCCCGTTCCCTAGCGCAGAAGAATTCGAGGAAGAGCCGGCGGAAGGAGCATCCGCAGGATCAGGCGGGGGAACGACGGTAATCAATAACTATGGCGGCTACAATTCCGGTTTCGGCTGGGATGATCTGCTGCTCTACCACATGCTGTTCAACAACGGCTCCTACTATTCCTCCAGCGGATGGTACAACAATCATCGCGGATATTACGCGAATAACGGCAAGCCTTACAAACCCCGCACGTATTCGAGCGGTACGTTCCAGAACAAACCGGTGGTGAACTCCAATGTCCGTCCCAAGACCTCAACGTCCTCTTCGGGAACGATAACGCGCCGCTCCACATCGTCCAAGTCCGGCGGCATTGGCGGCAATTCCAGCGGCTTCAGCTCCTCGGGTTCGAAATCCAGCTCCAGATCCGGCGGTTTTGGCGGATGAGCCGCGAAAGCGTGTTTACCGTTTCGGGACAGCCTGACCCCAATCGGGATGAGCGGGTATCGAAGCTCGCCGAGCTTGGCTTTACCTGGGCGAATCTGGAAGGGGAAGCCTACTGGATAGACCAAATCGTCACCATACGTCAAGAGACCTATCGCGAGCTGGAAGAAGCCGCTGCGGTACTGTGGGCGACGCTGGACAAAACCGTACGTTACGTCCATCGCAACCATCATATTTACAGCTTGATCGGCATTCCGCCGATTCTGTGGCAGATGCTGGACGAATGTCCGCTGCCGGAGGAAGGGTTGATCAGCCGGTATGCCAGATTTGACTTTGCGATTGCCCATGACGGCAGCATCAAGCTTCTGGAGCTGAATGCGGACACACCCACAGGGTATGTTGAGGCTTCCATTGCAACGCCGTGGATGTGCGCTCAGGCCGGCATCTATTCTCCCAATGAGCGGATGCAAGAGCTGGTGGCACAAGCGTGGGCGGCAGAGCGTCCGGATACGGCCGCATGCATTGCTTACGGCGAACATCTGGAGGACTCCGGCACGATCGAAGCATTGGTCCGGCACAGCGGGCTGGATATCAAGCTGGTGGATTGTCTGGATCTATGGGTGGACGAAGGCATGCTGAAGGACGGAGAAGGCCGGGAGATTCACCGGATGTTTGCTCTTTATCCGAAGGAATGGATGTCCGTCGATGATGGCGGAGATGCGCTTGCCTATGCCATCGAGACGGGGCGACTCCAGCTGTTCAACTCTCCGCACAGCATTCTGCTGCAGTCCAAAGGCTTGCTGGCCGCCATGTGGGGCATGTATGAGCTGGGCCTATTGTTCGATGAGCAAGAACGTGAAGCGATCGTTAAATATATGCTGCCGACATACAACAAACCGGTGTTCTCCGGCAATTTCGTATCAAAGTCGATGTTCGGCCGAGAGGGTGGTTCTGTCAAACTGTACGACCAGACAGGACAAATCGAGGTAGAGGATCAGGATGGATATGATACTAGCGTCATGTTTCCGACGGTCTATCAGAGGAGGGCCGAGCTGGCTCGCGTCGAGACGGCGGAAGGGGAATTTCATTTGCTGACGGGGTTGTTCGTCCTTAATGGTATCCCATGCGGTTTGCTGGGACGGGCGGGCGGTTTGATTACGGGCAATTCGAGCCATTTTATCGCAATGGGAGTGAAATAAATGCAGTTGAAACAAGAGAAAAGGCAGCAAAGCGGTGCTCCGAAGGGAAAGAGGAAACCTCCGGTCGTCCTGGCGGTGCTTATCTTATCCCTTTTGGTTTTAGCGCTGAGCGCATGCTCCGGCGGCAGCTCCACCGTGTTCCATACCGGATCGGAGGAAGTATCTTCAACCTCTAGCCGCGTGCCTTGGGACTATCGCATCATTGAAGGGACCGTCGGCGATTTGATTGGCGGCGACATGACCGTCCTGCCGGATAACGAGCTCCTGCCTAACGATAACAACTATGCTACAGGCGACAAAATTTGGACGCTGCAATTCATGGACGCCGAGCTGACCACGGATGCGAATCAGCGCAACGATATCCGGTTATCGTCCTGGCAGACCATTAAGTCGTTCAAGGATAAAAAGACCGCGGAATCGGATTTGGCCAACCTGAAAGTGACCGTCAAAACCGACGTGAAGCTGGTTGGGGTATATAAAACAACGTACAAGAAAGACACCAGGCATTTTGCCGTCGTTGAGCTGCCGACGGGCAACCGGATCAAGCAGCCGATCGACGAGAAGCGTTATGCCGCAATGGAGAAGAAGGACACGGTTGATGTTGTATTGGAGGAAGTGCATGATTTCGCCGATTACGACTTGGCCTATGCAAAATTTCGGGGGTGGGCGGATTGACGGTCGTCATTAATATTGTTATAAGTGTGATCTGCATTATCGTGCTTCAATTGCTGGGCATGCTGATTTTCAGCTGGATGACCCGGTTTAACGACATGGAAGAGCTGAAGAAAGGTAATGTCGCGGTTGGTCTGGCATTCGGCGGCAAGTTTATGGCAACGGCCATTATTTTGGGCATATCGGCATATACGAATTCATCGATATGGCATATGATACTGTGGTTTGCCGTTGGATATGTATGCTTGATCGTTGCCTATTGGGTATTCGAGCTGGCGACGCCGGGTCTTCGAATTTCCGAGCACCTGCAAAAGGGCAACGTAGCGATCGGCATCCTGCTGGCGATGGTGTTCATCGGCACAGCCTTTGCGATCAGCAGCCTGATCATTTAGGCCGATTTGCACCCATGGGGAGAGGAGCAGGAGCGTGCACTTTTTTCTGAGATTATCTTTGAAAATGATGCGTCTGCGTAAAACAACGATCAGCGTGATCGTGGTGCTGTTTGTGGTGCTTTGCTCGACCCTGGCATTCCTGCTGGAGCCGGAAACGTTTCACCATTGGTTTAACGCCCTTTACTGGGTGCTTACCACGATGGCCACCGTTGGTTATGGCGATTATTATGCAGCTACCGTGCCGGGCAAGATATTAACGATATTCATCTATATCTTCGGTATCGGGCTGCTCAGTTTAGTGATCGGTAAAGTGATCGAATCGTTTGGAAGCATGCAGCGGCAGAGAGGAGCGGGCAGGTTGAACTTTAAGGGCAGCGGCCATGTCATCATTATCAATTGGAGCAAAAAAGCGATGTCCGCGATCGACGAGATTCTGTCGTATTCGCCGCAGTCCGAGATCGTGGTCATCGACGATTCCAGCCGGCATCCCGTGGAGCATCTCGAACAGGTGCATTTTGTAAGCGGCGATCCTGCATCGGATGACGTGCTGATGAGAGCCAACATTCTGGAGGCCAAGTCGGCCATTGTCTTCGCGGACGCCCGGATCGACGAATCGGCGCTGGTGGACGGCAAGTCGCTCCTGATTGTTTCGAGCATCGAGCGGATAGCGCCGGACGTACATACCACGGTGGAGATCATGCAGGAGAAGCATGTGCAGAATTTCCGCCACAATCAAGTAAACGAGTTTGTCCTCTCGCACGATGCCGTTTCCCGATTGGCGGTGCGGGCAGCGCTGCAGGAAGGAAACTCGGATGTGCTGATGCAGCTGCTCAGCCGCCAGCACGGCGACGATATTTACGAAGTGGCATTAAACCCCGCATGGAAGACCTACGGGGATGCATTTCAGGATCTGCTGCGGCAAGGAGCGACGCTGATCTCCGATCGCAGTGACCTCAGCATCAACCGCAAGCTCGATTTGCCGATTCCGCGGGATGCGAGGCTGTATGTGGTTTCGGACGAAGCGACCATGAACCGGATTGCCGGTAAGCTTGTTTGAGGGGCTGCGAACATTTCATTAAAAGACCATGCTGTCTCACGTGAACGGGTGAGGCAGCATTTTTTATTGCGAAGCTGCCAATTACGAATTGACGTTTCGAAATCATATGCGTTAATCTGCTTGTTCCAGGTGGTCGGTGTAAATCGACTGCTTGACCTGCTGGATTCTCGGAAATGACACTTGGGTCAGCGGTCGGATGTCATGGGTAACGGCAGCTGACTCCTCGTTTGAGGGCTGTCGGCAGCCAAAGTATGGGACATCCGTCGCGGATGCATGGATATTTTCCAAAGTGAAAACGCCCCTGTTTAAACAGTGGGCGTTTTTTCCTATGGGCCTCAGATCATGTCTCTTAGCATGTTCACGCTGCTCTTCTCCAGTGCCATGGGAAACAGCTTCACCTTGCCGGGAGCTAACGATCGAACCTCTTCATATACGGCATCAGAGGCATACACCTGATCGGATTGCTCGATCCGCTGCAGCAGGTCTTCCCGATGATCCAGACCGGCCAGGCTGGCACGGACCCCATCGATACCGGCTTCTTGAACGCGGCCGGCCATCCACTGCGCACCTGCCTTCCCCAGGCAGACAAAACTGAGATGGCTGCCAGGTGTCAGCCGGGCAATATCAAGCAGGACCGACGTTTCCGCATTCGCGCCAATAACGAAAGCTTTTTTGTCGTATTTGCTGCACAGGGCTTTGACTTCGGAATCATGATTAAGCGTCGTGACAATGAGGCTCGAATAGTCGAAAGCTTTGAGCAGCGCTTGTTCTCCCGCCAACAAATCCTCCAGAAACACCGTTTTGACTTTCGCGCCCGTAATTTCCTCAATCGCTTTCTGATAGAAGGGGAAATCATGCCCTTTACATTCGATGAACAGAATTCGCCGCTCTGCGTTCAGGACAGGCTCCTGCAGCAGCGTATAGGCAAGGGATGCGGCAAAGAACTCGCTCGCCGGGATATGAAGGGAGCCCAGCTCCTCCGTCGTTCGCTCTGCGAGCTCATGCATCAGCTTTCTGCGATTTCGAAGCTCTTCTACCTGAGGGTTGTTCAGAACCTGCGTTCCTTTGCCTTTATGCATGGAGACGATCCCCTCGTCCTTCAACTGGTTGTACACCAGGTTTACGGTGTTGCGGTTCAGCCCGAGGTTGTCCGCGAGCGCGCCCGCCGGGGGCAGCATATCGAATGGTTCGATCTGTCCAATACCAATCAGCCACTTTAGCTGTTCCTTGACTTGCGTGCTTACATTCATGGGAGCGTGCGGGTCGACTCGAAGCATGAGCTTGTGCGCCATATCGAGACCTTCTTTCCTAGTCAACTAGTAATTTAACTTTACACAATAAACGGAAAATATACAACAAAGGTATTGACATGTATAGTTTTAAATCGTTATTTTATATATAACTAAATAACTAGTTAATTATGAATATGGAGGGTTAATATGAAGGATCAAGCTGATTCTTATTTGCAGAAAATGAAAGGGGGGGCTAGAAGTCCGTTGACCGTTCGTCCCATGAATCTCGCCGTTGGCTTTATCGGGGGTGCCGTTTCGATTGGCTTACTGGCCCTTCTCTCCTCGCTCGCAGGAAGTCCATGGATCATGGCGCCCTTTGGGGCGAGCTGCGTGCTGGCGTTTGCAGTCTGGGATGCGCCGTTATCACAACCAAGAAACCTGGTCGGAGGGCATCTTATTTCCACGCTTACGGGACTTGTCGCGCTGGAGGTCCTGGGTGACGGAATATGGGCCATGGCGATCGGGGTGGGAGCCGCGATCAGCCTGATGGGAATGACCAAGACGACCCATCCTCCCGCCGGCGCAGACCCCTTGGTCGTTATTATGGCTGGCAGCGGCTGGTCATTCCTGTTCACGCCTGTGCTCGTCGGATCGGTCATGATCGTGGTGGTGGCTCTGCTTGTCAATAATGCGGTAAAGGAACGAAGATATCCGACTTTTTGGTGGTGAAGGCAGTTTTTTCTTTGATGAATAAACGGTAATCATGGCAAGTTCTTCAATCTCATATCGTCAACAACAGACCCGGACCGACAATGGACCGGGTCTGATTTATGTTGTCGCACCGCAGATTTGAACATTAACCAAACTAATTTATATAACGCAATGAGGGGAAATCCAAACCGAAATCCCGAAAAATAGGCGATACTTACCACTTGATCCTGGTTATCAAATCTATAGAATATTACACAATCCCGGTACAGGACTCTATTCTCATTTTGGATAAAAGGTTAATATTGCCAAACCTTTACAGAATGCGGTTCTCAGCCGTTTTTTTATACGACTTTGGTATCAAATTTGTCATAACTATGGATAATGATGTAAAAATGACCGGAACTTTAGCAATTTTTTTGCGTTTAACATTACGATTCGCGAAAATTTTCTGAAAATATTCGTAAATCTCGCTGTATCTCACGGATGGGATGAAGTCGTTCGGTTCCAGCCTTGTCAGGGCAAATGCACATTGGTTTCACACAACTAACATCAGGCTGTGAAGTTGTCAATGAACAGGCAGGAAGGAGCAGCGATTTGATTTATCGGGGGAAAATTATGGAAGAAGTTTGTTTTACTTCTTTTTGACTACTATCGAGATCGGAAAAGTTGGTAAAGAAGGAATATGGTATCGGGAGCGCATCGGCTATAGAATGACGAGTATGGCTCAGTCGTCATATGTCGGTGCAGCAACAAGCATGTCAAAGAAAGGGCAGGTGAGCAACGAAGACGATGAGCAGGCGAAAATGGTGGGTGGTCGCAGCATTTTGCACTATAGTGCTTCTCTGCGGTGCCGCTGTAATCTTAGGATATCTACGGCCGTCATTAAAAACGTATGCGGATGCGGACGGCGTGAAAATGAAATTCAAAACAGAGGGAACCTCCTTTCTGGTATATGAGGATGAAGAGGTTTGGAAAGAGGTTTTTGCCAAGGGCGTGAACCTGGGCGCAACCGTACCCGGGCACTTTCCCGGCGAGCTGCCGGCCACCGAGGAAGATTATCTGCGCTGGTTCAAACAGATCGATGATATGGGAGCAAACGTCATTAGGGTCTACACGGTGCATAATCCGGTCTTTTATTCCGCGCTGGTGAAATACAACCGGGATAAAGGCGATGATCCCCTGTACTTCATGCAGGGCATCTGGTCGCCGGAGGAGCAGCTAATCGAGCGTCGGGATGCGTATGACGAAGAAATCGTCCAAACGTTTAAAGCGGAGATCTCGAAGGCTGTCGCTGCAGTTTACGGGGATATCAACGTTGAGCCCAAGCATGGGCAGTCGAGCGGCAAGTATAAGGTCAATGCGGGCAAGTACCTCATGGCCTGGCATGTGGGTACGGAATGGGACCCAGCCATGGTTGATAACACCAACAAGGTACATAAGGGTGTCCCTCAGTATAAGGGGTCCTATTTCTCGGGGACGAAGGACGCAAGTCCCTTCGAGAATTGGCTGGCATCTTTATTGGACTACACGGCTGCCGAGGAGCAGAAGTACGGATGGCAGCATCCGATGACATTTACCAATTGGGTCACGACGGATGTGCTTGAGCATCCGGGGGAACCGCTGTTTGAAGAAGACCTGGTGTCCGTCGATGCAAGGCATGTCGAACCGGTGAACTGGGATGCGGGATATTTTGCGGCATACCATGTGTACCCGTACTATCCGGATTTTTTCCGGACGGACAAAACATTGCAGACCCTTCCCGACGGGGACGGTGGCTACAACACGTACAAAGCCTATTTGCGAAAATTGAAGGCAGAGTTCGAGGATATGCCGATCATGGTTACCGAGTACGGCGTGCCTTCCTCCATCGGTATTTCCCACCACGGTCCTGGAGGGAAGGATCAAGGAGGACATGACGAGGCGGAGCAAGGCGAAGTAAATGTCTCGCTGACCCAGGATATTTACGACGAAGGCTATTCCGGAGCGATCTTGTTCATGTGGCAGGACGAATGGTTCAAGAAAACATGGAACACGATGCCTTTTGAAATACCGGCAGACCGCCGGGCATTCTGGTTGAATGTGCTGACCAACGAAAAGATGTTCGGCGTTCTGGCGATGCAGCCGGGTAAAGCGGAACAAATTACGATCGACGGGGATTTGACCGACTGGGATAAGGTTCCTGAAGGGGAAGTCAAAACCTGGTCCGGTACGGCTCCGGGCGTAAAGAACATGAAGTTGACGCATGACGAGGCTTATCTGTATATCGGCATGGAGCTGGACGAAGCATTTGATCCGAAACGTTCCAAACTCTTCGTCGGAGCGGACACCATCCCTGGCGGCGATATACCGAAGAAAGAGCTGGCGGGACGAACGCTCACCGGCGGGGCTTTGGAAACGTTGATTCAGGTAGGTCAAGAGGACGAATCCCAGGTAACCATAGCGCCATCTTACGATTTCCACAGCCGGCTGTACGGCAAGGAAGGCTATTGGATGCTGCCGGGAGAGGAAGCCAAAGGAACGAAGGACGATCCCGTCGTACCGGACGGCTCGTTCCATTCCTGGAAGCTGGCCATCAGCCTGCTGATGAATCCGCCGGACACCCGATTCTCCCATCCGTTTGTGGATGAGACGGTGGGGACGCTGAAACGGGGAACCAGCGATCCGGAATCTCCGGATTTCAACTCCCTTACGGCATGGCAGTATCAAGACAGCTTCGTCGAGATGAGGATTCCGTGGATGCTTCTAGGATTCGGAGATCCGAGCTCGCTGCAGGTGCTGGACTACGGTCCGCTTCAAGACAAGCGCACGTTCAGCACGACCACGGCGGACGGTATCCGGCTGGTTCCATGGATCACGGAAAGATCCGAGAACACCGGCAAACCAGCTTCAGGATCGGGGCAGTCCATTAATCTGCAGGACATCGAGCCTTATACATGGGAGCTGTGGGAAGCAACCCAATACAGTGAACGCTTGAAGCAAAGCTATTACGATATGCAGGAAATATTCACGCGTCTCCCTGAAACGGGGCGGCAGCCAGATGCTAAATAAAAGGAGGAGCCATCGGAGATGTTTTCAAATTTAGAAATGGCATACGTTTTTGTCTATGTATGCCTCGGCCTGATTGCAGCCGGCATTATCCTGTTGTTCCAAATGAAGATCAAGCATAATGCCATACAAAGAGAAACGGAACGATTTACGGAAAAACACCATGATTACTTTGTGTATGTGCAGAGTCATCTGCATGATGATACCACGCTGGAGCTGCCGCCAGGCAAATTGACGTCGGCCGAACGCCGGGTCATCCAAGCCAAGTTTATGGAGTGGATCGAGCAATTCAAAGGTGACGCCAGAGAGAAGCTCCTGCGTTTGTGCCGGGACGCCGGGTTTGTGGAACAGGAAATTCGGGCATTATCCAGCATGAGGAAAGACCGCCGCATTGAAGCGGTCTACCGCCTCGGCGGGATGCGGGCGGAAGAGGCCGTTCCCCAGCTCCAGCAGCTGATGAACCGGACGAAATACGGTCCGATGACCATCATCATTGCCCGGGCAATTGCCAAGAGCGCGGTTTCGTCCCAGCAGATTCGGGAAATGTTGTCCAAGCTGCTGTCTTACGATAAAGCCATTCACCATATGGCTGCCGATATTTTGCTGGAGACCCGGCTGGATTCGGCCAGCCTCATGCGCAAGCTTCTGGACGATCCCGATCCAGGACTGGTCAAGGTTTCGCTTGTTGCCATGTGGGGACAGGCCATTCCGGCCGTCGTGCCGGCACTCGACCGATTGGTCGGATCCGAGGAGAAGGACGTGCGTGCCGAGGCCGTCAAGCTGTATCTTGGCTCGAACCCGGCCCTGAAGGATGACACTATTGTGGCACTCATGAATGATCATGAGTGGGAAGTGCGGGCGGCAGCGGCGAAAGCGCTCGGACGGCTTCATGCCGCAGGCAGCATTCCGCTCCTGGCTTCAGCCCTGAAGGACGAGAATTGGCATGTGCGGAACAACAGCGCGGAGAGTCTTGCCATGTTGGGAGAACAAGGCTTCGAGACCTTGTGCCAAGCCGCGCTTACAGGAGAAGGTCCAGCCAGGGAAACGGCCCTGTACCGGATCGAACGGATCATGTCCAACGAAGGCGAATACGAGCAAGTGGAGCAAATGGTGGCATTTAATAAAAGAAAACTGGTGTACGATCGTTATTTCGGCGTTCAAACGAACAAACGGATCGGCACGGTTGCAGGAGTAGGAGGAGATTACACTGCTTAGAGATATCCTGCTCACTTACGGGATGGTGGCGATTTATTACGTCATGATCGTTAGCGCGCTTTATTTTGTAATTCTGATGTTTTCTTTCAGAAATATTAAGGATATTTTCAGACGCGCGACGTATTCGAAATACAATACGCTTTCGGGCTCGGAACTGGTACCATCGGTATCCTTGCTGGTCCCGGCCTATAACGAAGAGCTGACGATCGCGGAGAATGTCCGCTGCCTCATGACGCTGAACTATCCAACCTACGAGGTCATCGTCATCAATGACGGATCCTCCGACGAAACGCTGAAGGTGCTGATTGAGGAGTATGGTTTGACACTGCTGCCCAATCCGGAGATCCGAGGCAACATCAGCACGAACAAGGTGCGGGGCATTTATTATAATCCGCAGTACCCGCAGCTATACCTCATCGACAAGGAGAACGGCGGTAAGGCGGATTCCTTGAACGCGGGCATCAACCTGTCCCGTTATCCGCTGATTTCTTCCATCGATGCGGATTCATTGCTGGAGAAGGATGCGCTGATCCGGATGGCCCGGATGTACATGGAGAATCCCGAGGAGACGGTGGCGATCGGCGGCGACGTCCGGATTGCCAATGGCTGCGTGATCGAGAACGGTGAGGTTAAGGACGTATCCTTGCCGCGTCGGATGTGGCCGATGTTTCAATCGATCGAATATTTGAAAGCTTTTCTGGGGGGCCGAATCGGGTGGAGCCATTTCAACGGGCTCATCATCGTCTCCGGGGCCTTCGGTTTGTTCCGGAAAGACTATGTCATTGCGGTTGGCGGCTATCGCGGCGGTTACCCCGGCGAAGATATGAACATCATTATCAAGCTGCACCGCTATATGCTGGAAAATAAAATCAAATACCGCGTTTCCTTTTGTCCGGAAGCGGTGTGCTGGACGCAGGCGCCGGACAGCTACAACATTTTGTCCAATCAGCGCAAGCGTTGGGGACGCGGAAACTTGAAGAACATGATCGAGAACCGGGATATGGTGTTCAATCCGAAATATAAAGTCATGGGCTTGTTGACAATGCCCTACAACGTTATTTTCGAAGCGCTAAACCCTTACTTCAGAATTACGGGCCTTCTGGCTCTGCTTGGATATGTTTTGCTGGATATGACAAATTGGCATGTGCTGGTCGTGTTCGGGCTCGTCAATTTTTTAAGCGGGTACCTGCTCAGTGTGGGAGCCCTCATCCTGGAGGAGATGGCCTTCCGCCGGTATACCAAATTGTCCGACCTGGTGAAAATGCTCCTCTTCTCGGCGCTCAAGTTTGTGGGTTACCATCAGCTTGGCGTGCTGTGGAGAGTACAGGGACATATTCAATATTTGCAAAACAACAATTCATGGGGCACCATGACCCGGCAGAGCTGGAAAGATAAGAACGAGGCGGCTTGACTTCAAGGCCCGGTTCAAATGCAGCATCAAAATATAAAGAGAGGTGGGACTTACTGTTATGTCTCAATCGGCAACATTGCAACGCGTGCAGGCCGTTGATTTTTACGGCCGCGTGGAGGAGGAAGTGAGAGAACATCCCAATGGAACAGCATTGCTGTTTCTGTACTGTGCTGGCAATCCGTCCGGGACGGAGGCTGAGCTGGCGGAGGTTCAGAGCTTTATGGACCAGCTGACCGGCGTAAACGGCGAGGTTCTGCACGACGCCAATACCGGCGTATCGGCTGTTACCCTGCCTGGCTACACGCTGGATGCCGCCCATTATCAGGCACTGCTCCTGAAGCAGCATCTGCAGGGCCGTTTCGAGCAAGCGGACCCGCGTATTACGCTTGCAGCGCTTACGGAAGCGCCGCCTCGGCAGACGTTGAAGCAGATGGCGGAAACCGCCAGGCTCAGCACCTCTTCGGATATTCATATATTTACGCAGGAGGAAGCGGACAGCGGCCAAAACCGCATTCTCATTGTGGACCAAGATGCCACGGTGAGGGAATTTTTACAGATTCGCTTGGCCATGCAGGGTTACGAAACGCTGGAAGCGGTGGATGGTTTGGAGGCACTGGAGCTCATCCCGAAATGGGAGCCGGATCTTGTCCTGACCGAGCTGAACCTGCATGGCATCGACGGCCTGCCGTTCATTCATCATATCCAGCAGCTGGACGTGAAGGAGCCGCCGAAAATTGTCGTGTTAACCGAGAAGCGGGTAGAGCAAACCATCAGCCAATGTTTCCAAAACGGGGTCGATGACTACGTAACCAAACCGTTCTCGCCGGTGGAGCTGGATGCCCGCATCCGACGCTGCCTTCATTAAACACATGGTTATTAAAGCTTTTAGTTAGATGAGATTCAGGATTGATACGTGATTAGTTGAGCTGAAGAGGTTCTTTAATCGCAAGGAAAGAGTTCAACAAACAAGTCTGTCTTTTGGCCGACGAACAAAAGAAATAGACGAATAGACTATACATCCGATGGAGGTTGAATACTTGTGAATGAGGAATATGAAACTTTATTGAGTGCCATTGAAAATAAGAAAGCTGTACTGGGTGTTGTGGGACTAGGTTATGTAGGTTTGCCGCTGGCTGTGGAAATGGTGAAACAAGGATTTACGGTCATCGGCATCGATCTGGATTCCGACAAAATCGACCGCATTTACCGCGGCGAGTCCTACATTACGGACATCTCGTCCGAAGAGCTTGCGGCATGCATGGAGACCGGACGCTTTAAGCCGACAACGGATTACAGCATGATCGCCGTCATTGACGCGGTCAGCATCTGCGTGCCGACGCCGCTTAGCGAGAATCAGGACCCGGATACTTCCTACATTACAATGGTAGTCGATCAGCTCAAACGCTTCATGAAGCCTAATCTGTTAATTACGCTGGAGAGCACGACATATCCGGGAACCACGGAGGAACTGATTCAACAACCGATCGAGAAGCTCGGTTACAAGGTCGGCCAGAACTTCTATCTGTGCTTCTCGCCGGAGCGCGTCGATCCGTCCAACAGCCGCTTTAATACGCGGAACACGCCGAAGGTGATCGGCGGAACGACGGATGCCTGCCTGAAGCTGGGCGAAGCGCTGTACAAACAGTACGTGGAGACGGTTGTACCTGTCAGCAATCCGAAAGTTGCGGAAATGTCGAAGCTGCTGGAAAATACGTTCCGCAGCGTGAATATCGCCTTCGTCAACGAGATGGCGATGATGTGCGACCGTATGGGCATCGATGTATGGGAAGTGATCAATGCGGCGGCCACCAAGCCGTTCGGTTTCATGCCGTTCTATCCGGGGCCAGGCATCGGCGGCCACTGCATCCCGCTGGATCCCATGTACTTATCGTGGAAGGCCAAGGGCTTCCGCTTTTACAGCAAATTCATTGAGCTGGCACAATCCACCAATGACAACATGCCTTACTACGTGATCAACAAAACGGCGACGATTCTGAATGAATATGCCAAATCGATCAAACGCTCCAATATCCTGTTGTTAGGCATGGCCTACAAACCGGACATCAGCGATTTGCGCGAATCCCCGGGCCTCGAAGTTTACGAACAGTTCAAGGAGAACGGCGCTTATGTGGATTACTACGATCCGTATGCCAACAGTTTCGTGGATAAGCAAGGCGAAACGATTCGCAGCGTGGAGTATGATCTCGCGAAATTCAGCCGGTACGATTGCATCGTCCTCATTACGAACCACAGCAATCTGGATTATCATTCGATCGCTTCGGCCGGCGTGCCGATCTTGGACACGCGGAATGCATTTAAAGCGTATGCCGAGCCTCATATTTACAAGATCGGCCATTCTGTTCAGCATGTGCCTGAGCCGGGCGAGGCTGTCTTGATCTGATGAAATGGACGAGAAGACTGAGGCATATCGATGCAAAAGCGAAGTGGATCATCTTGGCTGCCGGCATCTGTCTTTTGCTGCTGATCCTTTTTCTTCTTCCGTCAGGCAAGGTGAATCAAAACAAGGCTACCTGGCTGTGGGATGCAAGTCTGATCCGAAGTGAAACGGAGGAGATTGTAGCCTTTAGCGGCAGGGAAGGCATTACAACGATCTTTTTGCAAATTCAGCAAGAGGTTACGGACGAGGAGTACCGCCATTTCGTGGCTGCGGCACATCGGCAGGGCATCAGCGTCCATGCTTTGAACGGCCACCCCGACTGGGCTTATGAGGAAGGCCGGCAAAAAGGGATGGACCTGCTGGCCTGGCTGGAAGAGTACAACCAGGCTTCCGCCCCCGAGGAGAAATTCGAGGGCGTGCAGTTCGATGTGGAGCCTTACGTGCTTCGCAGGTGGGATCGCGAACAGGAACGGGTGGTGGAAGAATGGAGCGCCAATACGGAAGTCTGGGTCCAGGAGGCCAAGCGTCAGGGTCTCCCGTTCAGTGCCGCGGTTCCGTTCTGGCTTGATTCGATACCTGGACCGAGCCGAGCGGATACCGATTCGTTCAGCCGCTGGATGATCCAAAATACGGATGCGATTGCCGTTATGGCATACCGCGATAGCGGGGAGCAGATGTATGAATTGTCCAAGGAGGAGCTGGAGCAGGCCGACGAACTTGGCAAATCCGTGTGGATCGGCATGGAGCTCGGGGATACGGACGAAGGCGAGCATTTGACCTTTTATTCCAAGAGCGAGCAGGAGATGGAGGACGAAGCCCTGCGCGCCGCCAAGCTTGGCAGCGACCATTCCTCCTTTGCGGGATTGGCCGTCCATCACTATCAGGCCTGGGTCCACAAACGAACCGCGATGGGCGGGGAAGAGCGGTGATATTGCCATAATGGCCTGCCGCCCCTGCTCCGTGTTAAAAGGAAACAACTTCATATCATTCACTCATTCAACGTACCTCCGAAGGTCTCCAAGAGACTTTCGGGGGTATTTTTTTGTCCAAGGAAGGGAAGAGAAATCGGGTCTGCGCGGTATTGTCTAGAAATTGTAGAGAACCGAATTCTATAATGGGAATCATTGAGCGGCAGGCAGAGGAACATGCTTTGAATCAAAAGGCAAACATTGACATAAGGTGGAAGACGATTCCTAAGCTCTTAAATTATTGATTTTTGAAAAAGGTGGAATTTTATGAATTTTTTCAAAAAAGCATAGCAATTACGTCAGGTTGGTGTTAAATTCTAATGGTTTGTTCAGGAGGGGCTCAACAATAAGCCCTGTTTGAAATGTTAAAGGAGTATTCAAATGAAGAGAGTTTCTAGTAGTAACCGAGTGTTTTGCATGCTTTCCCGAATGACCGCTTTGCTGGCGATCCTGGCGTTTTTGGGCGGCTGCGGTTTTTTTGGCGGTAAGGCAGCCTCCAGCGATGAAGCGGGAGGTCCGATAGCGCCTGCTCAAAAGGTGGAGCGGTATACGGGGGAGAAGAGCAGGGAAATTCCGTACGTGTATACGGCCAGGAAGGAATTGGCGCTTACCTTTAACGGCATGGGGGATAAAGCCACCATGACGGCACTGATCGATGAACTCGAAACGTACGGAATCAAGGCGACCTTCTTTCTTCCGGGCATCCGAGTGGCGGAGGAGCCGGACATTGCGGGGGCAATCTTGGCCGGAGGCCATGAAATCGAGAACAATACGCTCAATCAGCTGGATATGAACAAGCTGGATTACGATCAGATCTATAAGGAGATCAAGCTGGCAAACGACGTTATTGAACGGGAGACCGGCGCCCAGCCCCGCTATGTCCGGACGCGTTCGGGCGATTACCCGGAAGATGTGCCGCTGGCGGCAGCGCATCTTGGAATGAAGGCGGTTGTCAGCTATAACATCAATCCGAAGGACCGCGATATGCAGAGTGCCGAAGCCATCGGAGAATACGTGGCGAGGTTCGTCTCCAGAGGCGGCATCATCTCCATGAACACCGACGTCAATCCGGAAGTGGTCTCTTCTATAAAATACATTGCCAAGGCCGTGGACGATATCGGATATCGTCTGGTTACGCTGGATGAGCTGGTGCAGAACGGGGGCGAGCGAAAGCCGCTCGAGCAAATTCCGGGATATGACGCTGCCCGCATCAATCCGGATTATCAACGGGCGAAGTATGAGCTGGTATATCAAGTCGATACCGACAAAAAAGAAGTCGCCCTGACGTTTGACGATTTCGGAAGCGATAAAACGGTGACCCGCATACTCGATATTTTGGCCGAGCATGATGTCAAAGCGACCTTCTTCCTGAGGGCCAAAGGCGTGGAAAGCAATCCGAATTTGGCGCGGGCGATGGTGGAAGGCGGGCATGACGTGGCCAACCATTCCTACAGCCATCCCGTCGTTACATCGCTGACGCCCGAAGAGCTTCAGCAGGATGTCGTCAAGGCGCATCAGGTCATTACCGAAGCCATCCAGCAGCAGCCTGTCATGCTGTTTCGTCCGCCGACCGGCGTGGTCGACGATAAACGGGCCAAAGCGTTGGCGGCAGTCGGTTACCCGGTGATTGCCATGTACGACGTGACGACGCTGGATTGGGATATTTCCAATAGTGCCGACGATATTGTGAACGGGGTTATGACCAAGACGCAGCCGGGAAGCGTCATCTTGCTGCATATGCTGGATGACATTCATACCATTGAGGCGCTGCCGCGCGTGCTGGAAGGCCTCAAGGATAAAGGATACACGTTTGTAAAAATGGCGGACATGATGCAGTTGCAGGACCAGGCCGCAATGGAGATGGAGTAAAATGGAATTATATGAAAACATGCTGGACCGCGTGAATAAATTGGCGGTCGTCGGACTGGGTTATGTCGGACTGCCGCTAGCGGTCGCGTTCTCGAAAAGGCTGGATGTCATCGGCTTTGATCTGAGCGAGGCGAAGGTGTCTCAGTATCGCAGCGGATTCGATGCTACCGGTGAGATCGGAGATGCCCTGCTTGCGGGCAGTGCGGCCGATTTCACCTCGGATCCGGACAAGCTGAAGGAGGCTCGCTGCTTTATCGTGGCCGTTCCGACACCCGTAAAAAGCGGCAATGTGCCGGACCTGAAATTCGTGCGGAATGCCAGCCGTTTGGTCGGCCGCGCCTTGACGCGGGGAGCGGTGGTTGTCTATGAGTCAACGGTCTATCCGGGCGTTACGGAGGAAGTCTGCATTCCGATTCTCGAAGAGGAGTCGGGCCTGCGGCTGGGCGAGGATTTCAAGGTGGGGTATTCCCCGGAACGGATTAACCCCGGAGACCAGGTCCACCGGCTGGAGACCATCGTGAAAATCGTGTCCGGCAATGATCAGGAGGCGCTGGAGACGGTTGCCAGACTGTATGAGCTGATTATCGAGGCAGGCGTTCACCGGGCGGAATCCATCCGGGTGGCGGAAGCGGCAAAGGTCATCGAGAATGCGCAGCGCGACATCAACATTGCCTTTATGAACGAGCTTTCGATGCTGTTCAACCAGATGGACATCGATACGAATGCCGTGCTGCGCGCAGCGGAAACGAAATGGAATTTCCTCCCGTTCCGCCCTGGCCTCGTCGGCGGGCATTGCATCGGAATCGACCCGTATTATCTGACGTATAAGGCCGAGGAAACGGGGTATCATTCCAAGATTATTTTGGCAGGACGGCATATCAATGACGGAATGGGAAAATACGTCGCCCAGCACGTCATTAAACTTGCGATTCGCCAAGGGATAGATCTGATGAAGGCGAAGGTGGCCGTCATGGGCCTTTCGTTCAAGGAGGACTGCCGGGATATCCGCAATTCCAAGGTCATCGATATTATTCGGGAGCTGCAGGATTACGGAATCCGGCCGATGGTGGCGGACCCGCACGTAGACCCGAAGCAGGCTTATGAGGAATACGGCATCGAGCTGTCGGACATGAGCGAGCTGAGCGGAATCCAGATTGCGGTTGTGGCGGTCGCTCACCGGGAGTTCAAGCAGCTCGGGATTGCGGCATTCAAGGAGATGTTCAGTTCGGAACAGGCGAAGCTTCTGATCGACGTGAAGGGAGCTTATCCAAAAACCGAATGCGAAGCCCATGGCTTTCATTATTGGAGTTTGTAAGATAACGATGGGAGAAGGCAATGAGGATTATAAAAAGAAAGCAACCGAAGAGCACCAAGGAAGTGCTAACGCTTCCGCGCACGGACAGGCGGACTCTTTCCTATGTGCCCGATCCGGAGCAGATCCGGATGAACGCGGACCGAAGAGGCAACCGGGCGCAGAAGCCCGGGGAGGATTTGTCCAGCTCTGAGTACGTCAACAAGCTGCGGATGCTCAGCCTGCGTTACGAGGCGGATTTTGAAGTTTTGCTTGTCCCGAACGGGAAAAAGAAAAAAGCCGGGATTAAGGGCGTGGCTGCCGATATTTCGGCCACGGGCCTTCTGCTCAGGCTGCCGGATGACTCTTCAAGCCTCGAAGTCGGCGACAAAGTGAAGGCGCGATTCCGCATCCCGCCGGGGGCTATGCCCGAGGGCTTCGAATCGAGCGTCAGAATCGATGCAGCCGTTGTCCGCAGGGCCCTGAATTCGACGGAAGCCGGCGAAGAGCATCTGCTTGCCTTGGAGTTCGAGAAACCGCTCACGGATTATTTTCAGCGCAAACGGTGGGGGTATTCCGTATATTCCGCCAGCGCATTGCTGTTCATGGCGGTGCTCTTCATCATGCTGATGCGGGCAGAGAGCATCATTTATTTCAAATACAACATGGTGCTGTATTTATACAGCCTGATCGCGGCCCTGTTTCTGCTGACGCGCTACCTGTTCGGAGCGTTGTACCGCGATGTGCCGATCAATCCGGATTATACGCCGGGAGTATCCATTATTATCCCCTGTTTCAATGAAGCAGAATGGATCAAGCGCACGATACTCAGCTGCATGAATCAGGACTATCCCGTAGACAAGCTGGAGGTCATTGTGGTGGATGACCGATCGACGGACCAGTCGGTACAGCAGATCCAAGACATGATCGAGTTGATTCATTCCGAGGCGGAGCGTTACGCTACCCGGGAGCGTTTGTCCTATATGGTGCTGCCCGAGAATGCGGGCAAGCGGGCCGCTCTGGTCAAAGGCGTCGAGATGGCCAAGCATGATCTGGTGGTCTTCGTGGATTCGGACAGCTTCCTGGATCCGACGGCGATTCGCCACCTCGTCCAGCCCTTTCAGGATCCTAAGATGGGCGGCGTTGCCGGACGGACGGACGTCGAGAACAAATATACCAATAACATGACGAAGCTGCAGACCGTCCGTTATTATATCGCCTTTCGGATCATGAAAGCGGCAGAGTCCTGGTTTGACAGCGTGACCTGCCTGTCGGGTCCGTTATCCTGCTATCGGAAAGAGCTGATCGTGCAGCATGCGGACGCTTGGCTGAACCAGAAGTTTCTGGGCAGGCCCGCCACCTTCGGAGACGACCGGAGCATGACGAACTTTATTTTGAAAACGCACCGGACCGCTTACCAGGATTCTGCCATTTGCTCGACGATCGTGCCTTCGCAGATGAAGGTGTTTCTGAAGCAGCAGATGCGGTGGAAGCGCTCCTGGCTGCGCGAATCGCTGCGGGCCGGAAGTTTCATATGGCGCAAAGAGCCGTTTATGGCGTTGTTTTTTTACATAGGCCTGATCGTGCCGATTGCCGCGCCTGTCGTGGTTGCCTACAACCTCATGTACGTGCCGATCGTTCACGGCATTTTCCCGGGGACCTTCCTGATGGGATTGCTGCTGATGGCGCTGCTGATGAGCCTGGCCCACCTGCTGTTCCGGAAGAGCAGACTTTGGGTGTTCGGCTTCGTATTCTGTCTCTTCTATGAATTCGTCCTGTTATGGCAGATGCCGGTGGCTTGGTTTACCTTCTGGAAATCGACGTGGGGGACCCGGGAAACGCCGCAGGATATCGAAGCCAGGGAGAAGAAGGAAGCCCGCAAGCGCAAAGGCAAAAAATTCGGATTACCGTTCTAATCGTGTCAAAGCGGTTGAAGTGAGGATTGAAGTGAGGATGACATATGGCTAAAAAACAAAAAACAGCCCTCAATGTTCGGCGAAAAAATCGCAGGAAAATCATCAAAGTAACGGCACAGGTCATTGTATTGGCCGTTGCAGCCGTCCTGTTGGCCAATGCGATTTTCGATTTTCGAACATATAAGGAGCCGGACAGATCCGCCTGGCGTCAGGATCAGGGCTTTATTGCCCTGTCCTATTTCGGGGTCGGCCGCACCGGGACGTCCAAGCTCGTATCCAAGGCCCAGCTGGATGCCCAGCTGAAGGCCTTATACGAACAGGGCTATACGACGATTTCGCAGCAGGATATCATCGATTATTACAGCCATGGCAAGAAGCTGCCCGACAAGGCGCTGTACCTGTCCTTTGAAGACGGGCGGAATGATTCCGCGCTGTTCGCGCAGCCGCTGCTTGAAAAATATAATTATAAGGCTACCTTTTTGTCCTATGCCAACAAAATGGGCAACAGCGAACGGAAATTTCTGCAGCCGAAGGACATGCTGAAGATGACCCGCACCGGGTATTGGGAGCTTGGGACTAACGGCAACCGGCTGACCTATATCAATATTTTCGATGATGAGGGCCGTTATGTCGGCGTTAAAGACGAGCGCGAGCTGACGGTCAAATCCAACGTGGAATATTACAACCACTATTTGATGGATTTCATCCGCGACGAGAACATGATTCCGCTCGAGAACCGCGCCGAGATGGAAAAGCGGATCCGGGCCGACTATGCGGCAATGGACAAGGTTTACACGGAATCGCTCGGTTACGTTCCGCTCACGTATATGATCATGCACGCCAATGCGCTCGGCGGAGGAATGAATCAGCTTGTGGCGAATGCCAATTCGGATCAGATTCAGAAGCTGTTCGGGATGAATTTCAACCGGGAAGGCGTTGCCTTCAATTCGAAGGATAGCGATCTGTATAATCTGACCCGGGTCCAGCCCGCGCCGTATTGGTCTACCAATCACCTGTTAATGAAGCTGCATAAGGACCAAGGGCAGCCTATGCAGTTTGTACGGGGCGACACGGAGCAGGCTGACAAGTGGGAGCTGCTTGGCGGAGCGGCAGAATTTACGGATAACCGGATGGTGGTCACATCGCCCCCGTCCCAGGCAGGAACCGTGTATTTGAAGGGCAGCGGGGAGCAAGACGTCACCGTCTCGGCCAAAGCGCTCGGCAATGTGGTAGGACGGCAGTCGGTTTATGTCCGTTACGACCGAACGAAGGGTTCGTATCTCAGGCTTCTGCTGGAGAACAACCACGTGGTGGTGGAACAGAAGATAGCGGGCCAAGCTCCCGAGGAGCTGTTCACGTACGCCTTGCCGAAGGTGGCATGGGGCGAAGAGGATCTGCAATTCGATAAGGCTTCGGTCTATACAAAGGAGCAGACGCTGTCCGGAGACCGGGATGATGAGAATGAGTACCCTGTCAACATACTCGGAAATCGGTGGCTGGAGATTTCGGTGAAAGGCGATGCCCTGTCCGTGAGCGTTGATCGGCAGGTGCTTTTGGACCGGCAGCCTGTGGATGCATCGATCGGCGCAGGAGGCGTGGCGCTAGAATCGGAGTATCATGAGCAGAACGAGAAGGATGATATTTACGACGCCGTCTTTGAAGATGTCACGATTATGTCGGCGCCACCGGGTGCCGAACGTAAGCTGCTGTTCACGAACAAGCCGACCGGACTTGCCGGTGTCCTGACCGGCGTGCAGCGAAGCATGAACCGCGCGGTCGACTGGGCTGTCGAGACTTTCTAAAAATTGGGTAGCGTAGGGCGTGAACAACGAATGAAGAATCGCAGGAAGAAATGGGCGGCAGCTGCGGGGGTTGCGGTATTGTGCGCTGCCGTCTCCTTCTGGTGGTTGGAGGATCAAAAGAAGGAGCCATCGATGCTGCCTCAGCCGCTCCAGGCGCAAGTCAAGCTGTCTGCCTGGATTACGGATTGGCAGTGGGAAACGGGCATGACAGATTGGAAGCAGCTTGGTGGTGAGTTTGAAGAAATCAAGCTGTTTGCAGCCTATTTCAATCATAAAGACGAGCTTTACTTGACGTCGGATTTTCGGGAGGCGCTGCCTGCGTTCCTGGAGGCGTCCAAGGAAGGGGAGCCGGCTCGCGGCGTCCTGACGATCGTCAATGATCGTTTCCATCCCGATGGAACGGCCAAACAGAAGGATCCGGAGCTGATATCCCGGCTCGTCGCTACTCCCGAAAGCCGCAGCCAACATATCAGGCAGATTCTGGACATGGCATCCCAGCACGGCTTCGACGGCGTGGAATTGGATTACGAGAAGGTCCGCAAGGAGGATGGGGCCAACCTCTCCGCGCTGTACGAGGAACTGTATGAGCGTCTCCGGGCGGAAGGCTTCTCGCTCCGAATCGTGCTGGAGCCGGGCGTATCCCTGTCATCGCTTAAGCTGCCGGAGGGGCCGGATTATGTCCTGATGGCATACAACCTGTACGGGGGGCATAGCGGACCCGGACCGAAGGCGGATTATGCCATGATCAAGGAGCTGGGGGGCAAACTGCGGCAGCTGCCGGGAGACCATGCCATCGCGCTGTCGGTTGGCGGGTTTGACTGGGCGAAGAATGGCAAGGCGGTTTCTTTAACGGAGAAGCGTGCGGTAGAGCTGGCGCGTGCCAGCCCGGACGAACCGAAGCGGGATCCGGACAGCGGGGCCCTATACTTCGAGTACACGGACGACCAAGGCATCGGGCATACCGTATGGTATGCGGACGGAACGACCCTTGCCGGATGGATGAATGCGGCGGGGGAGGCGGGCATTTCGAAGATTGCGATCTGGCGGCTCGGCGAAATGGATGCCAATACGCTGCAGAAGTTGAGCGAAATTCGACATCAATCCCATCATGAATGATTTGGCATAACCCAAAAGGACACCCCGCGGCTTCAATAAGAAGTCGCTCGGGGTGTCCTTTCACGTATGGGAACATTCGGGGGGCAGTCCGCTCCTCATTCTGTCCGTCCCCATCGAAAGGGGAGTCAATGGATGAGCTTTGAAGCTTTCGCTTTGCGGATCAGCCCGCTGCTGGCCCGGTTGATCGGCTTCTTGAGCACGATCCCGATCACAAGCGCGATCGCCGCGAAGACCAGCATGAGCAGCATATCGCGGATGACGATATCCCACAGGATGCCGCCGACGGCTTCCCGCATCATGCTGATGGCATAGGTGAACGGCAAATACGGATGTAATGCCTGGAAGAACGGCGGCGTCATCTGGATCGGAAAGGTCCCGCCAGCGCCCGCCAGCTGCAGCACGAGCAGAACGATCGCCATCGCTTTTCCGACATTGCCGAACACGGACACCAGCGTATAGACGATCAGCATGAAAACGCAGCTGATCAGCAGCGCAAACAGAATGAACCAGCCGGGGTTCACCACGTAGGTTCCCAGCAAATAAATATCGCCTAGGGTAACGAACAGCGCCTGGAACAGGGCAATGGTCAGAAAGGTGAGATAGCGTCCGAAGTAAACCTCGATGCTGCGGAAGCTTCTCTCCTCATCATGTACGTCAACGGAGAGCAGGGAAACGAGCAGCAGGGCGCCAACCCACAAGGACAAGGTCGTGAAGAAGGGCGACATCGCGGAGCCGTAGTTCGGGATGGGGTACAGGCGATTCTCTTCCAGCGTAACCGGCTCGGCAAAAAACTGGCTCTCGAGCTCGAAATTGTTTTGGAGAAGATCGATGATCTCTTGAATATCCCCTTCCGCTTCCATCTCGCGCAGCCGGTTGGCCAGCTGCGTAATCCGAAGCTCCGCCTCCGGCAGACGATTTTGGGCGAGCTGCACTTCTTGGCCTCCCACTTTGAGCCCTTTCCGTGCATCTTGAAGCAAACGCTGGATGTCGGGGACGCTGGCAAGCGCCTGGGTCAATTCCTGCTGAACGCGCTTGGCCGTATCGGAGCCCTTGGTGAAGGCCTTGCTTATCGCCGGGCCGATTTCGCTGTCGTACCGGCTTAGCAGCGCGTCGGTCAGCCCCGTAATGTCATCGGTCAGCTTCTTCAGCTTATCGATGGAATCCGCAGGAGCTTCCTCCCCCCGTTCCACGGCTTGGGCAATGGTTTGGAGCGCGGCTTGAGCCGAGGTCCATCGTGCCGCAATGTCCTCGAGCTTGGCCGCCGCGGAAGCCGCCGCCGGGGAGATCGAGCCCAGCCGCTTGAACAATTGCCCCAGCCGGGCCGAGGCTTGCGCTGCAGTCTGAGCGCGCTCCTTCGCAGCGGTCAGGCGGCTGGCCAGCTCCTTCGGGTCGATGCCTTTTTGCCCTAGCGCGTCCAGCACTTGCGAAAGCGCTCCGGTGGCTGCACCCAGCACCTCCAAGTCCTGCCGCAGCGCAGGCTCCAGCGATTTCGAGGCCCCTGCGGCCTGATTCGCGAACTCCGCCAGCGCACCGGCCATTTCCTTGCCGTCCGTGGCAATCCCTTCAAGGCGGGGCAGAGCGGCATCGGCCTGCTGAACCAACCGGTTGGCCAGCTTGATATCCTGCTGGGCCGTGCTCACCGCCTCGTTGAGCTCGGGAAAGCTTTTTTCGAGCCGGAACAGCAAGCTTCGTACTTTGTTGATCGCAGGGAGCTGGTTCTCGATCTCGATCCCGAGCGTGTTGAAAATCTCGAAGATGGTGCCGTTGGCGGTTTTGATGAAATTTTTGCTGACTTCCTCCACGACGGCAGATGCCCCCTGGGCCGTCACCTTGGGCGAAATGGCGTTGATTTTTTCGTTCGTGTAATAGAGGATCTGTGCCTTGACGGGCTCATTGGTCAGTACGGTGCCGATCCGGGCGGAGAAGTTCTCCGGAATGACGATAGCGGCATAATCGGTGCCGCGCCGCACCCCCTGTATCGCATTCTCGCTGTCCTCCGTAAACCGCCACCCCAGCTTCTCATTGCGATGCAGGGACTCCACGATTTCTTTGCCCAGGTTAATGGGCTGGTCGCGAAGGGTGGTGCCTTTATCCAGGTTGGCAACGGCAATGGATACACCTGAGGTTTGGCCGTAGGGATCCCAGGAAGCTTCGATGTTAAACCAGGCATATAGAGAAGGAAGGAGGGCAAGACCCCCGATGATAACGGCTGCAGCCCAATTGCGGACGATTCTACGGATATCGGCAGAATATATATGGATAATATTCTTCATGAGCGCTCCTGTCTTGTACGTAGTTGGAGCTAGTATGCCGCCAAATCCGTGCCAAGATACGAAACGAGCCGCTCCTTTATCTCTTCCTTGAGAGAGGGCCGATCGCAGAGCAGGCTGCCTTCATACCCGCGGCACAGATAATGCACCTGCAGCCCTTCCTCGGGGGTACGGCCCTGGCTTTGAATCCGGATGCCGCGCCGCTTCATCTGCTGTTGAATGGACCAGGCGCGTGCCGAAATCCCTTTTTGGATATGCTGCAGATTTAAAATATAGATTTCGGCCATTTTGAGCTTGAGGGTCTTGAGGATTCCAATATCCCGTTCGAGAACAGACTGAAGCAGGTCATGCAGCAGATAATCTTTGATCAGGGCTTCGTCTTCGACCGAAGGCGGAGGAGGAGTGGAAGGTTTCATCATAAGAGACACATCCCCGGACATGAAAAAAATATAAGAACGCACGTTCTATTATATACATGGTATGCCATCCTTATTCGGCCTGCAACCATTAATTTCTGGCATTTGTGATCACCTCAGTGGATTCATGGCGGCATATCGTTTACACTCCTGATAACTGCATTTTTTCTGGAGGAGATTAACCATGATACTGCATAAAGGCGAAATATTGTTCCGGCAAGGGGATAGCGGGGATCATTTATATCACATTCGGAGCGGATTGTTTAAGGTGACCCGTCTGCATGCCAACGGCAATATGGTGCTTTTCAATATTTTATATCCCGGCGAAACGGTACCCCATCACTCGCTGATCAGCCCGAAGGAAACGCATGGAACCGCGATCGCGCTGATTCAGAGCGAAGTGGAGGTAATATCGGCTGAAACTTGGTATCGACAGCTGGAGGAGGATCCGCGAAAACCGCTCGAGGTTGCCAGATTGCTGCAGGAAAAGGTGAGGTTCATGCAGATGAGGCTGGATCACTTAACCGTGGGCGGGCCGGCGGAGCGGCTGGAGCTGCTGATTCAATGGCTGGATGAGTATTCCCAAGGGATACATTTGACCGAATATTTGACTCAGGAAGAGATCGGACAACTGATCGGGGTAAGGAGAGAAACGGTAAACCGGCTGCTGCGGGAGCACGGCAAGCACGTTTAGCCCATATCCCTTTGCCGACGCCTGAACCGGCTTTATACATCGGTTTATAAAACCCTGTACGAGCATGCGCCGGACAAAGCAATGAGTCGATGCACCCTTCACGGCTGATCGATGCTGCCGGAAGGCGCCAAACCCAAAAAGATGCCCCTCTTCTGCAAAAGGGGCATCTTTTTGGGTTTTGAGATACGGTTTAACCTAATATTAACTTTCCAGCGAACCGGCCGGACCAAAGAATTCATAGTGGATCCGGTCAGCAGGCACCTCCATCGCTTTCAAATGGCCGTTCACGGCACGCATGAACGGAACCGGCCCGCAGAAATAGAAGTCGGCTTTCGGATCGACCGTTTTGCGAAGGAACTCCAGATCGATGTAGCCGGTTTGGTGGCAAGTGTCTTCCATTTCCGGCTGTTCATAAATGACGTACGTGCTTAGCTGCGGATGCTTCGAGGCGAGCTCATCGATATGCAGCTTCATTGCATGCTGACTGCCGCATTTGGCCGCATGGATAAAGCTTACTTTCCGTTCCGGCTGATTCAGCAGCACGGATTCCAGCATGGCCACCATCGGAGTCAAACCGACGCCGCCGCTGATCAAGGCAAGCGGAAGATCGGAGTCCGTATCCAGCGTAAAGGTACCGGCCGGAGCCGTGACCTCGAGAACGGTCCCGACCTCTGCATGACGGTGCAGCCAGTTGGAGACGATGCCGGCAGGCTTTCCATCCAGCTCGTCTTCTCGTTTCACCGTAATTCTGTAGTAAGGATGTCCGGGTGCGGACGAGAGGCTGTAATGACGATTATGATAATAGGCTTCGCCCTCAGGTTTTACCCGAAGCGTGATGTATTGGCCGGGCAGATAATCGGAAATTTCCCCGCCGTCCTGCGGTTCCAGATAAAAGGAAGTAATGACGGAGCTTTCCTCCACCTTCCGGTCAATGACGAAATTACGGTATCCGCTCCAGCCGCCGGCTTTGTTTGCGGCTTGCTGGTACATATCCGCCTCGATGCCGATAAAGACATCGGCAATGACGCCATAAGCTTCGGCCCAAGCCTCGATAATTTCGGGCGTTGCGGCATCGCCCAGCACATCCTTCATGGCGCCGAGCAGCGTTTCGCCGACGATCGGATAGTGCTCCGGCAAAATGTTTAATGCCCGGTGCTTGTGTCCGATTTGTTTAACAACCGGGACGATGGCTTCAAGACGGTCGATATGGGCCGCGGCTGCGTATACGGCATTGGCCAGGGCAAAGGGCTGTTTGCCTTCTCTTTGATTCGCATGGTTGAATATGTTAAGAAGTTCCGGGTGATGATGAAACAATTTTTGGTAAAATGCGCTTGTGATTGCCGTGCCGTGGGTTTCCAGAACCGGCACGGTCGATTTAACGACCTCGATCGTACGTTGGCTTAACATGCAGACTCCCCCTTGATTCATATGATACTTAGTCGAGTTGGTGTTCCCTTTAAGTATAGACAGGCGATGGAGGGGCTCTTGTGATTAAGATCACATCGGATTCAGCGAATATGTGAACAACATTTTTACGCGCAGGAGGTTCTTAAAGCTGGATTTTTTACATATTCCATATAGAGATTCCAATTCATTCTAGCCAGCTGTTTAGCTTGTATGCCAACTGTGTTATAATAATGTTAGCACTCTAACTAAAACGAGAAAGGATCAGGATACCATGTGTCCCCGAAGGACGAATCCCCAAAGGACGATTTGGAAACGTTATGATCTCTCATACACATAGCTTCCTTTGTAGAGCGAAGTCGGACGTCTGAAGACAAGGACGGTCTCTACGAAAGGATGGGAACTATGGTTCGAAGGATGAACTCCTCCAGGTTGCCTCAAGGTAGAGATTGGCCTATGTCTGACCAATCTACTACGACAAGAGGGATCCTGTATGAGGAAAAGACAAAACACATTTATCACCATGTCGGCGATGTTGTTCGGAACGTTTTTAATGGCTTTTACGTATTATCACATTAATTTTCACAATCATTTGACCGAAGGCGGCTTTGTCGGCCTTGCGCTGCTTGGCAAATATGCGCTTGATATTCCGCCCGCATTGAGTATGGTCCTTATGGACATACCGGTACTGCTGATTGCCTTGTTCATCAAGGGTCGGAAATTCATATTCAATACCGTTGTTGCGGCGAGCATGTTTACCTTGTTCTACGCATTGATCGAGCGGTATTCCACGCTGGTTATCGATCTGAATCATAACTTGCTGGCAGCCGCGCTGCTGTCCGGATTATTGACGGGCTTTGGAGCCGGCATCGTGCTCCGCTATGGCGGGGCGACAGGCGGTGACGACGTAATCTCCGTACTGTTCAGCGAGTGGAGCGGGCTTAAGGTAGGGACGGTGTTTTTCCTGATGGATGCCGTAGTACTGCTATTATCGCTATTCTATATGCCATTGGTTGAAACCTTATATACTATATTAGCCGTATCGATTGCCGGGCAAGTGATCACCATCACAGTGACATACGGTACCGAGAAAGCGGAAAAGAAACCGGTTCGGAAGGCGGTCCGTGCCCCAAGCACTCCGGTTACTCCGAAAACAGCGCAGCATACCGTTAGCGGCCGTTCGTAATGCGGTCCCAATAAGAGAAGCTCACCCGCATGCAGGGTGAGCTTCTTTCATGTGCTTTAAATCGATTACTTCTCGTCCTTGGGGTGGTTCTCGTCCCACTCCTGTGCCTTGGCGGTGGCGATGGCGATGGCACGTCCCTCATCGTAGTTCTCCTCCAGCAAGGCATTGGCAATTTCCACGGCTTTATTCCTCACCCGGGGCTCCAGATTTTTCATGGATGGCGGATAATCATTTTTGCTCCAAGGCATGGTACGATCCCTCCAATTCAACTGTTCATGGCATGTACTGTATATTACCCCGTGCAACCAAATTGAATAAACGGGTTCAACCGCACAAAAAAATGCATTACCCCTGAGGGGCAATGCATTTGGAAATTTGGATTTATTCGAACAGCTGCAAATACTCGCCGTAGCCTTCCCTCTGCATTTCTTCCTTCGGCACAAACCGGAGCGCAGCGGAATTGATGCAGTAACGGAGCCCGTTCGGTCCGGGCCCGTCGTCGAACACATGGCCGAGGTGAGAGTCGCCTTTTTTGCTTCGTACCTCGGTGCGGACCATCATGTGGGTAAGATCCATTTTTTCCTTGATGTTGTATTCGCGAATCGGACGGGTGAAGCTCGGCCATCCGCAGCCGGCGTCGTATTTGTCCGTAGAACTGAAGAGCGGCTCGCCGGACACGATATCGACGTAAATGCCTTCCCCATGATGGTCCCAATACTCATTGTGGAACGGGGGTTCGGTGGCGTTGTTCTGCGTCACTTCATATTGTATCGGCGTCAGGCGCTGCTTAAGCTCGGCGGTATCCACAGGCTCCGACCAGTGCTGCTCAATGAAATCCTCCCGTCCGGAGCCTTTGCGATAGCGTTTGTAATGGCTCGGATTTTTCTTGTGGTAATCCTGATGGTATTCCTCGGCTTCATAGAAGGTGCTCGCCGGGATGATCGGCGTCACGATCGGTCCGTCGAAACGTCCGCTGGCCGCCACGGCCTGCTTGGATTGCTCCGCAAGCACGCGCTGCTCCTCCGTATGGTAAAAAATAGCGGTGCGGTAGGATGTCCCGCGGTCATGGAATTGTCCGCCCTCATCCGTAGGATCGATTTGCTGCCAGAAAAGCTCGAGCAGCTTCTCATATGGGAAAACTTCCGGGTTATAGGTGATTTGAACGGCCTCATAATGGCCTGTGGTATCGGAGCATACCTCTTCATAGGTTGGATTTTCCTTGTGGCCGCCAGTATAACCGGAAACGACCTTCAGAATGCCCGGCAGCTCGTCAAAAGGAGAGACCATACACCAGAAGCAGCCTCCCGCAAAGGTAGCCAATTCGCTTGGGGTTGAACGATTATTCATATATTATCCCTCCATCGTTTGATAACAATATAAAATGTAAGTCTTATTGTTATTATAATCATTTTGGTCAAGGAAACCAAAATATTGCTCCGATTATGTCGTTCTCCCCTTATACCACCGGAAAGCGGCCATGAACAAAGCGGTTAGCAGCATAAGTCCTGCCGCAACAGCCGCGAAGATGACCGGATGATCGGCCAATCCGCTGCCAAGCCAGGCGTACAGGAGGATGGCTGGAATTTTGCCGATGGCGGAAGCGGCGGTGTACGTCCAGAATGGGATGGAGGCGACGCCGGCATATAAATTGACGGCCATTTGGGGTATCACGGGCAGCAGGCGGGCGAGCAGGATCGACTGAAAGGGGCGCCGTTCGACCGCGGTCGTAAACCTATGTATAGCCGTGTATTTCCCAAGCAGCCGTCTGCCGGACTCCTGGTATAAAGACCGCACAGCCGCATACAGGATGACGGCGGCGATCGTCGTTCCGAACCACGATATGGCTGCCGCCCAGACGGTGCCGTATGCATACCCGAGAATAGCGATGACTACTTTGTAGGGGGCAATGGGAAATAAGGCAAGCAGGGCTGCCAGCAGGATCATGAGGAAGAGCGGGGGATCGCTCTCCAGCCACTCCGTGATATCATGCCTGTATGAAAAAGCAAGTGCCAGTACTGCCGCATATAGGATGGGGATGATCCATCTCTTCATGTAGAATCCTCACTTTGCATCGTTGACTTGAATAGCACCATGATAGCAAAAAAACAGGCATGCTGCCCGTTTTTCGAAGACTCTCGCAATCGATACTATGGAAAAATTTGAATATACAAGCGGTTTTTCGTATGTTATAATATGTCCAACCGAATAGTTCCCAAAGGGGAGTAGCTTCATAAGAAAACCTCTGTCGTGGCCTTATCAAGGATGAACAACCGCGACTTCAACGGTAGGTTTTCTTGCGATATAGAATCTCATGGGCTCTGCCGATGACTTATAAATTCTATATCGTAAGTAAAGTCGTCATTACGGGACTAACCATCCCCGGCTTTATTGGCAACGATGAGTTGTTTAGCGAGACCTTTGCCTGATTGTTTCATGATGAGGTGGAGGTCTATTTTTGCGCCCAAAAAACGCTGTAGACCCTACCGATGAAGGGAACAGCGTTTTTTTGGGTGGAGGACATCGGTAGGTGAAAGCCTAATCAGAACATGAAGAAAGGGTGGGGAATCATGGATTTGCTTTCGATGGAATTTTGGACCGCGCTGCTGTCGATTGTCCTCATTGACCTCGTGCTGGCAGGCGATAATGCTATCGTTATCGGTCTCGCCGCTCGCAATGTCCAGAAAGAGGACCAGAAGAAGGTCATCCTGTGGGGAACCGTCGGTGCGATCATCATACGGATCGTAGCCACGCTGCTCGTTGTCCAGCTCTTGATGATCCCCGGCTTGCGCTTGATCGGCGGCATCGCGCTGCTGTGGATCGCCTACAAGCTGCTGGTCGATGAGAAGCAGCATGAAATTTCCGCGGGCAACCAAATGTGGGCGGCTATCCGTACGATCATCATCGCGGATGCCATGATGGGACTGGATAACGTTCTTGCCGTAGCAGGCGCTGCCGGTGAAAGCTTCATGCTCGTTATTGTCGGACTTGCGATTTCCGTTCCGATCATGGTGTGGGGCAGTACCATTATCCTGAAGCTGACGGATCGCTTCCCGATTATCATCACGATCGGCGCTGCGGTGTTAGCCTGGACCGCATCGAAGATGGTGGTGGAAGAGCCGATGATTCACGGCTGGTTCGCAAATGGCGTCGTGAAGTACGGGTTTGAGGTTATCGTCATTGCCATCGTCATCGGCATCGGAACCTGGATGAAGAAGAAGAATGAGCACAAAGCGAAGAGCAACCCGGTACAGGTAAAGATGGTCGACTAGTTTAAGACTTTGTCTGAACGGGAACCAAGCGGTATAATGTCTTCATGAACGAACAGAGCCCATAAAACCCTGTTCGCATGAGGAGGAGTAATGCATGGAATCTGCGGGGAAGTCCGTAGAAGAACGGATAGCGGAATCGTACCGTCAGGATGAGGATATGATGATCCTCGTATTTGCCCAGTGGTGTGTGAATCACGGTCTGGATCCGGCTGAGCTGTACCGTAAAGCCTATCCGGATCAACCGGACAATGAGCGGTTGACGCGCGTGCTTGAACTGACGGTGCCCAAAGAAGAGGCTGGGGAAATACAGGATCAGACCCTGCTTGGCGTCCTGTCGATGTTCGGTAATGAAGACTTGGCTATCGTTGTTGCCGAGGCAGCGGCCACCCTTGGACCTGACAAGAAGTAACGGAATCATGGAATATCTTACATCCGATTCAAAGAAGGAGCGGGTCGATCAAGGAAAAACCTTGGTCGGCCCGCTTTTTTACCGTGGAAGTATGACCATTAATTGGAGGTTCGGCTGGACATGCGGAATTGCTTAGGCGAAACGCCGAATCGGGAACGGAAAACGCGGTGAAAATAAGTGTAGTTCGCAAAGCCGGAGGTTTCGGCGACATCCTCCAGGGAGAGGGGGCTGAAAACGATCCGTTCCTTTGCCATGCTCAGTCGCACGTCCATGGTGTACTGCATGATGGTGGTGCCGAATGCTTCCTTGAACAGATGGACTGCCCGGGAAACGCTGATGCCGACATGGGCGGCGACATCCTCCAGCTTGAACATGGAGGAGGCATTCTCCTCAATGTAGTTCTTCATGCGGTAGGCGAGATACGTCTTGGGGGTTGTTGACGGCTGCTCCGATAACAGGCGGTCCACCTCAAGGCACAGAATCCGCACGGTGTAATCCGAAATCTCGGGATAAGGATCCGATACGCGCCGCTGCTCGAGCAGAATTTGCCGAAACAGACTCAGGTAACGCTCCTCCAGCGGCACCCTGATTTTGGTCGGGCGTTTCTTGGAATTCCACCACGCGTCCGCCCAAGGCCCTTTGAAAAAAATATGATAATCGCCGCTTTCGATGGTCAATTCACCCAATGCGTTGTATTCGTCATCGATTCGAAGTTCATAAGGCTGTCCGGGCGTGAAGATCAACAGATCCCCTGCCTCGACGAGCGACAGCTTGCCGTCGATTTTGGCGCGGCATTTGCCGTCGGTCTGCCAACGCATCAAATAGGTGTCGAAACCGTCCGCCAGGGACATCTTGAAAGGTTTGCGATGAAATGAGAAATCCGCTGCTACGACTTGGTTGGAAAGATTTGAATCCATTGCTAAAGTCCCCTTTGAAGAATAAGAAAATAATGACCAGATTGTTCATGTTTTAATCATATTCTTCATTTTAAACGAAAGCATAAAAGAATACCATTGTACTAGTCCGAGCACATCTATTGGTTCAAGGAGTGACATCAATGAAAAAAATGAGAGCAGGTATAATTGGCTGCGGAACCATCAGCGGCGTATACTTCACGAACTTGAAAAACAGCCCTTGGGTTGAAATCGTGGCATGTGCCGATCTCATTCCGGACAACGCCAAAGCGAAAGCGGAAGAGTTCAACATCCCGAACGTATACACGGTTGAGGAGATGCTCGCACAGACGGATATTGAATTTATTATTAATTTGACCATTCCGGCCAGCCATGCCAATGTCGATATCGCCTCCCTGGAAGCAGGAAAGCATGTCTATAGTGAAAAACCGCTGGCCATAACCCTTGACGAAGCCCGCCGCGTTCTGAATATCGCGGATCAGAAGGGGCTTCGCGTCGGCTGCGCACCGGATACGTTCCTAGGCTCCGGCGTACAGACGGCCAAAGCGGCCATTGAATCCGGGCTGATCGGCAGACCTGTTGCCGCAACGGCGTTTATGATGGGGGCTGGACCGGAAGCATGGCATCCCAATCCCGAATTTTTTTACGCGTCGGGCGGAGGTCCAATGATGGACATGGGACCTTATTATGTGTCGGCCCTGGTAGAGCTGCTGGGTCCCGCAAGCCGGATCAGCGCATCCACAGGCATCCAGATCCCGGACCGTTCCGTCGGCTCCGGCCCGCTTCAAGGAAAGCCGATCACGGTTCAGACGCCGACGCATTTGGCAGGGACGCTGGATTTTGAGAACGGTGCCATTGCAACCATGATTACCAGTTTCGATATCTTTGGCGGGTCCAATCTGCCCTGGATCGAAATCTACGGCACGCAGGGCAGCCTGAGTCTCGGCGATCCGAACTACTTCAACGGGGAAGTGAAGCTGCGCAAGCACGGCTCCGAGGAATGGGAATTGCTTGAGCCCGCCTTCGAATGCGGGAAGAACGAGCGGGGTCTGGGCATCCATGATATGATCCAATCGATTCATGAGCAGAAGGACCATCGCGTAAGCGGGCGCTTGGCTTATCACGTGCTGGAGATCATGCAGTCCTTTCAGCAGTCTTCGCTGGAGGGCAGGCATATCGTTCTGCAAAGCACGTACCGTTATGGCAAACTTCCGGCACCTCAGCAGGCCGAATCGGCAGAATAGGGAACTGGAAGCCTGGTCCATATTCTTGTAAACTGGTTATGAACAACAGGCAAACCAGCTTCTGACGGATCTGGCAGGATGATGAGCTCTTGCCCGGCGATCCGCATGAAAGCGTTGCACTAATATTGGGACAGCTCCAATAAGATCAACAGTATGGGGAGGAAATGGACATGTCGAACACGTTGAAAATCGGAATTATCGGCTGCGGTGGAATCGCCAACGGCAAGCATATGCCGAGCTTGAAGAAGCAGGCGCAGGCTGAATTGGTCGCTTTTTGCGACATCGTGGAAGAGCGTGCGCAGAAGGCAGCAGCCGAATATGGGGTTGAAGGCGCTAAAGTGTACACGGATTTCAGGGAATTGCTGAAAGACGGCAGCATTGACGTCATCCATGTATGTACGCCGAACGATTCGCACTCCGAAATCACGGTAGCATCCCTGGAAGCCGGCAAGCACGTGATGTGCGAGAAGCCGATGGCAAAAACGGTTTCCGAAGCACAGGCCATGCTGGACGCCGCAAAGCGCACAGGCAAAAAACTGACCATCGGTTATAACAACCGTTTCCGGGACGACAGCATGTATTTGAAGGGGATCTGCGAGGAAGGCGAGCTGGGCGAGATCTACTACGGTAAAGCCTTGGCCATCCGCCGCCGTGCCGTTCCGACTTGGGGCGTATTCCTTGACGAGGAGAAGCAAGGCGGAGGTCCGTTGATCGATATCGGAACCCATGCGCTGGATTTGACCTTGTGGCTGATGGACAATTACAAGCCGAAAAGCGTGCTGGGATCCACGTTCCATAAATTGGGTCAGCGCGAGAATGCGGCGAATGCGTTCGGTCCGTGGGATCCGAAGGAATTCACGGTAGAGGATTCGGCATTCGGATTTATTACGATGGAGAACGGCGCTACGATCGTTCTGGAATCCAGCTGGGCGCTTAACGTCCTGGAGATCGGCGAAGCGAAAGCCGTTCTGGCGGGAACCGAAGGCGGAGCCGACATGAAAGACGGCTTGCGCATCAACGGCGAGAAAATGAGCAGACTGTATGAAACCAAAGTGGATCTGAACGCCGGCGGTGTAGCTTTCTATTCGGGCTCCAAGGAAAACGACTCGGACCGTGAAGCAAGAATGTGGCTTGAAGCGATTATAGAGGATAAGGATCCGGTCGTTAAGCCGGAGCAGGCGTTTGTGGTGACGCAAATCCTGGAAGCGATCTATGAATCGGCGAAGACGGGTAAAGCGGTTTATTTCGACAACTAAATCTTGCAATCAATATGATGACTAAGCCAAACCAGGAGGTTATACAATGAAATTAGGCGTATTTATGGTATTGCTGAGTGGACGTAAACTGGAGGATGCATTGGACTACGTGGCATCCAAGGGCCTTAAAGCAGTTGAAATCGGAACAGGCGGTTATCCCGGAAATGCACATTGCAACCCGGTCGAGCTGCTGGAGAATGAAACCGCGCTGAAAAACTTCAAAAACGCGGTGGAATCCCGCGGGCTGATCATTAGCGCACTGAGCTGCCACGGCAATCCGCTTCATCCGCAAAAGGCAATCGCTAAAGAATTCCATGACACATACGTAAAAACGGTGGAGCTTGCCGAAAAGCTTGAAGTACCTGTTGTCAACACATTCTCCGGCTGCCCAGGCGACCACGAGGATGCCAAATACCCGAACTGGCCGGTAGCGCCTTGGCCTAACGACTATCAAGAGATCCTGACTTGGCAGTGGGATAACAAGGTCATTCCTTATTGGACCGAGTGGGGTAAATTTGCGGCAGACCGCAATGTCAAAATTGGTTTGGAACTGCACGGCGGCTTCTCCGTTCACACGCCGGGCACGCTGCTCCGTTTGCGCGAAGCCGCAGGCGAAGTGATCGGTGCCAACCTGGATCCGAGCCACATGTGGTGGCAAGGGATTGACCCTGTTCAAGCGATTCAAATTTTGGGCCGCGAAGGAGCGATCCACCACTTCCATGCGAAGGATACTAGCATTGATCCGATTAACGTGAACAAACACGGTCTCACGGATATGCAGTCGTATGCGAACATGCTGGATCGCGCTTGGCAGTTCCGCAGCGTAGGTTACGGACACGATGTGAAGGAATGGGCGGATATGATGAGTGCTCTTCGCCTGGTTGGATATGACTATGTCGTGAGCATTGAACATGAAGACGGACTGATGTCCGTTGAAGAAGGCTTCTCCAAAGCGGTGCAAAACCTTCAGCAAGTGCTGATCGAAGAGCCGCTCGGAGAAATGTGGTGGGTCTAACAGCGTAGAGAATAACGAATAAGCAATTAGGGGGAACAGCAACATGCTTAACGTAACCATATGGAATGAATTCGTGCACGAGAAAATCCATGATGAGGTTCGGAGCGTTTATCCGACGGGCATTCACACAGCTTTGGCGGAGGGTCTGCAAAATCCGGATTTCATCATTAGAACGGCAACGCTCGACCAGCCGGAGCATGGATTGACGGACGATGTACTGGATTCAACCGATGTGCTGTTGTGGTGGGGGCATATGGCTCATGACCAGGTAAGTGACGAAATCGTAAGCAAGGTCGTAAAACGCGTGCAGGATGGTATGGGACTGATCGTTCTCCATTCCGGACATTTTTCCAAACCGTTCAAAGCTTTGATGGGCACGAGCTGCGATTTGAAGTGGCGCGAAGCAGGAGAACAGGAAATTATTTGGAGCGTGAATCCGACGCATCCGATTGCGGCGGGAATTACGGGACCGATCATCATCGAGCACGAGGAAATGTACGGGGAGTTCTTTGACATTCCGGCCCCCGATGAGCTGGTATTCGTCAGCAATTTCGAGGGCGGGGAAGTGTTCCGCAGCGGATGCACATTCAAACGCGGGCATGGGAACATTTTTTACTTCCGTCCAGGGCATGAGACCTATCCAACCTACTACAACCCCGAAGTGCTGAAAGTGATCTCCAATGCGATTAACTGGGCTCATTCCACGGCAGGCAAGCAAACGTTCGGCAACAGTCAGCCGGTTCGCGCGCTTCCCGTTTTAGTCTAAGCTATAAACAGCGCATTATCTTAATCATCAACGAACGAGCCGTTCAAGGTACAGTCCTTGTTCGGCTCGTTTTTTTGGTATGTTGGGGCTGCTTTTTCGAAATGTTTTTGCCGGCTGGGGATAGAATATACGTGAATATGGGGTATTGTATGATATAGGAGAGGGGGGCTGTACACATGAACGAAGTACAAAGCGCACCTGTAGATCCCGCAATCATCGCCATATGCCGGGCCAGGCTCGTCCATCAACCCGTTGAGGGCTTCCTGCTCGGAAGGGGAGTCCGCTTTGCGAAAATCATGTTCATCGGGGAAGCGCCCGGGGCTCATGAAGTTTTGGAAGGCAAACCTTTCGTAGGGCAGGCCGGACAAGAGATGAACGCGTACCTGGAACGTCTGAAACTGACGCGGGACCAGGTATATATTACCAGTGCCATGCGAAGCAGGCCCTACAAGGATAAAGTGCTCGTGAGGCCTTCGGGCGAGAATGTCATCAGCCGATCGAATCGCACGCCGACCAAGGCGGAAATTTTGGCGCATGCGCCTTTGCTTGATGAAGAGATCCGATGGGTCCGCCCGGACATCCTGGCACCGATGGGAAATACGGCGCTGCACCGGTTAATCGGAAGCCATGAAACGGTGACGTCGCTGCACGGCAAGCTGATGGAGGGCCCGGTTCAGCAAGCGGCAGATCCGGAAAATCCCGGAGCAGGCTATGTTTTTTCACCGGAGACCTATAAGATATTCCCTCTGTTCCATCCAGCGGCGGTGCTGTATAATAGGAAATTATCCACTTTGATTGAGGACGATTTGGATATTTTGGCTCGGATATTAGGGGGATAAGCGCTGATTTTCTGGGAAAAAGGGGCTAGGAGGTTTTCAGCTTCTCGAAAATATGCTAAAATGAAACATACTTACAATTCGTAAGTTTTCTAGATTTTTGGGTAAGCTTATGAGTTTCTATAAACAAGGTGACTTCGTAAAGAGGTGAAGGGATATGGAAGTTACAAATGTTACGATGTGTCCCCGTTTCGAATCGGCCTTTTCTTTTCTGGGCAAACGGTGGAATGGCTTGATTATTCAAACGCTGATGAGCGGGCCTAAGCGCTTTAAGGATATTTCGAATTTGATTCCGTCCATGAGCGATAAAATGCTCTCCGAGCGGATGAAGGATTTGGAATGCGAAGGCATACTGATTCGTCATGTCTATCCGGAAACTCCGGTACGTATTGAATATGAACTGACTGAAAAAGGCAAAGCACTGCGTCCGGTGATGGAGCAAATTTCATCCTGGGCAGAACAATGGGTCGACAGATGAGTCATCTTAAGACTCCCGTTGACGATTAAACCCTGGCATGAGATATCCTCATTTCAGGGTTTTTTTTCTAACCAGAATGGCTGATTTTTCGTTTCGTCCTGCAAAAATATCCGGACATGCACCAAGCTGACGCACCTTCTATATGATGTAATAATCCAGGCGGCATATCAAGGAGGCGAGCCCATGATCAAGCGAACGAATATCTCCCGGTTCCATTATGGACAAGAGGACATCTCAGAGCTTGAAAACGCTTCATTACAAGTGCTTCATATATTTGAGAAAACCAAGCGGGTGCTGAGCCAGTATGTACCGGAAACACTATGGTCGGCCGTGTGTGGAACAAGCCCAGACGCTGTAGCATCCCTTAGCCAAGACGGCACAGCTCGGGTCGACATGTTCCAGAAGTGGGTCAAGGCTCCCGGCGGATGGAAGTTCATTGGTTATGAAACCGAAACATTGAATTCGTCTTCCGAGCAAAATAAGGGACGGATGGGAAGATTCCTGCATATGATCATCTGGTCGCTCTACGAGAAAATCGTGATGCTGCATCCCTTCCTCGGCAGCGAAGCGTTCTTCGACGGGGAGGAGCTGGACGTGATCGCCCATTATTTTGTGCCTACGTATATTAGTGCCTTACCTTTGGTGCAGCAAGGAAAAGCCTATAAGACCATTCAGGCCGGCATCGTACTGTACCAGGAGCATATCGAGGCGCCTGCCGTCATCATGCAGTCGGAAGGAGGCCTTTTGGAGGGGAATTGGATGACCGGGGTGAACCTGGATGCGGGGGGATTTGCCGGAATTCGTCCCTATTTAAAAGTGCCCGGCGGCGAACGAGCCTATATGGAAGCCGAAATCATATAGCATGCGGCTTTTTAGGATAACCTTGTTCCAATCGGACAGGGTTATTTGGTATTTTTATTTAAATTTTAAAGATCAATGTGAAATAAATCACAAAAATATATGCCTTTACACGATATAATTTACTTGTAAGCAGTGGAATACACGAGCACAAGATCACGTGTTGGGGAGGAATCAAACGATGTCCAATATAAAGAGAGATAAGTTGGTTGTCATTGGCAACGGTATTGCAGGCATAAGCACGGTCGAGCAAATCATTAAATTGGGTGGGAAATTTGACATCACCGTCATTGGACAGGAGCCTCACCCGAACTACAATCGCATTATGCTGTCCTATGTGCTGGAAGGCAGCAAAACCTTGGACGACATTGTATTGAATGACTGGAAATGGTACGAGGACAATCAGATCACCCTGCATACGGGGGTGACCGTCACCGCCATCGACGGGGAGCGCAAGGTAGTGACGGCCGATAACGGATTGACGGTTCCTTATGACAAAGTGATTATAGCTACAGGTTCGAAACCTTTTATATTGCCTGTACCGGGCAGTGATAAAGAGGGAGTTATCGGATTTCGAAACATCGCCGACTGCACGCAGATGCTTCAAGCCGCCAAGGCATACAAGAAAGCGGCCGTCATCGGCGGAGGGCTGCTGGGTCTGGAAGCCGCTAAGGGATTGGTCAGCCTGGGCATGGAGGTGACGGTGGTTCATCTCATGCAGGATTTGATGGAGAGCCAGCTGGATTCCATGGCATCGGGGATGCTGCAAAGGGAGCTGGAGCGGCAGGGCATCCGGTTCTTATTAGGCAAACAAACCACGGAAATCATGGGCGATGAGAGGGTCACGGGGCTGCGGTTCAAAGATGGGGATGAGCTTGAAGCGGAACTCGTGGTCATGGCCGTGGGGATCAGAGCGAACGTTGCTGCCGCCCAAGCGAGCGGTATCGAAGTGAACCGGGGAATCGTAGTCAACGATTATCTTCAGACCTCCTGGCCGGATGTGTATGCGGTCGGCGAATGCTGCGAGCATCGGGGGGCATGCTACGGCCTGGTTGCGCCGTTGTTCGAGCAGGGACAGGTTCTTGCCAAGCATCTCTGCGGCGTGGACGGCCAGCCTTACGAGGGCAGCATCGTATCGACGAAACTGAAAATCAGCGGCGTTGATGTATTCTCCGCAGGAGAATTCATGGAGCAGGCTGAGCACTCGGTGATCGCGGCAAAGGACGATTGGCGCAAGACTTATAAGAAAATCCTGCTGCGCGACAATATCATCGTCGGCGCGATATTGTTCGGGGATGTCAGCGATTCGGCCAGCCTTCAATCCATGATACGCAAAAAGACGGCCATGACCGAGGAGATCTATCAGTCGATCATGGGCACCGAATGTGCAGGGAAAGGAAGCGGCAAGGCCTTCTCGCTGGATAAGATGCCCGACGATGAAATCGTCTGCGGCTGCAACGGCGTAACCAAAAAGGCCATTGTGGATGCCGTGACGCTTCAAGGCCTCACGACGGTGGACGAAATCAAAGCTTGCACGGGAGCGACCCGTTCTTGCGGAGGCTGCAAGCCAGTCGTGGAGCAAATCCTTCAGAGCGTACTGGGCGATGGCTTTAAGACGGCAGGCAAACAAGGCATATGTTCGTGCACCACGCTCGACCGGGACGAAATCGTCGCCGAAATCAGCGCCAAGGGGCTGACTACGACGAAGGAAGTCATGCATGTTCTGAACTTCAGCAACCCTGAGGGCTGCTCGAAATGCCGTCCCGCCATCCATTATTATCTGGCGATGCTGAATCCGGTGACCCATCAGGAGGAGAGGGAGTCCCGCTTCGTCAACGAGCGGATGAACGCCAACATTCAGAAAGACGGCACTTACACGGTAGTGCCAAGAATGTACGGCGGCGTTACCACGCCGGAGGATTTGAAGAAAATTGCGGACGTATCGCTTAAGTACAATGTTAAGGTCGTTAAGGTAACCGGCGGACAGCGACTGGATCTGATCGGCGTGAAGAAGGAAGATCTGCCAAGCGTATGGGAAGAGCTGGATATGCCGTCCGGTTATGCTTATGCCAAATCGCTGCGGACCGTCAAGACCTGCGTAGGCTCCCAATTCTGCCGCTTCGGCACGCAGGATTCGATGGGCATGGGTGCATTCCTCGAGGAGAAATTCGAGCGGCTGGATTTTCCGGCGAAGTTTAAAATGGCGGTCAACGGATGTCCGCGAAATTGTGCCGAATCGTGCACGAAGGACATCGGGATCGTCGGCAATAACGGCGGATGGGAGATATTCGTCGGAGGCAACGGCGGAACGAAGGCACGCCTGGCCGATTCGTACTGTAAAGTGAAAACGGACGAGGAGCTGATCGAGATCTGCGGCGCCTTGATGCAGTACTACCGTGAAACCGGCAAGTACCTCGAGAGAACGTCGGAATGGGTAGAGCGTCTGGGACTGGAACAAATCCGTGCGGCGGTCCTTGATGATGCTAAACAGCGTAAGGAGCTGGTGGAAAGAATTGAGCTGGCCCTGCAGCAAGTGGAAGATCCGTGGAAGAAAGTGCTGAACGACGATAAGCTGCGCAATACGCTGTTCCAGGACGCAAGACCGGTCGGCAGCAAGTAATCGAGGGGGAGAACGGTTCCCCCCTCGGCTGCCGGATTATAGAGAGCTAATTGCTTGGATAGGAATCGAACAAGAGAAGTGGAGGCTGCGCATTATGGAAACCGGAACTTATATCACGGTAGGGAATGAACATGAATTTCTGTCGCAACTCGGAAGGGTGGTCCAAATCGGTGACCGGGAGATTGCCGTCTTCCGGACCTCGGATCATCAATGGTTTGCTTTGGAGAATAAAAGCCCGCATCCAAAAGGAGGTCCGTTAGCCGAAGCCATCGTATCCGGGCATTACATTTACGATCCGTTATACGATTGGAAGATCGAGCTTTCGACAGGGCTTGTGCAGGCTCCGGATAAGGGCCAAGTTCGGATATATCCGGTTCGCGCCGTGGACGGAAAGGTTGAGGTAGGTGTATAAGGCCGTAATAAGCAGCTTCAACAGACGAAACCAAGAGGTGGTAACCCATGTTTAACAATGATGTGGAAGCCGTCGTCAATGCCGCGGTCGCCAAAAAAGAGCAGATGAACAACAACTTGCTGCGCTACATGGTATCGGCCATGCTGGCCGGCGCTTATGTCGGCATTGGGATCGTATTAATCTTTAAGCTGGGCGCGCCGCTGGCAGCCGCCGGTTCGCCTTTCCAGTCCCTCGTCATGGGAGCCGCATTCGGGATTGCGCTCACGTTGGTTGTGTTTGCCGGTTCAGAGCTGTTCACCGGAAATCATATGTTTTTTACGATAAGCACGTTATCCAAACGAACGACGATGGGGGACACGCTGAAAAACTGGGGCCTTGTGTTTATCGGCAATTTGGCGGGAGCGATCCTGCTCAGCTATCTGGTTTACGCTTCCGGCCTGTTCAAAGGGCTGCCGCCCGATCATCTCATCTTCACGGCAGCGGCCAAGAAAATGAACGATCCGTTCATGGAGCTGTTTTTTAGAGGCATATTATGTAACTGGCTTGTATGTCTGGCCCTGTGGATGGGGATTCGGGCCAAAGGAGAAACCACGAAACTGATTTTAATATGGTGGTGCCTGTTTGCCTTCATTGCGACAGGGTATGAGCATAGCGTAGCGAACATGTCGCTTCTGACGCTGGCGACGATATTGCCGGGACATCCCGAGACGGTATCCATCGGCGGCTGGATCAACAACATGGTGCCGGTCACGCTGGGGAATATCATTGGCGGCGGGTTGTTTGTAGGCATGGCTTACTGGTTTATCTCTTCGGGAAAAGGGAACAAGCAAAAGTAAGCTGTGATAGGCGGTGAAACGGAGGAATTCCATCCTTCTAGTTCATTGCCAGAGAAAGTCCAACCTGGTGAATAAACAAAGAAACCGTTCTTGGTTAAATGGTCTGTCATTCGTCCATTCGCCAAGCAACGGTTTCTTTTTTTGTATACGATACAACCATTCCAAGAAATTTGGGACAAAGGCAATGGGAGGAACGATGCGCACACGGAACGTCCCCAAACAGAAATAGTGGGCTCCCCGTCAGATGTAATGTTCTTTTGGGAAATCCGCTTTTTTTGGAGATGTCATCGCTGAAGGGAGCAGGAGGGCAACAGCATAAATAAGCTGTCCTCCTCAGTCATTGAACTGAAAGGACAGCCGTGAGAATCTTGCCTTCCAAATCGTTTACCGATGTTCCACCAGGTCGATCGCACCAAGCACCATATGAGCCAGTCCGAAGCCTAGAATACCGGTTGCAGCGAATTTATACCTGCTGCAAAGCAGAGCGGCACCCGAAGCAGAAACCACGGTTCCAAGAACTGCAGGAATCAAACCTTCACGCATGCTGAGCACTCCCTTTGATTTGGATTGGAAAGACAAGGCTTATTGTAAGCAGATGCCCATATATTATGCACCGAAGGGGCTTTAGGCGGATCAAATCCGGCAGATTTCGTTCGGACACAGCTCGCAGTGGCATATTTCCTGCAGCATCGGCAGATCTTTGATAACAATCATGCCGCCGGCATATTCGATGGCGTCCTTTTTGCGAAGGTCGCTTAGCATCCGGTTCACGCTTTCGCGGGTGGCCCCGATCATGTTCGAAAGATCGGTGTGGGTGATCTTTTTGTTGATGAGAATGGTGCCATCCTCTTGATGCTGCCCGTAGGTATTGCCCAGACGAATCAGCGTCGACGTTAATGCGCCGGGCTTGCCGTACATCATGAGATCACGGAATTTGGTCTGCGTGATGCGGTGGTGTATACCCATCCACTTCATGAAATCAATCGCGAAGTCGCAATGCTGGCAGATCAATAGCTCAAGGTCCTTGTGCTCGATGACCCCGACTACGCTGTCCTCAAGCACCTCTGCCGAAAAACTGTGGTTGTTGCTGAAGAATGGATCGGCTTGCCCGACCATGTCTCCTGGATGGTACATATATAGAATAAGCTCTTTGCCTTCATCCGTCGATTTGGTTAATTTAATTCTTCCTTGTTTAACGAAGTACAGCTTGTCGGCGAAGTCGCCTTCCCAGAACAAATGCGATCCTTCAGGGAGTACCCTTTCCTTCATGGTGACCAGCAGACGGTTGCGGTTTTGTTCCGAGAAGCACTGGGTGTTCCCTAAGTTTTCGATTTCCATTACATGGTCTACAGTTTTCATGGTGGTATCCCCTAACATCCTAAAATTTGATCTGTTTAATCTTTAAATACATTATAACGTGAAAACATTCACTTGTGGGGCGGAACAAGAGGGAAATCATGGCGAATTTTCAAACATTGTGATCTCTTTCACTTGAAAGAGGGAAAAGACAGGTATAAATCACACAGAAAAGATAAATTTTAATATTGTGAAATATTTCACATGATTTAAGGAGCGTCTGTGTTACGATCGAAGCGTAGACAAAAAAGAACATGAACCATGGGAGGATGAGAGATATGGCTGTGAGCAAAGGAACAACGGTTGAAGTGAAGGGACAAACGGCAGCAGAGTACATTCAAGGTCTGATCGACAAGGCGAATCGGGCAAAAGAAAAGTTTATGAAACTCGATCAGGAACAAGTCGACGGAATTGTGCAGGCCATGGCCATGGCCGGACTTGAGAAGCACATGCAGCTGGCGAAAATGGCGGTTGAAGAAACGGGCCGCGGCGTGTATGAAGACAAAATCATCAAAAACCTGTTTGCCACGGAGTATATCCACAACAGCATCAAGTACGACAAAACGGTAGGTATCATCGAAGACAATGCCTATGACAGCTTCCAAAAAATTGCGGAGCCGATCGGGATCATCATGGGGATCACACCGGTAACCAATCCGACCTCGACCACCATATTCAAGGCGCTGATCTCCATCAAAACAAGAAATCCGATCATCTTCGGCTTCCATCCATCCGCGCAGGCATGCAGCAGGGAAGCCGCGCTCATCCTGCGGGACGCCGCCGTGAAACAAGGCGCTCCGGCCGACTGCATCCAGTGGATCGAGGCTCCTTCCATGGATAAAACCAATACACTCATGAACCATCCTGACGTTGCCTGCATTCTGGCTACGGGCGGATCGGCGATGGTCAAAGCAGCATACAGCTGCGGCAAGCCTGCCCTCGGCGTAGGTCCCGGCAACGTGCCGTGCTTCATCGAGAAAAGCGCGGACCTCGATCAAGCGGTGAACGACTTGATTCTATCCAAGACGTTTGATAACGGCATGATCTGCGCATCCGAGCAAGCCGTCATTATAGAGGAGCCGATCTATCATACCGTGAAGAAAAAAATGATCGCCAGCGGCTGTTATTTCGTGAACAAGGAAGAGCTGGCGAAGCTGACTGCGCATGCCATGGTAGCGGATAAATGCGCCGTCAATCCTACCATCGTCGGACAGCCGGCAGCCAAGATTGCCGAGGCTTGCGGCTTTGAGGTACCGGAAAGCACCAAGATCCTGGTCGCCGAGCTGGAGGGAGTCGGTCCTGCTTATCCGTTGTCCGCCGAGAAGCTGAGCCCGGTGCTGGCCTGCTATAAAGTGAAAGATGCGGAAGAGGGCATCGCGCGCGCCGAAGAGATGGTAGCTTTTGGCGGCATGGGCCACTCGTCGGTCATCCACTCGCACAATGAGGACGTCATCCTGAAATTTTCGGATCGTATGAAGACCTGCCGCATCCTGGTCAACCAGCCTTCCTCGCAAGGCGGCATCGGGGATATCTACAACACGAACCTGCCATCGCTGACGCTCGGCTGCGGTTCGTATGGCCGGAATTCCACGTCGTCGAACGTGACGGCCGTCAATCTCATCAACGTGAAAAGGGTGAACCGCAGAACCGTGAATATGCAGTGGTTTAAAGTGCCGGACAAAATTTACTTTGAAAAAGGCTCGACGCAGTATCTCGCCAAAATGCCTGACATCACCCGCGTCGCGATCGTAACCGACCCCATGATGGTGAAGCTGGGATATGTGGAGCGGGTAGAGCATTACCTGCGTCAGCGCAGACTGCCGGTAGCCATCGAGGTGTTCTCGGAAGTCGAGCCGGATCCATCGACAACGACCGTAGAACGGGGTACGGAGATGCTGGAACGGTTTCAGCCGGACTGCATCATCGCCCTCGGCGGCGGATCGCCTATGGATGCCGCAAAAGCGATGTGGCTGTTCTATGAATATCCGGATACGGATTTCAACAACCTGAAGCAAAAATTCATGGATATCCGAAAACGGGTCTATAAATATCCGAAGCTGGGACGAAAGGCGAAATTCGTAGCCATTCCGACAACGTCGGGAACGGGCTCGGAAGTAACTTCGTTTGCCGTCATCACGGACAAAGTGCAGGGAAATACCAAATACCCGCTGGCAGACTATGAGCTGACGCCGGACGTGGCGATCATCGATCCGGAATTCGTGTACACCTTGCCTAAAACGGCGGTGGCCGATACCGGCATGGACGTCCTGACGCATGCGATTGAAGCCTACGTATCGGTGATGGCCAGCGATTACACGGATGGGCTTGCCATCAAAGCCATACAGCTGGTGTTCCAGTATCTTGAGCAATCGGCGCTGACCGGCGACAAACTCGCCCGCGAGAAAATGCATAATGCTTCGACGCTTGCAGGCATGGCCTTTGCGAACGCGTTCCTGGGCATCAACCATAGTCTGGCGCATAAATGGGGCGGACAGTACCATACGGCGCACGGACGGACCAATGCCATACTGATGCCGCACGTCATTCGCTACAATGCCAAGAAGCCGACGAAATTCGCGGCATGGCCGAAGTACACCCACTTCGTGGCCGATGAAAGATATGCCGAGATCGCACGGATTCTTGGACTGCCTGCAAGAACGACGGAGGAGGGCGTAAACAGCCTGATCGCCGCCATCCGCGAGCTGAACAGCAAGCTCGGCATCGAGGAATCGTTCCAGCAGTTGGGCATCGATCCACAGGACTTCGAGAGAAACGTCGAGCATTTGGCGGACCGGGCTTTCGAAGATCAGTGCACGACCAGCAATCCGAAGCTGCCGCTGGTGACAGAGCTTGCAGAAGTATATCGCAACGCCTTCTATGGACGTTTCTAAACAGGAATGGGACAGAAGGCTGATCCTAAATTCCATTAAAAATGGTGGTAGAAGCCAGGGGAGCCCGGAATCAGAGTGATAAAAATCACGGATAACCACAACTTTGTGATTTTTATCACAGATGCTGCGGATCAACAGGACTACAATAAAGGTGTAGCAGAAAGCTGAATCTCAGATCTTTGATATAGAAGCTTGAAGGCACATGGCGGGGCAGAGATGCCATTGATCGTGAAAATAATCACATTTAAGATCTGAGATAGATCAATGTGTGGCCCCGCCAGTCCCTGCAAGCTGCAGCATAATCTAGGAGGGATTCAATATGTCGGTGATTGAAAAAGAAGTTGGCTGGAAAGGTTTTAAATCAGGTAAATGGACCAAGCGCGTTGACGTTAACGATTTTATTGCAGAAAATATTACTCCATATTATGGCTCTGATGATTTCTTGGCGGGACCTACGGACAACACCAAGGCACTGTGGGATATCGTATCGGATTTAACCAAGAAGGAGCGGGATAACGGCGGGGTTTTGGACGTGGATGTCCATACGCCTTCGACCATCACCTCCCACCGGCCCGGCTACTTGGATAAGGATAAAGAACAGATCGTCGGCGTGCAGACCGACGAGCCGTTCAAACGCTCGATTCAGCCTTTCGGGGGCATCCGGATGATGATTGATGCGTGCAACGCATACGGCTTCGAAATGCCGCAGGCGGTTGTGGATATCTTCAACGGCATCCGCAAAACGCATAACCAGGGCGTATTCGATGCCTATACTCCGGAGATGAGAGCAGCGCGCAAAGCCGGGATTATTACGGGGCTTCCCGATGCATACGGCCGCGGCCGCATCATCGGCGACTACCGCAGAGTATCGTTATACGGCGTGGACGCTCTGATCCAGGACAAACTGAGAGAACTCGGCGAGCTTGAAGTGGACGCCATGGACGAGCCGGTGATCCGTCTGCGGGAAGAGCTGTCCGAACAAATGCGCGCCCTCAAGGAACTGAAAGAAATGGCCGGCATGCACGGCTTTGACATTTCCAAACCTGCGAATACGGCGAAGGAAGCATTCCAATGGCTGTATTTCGGTTATTTGGCCGCGATCAAGGAGCAAAACGGCGCTGCCATGTCGCTTGGCCGGGTATCTTCTTTCCTCGATATTTATATCCAGCGGGATTTGGCTGAAGGCATCCTGACGGAAGAGAAAGCCCAGGAGCTGGTGGACCATTTTGTCATGAAGCTGCGGATCGTGAAGTTCCTGCGTACGCCGGATTACAACGAGCTGTTCAGCGGCGATCCGACGTGGGTGACCGAATCCATCGGCGGCATGTCGTTGAACGGTGAAACGAGAGTAACCAAGAACAGCTTCCGTTTCCTGCATACCTTGTACAATCTGGGACCTGCACCGGAACCGAACTTGACGGTGCTGTGGTCGGAGAAGCTTCCGGAGGCCTTCAAAAAATACTGTTCGAAGGTATCGATCGAAACGAGCTCGATCCAATATGAGAATGACGATCTCATGCGTCCGATCTATGGGGACGATTACGGCATCGCCTGCTGCGTATCCGCCATGCGCATCGGGAAGCAGATGCAGTTCTTCGGAGCCAGAGCGAACCTGGCCAAAGCGCTGCTGTATGCAATCAACGGCGGAAAGGATGAGAAATCCGGCGCCCAGGTCGGACCGGAATATCCGGCGATCACCGCTGAGGTTCTGAGTTATGACGAGGTCATGAAGCGCTTCAAGCCGATGATGGAATGGCTCGCGAAGCTCTACATGAATACCCTCAACGTGATTCACTACATGCATGACAAATACAGCTACGAGCGGATTGAAATGGCGCTTCACGACCGCGATATCCTGCGGACGATGGCATGCGGCATAGCGGGCCTGTCCGTAGCAGCGGATTCGCTGAGCGCGATTAAATATGCGAAGGTGAAGCCGGTACGCAATGAGCAAGGGATTGCGGTGGATTTTGAAATCGAAGGCGATTTCCCGTGCTACGGCAACAACGACGACCGCGTGGACGGCATCGCCGTTGAACTGGTCGAGGCCTTCATGAGCATGATCCGCAAGCACAAAGCCTACCGCGATGCCATGCCGACCCAATCGGTGCTCACGATTACGTCGAACGTGGTATACGGCAAGAAGACAGGAACCACGCCGGATGGACGCAAAGCAGGCGAGCCGTTTGCGCCGGGCGCAAACCCGATGCACGGACGCGATAAGAAGGGAGCCCTCGCTTCGCTGACTTCAGTAGCCAAGCTGCCTTATGAGGACAGCCTGGACGGCATCTCGAATACGTTCTCGATCGTGCCGAAAGCCCTGGGCAAAGAAAGCGACATTCGGGTAAACAATCTGGTTGCCATGCTGGACGGATACTTTGGCAGCAAGGCCCACCATTTGAACGTGAACGTGTTTGACCGTGAGCAGCTGATCGATGCGATGGAGCATCCGGAGAATTATCCGCAGTTAACCATCCGGGTATCCGGCTATGCGGTCAACTTCGTCAAACTGACGCGCGAACAGCAGCTCGATGTCATTAACCGTACCTTCCACGGATCGATGTAAGGATGGAAGACAACCATAGCGGATACAGAAAGGATGACGCACCATGCTAAAAGGTCATGTACACTCCATAGAAACGTTCGGAACGGTGGACGGTCCGGGTATCCGCTTTGTGCTCTTCATGCAGGGCTGCCTCCTGAAGTGTCAATACTGCCACAACCCGGATACCTGGGGACTTCATGAAGGACATGAAATGACGGTGGATGACGTCCTCCGAGAGATTGAGCCTTATCTGAGCTACTACCGGTCATCGGGTGGAGGACTCACCGTTTCGGGCGGTGAGCCGACGCTGCAGTATCCTTTTGTCACGGAGCTGTTCAAGGAAGTGAAGCGCCGCTGGAATTTGCATACGACCCTGGACAGCAACGGGTATAACGAGCCGGATAAAATATCGGAATTGCTCGAGCATACCGACTTGGTCCTCCTTGATCTGAAGCATATCAACGACGAGAAGCACATCAAGCTGACAGGCAAGTCCAATGAAAGGACGCTGAAGACCGCCCGCTGGCTGTCCGACCATGGTCGGAACATGTGGATCCGGCACGTCTACGTGCCGGGCATCCATGACAGCGAGGACGATTTGGTGGCGCTCGGTCAATTCATCCGCACGCTGCACGGCGTGGAGAAGTTCGAGATCCTGCCATACCATCAAATGGGCGTGTACAAATGGAAGGAGCTCGGTATGGCCTATCCGTTGGAGGGCGTACCTTCACCGTCCGAGGAAGAAGTCGCACGCGCCTACCGGTTGATTGGCGAAAATCCCGAGAAATAGCCGTCGGCTCTGAACTCATTTTAGTTGTATAATATTAAACATAATATGTTATCATTAGTAACAATAACCTTTCCTCAAAATGGAAGGGTTATTGTTTTTTGTAGAGGATATTATCCCTTGGATAGAAAAATATCGACCTATCGTAAAGTGGAATCGCTTTCTATAATGAAGATGTAAGGAAAGCGCCTATCAATATACAAACACTTCGGGAGGGTCAAAGACAATGAAGAAAAAGGGTCTGGCATTATTCATGTCGCTTTTGTTCGTCTCATCCACGCTTTTGTCTGCATGCGGCGGCGGTGACAAGGCGGCAGAAAAGCCGACAGGCGGCTCGGAAGGAACGGTGAGCAATGAGCCGTTTGAAATCACCATTCGCCATACGCAAGTAGGCGAATCCAAGAAGTTCCGTCTCGCATTGCTGAACGATGTGGTCAGCAAAACCGAAGAAGCGGTGCCCGGGCTTAAAATCAAGCTGGACGCCGTAGACTCTGAAGTGAATCGTAAAGAGAAGCTGAGAGGCGAGATGGCTGCCGGCAAGCCGCCGGAAGTATTCGACGTATTCGGAAGCCCCGATGCAGGCGTATATTCCAAAGAAGGCTTGATGCTCGATTTGACCCCAATCTTGGATGAGCTCGGCATAAAGGACAAATTTACGACACTGGACCCGTTCACGCATGACGGCAAGATCTATGGTTTGCCGATCGGCGGTTCCATCGAAGGTATTTTCTATAACAAGGATTACTTCGCCCAGAAAGGTCTGAGCGTACCGAAAACGTTGGCGGAACTTGAGCAGATCGCCGAAGCCATCAAGGCCGACGGCAAAATTCCGTTCGCGCAATCTTCCAAGGATGCATGGATTCCGCTCATGACCACGAATAACCTGTGGAGTTATTATGCAGGAGCGGAGGTGACTTACGGCTTCAAGACCGGGGAAACCAAATGGACCGATCCGAAAGTCGTGGAAGGCGTGAAGAAACATCAGGAATGGGTGGAGAAAGGGTACTTCAAAAAAGGCGAGCTCGGCTTTGAATACGCGGACATGAGAAATCAAATCATCACCGGGGAAGCCGTCATGATGATGGACGGATCGTGGGCGAACTCCGTATTTAGAGATCCGGCGCAAGCGGGCGACATGGTCGGCAAGATCGGATATTTCAATTTGCCTCCGGTGAATGAAGGCGACCCTGTCATCGTCATGCAGGACGCTAACAACGGATATGGCTTCTCGGCGGCGGTAGCAGAGGATCCTCGCAAGCTTCAAGCGGTTAAAGAATTCATCAAAAACATGTGGACGGATGAAATGCAGCTGCGCGGGCTCAAGGAAGACGGAGTACTGCCGGCGATGAAGATGGATCTGGAAACGATGAATTCCACGTCGGATGATCCGCTGATGCAGGACATTTTCAAAGGCGTCAGCGAAATCAACAAATCCTTCCCTGCCTTCGATGCGCTTGTCCAAGCCGACGTAAACACGGCGCTGAGCATGGGAATCCAGCAGGTGATCGGCGGCGAGCTCGATGCCGAGAAGATGCTGGAGAATGTTCAAGCAGCACAGGAAGCGGCTAATGCTTCAGAGGAATAACTAAAATTCCAGACGAAAGGGCACCACCCGCTAAAGGCATATGGGGGTGCCCTTTCGCCTAAACAACATCAGACATCAATACGGAGGTTACCATGAACAGAGCGCTGAGAAATCCTCTGATTTACATCGTTTTTGTGCTGCCGGCATTCTTGCTGTTTCTGGCTTTTTTCATATATCCCATCTTCACTGCGTTTGACAACAGCTTTACGAGCTGGAACGGCATCTCCAAAGACGTGAAGTACATCGGGCTCGATAACTATGTGACCGCCCTGAATGACGATGCCTTCTGGAAGGCGGTCCGAAACAATGTCTATTTCATACTTTTTTCCTGCTTGATCCAGGTTCCGATCATCGTGGTTTTCTCCCTGCTTATCGCCAACGTCAAACGTTTGAAGGGGCTGTATAAAACAGCGGTTTTCGCACCTTCCATCATGTCGACGGCTGTCATCGGCATTTTGTGGGGATTCATCTACAATCCGGACTTTGGCCTGATGAATGAGATGTTGGGATTGGTTGGCATCGAGCCGATCTACTGGCTGTCGGATCGCAAATGGGCCATGATCGCCATCTTGATTACAAACGCTTGGCAATGGACCGGCTTTTACATTGTGATGGTCCTTGCCGCAATTCTGTCCATTCCCAAGGAGCTTGACGAAGCTGCGGCGATTGACGGAGCGACAGGCGTCCAAAGGGCTACCAAAATCACGCTTCCACTAATAATGCCTATTATCTCCGTTGTGATCATGCTTTCGATTGCGGGAGCCATGAAAGCCGCGGACATTATCCTGGTTATGACCAAGGGCGGGCCGGCCGGCTCCACCGACGTTATGGCAACATATATGATTCGATACGCGATTACGAGTTTCAAGCATGGCTTCGGCAATTCGATCGCCGTGTTGATTTTCCTCTTCACGATTATCGTAACGGTGCTCTACCAGGTGCTGATCGCCAGACGCAACGAAAGGATTGAATACTGATGAGGGCACTAAAGAAACTGATTCCGCACATTTTCCTGATGGCTTATTTGCTCGTCATCCTGTATCCGTTCCTGTTCGTCCTGTTCTCATCCGTGAAGGTGGATAACCAGTCCATTGCAACGAACCCGTTTGGATTGCCAAGCACGTTGGTGTTTGATAACTACGTGAACGCTTGGGTGAGCGCCAAGATCAGCACGTATTTCTGGAACAGCTTATACATCGGCGTGCTGTCGGCCTGCTTATCGATCCTGTTTGCGGCAATGCTGGCTTTTGCCGTGACGCGGATGAGATACAACCGGATCAGCGCGATCATCTTTCAATGTATTTTGATCGGGATGCTGATCCCGAATAACTCCCTCTTGCTGCCGATTTATGGCATCATGAGGCAGCTGGATATTCTGAATACGCATATGGCCCTGATTCTGCCCTATGTTGCCAATGCCATCCCGTTTTCTGTGATTATTCTGGCCGCCTTCATGCGGTCGCTGCCCGGTGAAATCGAGGAAGCCGCGGTCATAGACGGATTGAGGTCCGGAGGCTTGTTTGCTAGAATTATCTTACCTCTGACCGTTCCGGCTATCGTTACCGTGTTCATCATCAATTTCCTGGGTAACTGGAACGAATTCTTGCTTGCTAACTACTTCCTATCGAATGATGAACTGAGAACGCTGCCTGTCGGAATGGTCGGTTTCAGGGACGCTTACAATATGAACTACGCCCAGATGTCGGCGGGGATCGTATTCAGCGTGCTGCCGGTCCTTATCATCTATGCCGTTCTGCAAGAGAAAATCATTGAAGGCGTCACCGCAGGAAGCGTCAAGGGGTAATACGAGGAGCAGGAGCATGCGTATGAATTTGCGGAACAAACTATTCACGGCCTTTTTGGGGCTCATTATTATTCCGTTATTTGTGCTGGGCCTATTTACATTCTTTATTACCTACAACTCGATTGAGGAAAAGTACAGCCAGCAAGCCGAATATTCGCTAAAAGCGATCAGCTACAGCATTTTGAACGTGTTTAAGGAGATGGAGTACGTCACGGATAACGGGATTGCCACCTCCGTCTTCGCAATGGCGCTGAATGCCAAGGATCCTGATGCGCAGAACCTGATTAAGGAATCCAATGCGGACCAGCTGAAATTGAACGACAGGCAGCGAAGCTTTCGCAATCTCCTCTATAATCACCCTGCCATCAGTTATGCGTTTCTATATCATTTCAACAAAGAATCAGCGCCCATTCCGATATTCAGTAAAGAGGATTTCAGGACGCTTCCTTATGAGCAGTTTAAGAACAGTCCCTTGTATGAAGAGGTTGTGAAGCTGAACGGGATTCCCAAATGGCTGGCTCCGCACGAATTTCCGGAACTGACGGGGGCGGATCCGGTGTTTACCCAGATCAGGCTGATAAAAGACGTCACGACGCTCCGCAAGCTGGGAATTCTCGTCGTCCAGATCAAGAGATGGGAGTTCGAGGAAATTTTCCGCAATCTGACGCTCCCTAACAACCTGCAGAACACCTCATTCATGCTGGTCAACAATGAGGGCTTCATTCTGTTTGACCCGCAGAACGGCATGGATGGTCAAAATATTAGTCAATACATGAAGCGTGACGTTGAGTTTAAGCAAGGCTATCAAAGCTTTAAAGCCAAGTTTAACGGCAAAGAAAATATTGTTTCCATTTATCATCTGAACGATTATGGCTGGAATATCGTCTCGGTGACCGATTGGAACTCGCTGTCGCAAGAGGTAACTTCCTTTGCCAAATGGTTTTTTGTCATCATGGGGATCTGTCTGGTTACCGCGATTGTGTTCAACCGCCTGTTCATGAACCGGATTACCGGCACGATTGCCGTCATCGTGCGGTTTATGCGCCGCGTGGAGGATGGGGATTTGAATGCGAGAGTGGAAGAGAAGGGCGAGGATGAGCTTCTGCTGCTGTCGAAAGGGTTCAACAATTTGATGAACCGGATCAACAATCTGTTCGCGCAGATCAAGAAGGAGCAAAGGCAGAAGACCGATGCGGAAATGCGTGTGCTGCAAGCACAGATCAAGCCGCACTTCCTGTTTAACACGTTGGAGTCGATCAATGTCCTTGCGGTCCAGAATGAAGGGCGCAAGGTCAGCGAGATGGTGTACCGGCTTGCCAGCATTTTGCGGATCAGCATACAGGACAAGGAAGAAATTACGCTGGATGAAGAAATCAAGCATCTTCAAAGTTATCTTGAAATTCAAAAGTTTCGGTTCGAGGATCTGTTCGAATACGAAATCGACGTGCCGAAAGAGCTTATGCACAGCCGCATTCTGAAGCTGACGCTGCAGCCCCTGGTGGAGAACAGCATCCAGCATGGCTTTGAGGGAATTTCCTATACGGGATGGATACGCATCTCTGCTTGGAAGGAGCTCGGCAATGTCGTAATCCGGGTGGAGGACAACGGACTCGGCATGACCTCTGAGCAGTTGTCCATGTTCGAGTATATGGTGTCCGAGGATGGCGTATCCGAGCAGACGACGATGCAGAACCTGAAAGTAAACCAGGAACGGCGGGGACTTGGACTACGAAGCGTGGCCGATCGGCTTAGAATTCAGTACGGTCCTTATTATGGGCTGTTCATATGCTCCAGCCGCCCCGGCGGCACCGTTATACAATGCGTCATACCCAATTATGACAGGGGGGAAGGGCAGCATGCTGAAGGCATTATTGGTTGATGATGAGGCTCCCATCCTGAACAATCTCAGCAAGGTTCTGCCTTGGGAAGAGATGGGCATGAAGGTGGTCGGACTTGCCCGCAGCGGGATGGAAGCACTTGAAGTAGCGGATCAGTATAACCCGGATTTGATTCTGTGCGATATCCGGATGCCCGTCATGGACGGGCTGACCTTCATTACGAAGATCCGGGAGAAAGGAAGCCGGGCGGAAATCTTTTTGCTGACGGGTTATCAGGAATTTGAATATGCCCGTGAAGCGATCAAGCTGGGGGTTAAGGATTATATCAGCAAGCCGATTCATTACGGGGAGCTTGAGATGAAGATTCGGGAGATCGGGGAGGAAATCCGCAAGAAGAGGGCGAAAGAAAAGTATTACAATACCGTTTCGCTGATCGACGAGGCTCCGAACCCCGAAGCCGTTAAGAAAATGCCCGAACAATTGGTATCGTCTGCCCTGGAGTACATCAACACCCACATGGGACAGGATTTGGGGATCGAGGAGCTTTCGGAGCATCTGGGAATCAGCTCCAGTTATTTCTGCTTGCTGTTCAAGAATCATGTCGGACTTACCTTCGTGGAGTATTTGACGAGACAGCGGATGGAGGCGGCCAAATTCCTGTTAGTGAACAGCGACAAGAACATTGCACAGATCGGTTCCTTTGTCGGTTATCATGAGCGGCGGTATTTTACCAAGGTATTTCAAAAGGCTACCGGCATGACGCCATCCGAATTCCGGGAAATGTCCGGAGAGCCGAGTCTCTGAGTCTTTGATGGGACGAAAGCAGGCAGATAATCATCAGGATTTCTACTTCCGACTTGCGGGCGTCCTCTAAATTGATAGAAAGTAGGTTTGGAATCAATGAAATGGACGGCAGCAGATTTAACGCTAGAGCAAAAGGTAGGACAAATGTTTATATGCGGCTTCAACGCATTGACGCCGAATGAGCATGCCAACATACTGATCGAACAATTTCAGGTGGGGGGCATCTGCTACTTCCGCCGGAACGTGAAGACGCTGCCTCAACTTGCCGAACTGTCGGCATCCCTGCAGCAGCTCGCTTCGGGCAGCCAACCGTTTCCGCTACTGATCTCGATTGATCAGGAGGGCGGCATGGTCGCGCGAATCGATCATGAAGGCATCAGCCGAATTCCGGGCAATATGGCGCTTGGAGCAGCGGGCAGCGCAGAGGATGCCTACAGGGTGGCGCAAATCGGGGCGCGCGAATTGCGTTCGCTCGGCGTGAACATGAACTTCGCGCCTTGCCTCGACGTCAACAACAATCCGCGCAACCCGGTTATCGGCGTGCGCTCCTTCGGCGAAGATCCCCATGCCGTTGCCGAGCTCGGGACTGCGGCGATTAAGGGTTATCAGGAAGAAGGGGTGTCCGCTACAGCCAAGCACTTCCCGGGTCATGGCGACACCAGCGTAGATTCCCACCTGGGGCGGGCATCCGTACCGCATGATTTGGAACGGCTCCGCAGCGTTGAACTGTTCCCTTTCGCACAAGCGATCAAGGACGGCGTCGATGCCATCATGACGGCTCACGTCAGTTTCCCGGCCATTGAGCCGAGTGATCTGCCTGCAACGCTTTCTCATGCTGTATTAACGGGGCTGCTGAGGGAGGAAATGGGCTTCGAAGGTTTGATCGTGACGGATTGCCTCGAGATGCATGCGATCTCCAAGGAGTACGGCATTCCGGAAGGTGCGATCCGCGCGATCGAAGCAGGTGCGGACTGCGTGCTGGTCAGCCATACGCTGTCGGAGCAGACGGCAGCGATTACGGCGGTCATCGAGGCTGTCCGCGGCGGGAGACTCCCGGTAGAGCTGATCGACAAAGCCGTTGATCGGATTTTGGCGCTCAAACAACGTAATGCGAAACTCGCTGAAGAGCTTCCCGTCCACCCGATTGGCGAGGTTGCCGAAGAGACCAAACAGCTGCTCGCTCAAATCGCAGGCAGGGGAATCACGCTGGTAAAAGACGAAGGGCAGCTGCCTCTTAAGCCGGAGCAGGCGGTTACCGTAATCTGGCCGGAGCTGCTTCAGGCGACCCAGGTCGACGAAGCATGGAGCAAGAGCTACACGCTAGGGGATGCCCTGAGAAGTTACGGCGTGCAGGCGGACGATCTGCGCGTCGGGACGGATATGTCCGACGAAGAGGTAGAGCAGGCCGTTAAAGCCGCGGAAGGATATAAGCAGATCGTGGTGGCTACGTACACCTCTGAGAGCCGTCTTCCGCAAGGTCAGCAGAAGCTTGTAAGCAGGCTGAGCGAGCTTGAGGATGTGACGCTCGTTATCGTCGCAACCCGCAATCCGTACGATATCAATGATCTTCCGCCAGTTCCCGCATATTTGTGCAGCTACGAGAATACGCCTTACTACATGAATGCCGCCGCGGGTGTATTGGTTGGCAAAGTTAGGCCTGAGGGTAAGCTTCCGGTAGGGATCAGCAAGACCTATCCTCTCGGCTGGACCGGTAATCAGGACTATGTCAATAATTAAATAATGGTTGCCCAAACCGGAGTCTTCCTGCCTAGGAATGCTCCGGTTTTCCTATTTTCCAGCCATTTCTGAGCAACTTTTCGGGAAAGTCGGCGTCTAATAGTATGTCCAATAGAGGCAGACAGACTATACTGAGAGTTTTAAAGGAGTAGAGAATGAATTTCAAACGAATCTCGATGATTACAGTCCTTGCCGCGGCCCAAGTATCCATGGCATTTCCCGTGGCAGCTGAATCACCGGATGTTACAGCTCCGGCGCTAAACGGGCAACCGGCGCTGCAGTCCCCGGTGGAAGGACAAGGCCAGGCAAACAGAGAACAACAGACGGACTTGCAGCAAGCGGAGGAAACGCCGGCAACGCCAACAGAAACACCTTCCGATTCAATCGAAGGCACGACCAGCGATCCGAATGCCACACCTTCTGAACCCAATGAACAGCAGGAGGACTCGGCAAGCGATCCTTCCGATAATGAAGTATCTGAGAACGAAGAGGGAAGCCCGGCCGAAAGCAAGCCCGAAGCCGGCATTACCAATGCAGCCGCTAACGAACTGGTGCTGCTGATGAACAGCAATGTGATGTACCATAACGGCAAGCAGTACAAAGCGGGACAGCCGATGGCCGTGAAGCAAGGGGTATCCTATGTCGCCATTCGCGCCATGGTGGAGCGCGCAGGACTTAAGCTGTCTTACGATAATAAGACGAAGGAAACCATTATCATTAAGGATGGCAATGAGCTCCGATTCACGACAGGAAGCAGCAATTATAAAGTCAACGGACAGGTGCGTCCGATGAAAGGCCCTGCCTACCAGAGCAACAACGTGTTTATGGTACCGCTGACCGCGATCACGCAAGCGCTTGATATTCCATACACGGTGAACCAGCCGGAGAAGAAAGTGATTCTCGATCTGTCCGGAATGGGCAGCGGCAGCAACAGCGGCGAACAGCCGGGGGGCAGCAGCGGCGGCGGATCCGGCAGCGAGGTTCCGAACATACCGAACCTCGGTCCGAATGACCTGATCCTGATGATGAACAGCAACAAGATGTATCAGAACGGAAAAGCGTATACCGCCGGACAGCCTATGGCAGTCAAGAATGGCGTATCCTATGTCGCGATTCGATCCCTCGTCGACCGTGTCGGCCTGAGACTGACCTATGACGGCAAGACAAAGGAAACGATTATTATCCGAGGTAACGATGAGCTGCGCTTTAAGACGAACAGCAGCGTATACACGGTGAACGGCGTTCGAAAATCGATGAAGGGACCGGCTTACCAGTCCAATAATACGTTTATGGTGCCGCTGACCAGCATCACGCAAGCGCTGGACATCACCTACCGGGTCGACCAGCCGAACAAGCGGATCATCCTGAGCCTGAGCTCCAAGCCGGTGGCATCCTTTACGGTGCAGCCTGGTGAAATCTTTGCCGGACAAACCAAGGTAACGTACAAGACGAATGCCTATTCGCCGACAGGCCTGGCTATCGTAGACGAGCATTGGGAAGGCCGGGAAGATGTGTTTGACGAGCCTGGCGTGCATACGGTTTCCTATTCGGTACAGGACGCCAGCGGGGAGTGGAGCGATCCGTATATTTTGAGCATTCATGTATCCGCACCGAATACGCCGCCTGTGGCCATGTTCGACACGGATAAACAGCAATACAAGATCGGCGAGAAAATTACGTACATTAACATGAGTTATGACAGCGATCCCGGCGATGAAATTACGTTTAAGTGGGAAAACAACGACCAGGCTTTCTTTACGGCAGGGCCGCATAAAGTGCTGTTGATCGTGACCGATAAGCATGGAGCGACCAGCTCATACGAAAAAATCATCAACGTAACAAGCGAAGTGTTGTATACGCGCGATCAATTCAATCAATTATTTACGGGCATCGGCGACAAATACACGTTTGACGGATCGGCCGTGCCGACATGGAATCTGATGCCGATTACGAGAAGCTCCGAGCCGTACCTGTTGATTCGCAGCAACTCTCCGGAAACCGTCTATCAGGAAGGTATCGTATATCGCGAGATCGGCAATGCCAGCACGCGCTTCATGATTCACCACTTGAATGCAACCGGGAAGAACATGAAGATGTATGTCGTAGCGACCAACATCAACACGATGACGGCGCGTCTGACCACCGAGTATACCGGTTTGGGCGGTCCGATCAACATTCCGACTGCTACGGGGAAAGCGGCTGTGCAGCGCTATCTCGAGTCCATGCAGTCAGCGGATGCATTCAAGACGATTTCGCTCGCCCCTGGCGAAAGCCGGATCATCCTGCAAGATTTGAGCGCGCAAACAATGAAGAATCAGCAGGTGCTGTCCATGTTTGCCGACCTGTATTCGGATTCGCCGATTCGATATGATGTCATCATGATCGATGAAGCCAAGGATCCGATCCAGAAGCTGCCATACCTGAAGCTTCACCCGGCCGATGGCATTCATAACCGGGGAACCTACCCGGACTCGACCCGAATCATTGAATCCTATGATTTGGTAGGCAACACGCCTACGCGTCTTGCGATTGGTGATAAGACAAACGATCCGAACCTGGAAGGGTATGACGGCATTAACGGTTCATATCAATCCAACGCCGGTAACTTCGGCGTTCTGTACAAAATCAAGCTGCACCGCGTAGCACCCAATACGCTGATCACGCTGAATCCGCGCGGAGGCAAATACATGGGCGCGATGATGGTGAACGGAAACATCATTCAGACGCCGAACACCAGCGGTGGTGCGGTATCTGCACCGAATGAAGCCGCCGTTCTCTATCGTACGGGAAATTACGAGCAGACGGTGGAAATTCTGTTTACGGCAGCACCGGGAAGCAGCCTGCCGATCAACATTCTGCTCCAGCCGCTGCCGCAAGTGAAGAACTAATCCTATTTATTCATAAACAACAAGCGGACAGCCCATCAGCCGAAACACGGCCCGGGCTGTCCTTTTTGTTGATTTTTGCCGAGGGAGGGGCAGGTTTATGCCGTCCGTTAGCCTTTCAAGCTCCTGGTTGCTTGGCAGGCGGTTTGCCTGTTCACAACCGCTTTCATTGACGCTGTCATTTTTTTCAGGCATTATAAGGAGAGAGTATCTTCAAGTAGAGGAGGTTATTGCGTATGCTTACGACGGAACAGATCATCGACGCCATGTCGGAACATGGGCTGCGCATTACCGATCAGCGCAAGACGCTTGCCAAATTGTTTGGGGAACATCCTGGATATTTGACGGCCAAGGATGTATACGAATATATGGGCCGGAAGTACAGCGGTTTGAGCTTTGATACGGTATACCGGAATCTTCGGGTATTGTACGAGCTTGGCGTATTGGAGCAAGTCGTGTTCGAGGAAGGCGTCAAGTTCCGGGGACGCTGCAGCGAAGAACACCATCATCATCACATGATCTGCCTGCAGTGCCAGAAGACCTATCCGATTACCTTCTGCCCGATGCAGCTGACCGATGCACCGGACGATTTCCAGGTGGTCCAGCATAAATTCGAAGTGTTCGGATACTGCCGGGATTGCGGCAAGGACAATAACGATAAGGAAACTTCGCAGGCCGGTGGAGGAAATCGGGACAGCCGGGCATGAGCACGGCGCGCAGGGTAGTGAAGGTGCCGATACACTTCTATCGGAAATTCATTTCTCCTCTGAAACCGGCGACTTGCCGCTTCTATCCAACCTGCTCGGCATATGCCTTGGAAGCGATTGAGGTGCATGGTGCGCTGAAGGGCTCCTGGCTGGCTGCTAAGCGGATCGCGAGATGTCATCCGTTTCATCCTGGAGGCATCGATTTGGTCCCGCCGCGCAAGGATAAGATGTCGTCTTCATTGACAGAGGAATAGCGATTTTTGTGGGGTATCATATGGATGATAACCGAAAGCATGCCGCCTGCAGCCAGGGGATGCCTTGGATCGATGCACACCTTGACACGCTGCGGCTCGTTTGATTAAAATGTAAGAAATTATAGGTATATCCGAGGAAGAGATAAGTACGAAAAGCTTGCCTTGAACAGAGAGCCGGAGGAGCTGGAAACCGGTCTTGGCGAATTTCGGAAAATGGTCTTGGAGGATCCGTTTTTGAGCGCTGCAGCCAGTGGCTGCCGTAAAGAAGCGGCGTGAGCCAGCGTTAATGGACGCCGTATGACGGCAGATGAGCCTGTTGCCCGCAAGGGTACGGGGAATTTGGGTGGTAACACGTGAGAATAACTCTCGTCCCATAGGGGCGGGGGTTTTTTGCTGTTTACTGCTGGTTTTCCTAAGGAATCGCTTGATGCGACAATCAATTTCACGGTAAAGGAAGGTTACAATGGCAGACAAAAAGACGTTTTATATTACGACGCCGATCTATTATCCGAGCGACAAGCTGCATATCGGACATGCTTACACAACGGTGGCCGGCGACGCCATGGCCCGCTACAAACGGCTTCGCGGATACGATGTCCGTTATTTGACGGGGACCGATGAGCACGGGCAGAAGATCGAACGCAAAGCGGCAGAGGCCGGAAAAACCCCGCAGCAGTTCGTTGACGACATCGTGGCAGGCATCAAGGATCTGTGGAAAAAGCTGGACATATCGAACGAAGACTTCATTCGTACCACGGAGAAGCGCCACACCACGGTGGTGCAGGAAGTATTCGAACGTCTGCTGAAGCAGGACGACATCTACAAGGGCGAATACGAAGGGTGGTACTGTACGCCTTGCGAGTCGTTCTTCCTGGAACGTCAGCTGGTCAACGGCAATTGTCCGGACTGCGGCCGGCCGGTGGAGCTCGTGAAGGAGGAGAGCTACTTCTTCCGCATGAGCAAGTATGTGGACCGCCTGCTTCAGTATTACGAGGAGAATCCGGATTTCATTCAGCCGGTATCCCGCAAGAACGAGATGATCAACAACTTCATTAAACCGGGTCTTGAGGATCTGGCTGTGTCCCGTACAACCTATGAGTGGGGGGTTAAGGTCAAGAGCGATCCGAAACATGTCATCTACGTGTGGATCGATGCACTCCTGAACTACATCACGGCACTCGGTTACGGTACGGAGGACACCAGCCTGTATGACAAATACTGGCCGGCGGACGTTCACCTGATGAGCAAGGAAATCGTGCGTTTCCATACGATCTATTGGCCGATCATCTTGATGGCGCTCGATGTGCCGCTTCCGAAAAAAGTGTTTGCCCACGGCTGGCTGCTCATGAAGGACGGCAAAATGTCCAAATCCAAAGGGAATGTGGTCGACCCGGTCACGATGATCGACCGGTATGGTCTCGACGCGCTTCGTTATTACTTGCTGCGCGAAGTTCCGTTCGGGGCGGACGGCACGTTTACGCCGGAAAGCTTCGTAGAGCGGGTGAACTCCGACCTCGCCAATGATTTGGGCAACCTGCTGAACCGCACCGTGGCCATGGTCGATAAATACTTCGGCGGGGAGGTTCCGGCTTTCTCGGCAGGCGTAACGCCTTTTGATGCCGCGATCGAGGAAGCGGCCAAGTCCGTTTATGACAAAGTCGAAACTGCCATGGAGAATATGGAGTTCTCGGTTGCGCTGACGGCGATCAGCCAGTTTGTCAGCCGCAGCAACAAATACATCGATGAGACCCAGCCGTGGACGCTGGCCAAAGACGAGAGCAAACGGCATGAGCTTGCTTCCGTTATGAGCCATTTGGTCGAGACGCTGCGGATTGCATCGATCCTGCTGCAGCCGTTCCTGACCCGCACGCCGAAGAAAATGTGGGAACAGCTCGGCTTGGCGGAAGGGGAATTGACAACTTGGGAAAGCGGACGCCAGCTCGGAGCGATACCGGCTGGTACGAAGCTTCAAAAGGGCGAGCCGATCTTCCCTCGCTTGGATGCGGAGCTGGAAGTGGCCTACATCGCTGAAGCGATGACTGGCGGCAAGAAGGCAGCCGAGGAAGAGCCTACGGGTTCGGCGGCAGCTTCGTCCGCAGATAGCGGAGCGGAGCCTGTGGAGCTCAAAGAGGAAATCGGCATCGAGGATTTCGCCAAGGTTGAGCTGCGCGTAGCACAGGTCATCGCCGCCGAGCCGGTCAAGAAAGCGGACAAGCTGCTGAAGCTGCAGCTGGATCTCGGGTTTGAGCAGCGGCAGGTGGTGTCCGGCATTGCGAAGTTCTATACGCCGGAGGAATTGGTGGGACGCAAAGTGATTTGCGTGACAAACCTGAAGCCGGTGAAGCTTAGAGGCGAAATGTCGCAAGGCATGATTTTGGCCGCTTCCTACGGGGATCAGCTCACGCTGGCAACCGTGCCGGAGGGCATGCCAAACGGCGCCATCGTGAAATAAATGACGCCTGCGTTGAATTAAGTTGGATCAGACGGTGTACCCTGTTAAGGGTACGCCGTTATTTTTTTCCTCTAATACGCGGGGTACCTGAGTTCTATATGAAAAACTAATAGTAACTTTTACGATTTGGTTGACAATCACGTCGAACTGCTCTTATAATCTTTTTAGTAAAGTTTACGATTAGTTGAGCGGAGCGAATGTGGGGGAGATGAACATGAACAAGAGAAAGAGCAAGAACAAACTGAACGGCTGGACCTGGAGCGTAACTTCGATGTTGCTGGCGATGCTCATCCTGTCGGGCTGCGGAAGCAAATCCGGCGGAAGCATTGTTGAAGGCAAGGTTAACGTCATTACGACCTTCTATCCAATATATGAATTTACGAAGGAAATCGGCGGAGACGAGGTCAATGTCGTGAATCTTCTGCCAACGGGCGTGGAACCTCATGATTGGACGCCGCGGAGCCAGGATATCGTCAATACCTCCAAGGCTCAGCTGTTTCTTTATAATGGTGCAGGGCTGGAAGGCTGGGCGCCTGGATTCTTAAAGGGTCTCGATAAAGATACGCAAGTGAAACCAGTCATCGTTTCCCAAGGGATCCAACTGATCGACGCCGTGGGGGATGATGGCCACGGGCATGGTGAAGCAGCCCATGAAGAGGAACATGACCACAGTCATGGAAAAGGCGCTGAAGCGCACGACCACAGCCATGAGGAAGGCACCGAAGAAGATCATGCAGGCCATGATCACGAGGAAGAGGCAGCCGAGACGAACACGAATACCCATCATACGGATCCGCATACTTGGGTAAGCCCGAAATCCGCGCTGGTCATGGCAGAAAATATCAAGAACAGCCTGGTCGAGGTCGATCCGGAACATAAGGACGGCTATGAACAGCGCTATGAAGCGTTAAAAGAGAAGCTGGTCAAACTGGATAACGACTTTGCGAGCGAGCTGTCCAAACTGCCGAAAAAAGATATCGTCGTATCCCACCAGGCATTCGGTTATCTATGCCGGGACTACGGTTTGACGCAGCATGCGATTATGGGACTGTCGCCAGACGCCGAGCCGAGAGCGCAGGATATCGTGAACCTGACTAAGACGGTGAAAGAGAAGGAAGTGAAATATATTTTCTTCGAAGAACTCGTATCGGATAAACTGGCCAAAACGCTGGCCAATGAAGCGGGCGCGGAAACCTTGGTGCTGAATCCGGTGGAGGGGCTGACCAAGGAGCAGGCAAGTAGCGGCGAGAATTATTTCACGCTGATGGAGAAAAATTTGCAAAATCTAACGAAGGCTTTACAATAAGGAAGAAGGGGGATCATATCCCCCTCTTCTTTCGTGTTATGAACGTATACGGACTCGTATATTTATTATAGAGAGACTACAGAGAGAAAGGCGGCCTGTTTATGGAGCCGGCAGCGCAGGATTGCCACCAACCTATCGTACAAATCAAGGATGTATCCTTTCATTACCGGGATCAACAGGTGATCAAGGATCTTAATTTCACCATAAAAGAGCGGGACTTCGTTGGCATCGTCGGATCTAACGGCGCGGGTAAAACCACCCTGCTCCGCATGATCGTCGGCTTGCTTCCCGCCGCGGAAGGGACCATTGAACTGTTCGGCCAGCCGATCCGTAAATTCCAGGACTGGGAGCGAATAGGCTATGTTCCGCAAAAAAATGCGTTCAACCCGCTATTCCCTGCCACCGTGCGCGAAGTCGTCATGTCCGGTCTATATAATCGAAAAAAAATGTTTCGCCGTTTGAGCCGCCTGGACCATCAGAAATGCGAGGACGCGCTGGAAGTGATGCGCATTCAGGATATTGCCGATAAACGGATCGGCGCCTTGTCCGGAGGCCAGCAGCAGCGCGTATTCCTTGCTCGCGCGCTGATTAATCGTCCGGATCTGCTTATACTGGACGAGCCGACAATCGGCATTGATGCGGAGACCCAAGCCGGATTCTTTGAATTGATCACCCATATGCATGCCCATCACCATATGACGTTCCTGATGGTCACCCATGATTTGGACATGGTCAAAGACTACCTGGGCGAATCTCCGGTATCGCAAAACGGAAAGATTCAGTTTTTCGTCCGGCATTCCCATGAAATCGAAAACTGCGCGGAAGTGGACTTGCAGCATTCGCTCGTATAATCATAGAAACAAACTTATGGATGCAGGAGAAGGAGACGTTGTCATTGCTTGATATTTTGCTTAGCGATTTTTTCCAGCGGGCGCTGATCGGTGGGGTTCTGATCGGGATTACGGCCCCGCTTATCGGAATATTCCTCGTGCTGCGAAGGCTGTCGATGATCGGCGATACGTTGTCGCACGTCACGATAGCGGGCGTGGCACTCGGATTTTTGATCGAAGTCTACCCGCTTGCCGCAGGATTGGTATTTGCGGTGCTGGCCTCTTTTGCGATTGAGAAGCTGAGAAAGGCCTACAAAAGTTATGCCGAGCTGTCCATCGCCATTATTATGTCGGGCGGCGTTGCGCTGGCCTCGCTGTTTTTCACGCTGGGAATGGGCTATAATACGGATGTCATGAGTTATTTGTTCGGAAGCATCTATACGCTGGATTCCACGGATATTTATATGGTAGGCGGCGTTACCGTCGTTGTCATTGCGGTAGTGGTAATGTTCTTCAAGGAATTTTTCCTGCTCAGCTTCGAGGAGGATGCGGCCAGCGTCAGCGGCCTGCCCGTCAAATGGATGAACATGATCATTACGGTGCTGACGGCGCTTGTCGTAAGCACCGCCATCAAGATTGTGGGCGCGCTTCTGGTCTCCGCATTGCTGACCATTCCGGTAGCGATCAGTTTATTGCTGGCGAGAAGCTTCCGAAGCTCCATCGTATTATCGGTGATCATCTCCGAAATTGCCGTTATCGGGGGACTGATGCTTGCCGGCGTATTTAATTTGGCACCCGGCGCCACCATCGTGCTGCTGCTGATCAGCCTGCTCATCATTACGCTTGTCGGCAAAAAGGGCTTTACGACATAAGGGGGTTCTAAAATCAAATGGCTGATATTAATATCGGCATCGCGTTTGCGGCCGGTTTCGCTTCATTTATATCTCCATGCTGCCTGCCGCTGTACCCGTCCTATTTATCCATTATTACAGGCATGTCGGTCAATGACTTAAAGAACGAACAGAACCGCAAGGAGGTCCGTTTCCGGACCATGACGCACACACTCGCGTTCATCCTTGGGTTTTCTGCTGTTTATTACACTCTCGGTTGGGGGGCAGGCCTGTTCGGGGAGTTTTTCACGGAATACCAGGATTTGATTCGACAGTTATCCGCGCTGCTGATCATCGTGATGGGACTTATGCTTATCGGCATTTTCCAGCCTAAGTTCCTCATGAAGGACCGGAAATTCAATTTTAAATCCAAACCGACCGGATACATAGGAACATTTCTATTTGGTATCGGCTTCGCCGCAGGCTGGTCGCCTTGTGTAGGACCGATTTTGACGGCGATCATCGCGCTTGCAGCTTCCGATCCGGGAACGTGGTTCCCGCTGATCACTTCATATTCGCTCGGGTTTGCAGTGCCGTTTTTCATCCTGGCCTTTTTCATCGGCTCCACCCGCTGGATTCTTAAATATTCAAGCACGCTGATGAAGGTCGGCGGCGTCTTGATGATTCTGATGGGGGTTCTGCTCTTCACGGATCAAATGTACAAGATTACGATTTGGCTGCAAGGCATTACGCCGGAATGGCTTAAATTCTAATGGCGTTGGGTAAGGCTGGTTCAATTCATAGGTCCATATTGACATAGGCCCATATTAGACATGAGGATTGGACCAGGACTTGCCAAGGGGTCTCAAAAACATGTATCATTACTAATGCAGGTAAAACAGTTTTATGGCACGGGTTATGTAATTATAGAAAAGAGGGAATAAGATGCCGACACCTAGCATGGAGGATTATTTGGAGCGCATCTACAAGTTGATCGACGAAAAAGGATATGCGCGCGTTTCGGATATTGCCGAAGGCTTGGAGGTTCACCCCTCATCCGTCACGAAAATGATTCAAAAGCTGGACAAAGACGAATATTTGATCTATGAAAAATATCGTGGTTTGGTTCTGACCAGCAAAGGCAAAAAAATGGGCAAGCGGCTCATGGAACGTCATCATTTGCTTGAGGAATTCCTTGAGATGATCGGTGTACAGGATGAAAACATTTACAGGGACGTTGAAGGAATCGAGCATCACTTGAGCTGGGATTCCATTACGAGAATTGAGACGCTTGTGGAATATTTCAAGCGTGATGAGAATCGACTTCAGGATTTGCGTGACGTTCATAACGAATTAGTCAACGAATCGTAATGTGGCATCTGTCCGCTTGTGACAGATGCTTTTTTAAACTGAACCGTCATATTTACATGGTTATAGTAATAGGTTAGATTACCTGCAAATTTCATATTTTCGGAGGATTAATAGAAATGAAGCTTCGTAGATGGTTGTTGGTGCTGATCATGCTGTTATTGTGTCTCCCGTCGGTGGTCCCAACCGCGCAAGCGAAGGCGGCTCGTATCAGCATTCAGCTGGACGGTGTAAACCTGAACAGTGACGTATCTCCTTACATATTGCCGAAGGTTAACGTAACCATGGTTCCTACGCGGATCATCAGTGAAGGACTTGGCGCTTCGGTCGCTTGGAATCAGAAGTCGAAGACGGTAACAATCGGAAAGGACGGTTCGAGCCTGCAATTGACATCCGGCAAAAAAACCGCCCTCGTGAATGGATCATCGGTAGCACTGGATGCTTCCGTTGAAATCAAGAACGGCCGGGTCATGGTTCCGCTGCGTTTCATCAGCGAGAATCTGGGCGTTCAAGTGGAGTGGAATCAGGCGGCACAGCGCATCTCGCTGTCCACGGGCTCGGTCGTCGTTCCTCCGCCGGTATCAACCGGGGATGAAGTCAGAGGGGCCTGGATATCCACCGTGTTCAATCTGGACTGGCCGAAAACGAAGACCAGCGCGGAACAGCAGCAAGCCTCTTACATCGCCTTGCTGGATTCGCTCCAGGATGTCGGCATCAATACCGTGTACGTGCAGGTACGTCCGGCCGGTGATGCATTGTATCCTTCCACCATGGTACCGTGGTCGAAGGTGTTGACGGGCATTCAAGGTGCCGATCCGGGTTACGACCCGGTTGCTTTCATGGTAGAGGAAACGCACAAACGGAATATGGAATTTCACGCTTGGTTTAATCCATTCCGGGCGAACACCGATATTTTGACGGCATCGCTCCATCCGTCCCATGTTGCGCTAAGCCATCCGGATTGGATCGTGAATACAGGCAAGCAGCTGTACATCAACCCTGGGATTCCGGAAGCCAGGCAGCATATCATCGATACGATCATGGAGGTCGTTAACGGATACGATATTGACGGCATCCATCTGGACGACTACTTCTATCCTTCCAATACGGTCTTTAACGATGACGCGGCATACCGCGAGTTCAATAATGGGGCCTACGCCAATCTGGCGGATTGGCGCCGCGGAAATATCAATGCCTTTGTCCAATCGCTCGGAGAGAGCATTCATCGCGTGAAACCGGACGTCGAATACGGAATCAGCCCTTTCGGCGTATGGCGTAACCAGTCCGTGGATAAGACGGGATCGGATACGAAGGCCGGTGTAACGGCGTATGACAGCATGTATGCCGATGTGCGGACCTGGATCCAGAACGGCTGGATCGATTACGTTGCACCGCAGATCTATTGGAGCATGAGTAATCCGGCAGCCGACTATGATAAGCTGGTGGACTGGTGGGCCGGCGAAGTACAAGGAACCGGCGTAGATCTTCTGATCGGCCATGCCCCCTACAAACTGGGAACCAGCGAAATCGGCTGGCAGAGCGCATCGGAAATCATCAATCAATTGAAGTACAATCAAAACCATGCCGAAGTGAAAGGCAGCATTTTCTTTAGAGCAGAGAATATTTTAAGCAATCCGTTAGGCATTAAAGATCAATTGCAATCATATTATAGATAAATCTGCACGTCCTATAGGTATGAAACATCCCCCGCGCTCATACATAGTCATTAGACCATGTGAGGCGGGGGATTTTTATATGCAGATCAATGCGGTTTTTGAAGGCGGGGGGGTCAAGGGCATCTCGCTTGCCGGGGCTGTCAAGGCGGCGGAGAATGCCGGCATGGTATTCAGCCGCGTTGCCGGAACGTCCTCGGGCTCCATCGTGGCATCCGTGCTGGCAGCTGGTTACCGTGCTGACGAAATCAAGCGCATTATCGAGGAAACGCCCTTTCATTCGTTTCTCCAGAGGGCACCCATTTTTAATACAAAGTTTATCGGTCCTGCCTTGCGGGTCTTGATTAAGAAAGGGCTCTATTCCGGAGAAGCCCTGGAGAATTGGATAAGGGAAATCCTGCTGGCCAAAGGGATATTTACCTTCTCGGACATCCCGGCAGGGAAGCTTTATATCGTGGCATCGGACATCACCAATGGCAGGCTGCTGGTGCTTCCGGATGATCTCCGCCAATACGGGATCAATCCTGCCACCTTTCCGGTAGCCAAGGCTGTGCGCATGAGCTGCAGCATCCCCTATTTTTTTGACCCCGTCATCCTGCGTTTGTTGGGCAGGGCCGCAAAAGGCAAATCGTTCGGCGAGCAATTTGTTTATATCGTGGATGGGGGACTGCTCAGCAACTTCCCCTTATGGCTCTTTGATCGCGAATCGAAGGGTGGGCCTAAGCCCCTGCCGGTGCTGGGCTTTCAGATGGTCGGGAAGAACAGCAACCTGCCTCATCTGATCGAAGGCCCGATCGGGATGTTAACCGCCATGTTCGAGACGATGCTCTCCGCACACGATGAACGTTATATCGAGCAGCAAAACCGAAATCGCACGATCAAAATTCCGACGCTCGGCATCGGCACCACCCATTTTAATCTGACCAAAGAGGAAAGCGAGAATTTATACAATTCCGGTCTGACGGCCGGCACGATGTTTTTCACCCGCTGGAATGCCGAACATTAAAAAAACCGTCCACCCGGCATATGCATGCGCGGGCGGGCGGTTTTTCCGGTTAATGGTATTTAGGAACATCATCGGATGGGTCGGATTTTCCTTTGTGCCCATCGATCACTTGAAACGGATACTGTTTACGTTTAGCCGTTGGGTTGCTTTTGCGTACGGTGCTGTTCTTAGCCGCCGCCAGTTTCGCGGCCGTCCGCTTGGAAGGCTTCACCTTGGGACGTTTGTTAAAACGGCGTGGCGGGAACTTGTAAAGCACATACACGACAGCAACAATAATTAGAGGAATCAATATTCTCATTCTTGATCCAGGGTCTAACAGGAATACCAGTAGCCCTATGGCGGCCAATGTTATCGCCGTCCAAAAAATGATCGCATGCCTTCTCATGGATTATCACCCTTTCGCGGGATCCAGCACACTTCCTGTCACAGATTGGTGAACTGTAACATTCTCGTATTGAGCATCTAACTCACGCATTCTGTTAAAGGATGCGATGGATACTTCAACTTGATCATCAGTAGGTTCCTTCGTCGTCAGAAGCTGCAGCCACAGACCGGGATATCCGAGGAAACGGAGTACCGGCAGGTCCCGCATGGCATTGGTCAATTTCAGGAATTCAAAGGAAACGCCAAGCACGACCGGAAGAAGCGCAATTCTTTGAATGACCCGCTGCGTCATGGTATCCCATGGCACCACCGAGTAGACAACAACGCCGAGCACAATGGTCAGCATCATGAAGCTGCTGCCGCAGCGATAATGCAGCCGCGTATATTTCTGAACGTTCTTCACCGTCAACTCTTCGCCGGCTTCGAATGCGCTGATGACTTTGTGTTCGGCGCCGTGGTACTGAAAGAGCCTTTTTATGACCGGTGTTTGGGAGATCGCCCATAGATACACGAGGAGCAGTATTAATTTAATAACGCCTTCAATCAGGTTATGCACGATATAGTGATCAAATGTATCGCCAAAAAAGAAATCCTCTACAAAAACAGGAACGAGTGTAAACAGCAGCTTGCCGAAAACAAAGGAAAGCACGCTGACGGCGGCCACACCGATAATCATGCTTAAACTCCAGCCGGAGTCTTCTTTCTCTTTCTGCTTCTCGCGTTCTTCGGGCTCCAGCGTATCGTCAGCATAAGCATCGGCAGAGTAATTCAAATGTTTGGAGCCTTTGATAGTAGAATCTATGAGACTGACGATGCCGCGAAGAAGCGGGATCTTCCGCAGCTTCCGAACCCATGCCTTGTCTTCGCGAGGCACCTCGAGAAACTTGATTTCATTATTTTTACGCCGCACGGCCGTCACATTCACATGCTTGCCGCCGAACATAACGCCTTCGATTACAGCTTGGCCTCCATAGCTGATCGGGGTTGACTTATCGGACAACCAGTTCACCCTCCCTGACATGTTATTCGTTCTATGAACTATTGTATCGAATTTTGAAAGTAATTTCTAGTTGGATTAGGGCAGGGGAAGCGGTGCATACTACTTTCAGAGATGAAATGGAGAAACAGCGGGGCTTTTCGATAACCGAAGAAGAGGAGAATCAATCCATGCATGAACATCAATTTCGTAAGCAGAACCAGATAACCAATCCGTTTACGTTTGCCCTGGAGCTAGGCTATTATGCCGGCCTGATCTGGGGGGGCGTGCTTTGGATCTTTTACTGGTTGAGATTCACGAAGGTCGTGCCCGGTTTTTTGCTGGAGCCATTCTTCAAACATGAATTCCTCAAGACCACAGCCGGGCAAATCGCCGGGTGGCTGTCCTTCATCGCCTTTTCCGTCATCGCTTCCCTCATTTATGTTGCCCTGTTCAGGAAGCTGAAGGGCCCATGGCCCGGGATTGCTTACGGAATCGTGTGGTGGGCGGTGCTGTTTGTTGCGCTCAATCCCTGGCTACGGCTGACGGACCCAGTGAAGAAGCTGTCCTGGGATACAAACATTTCGGAGGTTTGTATTTTTATATTATGGGGCCTCTTTATCGGTTATACGATTGCGCAGGAATTCACCGACGAGAAACTGCGTGAACCGAAGAAGCTGACGGGTTAGCCAAGAAAAACTTCTCAACCCGATGCCGCCTATGGTAAAATAGCTTTTGGTTATTTGACGAAAAGGTGGGAAGCCCTATGAAATCCATATGGGTGATAAACGGACCGAACTTAAACCTGCTCGGCTTCCGGGAACCGGGCATTTATGGTTCGCTCAGCCTGCAGGCGATCGAAGATAATTTGCGTAAACAGGCGGATCTCGCCGGTATCGGTATTACCTTCTTTCAGTCTAATCATGAGGGTGCTATCATTGACCGTATTCATGAAGCGATCGGACAGGCTGACGGCATACTTCTTAATCCGGGAGCACTGACTCACTACAGCTACGCTGTGCGTGATGCCATCAGTTCTGCCCGCATTCCGACAGTGGAGGTTCATCTCTCGAACATTCACGCCAGAGAGGAATTTCGTCATACCTCCGTCATAGCGCCTGTGGCTGTCGGACAAATCGCGGGTTTTGGCGCGGCGAGTTACACATTGGGCTTGTCGGCTCTACTGCAAGTCCTGGTCGAGCAAGAAGGGTAGCTCCTATTTCGGGATAAGGGTGAGAGGAGAGTGGTTAGAATGAGTAACAAACGAGTGGTTAAACTGCGCGAACAGCTTCAAGCCAAAGGTTTGACGGCTATGCTGGTTGCAAGCCCGATCAACCGCAGATACTTAACGGGCTTTACCGGTTCAGCCGGATACGTGTTGATCACACGCGATGAGGCCTATCTGTTGACGGATTTCCGCTATATGACGCAAGCACCGCAGCAAGCCGTCGGTTTTAAAGTGGTCGAGCACGGGCCGAAGGTGATGGAGACGGTCAAGGATCTGTTGTCTTCCGAAGGCATCGCATCGCTCGGATTCGAACAGGACCATGTTACATACGGCGTGTTTTCCGCATATTCGGAACAGCTCGCGCCCATCAGCCTGGTGCCGGTTTCGGGCCTTGTAGAAGATTTGCGTATATTCAAGGATGCCGAAGAGTTGAGCATTATGCAGCGGGCAGCGGATTTGGCTGATCAGACGTTCAGCCATGTCCTGACGATTCTGGCTGCCGGCAAAACGGAACGGGAAATCGATCTCGAGATGGAAATGTTCATGCGCAAGCATGGCGCAACCGCGTCTTCCTTCGACACGATCGTTGCTTCCGGCGAGCGTTCGGCGCTTCCTCACGGCGTAGCCAGCGAGCGGGTCATTCAAGGGAACGAATTCGTTACGTTTGATTTCGGCGCGCTGCTGGACGGGTACTGCTCCGATCTCACGAGAACCGTGGCGCTCGGCAGTCCTGATCCGAAGCTGAAGGAGATCTATGATATCGTGCTTGAAGCGCAGCTTCACGCACTGGATCATATTAAACCAGGCATGACGGGACGCGAAGCAGACGCTTTGGCTCGCGATATTATTTCGCGTTACGGATACGGGGAATATTTCGGCCACAGCACGGGGCACGGATTGGGCATGGAAGTTCATGAATCGCCGCGGCTGTCCAAGCTGAGCGATGACGTGCTGCAGCCCGGCATGGTCGTAACGGTGGAGCCGGGCATTTACCTGCCTGGTCTTGGCGGTGTCCGCATCGAAGATGATATCGTCATCACGGAAACGGGCATTCGCATACTGACAAGCTCGTCCAAAGATTACACCGTACTGTAAAAAGGGTTCAAAAAGCAGCCTTGTTGAGCTTATGCTTTAAGAAATTTGTGTACTATATTAAATAGACCGCATCCATAGGAGGGAATCTTAGTGATTTCAGTTAACGATTTTAAAACAGGTTTGACCGTAGAAGTAGATGGCGATATTTTCACCGTATTGGATTTCCAGCATGTTAAGCCGGGTAAAGGCGCCGCTTTCGTACGTTCCAAATTGAAAAACCTTCGCAACGGCAACACCGTGGAGAAGACGTTCCGTGCAGGCGAAACGATTGGCCGCGCCATCATCGACAACCGTGGCGTTCAGTATCTCTATGCCAGCGGTCAAGAGCATGTTTTCATGGACAACGAAACTTACGACCAGTTCAGCTTGACCAGCGAGCAGCTGGAATGGGAGCTTAACTTTCTGAGAGAGAACATGAACGTTAACATTATCAGTTACCAAGGCGAGATCCTCGGGATCAACCTGCCTAACAGCGTCGAGCTGAAGGTCGTTGAGACCGAGCCGGGTATCAAAGGCAACACGGCTACCGGCGCTACGAAGAACGCCAAAGTGGAAACCGGCCTCAATGTACAAGTACCGCTGTTCATTAACGAAGACGATGTGCTTCTGATCGATACACGCGAAGGTAAATACATTTCCCGTGCATAGCATGCAATAAGCGGGACCCTTCAACGATGGACGGGGTGCCAATATCTTCTAAACCAACGCGACTCCTGTACGAATGTACGGGAGTTTTTTGCAATAAGCGGGCTCGGCGTCCTAAGTCTGTTTTCTTTTTGCCTTGAAAAGCCTTGACGGGGTGACTCACTTTCGTATTATACTGTTTTAAAGTGAGAAACCACCTGAGCACTGTTACATACCGATATTAGTGGGGAGTGAAAGAAGCATTGTCACTGTACGTCATGAAATTCGGAGGCAGCTCTGTAGGGGATACAGAACGCATGAAGCGCGTTGCCAGAAGAATTGTAGAGAAACAAGATGAAGGCCATCAATGTGTGGTCGTGGTGTCTGCCATGGGGGATACGACGGACGATTTGATTGACCAGGCAAAGCTGTTAAACGAGAATCCACCGGCACGGGAAATGGATATGCTGATGACCACGGGGGAGCAGATATCCATCTCGCTGCTATCCATGGCGATTCACGGTCTTGGACGCAAGGCAGTGTCCTTGACCGGCTGGCAGGCGGGATTCCGCACGGAAGCCGTCCATGGTAAAGCCCGCATTACAGATATAAAGCCTGAGCGCGTGCACAAAGCGCTTGGCGAAGGAAATGTCGTCATTGTCGCGGGATTCCAGGGCATGTCCGAAGACGGAGAGATTACAACGCTTGGACGCGGGGGCTCAGATACCACCGCGGTAGCTCTTGCGGCTGCCATTCAAGCGGATGTATGTGAAATATATACGGATGTGGACGGGATATACTCCACGGATCCGCGGTTAGTCAAATGCGCGCGGAAACTGAAGGAGATTTCCTATGACGAGATGCTCGAGCTTGCCAATCTTGGCGCGGCTGTTCTTCACCCGCGTGCGGTCGAGTATGCGAAGCATAATCAAGTCAAGCTTGTCGTCAGATCCAGCTTTAATCATAACGAGGGTACGGTTGTTAAGGAGGAAACAAGCATGGAACAAGGTGTGGTTGTCAGCGGAATTGCATTCGACAAGAATGTAGCGAGAATCAGTATTCTGGGCGTAGCCGATACGCCGGGCGTTCTGGCCCAAGTGTTCGGAGAGCTTGCAAAAGAATCGATCGACGTTGATATCATCGTGCAGAGCGGCGTTCAGAACGGCGAAGCGGACTTTTCCTTTACGGTGTCCCTGGCGGATCGGGAGCGTGCGTTGTCCGTGATCGAACACATTCGCGGCAAGCTGCCGTATCGCGATGTTACCTCGGAAGACCATCTTGTGAAAGTATCGATTGTCGGCGCGGGCATGGTCAGCCATCCCGGCGTGGCGGCACAAATGTTTGACGTGATCTCCCGGCAGGGGGTCAGCATCAAAATGGTCAGCACGTCCGAGATCAAAGTATCCTGCGTCATCGAGGGAAGCAATCTCGAAGGGGTCGTGCAGGCGCTTCATACCGCGTACGGACTGGATACGGATCAACAGGCTTCCGTAGGCGGACCGCAGGTTCGCCGATAACAGGATTCAACCGCCATCATCGATATTAATAGAGTTAATCCCGGTCATTTATGACCGGGATTTTTTGTGCTGTCCGAAAGATTCGAAGTTCCTTTCTATGAAATTGAAAAAATAGAGATAAAACGAGAGGGCCCCGCATATTTTTAATCATCACACATGTGAAGAAGGAAGAAGGAAGAGGGAGGATATATCGCATGCTGGACAAGTTTGTCGCAAGTATGGCAACGCTTCGGTTTTTCTCGGGCAGCCTTGAGATCGTCGCGGCCATCATCATGCTGCGCCTGAACCAAGTCGATAAAGCGCTTGCCGTGAATTCGGCATTGGCGTTTACGGGTCCGCTCATTTTGATTTTGACCACAACCATCGGTCTGGTGGGAATGGCAGATAAATTGTCATGGGGGAAGATCGGCTGGATATTGTGCGGCGTCTCCTGTCTCTTATACGGGGTTTTAAAAAAATGATAGATTCGCTGCATATTTTTCAGGTACAAGCATACACATGGGATATGAAGTTCTCTTATTAGAAGATGATCACAAAGGACAACCTGGGGGAAATTGATATGACATTGAATTGGTTAGACCTGTTTCCCGAAACCGTAAAACGCATGCTGCTGAACCTATCGAAAGAGCTTCTCGAACATGTGGAGGAGGTACGGATCCGGGAAGAGCGTCCGCTGGAGATCAATTCGGCGGGCAAGCATCATTTCCTGGACAGGCGAGGCGGACTCACCTTGCGGCCTGAAGAAGCGTATAAGCCGACGCGTGAAGATACCCATAGGCTGTTGGACCTTATCAGCAATCATTCCCTCTACACTATGGAGGAAGAGCTGCGAAAGGGGTTTATCACCATACCAGGGGGCCATCGGGTCGGGCTTACGGGCCGGACGGTGCTGAGCGGCGGCAGGGTGGAGCACATCCGGGATATCAGCGGATTTAATGTCCGGATAGCCAAGGAAATACAGGGAGCGGCGGACGACATCCTTCCTCATCTGCTTGACCGGAAACGGAAAAGGGTGATGCACTCGCTGATCTTATCTCCGCCCCAGCAAGGCAAAACGACGCTGCTCAGAGACCTGGCTAGACAGATCAGCTACGGCAAGTGGGGAAACTCGTCCGTGCATTGGCCGGGAATGAAGGTGGGCATCATCGACGAGCGTTCCGAGATCGCGGGTTGTTTGCGCGGCGTACCCGGATTCGATGTCGGCCCTCGCACGGACGTAATGGATGGCTGTCCGAAAGCCGAAGGGATGATGATGATGATCCGTTCGATGTCTCCGGACGTGCTCATTGTGGACGAGATCGGCCGGCCGGAGGATGCGGAAGCGGTTATTGAGGCTTTGCATGCCGGCATCAGCGTGATTGCAACGGCGCATGGCTCATCCGTTCAGGACATGCGGGGCCGGCCCGCCCTCTCGGGACTTCTGGAGAACCGGATGTTTGAAATGTATGCGGTTCTTAACCGAGCGGGCGACCACCGATCATACAAGCTGTATGACGGAGGCCAGCGAACGCTTCAGACGGCTATCAGCGGCCAGCCGGGAGGTGATGCCTATGCTTAAACTGGTCGGGGCCGTGCTCGTGCTGGGTGCAGGAACCTTAGCCGGATTCTACCAAGCCCAGCAATTCGCAGCAAGACCCAGACAGCTGCGAGAACTTATTCTCGCGCTTCAACGGCTGGAGACGGAAATCAGCTACGGCTTTACGCCGCTGCCCGACGCGCTGGAGCGAATCGGCGTTTCCCTTCGTGAACCGCTCAAATCTTTGTTGGCCACCGCAGCGCTTTACATGAGACCCGATTACGGGTTATCCGCACAAGACAGCATCCGCAAGGCGCTTGGCGAATATTGGAGACGAACCTCGATGAAAAGTGCCGAGCGTGAGGTGTTGGAACAGCTAAGCGGCGTACTTGGCACCAGTGACAGACAGGACCAGATCAAACATATCGCTCTGGCCGTGGGACAGCTCAAGCATGAAGAAGCAGCGGCAAGGGATGACCAGGTCAAATATGAAAAAATGAGCAAGAGTCTGGGACTGCTCATTGGAGCATTGATCGTCATATTGATCTTTTAGCGAGGTGCCAAGGGAAATGAACATTGAAGTGAACGCGATCTTCCAGATTGCCGGTATTGGCATCATCATTGCCATGATTCATACCGTCCTGAAACAGATGGGGAAAGAGGATATGGCGCATTGGGTGACCCTCATCGGGTTCGTGGTTGTATTGTTTATGGTCGTAAGGCTGCTAGACGATTTGCTGAAGGAAATCAAAAGTATTTTTCTATTCCAGTAGGTGGACATTTATGGAAATTATCCAGGTGGTAGGACTCGGCATCATCGCTACCGTGCTGATCTTGATTGTCAAGGAACAGAAACCGCTCTTTGCCTTTCTTCTCGCCGTGGCGACATCGCTCCTCATCTTCCTGTTCCTGATCGGAAAGATCGGTAATGTCATATCCATGCTGGAAGATCTGGCGGAGAATTCCGGCGTTCAGATCATCTATCTGAAGACGGTTCTGAAAATCATCGGAATCGCCTATATCGCGGAGATGGGGGCACAGATCGTTCGAGATGCCGGACAGGAATCGATCGCATCCAAAATAGAACTGGCGGGAAAAGTGCTCATATTGGTGCTCGCTGTACCGATTATCGGGATCATCATCGAGACGGTCCTGAAGCTCCTCCCGGCTTGAAAAAAGGTGGGGCACATGGTGACAGGAGCAACACTTCGAAGAGGCTTGGCCGTGTTTTGCCTACTGATCCCGATGCTGTTGCTGTCCGGATGGTTCTGCGGGACGATCGGTGCGACTGCAGCCGCCAATCCGGCCGATGAGTGGGTCGAGCAGCAGACGCAGCAGCTGCCAACGGATCAGGTCGAGAAATACTGGGAGCGGCTCATGAAGGATTACGGCGGGTTCTTCCCGGATGGCAGGACGCCCTCCCTGATGGATATGCTGCTGCCGGGCGGCGACGGGCTGAGCTTCAAAGGGGTTATGTCCGGTATCGGAAAATATCTGTGGCACGAGGTGCTCTATAACGGCAAGCTGCTGGCGACCATCGTCATGCTGAGCATTATGAGCTTGATTCTAGAGAACCTGCAGACGGCCTTCGAAAAAAGCACCGTGAGCCGGGTAGCCTATACGATCTGTTACATGGTTGTCCTGGTCATCGCGGTCAACAGCTTCAGCATCGCGATCGGATATGCGCGGGACGCCATCACCCAAATGATCGATTTCATGATGGCCATGCTTCCTTTGCTCTTTGCGCTGATGGCCTCGATGGGCAATGTCGTCACCGTCTCGGTGGCCCATCCGCTGGTCATATTCATGGTACATACGGTAGGCACGCTGATCAGCACGATTGTGTTCCCGCTTCTATTCTTCTCGGCTCTGCTGCATCTGGTTAGCTCCTTATCCGAAAAGTACAAGCTGACCCAGCTTGGGAATCTGCTGCGCGGGATCTCGATGGGCGTCCTGGGTGTGCTGCTTACCGTGTTCCTGGGAGTTATCTCCGTTCAAGGGCTGACCAGCTCGGTTACGGATGGCGTAACCATCCGGGCAGCCAAATACGTAACCGGCAATTTCGTTCCGGTAGTCGGCAAGATGTTCGCAGATGCGACGGATACCGTAATCTCGGCTTCGCTGCTAGTTAAGAACTCCATCGGGCTGGCGGGAGTCATCATCATTTTGTTCCTTTGCGCATTTCCTGCGATCAAGATCTTGACGCTTGCCTTGATATATAACGTCGCGGCGGCCGTCATGCAGCCGCTCGGCGATACCCCGATCGGCACCTGCCTCCAGACGATCGGTAAGACGATGCTGTACGTTTTCGCGGCCTTGGCCGCGGTGAGCTTGATGTTCTTTCTCGCCATAACGATACTGCTCACGGCTGCCAACATCACCGTCATGATGAGGTGAGGCAGATGATACGCGGCGCCAAAGCTTAGGAGGTATGACGAATGGACTGGCTTGGAGATTGGCTGAAAAGCGTGATCATGGTGGTTCTCTTTGCGGCCTTCGTTGATTTGATCCTGCCCGGGAAGGCGCTTGAACGCTACGCCAGGCTAGTCCTGAGCTTGTTGATTCTGCTTACGCTGCTCAGTCCCATCATTACATTAATTACGGATCCGCCGGAGAACCAGCTGGCGATGGAACTGGAGCGGCAGGAGAAGGGGCTGCCGGAGGAAATTCAGCTGGAGCATATCATGGCCCAGGCCGAAAAGCTCAAGGATACGCAGCAGAGCCAAAGCCTGCAATGGGCTGGCAACGAATTAGCCAAGGTGATGAAAGAAGAGATCGCGGCTGAAACGGGGGAAGCCGTTCAAGAGGTCAAGGTGGTGCTGGCCGCGGTTGCCGGGCAGGGCAAGGAATATGCCGGCGCTGCGATACGCTCCGTTGACGTAAGGCTGGCTGGGGATGAGCCGGCGGATGCAGAAGTAGGGGAAGACGATAGAAGTCCCATCGGCGTAACGCCGGTGGATTCCGTTCAGGTGAACGTGGATTCCATGGCAGAGGAGAAGGATAGGAAGGCGGCAGTAAAAGAAAACGCAGAGGCAGTCAGCAAAGCTCAGGAAGCCAGAGCAGAACCGGTTCGGGACTACATTAGCCGCAGGTGGGATTTGGAGCCGGAGCTGATCACGATATATGCACCGGGGCAGGATCAGGATAACAAGCTGTAGCGGAGGTGAGGATGATGGGAAATTGGTTGAAGCGGTTGGAGCAGTGGCTTGGCGGAGGAGCCGGCGGTGCTAGGAAGATGCAGACCTTCAGGTGGCTGATCATTCTTGGCCTGATCGGTGTCGCGATCATGCTGTTCAACTCCTTCGTCAATGTCAAGAAGCTGGATCATGAGAATATCGGCCGCGAACCGCCGCCGGACACCGCCGCGGTCTCAACAACCCAGGGGGCTGCGAGCAACAGCGGCGGCGGTGAATTCGAAAGCATCGAGCAGGATTTCGAAATGCGCACCAAGACCATGCTGGAACAGATCGTTGGCGTCGGGTCCGTGGATGTCATGGTGACCGTGGAATCTACTGAAGAACTGGTGGTGCAGCGAAATATGAAGGATACGCAGGAACTCACGGAAGAAACCGATGCCAACGGGGGGAAACGCCATGTCACGAGTTACCAGCGCGACGGCCAGATCGTCACCTATGACTCTTCGGGCGAAGAGACGCCGATCGTCACCAAGAAGATCAAACCTCAGGTCCGCGGCGTGCTCGTCGTAGCCAAGGGGGCCGAGAATGAAGTCGTAAAGAGCTTGATCGTGGATGCGATCCAGCGGGGTCTGAACGTTCCATCTTATCGTATATCCGTTGTCCCACGCAAACAGTAATAAACGAAGTCCTGCGGATGATCCGATCATTCGTGCCACAGGTTTTCAATTAAAGGAGGAAAAGTTCAAATGAATAACAAAAGACAAACCATATGGTTAGTATCCATGCTTAGTTTAATGGTCATCCTGTCCGCCTACTACTTGTTCACGGACGATTCGGGAACGAAAGCGCCGCCGGTTGCCGAGAGCACGCAGGTGGACGGTCAGAAGCCCGGCGCAGGACAGGAAGCCAATGGAACCGCAGGCGACGAGCTGGTTGTGAACGAAGTTCTCGAAGAAGGCACGGACGGAGATTCCGGAGCCAACGAGCAAGGGACCGGAACGACGGATACGGGCGTAACCGGCACGGAGGATCCTGCAGAGGCAACGCAAGGTGAGCAGGATGACCAAGGGAAAGCGGCCGGAGAAGCGGATAAGCCGCAAGAACCGGAAGTGAAGGAATCCACGGATGGAGCCGATAAATCCAAAGACGCCAGCAGCACCGGCAAGGACGAAGCAGAGACTTCCAAGGACACCAGCAGCACGAGCGGCGAAAAATCGGATAAAGAAGTGCTGGAGGAAGTGGCAGCGAACGCAACGTCTGCAATCGCACAGCTGGATTCCTATAAACTGGACCGCGCACAAAAAAATAATAAATTATACGATGAATTAATGACAAAAATCGACAACCATGAAAATAAACCGGAAGAAACAGCGCAAGCTACCCAGCAGCTGAAAGCGGCGGAAGCGAAAGAGGAAGTCATTCTCAGCATCGAGGAAACCCTGCAGCAGCAATTCGGCAACGCCGTAGTAAAGGAAGAGAGCGAGAAATATAATGTGGTCGTTCTGAGCGAGAAACTCGATGCCAAAGGCGCGGCGGACATCGTCAGTCTTGTGATGAAGGAATTGAAGGTTTCGCCGGATAAAGTAACCGTCCAATATGTTGCGCCATAAGCTTGTCCGCAGATTTCAACATAAACCACGGATATACGATAAACCCGAAAGAGTCTAAGGATTGCCTTGGGCTCTTTCTATTTCGCTCGATTGTGATATAATACTCTAAGCTATTGACTGACTGTCCTAAGCAAGGGCTTCCAAGAAAGTGAAGGAGTGAACGTCGATCATGTTTAAATTAAACGAAATTAAGGAACTTATTAAGCTGGTGGATCAAACTTCCGTGCATGAACTGGAGATTGAGAGCGAAGGTACACGCTTATCCATTAAGAAACCCAATGCAGCCGAGGTCGTTAACAACTATCAGGCCGCGCCGCAAGCGTACATACCGGCTCAGCAAGTGATGGCACCGCAGATCGTACAGCCGAATACGGGGAATCAAGCTCCTGCAGCGGCACCTCAGCAGGATTCAGCGGAGGATAGCAACAGCTCATTACATAAAATCGTATCACCGATGGTAGGAACCTTCTACCGTTCCCCATCGCCTGAGGCTGGACCGTTTGTAAGCCCGGGGGACAAGGTGACGGAGAAATCGACGGTCTGCATCATCGAGGCCATGAAGCTGATGAATGAACTGGAAGCAGAGATCAAGGGCGAAATCGTTGAGGTTCTCGCGCAGAACGGTCAGCTTGTAGAATTCGGGCAGCCTCTGTTCCTGGTGAAGCCGGAGTAATATGGAGGGACTCGCCAAGAACGAGAGTCGTATGAGTCCGAAGGAGGTTACTGCATGACATTTCAAAAAGTGCTTATCGCGAACCGCGGAGAGATAGCCGTCCGTATCATCCGGGCTTGCCGGGAGCTTGGCATCGCAACCGTTGCCGTATACTCGGAGCCGGACCGGGAATCTCTTCATGTTCGCTTGGCGGACGAGGCCTATTGCATCGGCCCTACATTATCGAAAGACAGCTATTTGAATTTCACGAATATCATGAGCGTGGCTACGCTGACCGAGTGTGACGCGATTCACCCCGGTTACGGCTTTTTGGCCGAGAACGCGGATTTCGCGGAGATCTGTGAATCCTGCAACATTACCTTTATCGGCCCTTCCGCTGACGCGATCAACCGCATGGGCGACAAGGCGGTGGCGAAGCAAACGATGAAGGATGCGGGGGTTCCGGTTATTCCCGGGTCCGACGGATTGGTCGAGGATCTGGACGAGGCCGTCATGCTCGCACGCGACATCGGTTACCCGGTCATTATCAAAGCGACCGCAGGCGGCGGAGGTAAGGGGATTCGAATCGCCGAGGATGAGGAATCGCTGATCAAACAGATTACGAACGCGCAGCAGGAAGCCCAGAAGGCTTTCGGCAATGCTGGCGTGTATCTTGAAAAATATCTAACCGGCATGAAGCACGTGGAGATTCAGATTATCGCCGATAAACACGGCAACGCCGTGCATCTCGGGGAGCGTGACTGTTCCGTGCAGCGCCGAAGACAGAAGCTGGTTGAAGAAGCTCCTTGTCCGGTGCTAAGTGAAGAGGTACGCAGCCGAATGGGTGAAGCCGCCGTTCGCGCGGCAAAAGCGGTAAACTACTCCGGTGCCGGCACGCTTGAATTTTTGCTGGGCCAGGACGGACAGTTCTACTTCATGGAGATGAACACGCGGATTCAGGTGGAGCATCCGGTAACGGAGATGGTAACCGGCGTGGACCTGATTCAGGAAATGATCTCCGTTGCTGAAGGCAACACGCTTTCCTTCAGTCAAGAGGATGTCGTCATTAACGGCTGGTCTATCGAGTGCCGGATCAATGCCGAGAATCCGGACAAGGGCTTCATGCCTGCACCGGGAACCATTCAATTCTATTTGCCTCCGGGCGGTCCTGGCGTGCGGGTGGACAGCGCGGCATATCCCGGGTACACGATTTCGCCTTATTACGATTCGATGATTGCCAAGCTCATTGTATGGGCGCCGACCCGCGATGAAGCGATCGCGAAGATGAAACGCGCTTTGGCTGAATTCGAGATTGAAGGGATCTATTCGACCATCCCGTTCCATCAGAAACTGCTGAAGCATCCTACCTTCTTGAAGGGCGACTTCGATATTAAGTTTTTGGAAGAAAATGAGATTTAAAACCTTTGGCCAAGTTTGTCATAAACTTGGCCAAATGGTATAGTATGAGTAATAAGAGCGCATGCGTTATGCAGTTCGGGTGCATCCGCTAACTTATTCTGAAAGGTGTGTTGAGACAATGGCGGAAACTTTGCCTACAGAATTTGAACGTACAGATATCGGTGAGATTCAGATTGCACCGGAAGTAATTGAAGTCATCGCCGGACTCGCTACGGTCGAGGTACGCGGTGTTGCGGGGATGAGCGGAGGCTTTGCAGGCGGCATTGCGGAGCTGCTCGGACGCAAGAATTTATCCAAGGGCGTTAAAGTTGAAGTCGGACAACGGGAAGCTGCCGTTGACGTATCCGTCATCGTGGAATATGGCCATCGTCTTCCGGAAGTTGCCGGGGAAATCCAGCGCAACGTGAAACGTTCGATTGAGAATATGACAGGGCTTACGGTGATTGAAGTCAATGTACATATTCATGACGTCCATTTCATGAAATCCGTGGAGAAGACGGAAGAATTGGATTTGGCTCAACGCGTCAAATAGAATAGTTTCAGGCTAGCCCTGGGCAGCGATGTCGAGGGTTTAATCTAATTTAAGGAGGCTGTGCTGAATCGTGGCCAAAATCATGGACAGACTTTTGCTGTTTATCTACAGCTTAAGTATCGGTGTTATATCCGTAGTTGCCATCCTCCTGTTGAGTGGCGCTGTTCCTTACGAATTAACGAATGTTCAGGAACAACGCCTTTTCTGGGCTGGAATTATCGTAGCTGCGGTTTTGTTTTTGCTGAGCATCCGTTTTTTCTACATCTCCGTCAGGCGCGATCGCTCGAACCTGAACTCCATCGATCAGCGAACGGAATTCGGCGATATCCAAATCTCCGTGGAGACGATCGAGAATCTCTGCTTGAAGGCGGCTTCGCGCGTCCGCGGAGTGAAGGATCTGAAATCGCGGATCAAGGTATCCCAGTCGGGTCTTGATATTGCGATTCGCGCCGTGGTTGATGGCGAGGAATCCATTCCTACGCTGACTACCGAAGTGCAGAAGCAGGTGCACGACTTCGTTGAAGATACAACAGGAATACCCGTATCATCCGTATCCGTATATATTGCTAACGTGGTTCAGGCACCAAGCTTCAAGAGCCGCGTGGAATAGAGGTGAGCTTCCCAAATGCCTTGGAAAGAAATATGGGAGAGTCACAGAGGAAGAATTGCCGGGGTGGCCGGCGGGCTTGTGTGCGGACTGATTTATTTATTATCCGGTTTTTGGGATATGCTGTTCTTTGCATTAGTGGTATTTATCGGCTATATATTTGGCAAGCGCAAGGATCTGAAGCAGGGCTCCATCTTCCACTTTCAGGAATGGGGACGTTGGCTTTCCGAGCGCTGGCGGCCGTTTAAATGAACCCTGTGATATGCTTTCTCCGGAAAAAATGCTGAGGACAGGTGTAGTGCGCCTTTTTTGCGGAGAGAGATATTCACAGGTTTTTTTTTGGCGTTTAATTGTTGTCAAGTCTTGACGGCAAATGGATCATACTAATTAGAAAAATGGATTCGGCAGGGTCCACAGGAGGAACATAATGAAAAGACGTGTAGCTAGAGAGATTGTCGTTCAGAGCCTTTACCAGATGGAGATGAACGAAGTCGACAGCATGGAAGCCGTGTCGATGCTGCTCTCCGAAGCGGCCGAAGAGAATGAGACCGAGCGGGTCATTGGCGACGAGGTTCAAATGAAGGAATATGTGCTGCAGCTGGTCAACGGAACATGGGAATCCAAGGATTCGATTGACGATCTCCTCGCTCATTATTTGAAAGGCTGGCAGGTAAGCCGTCTTTCCCGCGTGGATCGTCAAATCCTGCGACTGGCCGTGTACGAGCTGACTTATCGCGATGACGTGCCCGGGAAAGTGGCGGTTAACGAAGCGATCGAACTGTCCAAGCATTTCGGAACCGAGGAATCGGGCAAGTTCGTCAACGGCGTACTGGGCCGGATGATTCAAGAGCTGGATCAAGTCAAGGTGAAGCTGCGTCAGTCCTAAATCTGCACGCATGTTCATGCCCAGCTTGAAACGTAATGATTCAATCATAATGGAGGAGAGATCAGGATGACAGAAGCAACGATTATTAGCGGAAAACAGATTTCGGAAGAAATTCGCAAGGGGATTGCGTTAGAAGTAGAACAATTGTCCAAGCAGAATGTACGTCCTGGTTTGGCTGTTGTACTTGTAGGAGATGATCCGGCTTCGCATGTCTACGTTCGCAACAAGGAGAAAGCGTGCCACGATCTGGGCTTTTATTCCGAGGTGCATCGTCTGCCCGCCGATTCCAGCCAGAACGAAGTGCTCGCGCTTGTGGACAAGCTCAATGCCCAGGAATCCATCCATGGAATACTGGTCCAGCTACCTTTGCCTAAACACATCGAGGAAAAGGCCGTCATCGATGCGATTGCGGTGGAGAAGGACGTGGATGGTTTCCACCCGGTTAATGTGGGTAACCTCGTAATAGGCGATGACAGTCTCCTGCCATGCACGCCGGCCGGCGTGATTGAAATGATCAAGCGGACAGGCATTGAGATTGCAGGCAAACATGCGGTCGTGATCGGGAGATCCAATATCGTCGGCAAACCGGTATCTCTTCTTCTTCAGCGCGAGAACGCGACCGTTACGATGTGCCACTCCAAAACGGGGAATATGGCGGAAATCGCGCGTCAAGCGGACATCCTGGTCGTGGCGATCGGCCGAGCGAACATGATTGATGCCAGCTACGTGAAACCCGGTGCCGTCGTTATCGATGTCGGCATGAACCGCTTGGAGAACGGAAAGCTTGCCGGGGACGTTGACTTTGAGAGCGTGAAGGCAGTGTCCGGCCCGATTACTCCGGTTCCCGGAGGCGTGGGACCGATGACCATCACGATGCTCATGCAGAATACACTGATAGCCGCCAAAAGGCTGAATGGGCTGGCCTGACATGAAGACGGCCGATCCAGGACGAGTATTATCCGTTAAGGATTTAAACCGATATATTCGCATGAAGATGGAAGGCGACTCCAGGCTATCCGACGTATGGATCCGTGGCGAGATATCGAATTTTACCCATCATTCCAGCGGACATATGTACTTTACCTTAAAGGACGAAGGCAGCCGGATCCGTGCGATCATGTTTGCGACTCATAACCAGAGGCTGCCTTTTATCCCCAAGGAAGGGTCGCGAGTCATAGCGAAGGGCAATGTCTCGGTGTATGAACGGGATGGTCAGTACCAATTCTATGCCGTCCAAATGCAGCCGGACGGCATCGGCAGCTTGTATCTCGCTTATGAACAGCTGAAGTCGAAGCTGGAGGAAGAGGGCTTGTTTGCTGCTGATCGCAAGCGGCCGCTGCCGCGCTATCCCAAGACGATCGGCGTGATCACGTCGCCAACGGGGGCTGCCGTGCGGGATATCATGATTACGATCCGGAGGCGCTATCCTCAGGCGAACGCCATTTTGTATCCGGTGCTGGTTCAAGGCAAAGGGGCTGCGCCTTCGATCGTCAAGGCCATTCGGACGATGAACGACATGGCAGAGGCTGATGTGCTAATCGTTGGGCGCGGAGGCGGATCACTGGAAGAACTCTGGGCGTTTAATGAAGAGATCGTTGCAAGGGCCATTTATCAATCCCATATTCCAATCGTTTCGGCCGTCGGGCACGAAACGGATTTTACGATCGCCGATTTTGTCGCGGATCTTCGAGCCGCCACGCCAACGGCCGCAGCGGAACTTGCGGTTCCGAGCAGCGCAGAACTGAGAGGGCAGCTTGCCCAAAGACAGCGCCAGCTGAATCAGGGGTTGCAGCAGCGCCTTCAGCGGAGCCGGGAACGTTTGATATCGCTTCAACGATCCCCGGTCCTGGTACATCCCCGTCGGTATATGCTTCAGCATGCCGAACGGCTGGACATGCTGTCCCAGCGGCTGCAGGGCCACCTGAAATCCAGGCTTTCCCTGGTCCGCCAGCATCAAAAATCGCTGCACCAGGGCCTGATCCGATATAATCCGCGGACTCAAGCGGAGTTCGCCGCCAAAAGGAAAGAGCAGGCCAACCGGCAGTTAATGAATGCGATGCAGTCGATCATGAAGTCCAAGATGTCGCAGCTGCAAACCGAGATGCGTCATCTCGATGCGCTCAGCCCGCTGAAGATCATGTCGAGAGGATACAGTCTCGTGTATGACGAGAAAGAGCAAAAGCTTGTCAAATCGATAGAAGACGTGCAATTAGGTGATTTGGTGAACGTAAGGGTCAACGATGGACAGCTGCAATGTCAAGTGTGGGGAATGAAGGAGGATGAAGAGATTGGCGAATGAAACACTGGAGATCAGCTTCGAAGAAGCGATGGCTCAGCTGGAGACGATAGTTGAGCAGCTGGAAGACGGAGATGTGCCGCTTGAAAAAGCCATCGATTTATTTCAACAGGGCATGAAGCTGTCGCAGATGTGCAGCAAAAAGCTGGAGCAGGTCGAGCAGAAAATCGAAATGATCGTAGAAGAGGGCGGAGAATTGAAGCGGAAGCCATTCGGCGGGACGCTGGATGAGACAGGTGAACTGGGTGAATAACAGACTTACGATCCATCAATATATGAATGAAATTTGTGACAGGCTGGACAGCGAGTTCACGAATCTTTTTCCGTCAGGCTGGAAAGTTCCTGAAACCCTTTCGCGGTCCATGTCGTATTCTTTAATGGCAGGCGGCAAGCGAATGCGTCCGCTGCTTGTCATTGCGGCATGCGAGGCGGGCGGCGGCAGCCGTGAAGCAGCCGTTCCGGTTGCCTGCGCGGTGGAAATGGTCCATACATATTCCCTTATCCACGATGATCTGCCGGCGATGGACGATGATGATTACCGCCGCGGCAAGCCGACGAATCATAAGGTGTTTGGCGAGGCCAGCGCCATTTTGGCGGGGGATGCCTTGCTCACGCATGCTTTTTACAGCGTCGTCCAGGCTGCCCGAAAGCATGGTGTTCCAGCAGAGCGCGTGCTGTCGATCGTGGAGGATCTTGCGGAGTATGCAGGTCCGCGGGGGATGGTAGGCGGTCAGGTGGCCGACATGGAAGGGGAGCAAGGGATCACGACGTTAGAGCAGCTTGAGTATATTCACCTGCACAAGACCAGTGATCTAATCATGTTCTCGCTGATGGCGGGCGGCCATGTTGCCGGGTGCTCCGACTCCCAGATCGAATCCTTGCGTACCTTCGGGCATCATATCGGCCTTGCTTTTCAGATTCAAGATGATATCCTGGATCTCGTCGGGGATGAGTCCAAGCTCGGGAAGCCGGTACAAAGCGATGTGAAGCAGGAAAAGGTGACCTATCCGTACTTCATCGGTTTGGACGCATCGAGGCATGAAGTCGAGCGACTGACGGCAGAAGCCAAGCGGGTCATTTCCGAAGGGAACTTCGCCGACCCTACAAGGCTGCTGGAGATCGCGGATTTCTTGATGGCCCGGGACCACTAAGCGCGCGCTACATGCAAACGGTTTTTTTGTGATATAATGTCTGTTAATGGCTGAATTACTATCGGCTTAGTAACGTAAACTTAATCAAGGAAAGCGGGGAGATTCTTCGTGCTTCTTCCAAATATCAAACAACCAGAACAACTTAAAAATCTATCGGTGGACGAACTCGAGGATTTAGCGGGACAAATCCGTCATTTTCTAATCGAAAAGCTGTCCGTTACCGGTGGCCATCTTGCACCGAATCTGGGAGTGGTTGAACTCACGCTGGCCTTGCACTATTGCTTTGACAGCCCTCGTGACAAGATGATTTTCGATGTGGGCCATCAAGCCTATGTACACAAGATCTTGACCGGACGGATGGATAAATTCGATACGCTCCGCAAATACAAAGGCTTGTGCGGCTTCGTCAAGCGGTCCGAGAGCGAGCATGATGTCTGGGAAGCCGGTCACAGCAGCACCTCGCTGTCTGCCGCAATGGGCATGGCCATGGCCCGGGATCTGAAAGGCGAAGACAATCGGGTTATCGCCATGATCGGGGACGGAGCCCTTACAGGCGGCATGGCGTTTGAAGCGCTAAACCATATCGGCCACGAGCAGAAGAAGCTCATGGTCATCCTGAATGACAATGAAATGTCGATCGCACCGAATGTCGGTGCTATGCATAACTACTTAAGCAAGATCCGTTCGGACCGTTTTTATCTTCGCGCCAAAGACGAAGTGGAGATGGTCTTGAAGAAAATCCCTGCCATCGGCGGCAAACTCGCGAAAACGGCAGAGAAGATGAAGGACAGCCTTAAATATATGATGGTTCCGGGTGTTTTATTCGAGGAACTTGGTTTTACGTATCTCGGGCCTGTGGACGGACATGATCTGAACAAACTGATCGATACATTGAAGCAGGCGGACAATGTGGATGGTCCCGTGCTGATCCATGCCGTAACTACCAAGGGCAAGGGATATCGTCCAGCCGAATCGGATTCGCATAAATGGCACGGAATCACCCCTTATAAGATTGAATCCGGCCAAGTGCTTAAGGCAGTAGGCAATCCGATGTACACGGAAGTGTTCGGACAGACTTTGGTCGAGCTGGGGGAACAGGATAAACGCATCGTCGCCGTTACGCCGGCGATGCCGGGCGGCTCGGGCCTGATCCCGTTCAGCAAGAAATTTCCGGACCGCATGATCGATGTCGGGATTGCCGAGCAGCACGCGGCAACGCTGTGCGCGGCTCTGGCCATGGAAGGCATGAAACCCGTGTTCGCGGTCTATTCCACGTTCATGCAGCGTGCGTACGACCAAATCGTGCATGATATTTGCCGCCATAACGCCAACGTGATGTTTGCGATTGACCGTGCCGGCTTTGTCGGTGCAGACGGCGAAACGCATCAAGGGGTATACGATGTGGCCTTCATGCGTCATATCCCGAATATCGTCATCATGATGCCAAAAGACGAGAATGAGCTTCGTCACATGATGAAGACGGCGCTTGATTATAATGAAGGACCGATTGCTTACCGTTACCCTCGGAACAATGTGCGCGGCGTTCCGATGGACACTGAGCTGGTGCCCATTCCAATCGGAACCTGGGAAGTCGTCCGTCCCGGCGAAGGGTATGCCATCCTGGCTTCGGGTCCGATGGTTCAGCTGGCCGAAGAAGCGGCGGAGCAGCTCAAACGGGAAGGCATTGCGGTAGAAGTCGTGAATGCCCGTTTCCTTAAACCGCTTGACGGAGATATGCTGGGGAATATGGCGAAGACGGGAACGTCGATGCTGGTTCTGGAGGAAACCTCGCAAGCAGGCAGTTTGGGGAGCGCGGTTCTGGAATATTTTGCAGAGCAGGGAATCCATGATGCCGTCGTATCCTTGATGGGGATCGAAGACCGGTTCATCGAGCATGGAAGCATTCCGCAGCAGCGGGAGGAAGTAGGGCTCACGCTGGAAGGGGTTTGCCAGGAAATCCGGAGCCTGAAGAATGCCCGGACCGCCGTACTCGGCAAAAGAAGTTTTATGTCTTAGTAACGATCGGGAGTATAATATGGATTCATCTCAGAAGGAACGAATTGATGTCCTGCTCGTGGAGCAGGGTTATTATGAGAGTCGCGAAAAAGCAAAAGCCGCGATTATGGCGGGTCTGGTCTATGCCGGAACTGAACGGATCGAGAAAGCCGGCATGAAAATTCCGAGGACGTCCGAATTGAAGGTCAAGGGCTCGGTTCATCCTTATGTCAGTCGAGGCGGACTAAAGCTGGAGAAAGCGATTCGTACGTTCGGCCTCGACATGAAGGGACGCACGATGCTGGATATCGGATCATCGACAGGCGGTTTTACGGATTGCGCGCTCCAGCATGGGGCCAGTTATGTGTACGCGATCGACGTTGGTTATAACCAGCTGGATTGGTCGCTGCGTAACGATGAACGCGTATGCGTTATGGAGCGAACGAATTTTCGCTATATGACGCCGGAGGACCTGATCGGTCCTCTGCCTGATTTTGCGAGCATCGATGTTTCATTTATATCGCTCCGCATTATACTGCCGCCTCTCAAGTTGCTGCTAGGTAAACCGGGAGATGTAGCCGCCCTGATCAAACCTCAATTCGAGGCGGGGCGGGAAAAGGTCGGTAAATCCGGGGTGGTTCGGGATCCGAAGGTCCATAAGGACGTTTTAACGCAGGTGCTGACTTTTGCGGACGGCCTTGGATTCAAGCTGAAAAACCTTACGTTCTCTCCGATAACGGGAGGGGAAGGAAATATTGAATTCCTGGCCCACTGGCGATTAGAGCCGGAGGCATCTGAAAGCTCGGAAGAACCGACTCAGGAAGATGGACAAACTTCTGTCCCATTGAGTCAATGGATTGACACCGTCGTCACGCAAGCGGCTCATACATTCACAGGAAACTCATCGAAATGATGGGTTTCTTTTGCTGAAAAAGAGGAATTTATGTTCTCATCCGCGAATACAAAATTCGAGGTGAGAGGATGAATGAGCGTTATGATTGGTTATTAATGATATTGCTTGGTGTCGTCATTGCCTTGCTTATCGGCTATAGGCTGAATCGTTGGCTGATGTCACCATCACCGGACCGGCTGCCGGGCATCCCGATCAATGAGCACATTCCAGATCACCCAGTCATTGGGATGCTTGAACAAGAGGGATATGATGTGGTTGGGGGTAAAGTAAAAATAAACTTGTCGTTTGAAACGGGACATAAGCCCATCTTAAGTCGGTTGTTTATAGATTACGTTGCATCCGACGACAGCGGCGAACTGTACATGGTGAAGCTGGCGCGGGAACGAATGCCGGTGGATTGGACAGGCTCCGGCATTCGCGATCGGTTGATGCCGTTTTTGCTGCTGTATCCCGAGTGTGCGGGCCTCCTCTACATCGACGTAAATGAGGGGACCATTAACCGTTTAAGCATGGATTGGACGGACGAAGAATGGATTGGTCATGATGAATACAACAGTTAATACTCAGGAGGCTCTTTATGAAGGGACAACGCCATATTAAAATCAGGGATATCATTACCCACCAGGATATTGAAACGCAGGATGAGCTTGTGGACGCATTGCGCGCGGAAGGCTTTCAGGTTACTCAGGCTACGATATCACGCGATATTAAAGAATTGCTGCTCATAAAAGTGCCTACGGATGACGGGCGATATAAATACTCCATGCCGACAGATCAGCGGTACAACCCTGTTCAGAAGCTCAAAAGAGCGCTCGTCGACAATTTTGTTTACATTGACCGAACCGGCAATCTTGTGGTCATGAAATGCTTGCCCGGAACAGCCAACTCGGTTGCCGTGCTGCTCGATAACATGGAATGGTCACAGATCATGGGGACCATCTGCGGGGATGACACGATCTTGCTGATTTGCCGTACGGAAGCAGACGGTGAACATGTGGTGTCCCAAATCAAAAATTTCATTTCCTAATCAGGTGTAGTGACATATCGATCATTTTTTTAGCAGTAGCGGAGGTGGTAAACATGTTAAACACGCTATCCATTCGGAACCTGGCTGTCGTAGAAAGCGTGGATGTGCACTTTTATCCCGGATTTCACGTCCTAACGGGGGAAACCGGGGCCGGTAAGTCCATCATCATTGATGCGCTGGGTTTAATTGCCGGCGGCCGCGGCTCGGCTGAGCTGATTCGGTACGGGTGCGACAAAGCGGAGATCGAGGCTCTGTTTGAGCTGCCTGCGGAGCATCCGGTATGGAGTACGCTCAAGAAGCTGGGGGTTGAAGCGGATCCGGAAGAGCACTTGCTTATTCGAAGAGAGCTGACGTCTCAAGGAAAAAGCACGTCGCGTATTAACGGACAGCTGCTGAACCTCAGCATGCTGCGCGAAGTCGGGGAAAAGCTGATTAATATCCATGGACAGCATGAGCATCAAAGCCTGCTGCGTTCAGAGCAGCATATGAGCCTGCTGGACACTTACGGGGATAAGACCATAGGGCCTGCCAAGCGCAAATACCAGGAGCTGTACGGCGAATTCAGCAAAGTGGAGAAAGAGCTTAAGGACCTGCAGGAAACCAGCCAGAAAGCATATCAAATGCTGGATATGTACCGGTTCCAGTTGGAGGAAATCGCGGCTGCCGGGCTGAAAACCGGCGAAGACGAGGCATTGTCCGAAGAAAGAACCAAACTCTCCCACAGCGAGAAAATGATGGATTCCGTAGCGGGAGCCTACGACCTGTTGTACGGATCATCGGGCCTTGAGTCCGTCAGCAGGGCTTTGTCCAGACTTGAGGATGTTTCCGGATACGACGAGAAGGGATTAAAGCCGCTTGTCGAGCAGCTTCAATCCGCTTATTATCAGCTTGAGGATGCGGTCTTCCAGTTAAGGGATTATCGTGACGGCATCGAATTCAATCCCGAACGGCTCAATGAAATTGAGCTCCGTCTAGATATGATCTCCGGTTTGCGCCGAAAATATGGGGATAATGTGGAGCAAATACTGGAATACTACGTGAGAATTCAGCAGGAAACCGATATGCTGGAGAATAAGGACGAATTTATTCAAGCGTTGGAACAGCGCCGTGACGAGTTGTTAAGCGTGCTGCTCGTAAGCGCGAAAGAGCTGAGTCATGCCCGCAAGCAATGCGCGCAAGACTTGGCTAGGCAAGTCGAGGGAGAACTGAAGGATCTTCAAATGGAACGCACCTCGCTGGAAGTCCGCCTGGAATTGCAGCTGGATCCGAACGGCTACGAGTATGAAGGCCAAAAAGTCCGGTTGACGAGACAAGGCATGGATACGGCGGAATTTCTCATCTCCGCGAATCCGGGCGAGCCGCTCCGTCCGCTTGCCAAAATTGCTTCGGGTGGGGAAATGTCCAGAATTATGCTGGCGATGAAGAGTATATTTGCCCGTCATGATCAAATACCGGTCTTAATCTTTGATGAAGTCGACACGGGTGTCAGCGGAAGGGCTGCCCAATCGATTGCCGAGAAGCTGTTTTTGCTGGCCAAAACCTGTCAGGTATTCTCCATTACGCATTTGCCGCAGGTGGCTTGCATGGCGGATCATCAATATTTAATCGAGAAGAAGCTTGAAGCCTCCAGAACGATGACGCAAGTAGAAAACCTGAATGAAGAAGGGCGTGTAAAAGAGCTTGCCCGGATGCTTGGCGGAGTCGAAATTACCGAAAAGACGCTTCATCATGCCCAAGAAATGCTCAATCTGGCGGCAGCGCAAAAGGCTTCCAGAAAGGCTTTGGGTCAATGATTGACAGTTATAAAACCATAAGGGCAGGGTAACTTAAAGGTACGCAATTGGCGACCACCTTTTCGTCAAGCGAAAGAAGAAAAAGGGAGCGTGACAGCCATTGAAGCCCAACCTCAGGAGAAAACTGCTCGGTTTCGTTCTTGCTTTCCTTCTTTGTTTCATTGGAACTGCTGATCCTGTCCAATCTTTTGCCTCATTGCCCGATGAACTGAGATTGATTACCGGTCAGCAGTCCCGACTTGATGTTGCCATGCCTGTGCAAGCCCTCGCTTCAGTTGATCGACCGGATGTCCTGCAGCTAAACGGCTCCCGGGAATCGAAACTTCAAGTATCGTTGAAACAGCCGCTGCAGCTCAATCCCCAGCAAAGCGGAAACGCAGAAGTGACCCTGAAATTATTCGGTACAATTCCTCTGAAGACTGTCCATGTCAAAGTGATGCCGGAACTTAAAGTCATACCGGGAGGCCAAACCATAGGCGTCAAGGTGAAATCCTCCGGTATACTGGTGGTTGGACATCATCTGGTACGGGTTCAAAACGGGGCCAAAGTGTCTCCCGGCGAAGCTGCCGGCCTAAAGCTTGGCGACCTGCTTACAACGATGGATGGAAAGCCGCTTAACGATGTCACGAAGGTTGCCGAGATCGTCGAGAAGGCCGGTAAAGCGAATCGGCCGCTGGACATATCCTTTAAACGGGACGGCAAGGTAATGAAAACTAAGCTGAGTCCCGCCTATGACCAAGAGGATCAAAGCTGGCGCCTTGGCCTGTATATCCGTGATTCCGCAGCAGGCGTAGGGACGCTTACCTTTTATGCGCCTCACCAGAAGGTCTACGGAGCGCTCGGTCATGTCATCACCGACATGAATACTCAGACCCCCATTGATGTTGGAAGCGGCCAGATCGTTCAATCCAACGTCACCTCGATTAGCCGTAGCGAAGAAGGCGAGCCCGGAGAGAAAAGGGCAACCTTCACCAAAGACGGCAAGATTTTAGGCAATGTCGAGCGCAATACCCATTTCGGCATTTTCGGTAAAATGAATCAGCTTCCGGATCACGGACTGTATCAGGAGCCGATTCCCGTTGCTTTTTCCCATGAGGTGAAGGAAGGTCCCGCTGAAATATTAACCGTCGTTGAAGGCCAGGAAGTCGAACGCTTTACGGTGGAGATCGTTCACGTCTCCAAACAGGACGCTCCAGCGACCAAAGGAATGGTGCTGCGCATTACCGATCCAAGGCTGCTTAAGAAAACCGGCGGGATCGTGCAGGGCATGAGCGGCAGTCCCATCGTTCAGGACGGCAAGCTGATTGGAGCGGTAACCCATGTGTTTGTAAACGACCCTAAGTCGGGATATGGGTGCTTTATCGAGTGGATGCTTCAAGATTCCGGCGTACTACAATCTACAGAATCAACACCTCAAAATCTTAAGGCAGGTTAATGCCTTGAGATTTTTTGTCGTAAAAGAACGAAATAGAGATTAATTTGAAACAAAATATTTAATTATAAATCAACTTCAAAAAAAAATAAAGAAAAATAATTTTCGACAGAAGGAATTTAAATAAGCATGTCGAAAACTTTATAAACAGAAAAATGTTCTAAAATAACAACTGATCTGATAAAGGAGGAGCACGAATTGCAAAAGATTGAGGTATTATTGGCAGACGACAACCGTGAATTTACAAACCTGCTCGGCGAATACATTTCGGATCAACAAGATATGGTGGTATCCGGAATCGCTTATAATGGCGAAGAAGTACTGAGCATGATTGAGGAATCCGGAAAAGTACCGGACGTACTGATCCTTGATATTATTATGCCTCATTTGGACGGGCTTGGGGTGCTCGAGCGTTTACGCGACATGAATCTGTCTCCGCAGCCGAAAGTCATTATGCTCACAGCGTTCGGTCAAGAGAATATTACGCAGCGCGCGGTGCAGTTGGGTGCTTCCTATTATATTTTAAAGCCGTTTGACATGGAGGTGCTCGCCAGCCGCATTCGACAGCTCGTGGGTTCGCCGAGCAGCATTTCCTCCGGCACTCCGTTTACAAGCATGAAATCCAATGTGGTTCCTATGGGCAAGGGCAAGAATTTGGACGCGAATATCACTTCCATTATCCATGAAATCGGCGTTCCGGCTCATATCAAGGGATATCAATATCTGCGCGAAGCCATTACCATGGTATACAACAATATCGAAATTCTTGGCGCGATTACCAAAACGCTGTATCCGGCCATCGCTGAGAAGTTCAAAACAACGCCATCCCGAGTGGAGCGGGCGATCCGGCATGCCATTGAAGTGGCTTGGACGCGCGGTAACATCGATTCCATCAGCCACTTGTTCGGCTACACCATTAACATCAGCAAATCCAAGCCGACCAACAGCGAGTTCATTGCCATGGTGGCAGACAAGCTTCGGATCGAGCATAAGGTCTCTTGAAAGGGTAAGGACTAAGAGGAAGGGATTTAGGGACATGGACGTTGCACACCTAAATGTCTACTTGAGCGATTTATTGAAATCACTCCTTTATTGGTTGCGGCTATCGTAACCTGTGAAGGAGTGATTTTATGTTTCAGGACGGAATCCATCAGCACGAACAAACCAGCCGGATCAGCGGCTGGTTTGTTTTTTTTACTAAGATTACATCACCACCCGGTAATCTCCTTCCGGTGCTGCCGTACCATCGATTTCCTCACAGATAATACATTTTGAACTGGATATCCTGAGCATGGTTTCCGAATTTCTTGCCGAATAACGTAGCGCCTCCAACATGCTTCGCGTCTTCCTTGACTTCGATACGAAAGGTCCAGCGATCACATGCCGAATTCAGGTCGTCCACGGAGACGGTTGAGAGTGGATCGCCATCGATATACGTGCCGTGGCTGGTAATCCGAATCGTTTTCAGCAGACCGTATTGGTTGATGTTGTGCGGCCACCATTCAGGCGTATATTTCCCCCGCGTATCCGCAAAATCCCCTGGGCTCGTCCACGTGCCGAGCTCCATTCCGTTCAGGGAAAACGTAATGTCCGATGGCCACACGTCATTGGAAAAAGGAAACTCGGACGATATCTCCAAACTGATTTCGAATTGCTGCAGCTTCTCATCCTTTTGCAGAAAGTTGGCGATGTTGTATTGGATGAACCCCTCGGTAAACCACAGGATTTCCGCATCCACGCGCTTGGGATCCATAAAGTACTTGGGTTCGTCAACCCGTCCGATGAACTCCTTCTCGGTAGCAAGGCCGCACGTAGGCTTCAGGTCATAGTCGGTGTAATGCCCGATCGGCACCGAGGCTTCATAAGAAGCAAAGGAATGGAAGATCTTTTTGGGGAAGTTGATTTCAATGTGATCCACCTTCAGGATCGAAATTTTCTGCTGCCCCGATTTTCCCGGCACCTTCTCTGTCCGGATAATGCCGGCATCTTCTAGTTTTTTAATATGCTTCGTCACGATCGGACTGCTGATTTGAAGCTCCTGCGCCAAATCTTTGATGTTCATTTTGTTTTTGGAGAGCAGCTGAATAATCTTGATGCGAACTTCGCTGGCCAAAGCCTCGTAAACCACAAGCGATGACTTGTCTATTTCCAATTGCATATGACCACTTCTTTCAACAAGTTTTTCAATTATTAACTAATATGCATCATAACACAGGCATTATTAACCTGTATATAAATCTTGGCATTTAAACACACATTTTTTCAACAATATAATTAACAAAAAAGTTAATCAAATATAAAAATGATAACTAAGATTTATATATAAGTTATTGACACCGCTTTCAGCGCGAGTGTATACTGAACCAAAGTTAATCGTTTTCATGATTCTGGCCGGTGAATGATTAACCAAATGATTAGTAATAGGAGGAGAGTTTGTTGAAGAAAAAAATGGGGGTTTCACTGATACTTGCATTGTTAGCGGTAGCGGTACTGGGAGGTTGCGGAAACGGCGACAAGAACACCATTACCTTCTGGACGCCATTGACGGGTGATGACGGGGCTTACATGGATCAGCTCGTTAAGGATTACAATGCCACCAATCCCGAGTATAAAGTGAAGCATGTCATCACTTCCGACATGTATACGAAGATATCCACCGTTATTAATTCCGGCAAAGGCGTTCCCGATCTTTCCATCATCCACGCGGACCGCGTTCCAAGCTTCGTTAAGCAGGGCGTGTTGGAGCCGATGACGGCAGTCATGCAAGCGCAGCCGGAATTGAAAGAGGACAATTATCTGCCGCAGGCCTGGGCAACCGGAAACGTGGAAGGCACCCAATATACGGTACCGCTTGATATCCACAGCAACGCGATGTACTACAACAAAAATCTGCTCAAGAAATACAATGTTGAAAGTTTCCTGGATGACGATGTCGTGACCATCGATGAAATGTTGTCGCTGCAAGGCAAGCTGGATGAGGGCGATTACGTGGTCAATGACGCGCTGTTGGGCTGGGTTGTGTTGGCTCAAATACAGAATCTGGGCGGAGACATCCAGCATGACGGCAAGCCTGCAGTCAATACGGAAGCCATGAAGCAGGCATTTACGGAGATTAAGAAAATAGCCGATGCGGGTTTAATGACACCATTTGGCGAAGACGGCTACCTGATGTTCCAAGCTGGAAACGTTTTATTCTCCACAGACGGCACGTGGAGCTCGACGGCCCATGCCGCGGTTGACGGCCTTGACTTTGGCGTAACCAACATTTATTCGACGAGTGCGGATAAATATACAAACCGAGCATCCTCCCACCTGTTCTCCATGCTGAAGAACGAGAAGAGAACGGATGAAAAAGAGCAGGCCATCGGCCAATTCCTGGAGTTCATTCGCCAACACTCGATCGAGTGGGCAAAAGCGGGTCAGATCGTAGCGAGTAAACAAGTCATTGAGAGTCCGGACTACAATAACTATATTCAATCATTCTTCACGTCCAACGAAAAAGAAATTGAATCCTTGTACATTTACACTTACGAGTACTATCCATATGTTGCCGAGGCCGTAGATACATATGCAGCGGATATTGTGCGGGGCAACGTCGATATCGACGAAACCCTGGCGACGATGCAGAAGTTCGTAGAGGATAAAATCGCAGAAGGCAACAGTGCCGCAAAGTAAATGAAGGCAGAGCCGATTGAAAAAAAGAAAAGCGTCCAAACCTCATGGCGCTTTTCTTTTCCAAAGGAGAAATGAAAGGGTATGAAAAAGAAGTCGCTGACACCTTATTTCTTTGTAGGTCCCCATCTGATTCTATTCATCGTGTTTATTCTATTACCGACCCTATACGGGATCTATGCTTCGTTTACGCAATGGAATCTGATCAATGACCCGGTATGGGTCGGCCTGGCCAACTATAAAACGATTCTGTTTGATGCGGAGTCCACCTTCTATACCCAATTTATGAACGGATTAAAAAATACGTTGATCTTCGTAGTTTTGAGCGTACCGATATTAATCGTTATCCCGTTAATGATCGCGGTGTCGCTCGAACACAAAAAAGTAAAAATGAAAAACGTCATTCAATCCATTCTCTATATTCCCGGATTAATTTCGATCTCTGCAGCGGCACTGATCTGGTCATTGATATTTAACAAGCAGCTTGGGATCACGAACAACGTCTTCGGCTCCGAAACGGTCTGGGCCGCCAACCAGCCTTATGCCTGGCTGATCATTATTGTCATTACGGTTTGGGGCGGAGTCGGTGGAAACATGATCATCTACCGGGCTTCCATCAGCGGAGTATCCAAGGATTTGTACGAGTCGGCCGAGATGGACGGAGCGGGGCCCGTCCGCAGATTTTCGAGCATTACGCTGCCCTCCATTCGTTTCCCGCTGATTTATACCTTTGTCATGACGACCGCCGGAGCTTTCAACGTATTCGGTCAGCCATTAATGATGACGGACGGAGGACCCAGACAGAGCACGACGGTATTGATGATGTATATTCGCCAGCTGGCCTTCGGCCACGGGGAATCCATTGCCGGCATGGCATCCGCGATGGCGGTGCTGCTCGGACTGGTCATTCTGGTCATTTCAGCCTTTCAATATTATGTGATGAACCGAAACGCGTCCTAGCGGCATGTTCTGCTTGCAAACGACGGAAACGATAAAAGGTAGGTGTACTGTGCAATGTCGAACCCGGTAGTACATGAAGCGAACGCGGATACTAAGCTTGCCCGCTCCGGTCCGAAGAAGGCTTCAACCAACATTAGCGTGTCCAAATATATGGCTTATACATTTCTCATCCTGTTGTGCGTGATATGGGCGATTCCGGTCATCTTTGGCATTACCACATCGTTCCGGTCCCAGGCGGAGGTCGTATCCAGCGGTTTCAGTCTGCTGCCCGACAACTGGATATTCGATAATTATGTCACGATCCTGCAAAATACGTCGACGGCCCCGATCCTGCGCTGGTTGATGAACTCCGTCTTTATCGCAACGATGCATACGCTGCTGGTGATCGTGGTCATTTCCATCACCGGCTACGGGTACTCCCGCATGAACTTTAAAGGAAGAGAAACCTTGTTCTTTACTTTGCTGGGGATTTCCTTCTTTCCCGGAGTCGTGAACCTGATTCCGTCCTACAAAATCATAGATGCGCTGGGGTGGGTAAACACCTCATGGGCGATGATTATTCCAGGTTTGGCAGGCATGGGAAACATTTTCTTGGTCAGACAATTCATGATGGGCGTTCCCAAGGATCTGGACGAATCGGCACGCGTGGACGGCGCGGGTGACTTTAGAATCTATTATTCTATCATTTTGCCGCTGATGAAGCCTGTGTTGATTGTATGCGGCCTGTTTTCATTCACCGGTTCCTGGAATGATTTCCTCTGGCCGGTCATCGTGTATACCGACGTGGAGAAGATGCCGGTTACGGCAGGATTGCTGCTGCTGCAGGACATCTACGGCAATTATCGCATGATCGGACAATTGATGGGTTCCGCGATCCTGGCCATCATTCCGACGCTGCTGTTGTTCCTGTTTGCCCAGAAATATTTTGTGCAGTCGATCAACTTAAACGCGGGTATCAAAGGATAGTTTTTTGAAGAGTGGAAATGAAGAGCAAGTAAACCGAAAGCTAACGAAGTCAAACTACAAGGTATAGGAGTCGTCACCATGACTGAATTATATATAAAAAATCCCCTGATCGAGCAGAGGGCAGATCCCTGGATCTATAAACATAGCGATGGTTTTTATTACTTTACCGGTTCCGTGCCGGAATATGACCGGATCGAGCTTAGACGCTCGGAAACGATCCAAGGGCTTGCGGATGCGGAAGGCATAACGATTTGGCGCAAGCATGATTCGGGTTTGATGAGCGCCAATATATGGGCGCCCGAGCTTCATCACATAGAGGGCAAATGGTACGTGTATTACGCAGCGGCCCATACGTCCGAAACGAGGGACGGGTTGTTTGATCACCGCATGTTCGTGTTGGAGAACGCTTCGGCGAACCCGCTGGAAGGGGAATGGGTGGAGAAGGGACAAGTGATCACGAAGTGGGAGTCTTTTGCACTGGACGCAACCACGTTCGAGCATAAGGGGCAACGATATTATGTATGGGCCCAGAAAGATCCGGCCATTCCGGGCAACTCGAATCTCTATATCTCCTTGATGGAAAATCCCTGGACCCTGACAGGGGAACAGGTTTGCATATCGGTTCCCGAATATGATTGGGAGAAGATCGGCTATCTGGTGAATGAAGGAGCCGCCGTCCTGAAGCGAAACGGCCGCATATTCATGACCTATTCGGCAAGCGCCACGGACCATAACTATGCGATGGGCCTGCTGACGGCCGATGAGGACAGCGATTTGCTGGATCCGGGCTCCTGGGTGAAGTCACCTTTACCCGTATTTACGACATCGGAAGCCAATGGCCAATACGGGCCGGGACACAACAGCTTCACGGTCTCCGAGGACGGCCTGCAGGACATCCTGGTTTACCATGCCCGTAGTTACAAGGAGATCGTGGGTGATCCGCTATATGATCCGAACCGCCATGCGCGCGTACAGATCATCCGGTGGAATGAAGACGGTACGCCGAATTTCGGTGTGCCGAGAGCGGATCATGCCATGATATCCGAGTCATGACCTTGAAACCGACCCAGCTTAAATGCTGGGTCGGTTTTTTTAAATTCCGAGGCGGGCGGCTGCATAATATTAAATAGGAGAAAAGAAGGAGTCTGCGATACGGATGGAGAAAAAAGGACAGGAAACCTGTTTGAATGGTTAAGGGTGTAGTAAGAATCGTTTTTATTAACGATATACTTATTTCCTGGTAGGGAGGAATTATAAATGGCAAAGATATTAGTATTGGGCGGAACCCGCTTTTTTGGCAAAAGGCTGGTTAACCGGCTGGTGGCTAACGGCGATGCCGTTACGATTTTGACGCGCGGACAACACCAGGATCCATTCGGGGGTGCCGTTTCGCGGCTTGCCGCGGATCGGAAAGATCCGGAGAGCTTAAAGCAGGCAGTGGGGAGCCAGGATTTTGATATCGTATATGATAATATATGTTATACGCCGGAAGAAGCGGGACAAGCAGCGGATTTATTTGCCGGACGTGTAGGACAATATGTGCTGACCTCCACGTTGTCGGTATATGATTTTGCGGATCATCCGGTGAGGGAAGAAGACTTTGATCCTTACAGATACCCGGTCATGATGAATGAAAGCAGGGACTACAGCTACAAGGAAGGCAAGCGCCAGGCGGAGGCGGTATTGTTCGGTCGCCATAACCTCAATGTAACCGCCGTCCGGCTGCCGATTGTGCTTGGACCGGATGATTACACGCGAAGGCTGCTTTTCCATATTGAACATGCTGCGAGCGGGGAAGCCATTGGTTTGCCGGATCCCGACGCGCAAATCTCGTTTGTGCATGCCGAAGAAGCGGCAGAATTTCTGGAGTGGGCAGGCCGAGTCCATTTGGAAGGCCCGGTTAATGCATGTTCGAGCGGCACGATTTCGGTACGGGAAATGATGGGCTTGATCCAGCAGGAAATCGGGAGGACGGCACCGCTCCAGTCATCGGCGGCACCGGATCACATGTCTCCGTTCGGCATTCCGGGTGATTGGACGATGGATCATGCCAAAGCCGCAGCCGCCGGCTTTAAATTTTGGGATTTGCACGATTGGATGCCGAAATTGATAGCCGAATTGTCCGCCGATTTGAAGGTTCGTTAATGATACGGACGTAGGAAGCATGGGGTTGAAGACGGAAAATAGGGAATTGCCCTGAAAGGAAGATCAGCATGAGCGACAAGATGGAAGCATGGAAAGAGCGTATACAGGAGGCGGAATCCAAGGGAGGTTTATCTCCGGATGCCCTGACGTTAATCCATGCGATGTATGAAGAAATCGAAGCTTTAACGAGACAGAATGTCAATCTGCGGCGAACCGCCCTAAAAGCAGCCTCCAAAGAAACAAGAATGTCGAGTAAATTGAAGGATGCCCTCATGGAATAACAAATTGGGCCAAAAGAAACAAACACCGGGGAGCGCTCCCCGGTGTTTGTTTTGTATGGGTGAATCAGCTTTTGGACGGCGTTCCTGATTTTGTTGCCGGGCGCTTCTTTTTGAATCTCGGACCGACGTAATTCCGTTTGCGGTCGCGGAACAGAATCCAGCCGCCCAGGAAACCGATGCCGATGACGAACAGGGCCAGTCCGCCAAGAAAAGAAAGCCAACCGAAAGCGGGGTTCGCCACGTTGTCGTCCCCATGCACGGCAATATATAGAAAAACCGCATCCTTCATCATCAAGAAACCCTTCATTGCCATAAAACCCGGAATAACCAAAATCAAGATGGCAATAAAGCGGGAAATTAACATTTTCATAGAAGATTCCTTCCTGCGACTGATGTATTAAACTACCGTTTATCATACCTTTTTCATAAAGGGATGTCTATTTCGATTATGGATGACGATTTTGTAATCCGAAAAAAAGAGAGTACAATGAAAGTGTATAACTGGACTTATGATGGAGGTGCCGTTTGTGGCTATAACATGTGATGTAGCAATACTTGGCGGAGGTACCGGTGGATATGTTGCAGCCATCCGTGCAGCCCAGCTCGGTAAAAATGTGGTTATCATCGAGCAGGACAAATTGGGAGGGACCTGCTTGCACCGCGGGTGCATTCCGAGCAAAGCATTGCTTCGAAGCGCCGAGCTTTATGCGGAAATGAAGGATAGCGAGCGCTATGGAATCGAGACGGACGGAGTCCGTCTATCGTTTAACAAAGTGCAGAAACGGAAGGACGGCATTGTGGAGAAGCTGCACCAGGGCGTCCAATATTTGATGCGTAAAAATAAAATCACCGTCGTGCAGGGCAAAGGGAGAGTTATCGGCCCGTCCATTTTCTCTCCGCGCAGCGGGGCCGTAGCGGTTGAGCTTCCGGATGGCGAGATGGAAACCGTGGTTCCCACCCACCTGATCATTGCGACCGGATCGCGTCCGCGTCACTTACCGGGATTAGAGCCTGACGGCATACATATATTGACTAGCGACCATGCGCTTCAGCTGGATGAGCTTCCCTCATCCATGATTATCGTGGGGGGCGGCGTAATCGGCGTGGAATGGGCCTCGATGCTGAATGATTTCGGAGTTCAGGTCACGATTGTGGAAGCTTCATCCCATTTGCTGCCTACGGAGGATGAGGAGATCGGACGCGAGCTGTCGAAGATGCTCAGCGCCAGGGGCGTAGAGGTTATCACGAACATAAAGCTATTAACCGACAGCTGTGAGATCCGGAATCAAAGCGTGTCCATCGCGATCGAGCATAAGGATGACACAAGAACGTTGTCAGCGGACAAGCTGCTGCTCTCTGTCGGAAGAGTGGGCAATACCGAGAATATCGGACTTGAGAATACCGATGTTCGCGTGGAGAACGGCATCATTGCCGTGAACGGGAATATGCAGACAACGGAGCCCCATATTTACGCGATCGGCGATTGCATCGGGGGTCTTCAGCTTGCGCATGCGGCCAGCCATGAAGGGATTGCTGCCGTTAACCATCTGGCAGGCGAGAAGACGGAGGCCTACCGCAGCGAATGGATCCCGCGCTGTATTTACACCCGTCATGAGGTAGCCAGCGTCGGGCTGACGGAGAAGCAGGCGAAAGAACGCGGACATGAGATCAAGATCGGCAGATTCCCGTTTTCGGCGATCGGCAAATCTTTGATCCACGGAACAAAGGAAGGGTTCGTAAAAGTCATTGCCGATCAGAAGACGCAGGATATTCTGGGCGTGCATATGATGGGTCCGCATGTAACCGAGCTCATTGGCGAAGCGGCTCTTGCACAAGTGCTGGATGCGACCCCATGGGAAGTAGGCACGGCGGTCCACGCCCATCCGTCATTATCCGAAATCATCGGCGAAGCGATGCTTGCCGTGGATGGACGAGCGATCGGTTTGTAGGAATGAGGATATTCTTTTGTGGAATCCCTCATTTCTTTTTGCCGAGAAAGGGATTATAATATCATTAAGCCAAGTCTTAGTACCAGGTTTTAATACTTGATCTAATATGCCTCAAACTCAGGTTGCGAGGCGGATCAAGCCTGAAGTCATGGCTCACATAAAGGAGGGATCTCCATGAAAGAACATGAAACGGTTACGGCAAACAACAATAGGCATGAGCAACTTGGACTGACCGACGGACAAGTGCTGGACATGTACAAATATATGGTGCTGGCGCGAAAATTCGATGAGCGCAATCTGCTGCTGCAGCGTGCGGGCAAAATTAATTTTCACGTTTCCGGAATCGGGCAGGAGGCATGTCAGGTTGCTGCTGCCTTTGCCCTCGACAGGGAGAAGGATTATTTTCTACCTTACTACCGCGACTACGGATTCGTATTGGCGGTTGGCATGACGCCTCGGGAATTAATGCTGTCGGCTTTTGCCAAGGCCGAGGATCCGAACAGCGGCGGACGGCAGATGCCGGGCCACTTCGGCAGTAAACGCCTGCGGATCGTGACCGGCTCCAGCCCTGTAACGACCCAGGTTCCGCATGCCGTGGGCATCGCGCTTGCCGCGAAGATGCAGAAGAAGGATTTTGTATCGTTTGTTACGTTTGGCGAAGGCTCGAGCAATCAGGGCGATTTCCATGAAGGCTGCAACTTTGCCGGCGTTCACAAGCTCCCCGTCATTATAATGTGCGAGAATAACCAATACGCCATTTCGGTTCCGCTTCATAAACAGATTAGCGGAAAGGTCAGCGACCGCGCGCTCGGGTACGGTTTTCCGGGTGTTCGAGTGGACGGCAACGACGCTCTGGAAGTTTACGCTGCCGTGAAGGAAGCGCGGGAACGCGCGATCCGAGGGGAAGGACCAACGTTAATCGAATCCATGATGTACCGTTTGTCTCCGCATTCCACATCGGATAATGATTTGGCATACCGGACCAAAGAAGAGGTTGAAGAGAACTGGAAGAAGGACGGCGTCGCCCGTTTCAAGAACTATTTGATCGACTGCGGGCTCTGGGACGAAGCACGCGATCAGGATCTGATCGCGCAGTTAAACCTGGAGATCAAAGAAGCGACGGAATCTGCAGACTTGGCTCCGTTTCCGAAGCCTGAAGATACGCTTCTTCACGTATATGCCGATGCTGAAGGAGGAGCGTAAGAGATGGCGGTAATGGAATATATCGATGCAATACGCCTGGCCATGAAGGAAGAGATGGAGCGTGACGAGTCCGTATTCGTGTTAGGCGAGGACGTCGGCGTCAAAGGCGGCGTGTTTACTACCACCAAGGGCTTGATGGATCAATTCGGCGAAATGAGGGTGCTCGATACCCCGCTCGCGGAATCCGCGATTGCCGGCGTGGCTATTGGTGCAGCCATGTACGGCATGAAGCCGATTGCCGAGATGCAATATTCGGACTTCATGTTCCCGGCAACCAACCAGATTATTAGCGAAGCGGCGAAAATCCGCTATCGTTCCAATAACGATTGGAGCTGCCCCGTCGTGATCCGCGCGCCGATCGGCGGCGGAATATTCGGGGGCTTGTATCATTCCCAGTGCCCGGAATCGGTGTTCTTCGGAACGCCGGGATTGAAAATCGTTGCGCCTTACTCGGCCTATGATGCAAAAGGGCTGCTGAAAGCGGCGATCCGCGACCCGGATCCAGTTCTGTTCTTCGAGAACAAGAAATGCTATAAGCTGATTACCGGCGATGTGCCGGACGACGATTACGTTGTCCCGATCGGCAAAGCGAACCTGCTGCGCGAAGGCTCGGACATTACGGTGATCAGCTACAGCCTGCCGCTGCATTTCGCCATGCAGGCAGCCGAAGAGCTTGAGAAGGAAGAAGGCATCAGCGCGCATGTGCTGGACCTGCGTACCATACAGCCGCTGGACCGGGACGCGATCATCGCCGCAGCCCGGGCTACGGGGAAAGTGCTGATCGTTCACGAGGATAACAAGACCGGCGGCGTTGGCGGGGAAGTATCCGCTATCATTGCAGAGCACTGCTTGTACGATTTGGATGCTCCGATCATGCGCCTGTGCGGTCCGGACGTGCCGGCTATGCCAATCAGTCCGCCGATGGAGAAATTCTTTATGCTTAACAAGGACAAAGTCAAAGAATCCATGCGTCAATTGGCGCTTTATTAAGAACAGGGAGTTGTGAGCATGTCCGAAAATCAGAAATTGACCGATGTTACGATGCCTCAGCTGGCAGAATCCCTTGTATCTGCGACCATTGCCAAGTGGCTGAAGAAGCCCGGGGATTCCATTGAGCAATATGAACCGATTTGTGAAGTGATTACCGATAAAGTCAATGCCGAGATTCCATCCACGCTGGACGGCGTCATGGGCGATATTCTTGCCCAGGAAGGCCAAACCGTCAATGTTGGCGATATTATTTGCCGGATCGCGGTCGCTTCGGGAGAAGGGACCGCGCCTTCGCCCCAACCGGCAGCAGCAGCTTCGGCGAATCCGCAGCAGGGTGCAGGCAGCGAGGAAGGCTCGATGCGTTTCCGATACTCGCCTGCCGTGCAGACTCTGGCCGCGGAACATCAGATCGATCTTTCGAAGGTGCAGGGATCTGGCATGGGCGGAAGAATAACCCGTAAGGACGTATTGGCTTATATCGAAAAAGGGGGAGCAGCCCAAGGCCAAGGCGCTCCTGCCGGATCGGCGTCTTTCCCTAGCGCGCAAGCGCAAAGAGAAGCAGTGCAGCCGAGCGGGTCTTCGCCGTTTCAAGGGCTGCAGCATCAGACGCCTGCAGAACCGTCGCCTCCTCTGGGCACAGCCATTCCGGATGTGCGCCATTCGGGGCTGCATTTGACGGAATCGCCGAAAATTCCGACCATTGAAGTGGAGGGCATGGAAGGCGGAAGATCGGAATACTTCATTGATGTAACGCCGATGCGGAATGCCATTGCCCGAAACATGCGACAAAGCGTTACGGAAATACCGCATGCCTGGACGATGATCGAAGTCGACGTGACCAACATCGTGCTGCTGCGCAATCAATTGAAGGATGAGTTCAAACGCAAGGAAGGGGTTAATTTAACATACCTGGCCTTTTTGCTGAAAGCCGTAGTGAACGCCATTAAAGATTATCCGATCATGAATTCGTTCTGGGCCGTGGATAAAATCGTGGTGAAGCGCGATATCAATCTGTCCTTGGCCGTCGGAACGGAGGATTCCGTGCTGACGCCGGTCATCCACCGTGCCGATCAGAAGAATATCGCGGGTCTTGCGAGAGAGATCGAGGATCTAGCGCGCAAGACACGTGAAGGCAAGCTGAAGCTGGACGATATGCAGGGCGGTACCTTTACGGTTAACAATACGGGGTCCTTCGGCTCGATTCTGTCCTATCCGATCATCAATTATCCGCAGGCTGCGATTCTGACATTTGAATCCATCGTGAAAAAGCCGGTGGTCATCAATGACATGATCGCGGTTCGTTCCATGGCAAACCTGTGTTTGTCCCTGGATCATCGGATTTTGGACGGGGTGATCTGCGGGCGATTCCTCCAGCGCGTCAAAGACAATCTGGAAGGCTACACCCTGGATACGAAGCTCTATTAATCAACGTCTGCTAGCATGATCTGCGGACTGATTCCTCGGAAGAGGTTCGCAGACGTTATTCATATCAAGTCAATCGAAGGGGATTCATCGGTTGGCGGGAACTCTATGAAAGAAGGCGTTAGCACATGAACAAACCGTTAGAAGTATCGTATACGCCGATTGTGGATTACGGCATGGCTTGGGAGCTTCAAAAAAATCATGTTTCCGCCATCGATCAGGGAGAGCGTCACGAGAGTCTGATGCTCCTCCAACATCCTCCGACCTATACGATGGGGTCACAGCGGCATCCGGAGCACCTGCTGCTTAGCAAAGAGGAGTTGGAGAAACAGGGCATCGGCCTGTTTGAAATCGATCGCGGCGGAGATATTACATATCATGGTCCCGGACAGCTTGTCGGGTATCCGCTGTTGCTGCTGGATGGCGGCAAGAATTTGAACCTCCACGGGTTTCTGCGCGACGTGGAGCAGGTCATCATCGATTACTTGGCATCATACGACATCGAAGCAGGCCGAAAACCCGAGTACACCGGTGTATGGGTAGGGGATTCGAAGATCTGCGCCATCGGCGTGAAATTCAACAAATGCCGCCGGCATCGCGGGTTTGTGACAAGCCATGGCTTTGCGTTTAACATTAAATCCGGGATCGCGGATGCGGGATTCTCGGGCATTATTCCATGCGGCATACAGGAATTCGGCGTAACTTCTCTGGAGGATTGCACGGGGCGGAAGTTCGAGGTAGAGGAAGTAGCCCGGGAGATCGTGCCTTACTTCACCCGGGTATTTCCGTATGAGGCTCACTGGCTGTAATAACTTCGCTGCCTAGCGTAGCGTATTGGCGTTAGCGAAGGAACAAAGGCTCCAGGATAACCAGAAGCGTTGATCCGACCATGGCAATCAGCATGAGATAGATCACAATTCGAAACCACTTTTTACGTTGCATTGTGTAACTCCTTTAGAATAAGTTTAATGATGAACATACATGCAGCAGCATCATTTAGTTTAGATATGGATATACAGACATTGTATCGTATCTGCGAAAGAGAGGGAAGTCCAGTGATCTCAGAAGAGCGTATCATTCAAGAGTTTATGGAACTGGTTCAAGTGGATAGCGAAACCAAACATGAAGAAGAGATCTCGAAAGTTCTCCAGCATAAATTTTCAGGTCTCGGCTTCGAAATCATAGAAGACGATGCCAAGGAAAAGACGGGGCACGGAGCAGGCAATCTGATTATTACCTGGAAAGCGGACGAGGCGGCCCAGCATGCGCCTAAGCTGCTTTTTACCTGCCATATGGATACCGTAACACCCGGGAAAGGCATCAAACCGACTCTAGGCGATGACGGTTGGATCCGAAGCGACGGAACGACCATCCTCGGGGCGGACGACAAAGCCGGCATCGCCGCTTTGCTGGAAGGCATTCGGGTCATTCAGGAAAATAACATTCCGCACGGGCAAGTCCAGTTTGTCATTACGGTAGGCGAAGAATCAGGGCTGGTCGGAGCGCGGGCGTTGAATCCCGATGTTTTGGATGCGGATATCGGCTTTGCGCTGGATTCCAACGGGGAGTTAGGTTCGATCGCGGTTGCCGCCCCGACCCAGGCGAAGATCAAAATGATCATTAAAGGCAAGTCTGCCCATGCCGGCGTAAATCCGGAGGACGGCATCAGTGCCATTCAAGTCGCGTCCAAAGCCATTGCCAAAATGAAGCTCGGACGCATCGATAAGGAGACCACGGCTAACATCGGCAAATTCCAGGGCGGAGGCGCTACGAATATCGTGTGCGACTTTGTTCAGATCGATGCCGAAGCACGCAGCATCGTTCAGGAAAAGGTCGATAAGCAAGTGAACGATATGCGTGAAGCGCTCGAAACCACGGTTCGTGAATACAATGCCAATTGCGAGTTCATTAGCGAGATCGTTTATCCGGCCTTCAGTTTCAATGAGCATGACGAGGTCGTCCAGCTTGCGCAGCGAGCCATCGGCGGATTGGGTTTGCCGACCCGTACGTTCCGGTCCGGCGGCGGCAGTGACGCCAATATTTTTAACGGCCTCGGCATTCCAACCGTCAATCTGGCGATTGGATATCAAGACATTCATACCACGCAGGAGCGCATTCAAGCTTCTGATTTGGTAAAGGCGGCGCAGATCGTGGTTGGAATTATCCAGGAAACGGCCAAAGCGTAGTCGATGATGAGGATCAAATAAAGCCCGTTGCGGATGCTCGATGTCCGCTGCGGGCTTTTTGATTCAGCTAATTCAGGAATGACATCGTCGGGGAGGTCTCCACCCTTTTTTGGGCAGGCGTCCAGGTGGTGTGCCAGTTCGTGCTCTCGACAACATGCAATGCGGCATTAATGTTGTCGAGGTATAACTCGATTTCCTTCCTTGCCGATGCAGAGGAATAGCTCTCCTCAAGACGGGCGGAAAGGGAGATCAACGCGGACTGCAAATAACAAGCGGCTTCGCCGAAGCGAGCCTCCGTATGCCCGGGAGAAGCGAGTCTGAGCTGCTCAAGCATGGATGCGGCCTCGTCATAATTACCCAGATCATACAAATGCTCAGCAGCTATGAAACATACCTTGAAGCTGTAGCTGTCTTGATCCTGGAGAGGCAGCGCTTCCAATTGATGCAACTTTGAAATTGCCTGTCCCTTGTAGCCTTCCTCATAAAGAAAACAGATAAGAGCATAATAAGCACGTTCGCCGCTATCGGCAAGCAGATGTTCGGCGATGGAGATCATGCTGAGCGATATGGCGGTGCGAGCTAATTCCAAAGCCTCCGACATGGCGATGAATCGGTCAGGCAGTGAATGTTGGACGCTCCACTCGCAGAGCTGCCGGATTCGGCTTAGCTGAGCCATCTCGGATCCTTGCGGACGCGGCAGTTCCCGCGGCTGACGGGTGGAATCCCGAAGGTAACTGTCTATGAACTGCATGGCTTCAGAGGTTTGACCTGTCATGATGAGGCAAGTCACGTACATGATACAGGTATCGGAATATAAACTTCCCTGCTCAGCAAAGCAGCGGGAGGCAAACGGGTAAGCCCCGATATAATATAAAGACCTGCCAACCATGATATTGGATGCCGGAAAGCTGCTTGTTTCGTCCAAAAGCCGTTCGCATATGGTTTGATCCGGGATTCCTTGCAGAAGCAGGAGTGCGGCCCATTGATTCAGCGCCTCTTGGGCGTGGGCACCGGAATGAAGCACGACGGTTCTGAAAGCCTCCTCGGCCTTGCCGTAGGAACGCATTCGCATGCTTAATAGCCCGTACTCAAGCCAGCTTAAATCGACTTCCTTCCATCCCGAGCTCGTCGTATCGGTTGTTGCGGATTGTGCAGCATCCTTGAAGCTTTTCAGAGCCTTTTCAAGATACCCGCGTTTTTTGTACCATTTTCCGCGCTCATATTCAGTTGAAGGTGGATTTGTAATCGGATCGGTTTCAATAATAGGTAGTTGTCGCATGTCGAAGCCTCCCAATGATATATAACACCCTAATAGGCGAAAAGGTCATGGTCCGTATTCGAAAAAAATAGAAAAAAGTCGAAAAACAGGTCTAAGGCACTAATTTTTCGATCTATTTTCATAAATATTTTTAGAAGACTTAGAAATAATATCCATAATCATCGTTTCCGATCCCCATTGCTGCTGCCATTGCTTCAGCATAATCCGGATCTGCCAGGCCTGTCCTACCAAATGTATCGAATGGTCACCTTTGTAGCTTTTCATGGGCGGCTTCCTTCTTTCTTGGAAATTTTGATATAATACACCTTATGCACTAGCATGGTCCGCCATGCCGTTTTTAAACAAAGGAGGTCATTTTGTGAGCGATATCGGCAGTAAGACCCGTGAAGCATCGGATAAATTGCTGGAAGAAACCACCTTGTCCACCCAATCTATTTTTGAAGGGAAAATCATATCGCTGCAGGTCGATACGGTGACACTGCCCGATGGGCAGACGGCAACCCGTGAGGTTGTCAGGCATCCCGGCGCCGTAGCGGTGCTTGCGTTAAAAGACGATAAAATGCTGGCCGTCAATCAATTTCGTCAGCCTCTTGGGCGCTGTGAGGTTGAAATCCCAGCCGGCAAGCTGGAGCGGGGGGAAGATCCGCTTGAAGCGGCCAAGCGTGAATTGCAGGAGGAAACCGGTTATACGTGCGGCTCGATCCGAAAACTGCATTCCTTCTATACATCTCCGGGGTTTGCCGATGAGATCATTCACTTGTACCTGGCGGAGGATCTGGTCGGAGGCGACATGAACCCCGATGAGGACGAGTTCATAGAGATGATGGAAATCTCGCTGGAAGAGGCGTATTCTCTCATCCAAGAGGAGAGAATCAGCGATGCCAAGACCATTCTCGCCGTCTATGCTTGGAATATGTACAGCTTGACGGGCAAGATCTGATATGCAGCATCCTGATGAGAACGTCTCAGCCGGGAAGCTTCAGTCCTATTACTGCGACATGCATATTCATATCGGTCGCACAAGCAGCGGACAAGCTGTGAAAATAAGCGCAAGCAACAACCTGACCTTTGAAAATATAGCCGTCGAAGCTTCGGAGCGGAAAGGCATTCAGATGATCGGCATCATCGATTGCCATTCTCCTTCGGTGCAGGAAGACATTCTGCAGTGTTTGGACAGCGGCGTCATGCAGGAGATCGACGGGGGCGGAATTGCGTATCGGGATACGGTAATCCTGCTTGGCAGCGAGATTGAAATACGTGAAAGCGGCCGAGGCGCGGCCCATGTGCTGGCTTATTTTCCCGACCTGGGCACGATGCGGGAGTTCACCGGCTGGATGGCGGGATATATGAAAAACGTCCAGCTGAGTTCCCAGCGCATCTATGCCAGTCCGCTGGAGCTGCAGCAAGAGATTACGGCACGCGGCGGGCTGCTGATACCCGCTCATGTCTTTACGCCTCATAAGGGGCTTTACGGCAGCATGGCTGACCGTATGAGCGAGGTGTTCGATCTGAACGGGATCGCGGGCATCGAACTTGGGCTCAGCGCCGATTCCTCGATGGCAGGACGGATTAGCGAGCTGGATGCCTATTCCTTTTTGACTAATTCGGATGCGCATTCCCTCGGGAAGATCGGAAGGGAATACAACCGGATCGACATGGCCAAGCCTTCATTCGCAGAATTTCGGCAGGCGCTTCAGACTAGCAACGGGAGGAGAATCAGTGCGAACTATGGGCTGAATCCCAGACTGGGAAAATACCATCGTACCTACTGCGTGGGATGCGACAGCATTCTGGATGAAGGGAGCGACATTCATGATTTGGTGCGATGCCCTTACTGCGGCAGTACCAAGCTGGTTCAAGGGGTGTTCGACCGAATTTTGAACATCGCTGACCGTACGGAGCCCGTGGTGCCGGAGAGCCGACCTTCGTATCACTACCAGGTTCCGCTAGAGTTCATCCCGGGTCTAGGGAAGTCCTCCATGTCGAAGCTGCTTGACGCCTTCGGCACCGAAATGAATATCCTTCATCAAGCTACGGAAGCGGAGCTGGCGGCCGTTGCCGGCGAGGGACTCGCGGCAAGCATCGTGATGGCCCGGAATGGGACGCTGCCCTTATCGGCTGGCGGCGGAGGCTCTTACGGGAAGGTGCTCCGGTAAATCGGGTCAACTCTTTCAACCAAGCAGGTCATACAAAGCTGACGATTGTCATAGAGTAGAGTAGAGACACAGAAAGGAGACTCTATTCTATGCAATCATTCCGCCAAGCCTTTAAGGATCAGACGATGCTCTATGTGTTTGTAGGCGTCTTGTTTTTAGTGGGCGTGCTGTTTGGAGCGTTGATGGTCAATGCGCTTTCATTGGAGCAGCAGCAGGATATGGCCCGCTATTTAAACCACTTTTTTGTTAACGTGCAGGACGGTGGAGAATCCATGAGTCAGTCTTCTTACTGGAGCATCGCAGCCCTGCATCTGAAATGGATCGGTTTGATATGGATTCTGGGATTGTCCGTCATCGGGCTCCCGGGAATATTGATATTGGATTTTCTAAAAGGGGTTCTCATCGGGTTTACGGTCGGTTATCTGGTGGGACAGTATTCATGGAAAGGTCTGCTGTTCGCCTTGGTCTCGATTGCGCCGCAAAATTTGCTTATCATACCGGTGCTTATGATGTGCAGCGTAGCTGCCATCACCTTCTCGCTCTACATCATCAGGGACCGATTTATCATGAATCGCGGAGGCAGCATGATGAAGCCTTTTGCTTCGTATGCCATGCTGACATTTTTCATGGTCATGCTAACGCTCGGGGTCGCTTCCTTTGAAACCTGGGTAACCCCCGCCATGATGCGCTGGGTTACGCCCATGTTGCTATAATCCGCGAATTTTTCCATAAAGCAAAACCGTTTGACTTTGTTTGTCAAATCCCCCTATAATGAAGGAAGTGAACAATAACGTGCAGTGATTTCCAAGGGGGAGGGAAACGATGGAAGCGCGGATCGACAAAATTAAGCAGCAGCTACAATCCCAAGGATACAAATTAACGCCCCAACGGGAAGCCACGGTAAGCGTATTGTTGGAAAATGAAGACGACCACCTTAGCGCAGAGGATGTATTTATGCTCGTGAAAGAGAAGGCTCCGGAGATCGGTCTGGCAACCGTGTACCGTACCCTAGAGCTGCTCAGTGAGCTTCATGTTGTAGAGAAGATAAATTTTGGCGATGGTGTCGCCCGTTACGACTTGCGGACGGATACTTCGAAGCATCACCATCATCATTTGATATGTACTCAATGTGGAAGCATGGATGAAATACGCGAGGATTGGCTCGGTCCGTTGGAAGAGCGGTTAGAGCGAGAATTCAACTTTACCGTTCATGACCATCGGCTTGATTTCCATGGCATATGCTACCGTTGCAAAGAGAAGGGCAAGAATGACCAGGACAAATCCTAATTTTATATCTTTCAACAAACCGCAGTGATGATCATCACGGCAGCCCTCTACGGCGGTAAGCCGGGAGGGCTTTTTAGATAATTAACTATATTAGGCGGTTCATGCACGCTTATCGTATCGTTCACTTTTAAGCACAAATTATACTTTTACATCATCCAAGTACGTCGATTAGACGTTTTTTTTATTCTTCAGAATAACCGCCGGGCCCAATGGCTGATCGGAGATAAGAGGGATGCCGTCATAATCCTGCAGCTTGTATCATAGGCTTTACGTGAAATGATACCTGCAATACCCGCTTTCAATTGAGCGATCGATGCCATGTGAAAGAGAGGCGCTGCCAGTGATTATATCTATTCGAAAAATAGGCTCACTGATCCGTTTTATTTCGATGTTTGCCGTGTTGACCATGTTTTTTTACTTCGTGCTGGGATGGGTAGGCGATTGGCTAACGCCAGTGGATCCTTACCGTGCGCCTTCGGGACAAGCGGTAAAGGCTTTTCAGCCGGAGAGCACCATGGACTCCCGTTATTCGCCGGCCGAGCGTCTCCGGTTGTATTACTGGTACGGAGAGTGATCGTGCTTGCAAAGGGCCGCGGGAATAGGAGCAAAAGATCATGAAACCATATCTGGACGAATATGTACAATACCTGGAGGACGAGAAGGGACTGTCCCGAAGCACGATAGCATCGTATCGGGCCGACCTTCAAGGATTCCTAGCATTTGCAGCTGAAAGGGAGGTCACCCATCCGCGGGAGGTGAATCGAACGCTGCTCGGGCTGTATGTGGGAAGGTTGAGGCAGCAGGGGAAGGCGGCATCGAGCCTGCTTCGATGCACGGCTTCCCTGCGTTCCTTTTTTCAGTATTTGGTGCGTCAAGCCGTTATTGTACAGGATCCGACTCAGCTGCTGGATAATCCGAAACCGGAACGGAAGCCGCCGAAGTCGCTAACCGTGGAGCAGGTGGACAAGCTGCTGTCGGCTCCCGATTCCGGTACCCCGCAGGGCGCCAGGGACAAAGCGATGCTTGAGCTGCTGTACGCTTCGGGCATCAAGGTCTCGGAATTGGTGAATCTGTCCATCCATGACATCCATTTGGAGATGCGCTTTTTACGCTGCGCGGTTTCCGGTGGGAAGGAGCGTATTCTGCCGATCACCCCCATTGCAGCCGAGAGCGTTGCATTTTATGTGCGAGATATGCGGGACAAGCTGATGCGGGATGCCGGGGAAGACGCGTTATTCCTGAATTCGCTGGGAACGCGCTTGACACGGCAGGGTTTTTGGAAAATTATTAAAAAGTATGGCAAGCTTGCCGATATTGACGAGGACATCACGCCGCATACCCTTCGGCATTCGTTTGCCATGCATTTGCTGGGGAACGGCGCGGACTTGCGTTCGGTTCAGGAGATGCTGGGACACTCGGCATTGTCCACAACCGGCATGTATCAATCTGCCAAGAAAAGCATGAAGGAAGTATACGATCATTATCATCCGAGATCATAGGGCGGACTTACCGGCTCTGGAATCTACAATTTATCATCAGAATAGGAGAGGTATGAATATGAGTTCAGTCCATCAGCAAAGCATTAAGGAAGCAGCGGCATACATACGAGGGCAGAATGGCGTCCAGCCCGAGGTCGGCCTGATTTTGGGTTCGGGGCTCGGCGTGTTGGCGGAATTGATTGAGAATCCGGTTTCGATCGCTTACACGGACATTCCTCATTTTCCCTTATCGACGGTGGAAGGACATGAAGGCGAACTGCTGCTGGGCACGATCCACGACCGGCCTGTCGTCCTGATGAAGGGCCGCTTCCACATGTACGAAGGCTACGGCCCGGAAGTGACGGCTTTTCCGGTACGCGTCATGAAGGAGCTTGGCGTAAAGAGCCTGCTTGTTACCAATGCGGCCGGCGGCATCAACACGTCCTTCGAGCCGGGCGACCTCATGCTGATCTCCGATCATCTGAACATGACAGGAACCAACCCGTTAATCGGGCCTAACGATCCGGCGCTTGGCGTACGCTTTCCGGACATGTCCCAGGCTTACAGCCGTCAACTTCGCCAATTGGCAAAAGAAGTCGCCGTGGGTCAGGGCATCGTGCTGAGAGAAGGCGTTTACGCAGGTTTGCTGGGACCGACTTATGAAACGCCGGCCGAGATTGTCATGCTGCGCACGCTCGGTGCGGACGCGGTAGGCATGTCCACCGTGTCCGAGGTCATCGTAGCAAGGCATGCGGGGCTTGAGGTGCTGGGCATCTCCTGCATCAGCAACATGGCTGCGGGCATACTGGATCAGCCGCTATCCCATGACGAAGTTATGGAAACAGCGGAGAAGGTCCGTGAGAAATTCCTGGCGCTCGTTATGGCCATCATTCCCAAGATGTAATGGTTGTTAGCATGAGGCTGGGCTTTTCGCAGATTTACATCTGCAAGAAGCCCAGCCTCTTTGTTATGTCCTTTTAGATGAATGGCAACAATTTTCCGTAAAATACTGGAATAATTTGTTTTCAACCTGACGACAATGAATAGCAGACCCGCGTACAGCGGGATGCCATTACGAATGTCAGGAGGGGACGGAAGTGAAAAAAGCGTTAATCGCTGGATTCCTGGTTCTAGCCGTGGGATTATCCAGTGCAGCTGTACCAAGTTATGCGGAAGAAAATAGCAAACCCGGCGGAGGATCATCTCAAGAGGAGCTGGCGCCAAGTGCCCGTTCCGCTATATTGCTGGATGCGGATACCGGAACCATTATTTACGAGAAAAACAGCCATGATAAGCTGCCTCCGGCCAGCATCACCAAGGTAATGACGATGCTGCTTACGATGGAAGCCATCGATGAAGGACAATTGAAGTGGACCGATAAGGTGCGCACCAGCGAATATGCGGCATCCATGGGCGGATCCCAGATTTTTCTTGAGCCCGGCGAGGAAATGACCGTGGACGAGATGCTCAAAGGCATTGCCATGGCATCGGGCAATGATGCTTCCGTTGCGATGGCTGAGAAGATTGCCGGCTCGGAAGAAGGCTTCGTGAAAATGATGAACGAGAAAGCGGCGGAGCTCGGAATGAAAGATACGCATTTCGTGAACTGCAACGGACTTCCTGCAGAGAATCATTATACATCAGCCCATGACATAGCGGTCATGAGCAGGGAATTGCTGAAATACGACCAGATCACCAAATATACCGGCGCCTATCAGGATTACTTGCGCAAAGATTCGGAGAAACCCTTCTGGCTGGTCAATACGAACAAGCTGGTGCGGTTCTACACGGGCGCGGACGGATTGAAAACCGGGTATACGTCCGAAGCCAAGTTCTGTTTATCGGCAACGGCCAAACGGGACGGGCTGCGCGCTGTAGCGGTTGTCATGGGGGCTCCGGACACCAAGACGCGGAACAATGAAGTGTCGCGCATGTTTGATTATGCCTTTTCCCAATACACGATGCACTCCATCTATAAGCCTGGCGAAGTGCTCGGCATCGTTAAGGTGCAAAAGGGCAACGTGCCCGAGATCTCGATTCAAGCGGAAAAAGACTACAGCGTGCTTGTCAAGAAAGGCGTAAAGAATCCGGACATCCGTCATGAGATTCAGTTGGATCCGAACGTGAAGGCACCGGTAGCCGCAGGACAAGTCATCGGCAAGCTGTCTGTCTATCAGGGGGAACAGCTCGTGAAGGAGTTCGAGCTGACGTCGCCTGTCGAGGTGGAAAAGGCCGGATTCTGGAAGCTGTTCAAACGGACAACCGGCAAGTTGTTTCATGTAGATTAATGGGAGTTTTCTTCTAGTTTTGTCGTGATGCAGGAATGTCTTTTTCGAATGTAGAAATCCTTGTTCATGTCAGGGAGGAGAGTGAACAAACATGAATCTGCATGTTGATATGGAGCATCACAGGCATGTTCTGATCGTCCGTCTGTCCGGCGAGCTGGATCATCATACGGCCGATCATGTCCGGATGCAGCTGGATGAAGCCATTCAGAGACGTCAAACAGAGCACTTGGTGCTGAGTTTAAAAGACTTGGATTTTATGGACAGCTCAGGGCTGGGAGTCATTCTGGGACGCTATAAATTCATCAAGCAAAAGGGCGGAAAGATGGCGGTGTGCGATGTCAAGCCGCAGGTTTACCGCTTGCTTGACATGTCGGGGCTGTTCAAAATCATGCCGATATACGAGAACGAGGGCACGGCACTCTCGGGTCTGGAGGTAGTGTCATGAGTGAAGGAAGAGCACAGCATAATTTTATGTCGCTGCAGTTTGCCGCTAAGTCGGAAAACGAATCCTTTGCCCGTGTCGCCGTGGCTGCATTCATCTCCCAGATGGATCCCAACATGGATGAGCTGAACGATCTGAAAACGGTGGTTTCCGAGGCCGTCACGAACAGCATCATCCATGGTTACGACAGCGACCCGGAAGGGGTCGTCAAGATTGAAGCCTCGATAGACGGGGATATGATCACGCTGCGCATCGAAGATTCCGGCCACGGGATCGAAGATCTGGAGATGGCGAAGCAGCCGCTGTATACCTCGAAGCCGGAGCTGGAAAGATCCGGCATGGGATTCACCATCATGGAAAATTTCATGGACGAATTCGAAGTGGTCAGCGAACCAGGCAGCGGTACGTCGATCAAAATGAAAAAGAGGATCGAATCTAAGAAAGCTTTATATAATTAGGGGTTGGACAAATGGATGCCGATGTGAAGAAAACTTCGCAGACTTATTTGGACGACGCGGAGGTCAAACGACTCATTGCACTTAGCCAAAGCGGGGATAATGTCGCCCGGGACACGCTCGTCAACTGTAATATTCGTCTTGTCTGGTCTGTCGTTCAACGGTTTATGAACCGGGGGTATGAGCCGGATGATCTGTTTCAGATCGGCTGTATCGGTCTCCTCAAATCCGTGGACAAGTTCGATCTCAGTTATGACGTAAAGTTCTCTACCTATGCCGTACCGATGATTATCGGTGAAATTCAGCGTTTCTTAAGGGACGACGGGACTCTGAAGGTCAGCCGTTCGCTTAAGGAGATGGCCAACAAAGTCAGGAAGAAGCGGGACGAGCTGTCCAAGCAGCTCGATCGTCTTCCCACGGTGAAAGAGGTTGCCGAAGAGCTGGGGGTAACGCCCGAGGAAGTGGTGTTTGCCCAGGAGGCGAACAAACCGCCAACCTCGATTCATGAGACCGTATTTGAAAATGACGGGGATCCCATCACGCTAATGGATCAGATTGCCGATGATTCGCAGGAACGATGGTTTGACAAGCTGGCCTTGAACGAAGCGATAGGGGGCTTGACCGAACGGGAGCGGCTCATTGTATATCTAAGGTACTACCGGGATCAGACGCAGTCGGAAGTTGCCACCCGGCTGGGTATATCCCAGGTGCAGGTATCGCGGCTCGAGAAAAAAATATTGCAGAGCATTCGAAACGAGATCGCGCAGTAGCGGGATCTATACCGTATCCTAAAGCCTGCACAAAGAAAGCGCCGTCCTTCTGGGACGGCGCTTTCTTGCGGAAATAAGACCTTAGCCAATTCAGCGTCTTCCCCCTTTATCTCACTTGACCAACTTTCCCTATAGGGGGCCTGTCTTCTAAGTGAGATGTCGATGGTTGATTAGCTTGTTTTTGTGTATAACGGCCCTGGACGGTCCGGCGATTAAAGAAAGTATGGTAAATCCGAGTAGAAACGATGGCAATTTCCCATACTAACGGTAATTTAGCAGTAAAGGAGTGTTTCGGATGAAGGTTAATCCCACTCCGACGGTGTTTCTGCAGCTGCGGAGCCGAATACGGCTGCCGAGAGACCAGACCGTCAAACTAGGTGATGTCGCCTTCATAGTCTGTGAGCCCGAATGGGAGAAACGGCTCAGAGCCCTGCCGTTGACTCAGCCGAAGGATATCGACGGCAACCGTCTTGTCATGGATCTGATTCAAATCATTCCGAAGATACAAGGGCTGATTCCGGGCGCCCATATTGAACCGATGGGTAACCATCATACCCTGGTGGAGCTTGTCGGTCCGGACAGCAAACGATCCCGACTGTGGTTCCCGCTTATTTGGCTGCTCTTGTTTTTCGGTTCTGCGCTCACCATCATGAACTTTCATGCAGACGTCAACATGCTTGAGGTCCAGATCCGGATTGTCGAAATGGTGACGGGAAAACGAGATGAGCATCCCTATCTGTTCCAGATCGCTTACTCTCTGGGGCTCGGATTCGGCATGACGGTGTTCTTCAATCATTTGTTCAAGAAAAAATGGAATGAAGAACCGACCCCGCTGGAGGTGGAAATGTACCTCTATCAGGAAAATCTGGATCAGTTCGTGGTTGCCGAGGAATACCGGAAAATGAACGCCAGTGCCGATACGACGGGGGAAAAACCATGATGTTGTCCATTCTGCAAGGGGTATTTACCTGTGTTCTCGGCGTTGCCGGAGGCATCGCCGTCGGCGGCGGCGTGATTGCGCTCATCATTGTGCTGGACATCATACCGAGATTGTCCCAGTTGACGGCGACTTACAGCCGGGTGCATTGGTACGAAGGAGCATTGATAACGGGATCCTTCATTGGCACGGTGGCCGATTTCTGGAGATGGTCCGTTCCTTTGGGACCGGTCGTGAGTACCATAATCGGACTGATGTGCGGAATATTTATCGGCATGCTGGCAGCCGCACTGACGGAAGTATTGAATGTCTTGCCGATTCTGGCCAAGCGGCTCCGGCTGAAGGGGTATCTGTTTGGTCTTCTGATGGCCATGGTGGCAGGCAAGGTAGCGGGTTCCCTGTTCGACTGGTTTGTTTACAGCAAGTGACAGTTATGGCTAGGAGGTAGGTTATGGACGAGAAAACAACGCATGGCGGCGAACTGGAGGCCGGGATTCCGATCATTCCTCCATCGGAGATCAAAGCGCTGGAGGAAGAAGCGCTGAAGGAGAAGAGGGAGGCGGAAACCTCCGACAGCACCAAGGAATCCGTTATTTATTGGCAGCAAACGGACGATGTTCCCGCGAAGCTGAGCGTACTGAAAGAAACGCTTAAGGAAGTGATCGGCCTTGGTGTTTCGTTTGACGTGGTATTCCGCGAGATGAACTTTGCCGGCAGAAATGCGGGGCTTCTCTTTCTAAACGGGTTCACCAACGATGTCGTGGTGACGGAAATTTTGACAAGATTGACGTACCTGACGCCAGACGACGTTAACAACCACGCGCTTTCCGAAATCATGAACCGCTATATTCCCCATGTACAGGTGGAGCGGGACACCAGGCTCAGCAAGGTGATTGACGAGGTTCTGTCAGGCCTATGCGCGCTGTTCATCGAGGATGCGCATTCCGCCATCATCCTGGACACCCGGAAATATCCCGTACGGGGACTCGAAGAGCCGGCTGTCGAACGCGTTGTTCGAGGCGCCAGGGACGGGTTTACGGAGACGCTGGTGACGAACGTTAACCTCGTGCGGAGACGGGTTCGTGATCCGGGACTGCATGTGGAGATCATCAAGGTGGGAAGGCGTACGAGAACGGACGTCAGTTTGGTCTTCATCGATGACGTAGCCGACCGTACCCAGGTAGAAGCCATCCGGAAGAAAATCCAGGAAATCGATTTGGAGGGGCTCCCTCTTGGCGACAAGCAGCTGGAGGAAGCGATTGTAAACAAGGGCTGGCACCCCTATCCGCTGGTCCGTTATTCGGAGCGTCCGGACGTGGTCTCTTCCCATCTGCTGGAAGGTCGGATCGTCATTATGGTGGATACTTCGCCGAGTGTGATGATCATGCCGACCACCTTCCTGGATCTCTGTCAGCATGCGGAAGAGAATCGCCAGACCCCGTTTATGGGGACCTATCTTCGCTGGATACGATTTATAGGCATTTTTGCTTCCATGTTCCTGCTCCCTTTGTGGATGCTGCTGGTTGTACATCCTGAATTGAAGCCGCCGGGACTCGATATCATCGGTCCGCAGGAGAATGCGAAAATCCCCATTATTCTGCAGTTTCTGATCGTGGAATTCGGCGTGGATTTGCTCCGTTTGGCCGCGGTTCATACACCGACGCCGCTCGCATCGGCAATGGGCTTGATCGCTGCGATTTTGATCGGCGATATTGCCGTTAAAACCGGATTGTTTGTCAACGAGGTTGTCTTGTATATGGCGGTTGCCTCCATAGGGATGTTTGCGACTCCAAGCTATGAGCTGGGGCTGGCGAACCGGATGGTCAGGCTGGTCCTGCTGCTTGTCACAGCCTTGTTCGGGGTGAAGGGTTTTGTCATCGGGACGACGCTTCTAATTCTGCTTCTGACGACCCACCGTTCCTATAACTCGTCTTATTTATGGCCGTTTATACCATTTAGTGCAAAAGCGATGGGCGAAATTTTATTCCGCAAACCGCTGCTTCTGTCAAGAAGACGCCCGGCTCTCAACAAAACGCGTGACAACACGAAAATGGGCCCGGAAATGAATCCGAGGGGCGAGCACTAACAATAACACAAATGTTGTGTTGAAAAATCCATTTTGATTACCTTCCGTTGTCTGCTATACTGTGAACAATTATTCGATTACCCTATTTTTGAAACAATGGATCGGAGGAATTGTAAGCATGTTTTTACACGGTACAAGCAAGATTAACGATCAGGGGCATTTGGAAATCGGCGGGTGTGACACATCCGATTTGAAAGCTCAATATGGAACACCACTATATATCGTAGACGAGCAGTCGGTTCGCAACCGCTGCCGGGAATACATCGAGGCCTTTAAGGCTTCCGGTTTGAAGTTCCAAGTCGCGTATGCAAGCAAGGCGTTCTGCGTTATGGCCATGTGCCGATTGGCCGACGAGGAAGGCATGTCGCTCGACGTTGTTTCCGACGGAGAGCTGTACACGGCGCTTCAGGCCGGATTCCCGGCGGATCGGATTCATTTCCACGGAAATAATAAGACGCCGGAAGAGATCGAGATGGCGCTGGATGCCGAAATCGGCTGTTTCGTTGTCGATAACGTGATCGAACTGCATATGCTGCAGGCCATCGCTGCCGAGAAGAACCGCAAGGTCAACATTTTGCTTCGCGTGACACCGGGCGTCGAGGCGCATACGCATGAATATATCTCGACAGGACAAACCGATTCCAAGTTCGGCTTTGATATCGGCAACGGCTCTGCGTACGAAGCGGTGCAGCTTGCGGAAGCACAGGCGAATATTCATCTCATGGGCATTCATTCCCACATCGGTTCCCAGATTTTTGAGGTGGAAGGCTTCCAGATGGCTGTTCAGCGCGTAGCTGAATTTGCAGCTTCCGTAAAAGAAGACCTGGGCGTCGTGTTCAAGGTCGTGAACCTGGGCGGCGGATTCGGTATCCGCTACGTGGATGGAGATACGCCGCTTCAAGTATCCCAATATGTAAAAGCGATTACGGATGCGGTAAAGAACCATTTTGCGGGCCTTGGTTCCGAGCTTCCTGAAATTTGGGTGGAACCGGGTCGGAGCATCGTCGGTGACGCAGGTACCACGCTCTACACGGTGGGAACCAGCAAGGATATTCCCGGAGTGCGCAAATATGTTGCCGTCGACGGCGGCATGACGGACAATCCGCGTCCGGCGCTCTACGAGTCGAAATACGAAGCGCTGCTTGCAAACCGGGCTAAAGAAGAGCCGGAAGAAACGGTATCCATTGCCGGCAAGTGCTGCGAGAGCGGAGACATGCTGATTTGGGACCTGGAGCTTCCGAAGGTTGAAACGGGCGATCTGCTGGCGGTGTCCTGCACGGGCGCATACAACTATTCCATGGCCAGCAACTACAACCGGATCCGCAAGCCTGCGGTCGTATTCGTGAAGGATGGGCAAAGCAACCTGGTCGTTCGCCGCGAATCGCTTGCCGATATCATCAGCAACGATGTCGTGCCGGCGGGTGTAACAAAAGAAACCGTTACGAGTTGATAAGACGCCAATGTCTCTGGATAGGAAGAGCCCGCCATAGCCTTCGGCTGCGGTCAGGGCTCTTCGTCCTGCCTTCCGTTGGATATCATCGCGAGGACGGGGACAAGTTCGTTTTGCTTCGAAGCTCAATTCATAGTAAACTATAACTTGCATTGTAAAAAAATCGATAAAAGCGTTTGAGATAACGGAAGGAGATACACACATATGGCAAAAAAAGCGAAGATCACCTTGGAAAACGGCAAAGAGGTTGTGCTCGACCTGTTCGAGAACGATGCACCGAACACGGTAGCTAATTTTGAGAAATTGGCCAACTCCGGCTTCTATAACGGTCTGGTATTTCACCGCGTAATTCCTGGATTCGTCGCTCAAGGCGGATGTCCGCAGGGAACGGGGACCGGCGGACCGGGTTATACCATTAATTGCGAGATCAATCCTAACAAGCACGAGCGCGGAAGCTTGGCCATGGCGCATGCCGGCCGGAACACCGGCGGAAGTCAGTTCTACGTGTGCTACGAGCCGCAGCCTCATTTGGACGGACAACATACCGTATTTGGCAAAGTCGTTGAAGGCATGGAGTATGTGGATGCATTCAAAGGCCGCGACAAAATGGAAAAAGTAGAAGTGTACGAAGCATAATACATTCAGCTTCATGCAAAAACAGGCTCACCCTCAGAGGTGAGCCTGTTTTTTATGGCCGCGGCAAAGGGCGGATTACGCAGGGGCTGGGAACAATCGGCGGAGTTCTTCGGGGACGGGCCGGCTTTTACGTGAGGTTACATCCATCGCCACGCTGGTAACGATGGCATCCGCGCAAAGCTCATGCTGTTCGTTGTATATCCGCTGGGCCATGACGTAACTCGTGCGGCCCATGGATTCGGGTTCCGTCACGACGGTCAGCCGTTCGCCTTGGCCGCACTCCTTGCGGTAATTGATATTAATATTGACGGTGACGGTCTGGACCCCGAGCCGTTTCAGCACATCATACCGCAGATCTCCCGCTTCGTACCATTCCTCCCGACCCCACTCCAGGTATTCGAGGTATTTTGCATTGTTTACATGTCCGTTGACGTCGATCTCCGTGGGACGGACGATAATGTCCAGCGAAGTTTTCATCGTGGCTCGCTCCTTTTCAACTGCTACTTATCTCCTTGCTACCCTACTTAACTGTTCTCCCTTCGGGAAGCATTCTCCTTCAAAAGTCCATGCTAATGACAGCATTAAAGTTATGTGCTTTAAAAAAGTTAGTTGATTTTTCTTGCAATTTTCAAAAGGGGGTGATAAGATTCTTCATAAGATCAAACAATTTCATAGGTTTAATCCTTCGGGGCAGGGTGAAATTCCCTACCGGCGGTGATGAACGCAGTTATTGAGCTTATCGAAGCAGAGTGCTGCGTCTTAGTCCGTGACCCGGATATGAATGTGACGTTACACATCGTATGCGGTGGACCTGGTGCAAATCCGGGACCGACAGTATAGTCTGGATGGGAGAAGGAGTGAGAGACACATAAGCAGCACATGTTATTGTGTCTTTGCGCACAGCGTGACATGCGTTATGTGCAGGTTTTCACATGCGATTCAAAGCTGTGACGGCGTTTTTTTGGTGTCGCCTGTTACGGATTTGGGTCGCTTGTTATACGCGAAATCTGCATTCATGACGGTTATTTATCGTGTCAATGATTAACTTCCATCAAGCCCTGTTAAGGATTCTTCGGAATCTTTGGCCGGGCTTTTTTGTATGAACGTTGGGAAAGGGGCATGTTTAGCATGGATATCGTCAACGATGAATTCTATATGTCACTTGCGCTGGATCTGGCTGAACGTGCGCAGGGCCAAACCGGGATCAACCCGGTAGTCGGCTGCGTCGTCGTTAAGGACGGCGCTCTCGCTGGGGTGGGCACGCATTTGGAACGCGGAACGCCGCATGCCGAGGTTCATGCCCTGAATATGGCCGGGCCGAAAGCGGCAGGCAGTACCGTGTACGTGACATTGGAGCCCTGCAGTCACTACGGCGCTACGCCGCCTTGCAGCGAGAGGCTTATCGCCGAGGGCGTTCGGCGGGTGGTTGTGGCCTGCGAGGACCCGAATCCCCTCGTGGCGGGCAGAGGGATTCAGATGCTGCGCGCAGCGGGAATCGAGGTTGAAACGGGTATCCTTAAAGATCGCGCTCTTCGCCTGAACGAAGCCTTTATTAAATTCATTACGACGGGCCGGCCCTTCGTGACGTTAAAGACGGCGAGCACGCTGGACGGCAAGATCGCATCGAAAACCGGGGACAGCAAGTGGATCTCCAATGAAAAATCCCGGGAGCTTGTGCATACGCTGCGCCATCGCCATCAAGGCATCATGGTCGGCGTGTCTACGGTTATCGCGGATAACCCGAGCCTGACGACTCGGCTTGGCGTTGAGGGGCTCCACCCGGTCAGGATCATCGTGGATTCGAGCCTGAGGATACCGCTCGACAGCCATGTCGTGTCAGACGGATTGGCGCCCACCTGGATCTTGACGACGGAGCAGGCGGATGTTACGAAGCGGTCCGAGTTGGAAGAGCTTGGTGCTCAGGTCATCCCCTGCGGACCTGGACCGCGGGTGGATCTAAAGGGAGCGCTGCTGCAACTGGGACAAAAGGGGGTCGCCTCGATATTGCTGGAAGGCGGCGGTACGCTTAATGGCTCGATGCTGGAGCAGAAGCTGGTGGACCGGCTCATCCAGTTTATCGCCCCCAAAATCATCGGCGGGTATGATGCGCCGGGAAATTACATGTTCAGCGGTTATGAACAGATGAACCAAGCGATTTCGCTGACAGGACTTGAGACCGAAAGACTGGGCGACAATATCTACGTCACCGGCATTCCGGTCTGGAAATAAGCGAGAAAGGAGGGAAGCCTGTGTTTACTGGATTGGTCGAGGAGATCGGCGAGATGCGGCGTATCGGGCGCCAAGGGGAGGCCATGCTGCTGAGCATTTCCGCTAACCGGATTATGGACGATCTGAAGCTGGGCGACAGCGTATCCGTAAATGGCGTCTGCTTGACGGCTACAGCGATCGACAAGGGCGTATTTACGGTTGACGTTATGCCGGAAACCTATAGAAACACGAATCTCAAGGAGCTGCAGCCGGGCGGGAAGGTTAATTTGGAACGGGCGATGGCAGCCGGAGGGAGATTCGGAGGCCATATCGTTCAGGGACACGTGGATGGCATCGGCGTCATTCGGAGCGTAAAGTCCGATCAGAATGCAGTGGTATACGAGATTTCGCCCGCGAATGGGGACGTATTCAAATATATCATTCCGAAAGGCTCGGTCACGCTGGATGGAATCAGCTTGACCGTTGTCAAAACGACGGATTCCTCCTTTACGGTGTCCATCATTCCCCATACGCTGGCGGAGACGGTGCTCGCTTATAAAAAAGCGGGCGACACGATTAATATCGAATGCGACATTTTAGGGAAATATGTAGATCACCTGCTGCATTACGGTTCGGAAGGCGCAGGAAGCAGAAGCGGCACGAAATCGGGGATCAGCAGGGATTACCTCGCCGAGCATGGCTTTGCTTGAGTCGGTTGCTTGCATATAGAGATATCTCCATGAGAAAAAGGAGGAGTAGGGATGGATGAGCGCTTTTCATTTCATACGATCGAAGAGGCGTTATCAGATTTGAAGGAAGGCAAGGTCGTCATCGTTGTTGACGACGAGGACCGCGAGAATGAAGGCGATTTTATCGCATTAGCGGATAAAGCTACCCCCGAGGTCATCAATTTCATGATCACCGAAGGCCGCGGGCTGGTCTGTTTGCCAATGACGCAGACTAGGGCTCAGGAACTCGATCTCAAACCGATGGTGACGCAAAACACGGACTATCATGGAACGGCCTTTACGGTCTCCATTGACCATAAGGACACCACGACGGGCATATCCGCCTATGAACGTTCCATAACCGTCAGCGGCATCTTGGATCCAAATGCATCGGCCGTGGATTTTCGAAGACCGGGCCATATGTTTCCGCTGATTGCCAAAGACGGCGGCGTTCTTCGCCGGGCAGGACATACGGAGGCTGCTGTCGATCTGGCCCGCCTGAGCGGCTCCTATCCGGCAGGCGTCATCTGCGAGGTGATCAAGGAAGACGGCACGATGGCAAGGCTTCCAGACCTGGTGGAGATCGCGAAAAAGCATGATCTGAAGCTGATCAGCATCAAGGATCTGATCCATTACCGCAACGAAAAAGAAAAGCTCGTACAGCGCGAGGTGGCCGTGCGGATGCCCACCGACTACGGCGTGTTTCAGGCCGTAGCCTATACCAATGACGTGGACAACAAAGAGCATGTCGCATTGGTAAAAGGGGAGATCGACCCGAGCGAGCCGGTTCTCGTCCGCGTGCATTCCGAGTGCCTGACAGGGGATGTGTTCCACTCCCATCGCTGCGACTGCGGTCCGCAATTCGAGGCGGCCCTCCGCCAGATCGATGAAGCAGGCAGAGGCGTGCTTCTCTATATGCGCCAGGAGGGGCGGGGCATCGGCTTGATCAACAAGCTGAAAGCCTATAAGCTGCAGGAAGAAGGGCTCGATACCGTCGATGCGAACCTGAAGCTAGGCTTTGCGGCGGATCTGCGCGATTACGGCATCGGAGCCCAGATCCTGAAGGATTTGGGCGTAAGGAAGATCCGCCTGCTGACAAACAATCCGCGTAAAATAAAGGGTCTCGAAGGTTACGGCCTGGAGGTCGTGGAACGGGTCCCGATTCAAATGCCGGAGAACGAGGATAATACGGGCTACCTGCACACCAAGCAAGCGAAGCTCGGTCATATGCTGAAGTTCAATGATATCGAGCAGAACGAGAGCGCTAACTAATCACCAACCAATAAAAGGTCAATCATGGAGGAGGTTTGCATCATGGAATGACCCAGCGAAGAGGGCGGAATGCTGCTGGAGAAGCGCCAGCGGTCGCCTTTAACTCCTGATTTCCACCTTGAATAAATAGTTCATGAAATCGGGAGTTAACAGCGATCGGAAGCAGCAGCCGTCAGCGCAGCGGGCAATAACATCGATGTCATCCCAAATCCATGTTTGACCTTATATAAACTCCAACCCGAAAGGAAGTCATCCAACATGGCAACAATATTTGAAGGTCATTTAGTATCCGAAGGTTTGAAATACGGCATCGTAGTAGGTCGTTTCAACGAATTCATCACCAGCAAGCTGCTTGGCGGCGCACTGGACGCCTTGAAGCGTCACGGCGCACAGGACAACGAAATCGACGTCGCTTGGGTCCCGGGGGCGTTTGAGATTCCGCTCATCGCCCAAAAGATGGCAGAAAGCGGCAAATACGATGCGATCATCACCTTGGGAACCGTCATTCGCGGCTCCACCACGCACTATGATTATGTGTGCAACGAAGTGGCCAAGGGCGTGTCCGCCATTAACCTGAAGACTGGCGTACCAACGATTTTCGGCGTCGTCACGACGGAGAATATCGAACAAGCCGTCGAACGCGCGGGAACGAAGGCAGGCAATAAAGGCTGGGATTCCGCCATGGCGGCCATTGAAATGGCGAACTTGACGAAAAGCCTAAAATAGTGCTTATTTAATGTAGTGCTCTTTTTATAGGGCACTGCATTTTATTTTTGGCGGGAGGATTCACCGTGACCGTATTATACAAGCTGGAAACGTTTGAAGGACCGCTCGATCTGCTGCTGCACTTGATTGATAAAGCGGAAATCGACATCCAGGATATTCCCGTCAGCGAGATTACCGAACAATACATGGCCTATTTGCACAACATGCAGGAGCTGGAGCTGGAAATTACGAGCGAATTTCTGGTGATGGCTGCAACGCTGCTGTCTATAAAGAGCAAGCTATTGCTTCCGAAGCCTCCGGTTATCGAAATGGACGAGTTCGATTTTTTTGAAGAGGATGACATGGATCCGAGAGCGGAACTCATCGCGAAGCTGATCGAATACCGCAAGTACAAAGGAATCGCCCGACATCTGCATGAGAAGGAATGGGAACGCAGCATGATTTACTCCAAGGAAGCGGAGGACCTGACTCCTTACATGCCGGAAGTGGAAGAGAACCCGGTGCAGGGATTACATATCTCGGATTTGATCGCAGCTTTTCAAAAAGCGTTAAGAAAAGCCGTCAAACGGACTTCGTATGCCCGCATCCAGCGGGATGAAATATCGGTTAAGGACCGGATCCGGCAGGTGATGGACGCTCTGGAGCAGGTCGGGCCGGGAGGCCGGATTCTGTTCTCCAAGCTGCTGCACGAGGAAATGGAGCGCCATGAAATCGTGGTGACCTTTCTGGCTATCTTGGAGCTGATGAAGATGAAGCAAATCCTGTGCTACCAAGAGAAATTGTTTGAAGATATCGTCATGGAGTGGAGAGGGGAAGAACGCATTGATGGATTATCCGAAGCTGAAATCGATTATTGAGGGGCTTCTGTTCTTGGCGGGAGAAGAGGGCTTGTCGGTAAAGCAAATTGCTGAAATCACCGAGCAATCGGATGGCCTCGTTGGCGAAGCGCTGGAGGATATGAAGGAAGAATGGGAGCGATATGAACGGGGAATTCAGATCGTGCAGATTGCGGGTAGCTACAAAATTGCGACGCTGGCCGAGCACGCCCCGTATTTCGAACGTCTGGCGTATTCGCCTTCCCGCTCCTCATTGTCGCAAGCCGCGCTCGAGACGCTTTCCATCGTGGCCTATCGGCAGCCGATTACGCGCGTGGAGATTGAAGACATTCGCGGCGTCAAGTCCGAAAGAGCCATCCATACGCTGGTAAGCAAAGGGTTGATTGAAGAAGTCGGACGCGCGGAGGCGATTGGCAGACCGATTCTGTATGGAACGACCAAATCGTTTCTGGATTATTTCGGGCTTGCGAACATCAAGGATTTGCCGGAGCCGTCGCAATTCGAGGATAACGATCATCTGGAAGAGGAAACCCAGCTGCTGTTCGACAAGCTTGACGGACAACAGCTTACGTTTGATGATGTGGAGGAAAGCTAGCCACAATATATTGTATAATGCTTCATTTGAGAAATGGGTCCTGAGCGTGGATAATCCGCGTCCGGGACCTTTTTTTGTCGTTCCGGCATATGAAAGCAGAGGATCGGAGCAGTTTCGCATCATTTGGAGACCCTTTTGCCATACTAAGCCAAGCGGATTACATTTTACTAAGTTCGTTTTGGGGGTTACTTCGTGAGGATATGGATCTTTCTTGCGGTCGGTCTGGTCGTTCTCCTTATCGTATTGCTGATCGTTGTGCTAAGCTCGAAGGTCACGATAAAGCTGGATGTGGTTTTAAGAAAAAATGAATATAAAGTATTGGCGGAAATGAAAATGCTCTTTGGATGGATCACGCGCAAATACGAAGTTCCCTTTCATTTGGCCAACGGGGGCATTGAGTATAAAAAAGAGACCGTTCCCGTGGACGAGGGGACTGCGCTCGGTTCCAAAGAAGACAAAGAAACTTCAAGACGAACCATACGATACAGGGACTATGTGCGGGTTTTGCTGACTACGAAGGGATTTAAAAAGTGGGCAAGGCAAACGATGGCGGCCGTTCATCTCATGGATGTGCGCTGGTCAACCCGGATTGCCTTGGAGCATGCGGCCGATACCGCGGTTGCAACCGGATTGCTTCATGCTGTTAAGCATACCATTATGGGTTGGATGTCGTACCGGCTGATTATGGATGAGCTGCCGGAAATCCAGGTGGTACCGGTCTTTAACGGTCCGCCGCAAATTTCCACAGAGCTTTGCTGCATAGCGAAAATCTCCTGCGGAAAAGCTATGTATGCTGGACTGGTACTTATAGTTCGCGTGTTAAAGGTGAAAGGAGGAGTTAGATCATGGCAGAACACCCTATTCAAGGCTTGATGCAAACGGCTATGGAGAACATCAAGGGAATGGTGGACGTGAATACGATCGTAGGCGACCCCGTGAATACACCTGACGGCAGCGTCATTTTGCCAATCAGTAAGGTGGCGTTTGGTTTCGCAGCGGGCGGGAGCGACTACAACGTTGAAGCAGGCGGCACACACCATAATACCGCTAACGGGACGCATACCGACCATAATGCCCTTCCTTTTGGCGGCGGCAGCGGCGGCGGCGTGTCCATCCGGCCCATAGCTTTCCTGGTCGTGGGTAAAGAAGGCGTGCACATCGTTCCGCTGGACAACCAGACACATCTGTTTGAACGGATTATCGATGCGACCCCGTATTTACTTGATCAAATCCAGTCGATGTTTCAATCGGGAAGCAATGCCGCAGGCAGCACGACGCCTCCCCCGGCATACTGATTGAAGCGGGCAGATCCCTTTCGTTCATAACGGAAGGGATTTTTGCTGCAATGAAATGGACATACCTTCAGCGAGGACGACATATACTTGTACAAGATTTCTGAACACCGGAGGATAAAATGATGAAAATGAAATGGACGAACCGCAAGTCTATGTTATCCATGTTGATCGCCATATGCTGCTTGCTGGTTACGGCTGTCCCTGTACACGCAGATCACGAGCAAGGCCCGTCCAATCATGCACAGGCAGCTGCGCTGATTGACGTGACGTCCGGGAGAATGCTGTACAGCAAGAACGGGGACGAGCGTTTAAGAATCGCCAGCTTGACCAAGATAATGACCGCCATCGTGGCCATTGAACACGGTAAGCTGGATGATCGCGTCAAAGTCTCCAAGAATGCTTTTGCCAAAGAGGGCTCCTCGATCTTCCTGAGGCTTGGAGAGGAGATGACCCTTGAGAATCTGCTGTACGGCTTGATGCTGCGCTCCGGCAACGATGCTGCCACGGCCATTGCGGAGCATGTCGGCGGTACGGAAGAAGGCTTTGTGTTATTGATGAACGAGAAGGCCGCCTCGCTCGGCATGACGAATTCGCATTTTATGAATCCGCATGGACTGGATCACGACGAGCATTACTCGTCAGCGCATGACGTAGCCAAACTGACGGCATATGCCCTCAAGAATCCGGTCTTTAGCGAGATCGTCAAAACCCCTACCAAGAAAGCGCCCAACCCGAATGAAGCATGGGACTACAAATGGGACAACAAAAACAAAATGCTGCGCTTCTACGAAGGGGCGGACGGCGTCAAAACGGGTTACACCAAAAAAGCATTCCGCTGCCTGGTGAGCTCCGCTACTCGTAACGGTCAGCAAATCGCAGCAGTAACGCTGAATGACGGCAACGATTGGAACGACCATTCCAACATGCTGGATTACGGCTTTGCTCATTTTCCACTGAAAAAGGTCACGGAAAAGGGACAGAAAATCCAGGGCTATCCGCTCGTCACGGGCAGTTCCTTCACTTATGCGTTCGCGCATGATGAGGAAGCGCGCCTGGTGAAGAGACTGGTCCTGCATAAAACAAGCACGCCCGACTTGTCTTTTGGGCTGCGGGGGCATATTGAGCTGCTGCTCGATAATGTCAGCATCGGCAAGGTTCCGGTCTACGCGGAAGGAAGCAAACTTCCTGAAGTCCCTGAGGCCTTGCAAAAGTCCAGGAGCGCTCTGGGACCTGTCGGTTCCTTGTCGCTTTGGCAGTCTGCAGGAGAAGTGCTTCGGCATCTGTTCAGGGGCGCACATAACTAGCCTTCGCTAAAGAATCGTGTATTCTCTTAACAGCGGGGCAGCAAAACGGGGGCGAAGAGATGATCAATTTGATTTGGATGGGGATGCTTGTGATCGGCTTTGGTTTTGCGGCCGTCAACGGGAACATCGACAGCGTCACGAAAGCCGCATTCGACGGAGCCCAAACGGGCGTTACCGTCTCCTTCGGTCTTATCAGCATACTGGTATTCTGGCTTGGCATGATGCGGCTCGCAGAGGACGCGGGTCTCCTGAAAAAAGTGGCCAGGCTGCTGGGGCCGGTTGTCCGCTTCCTGTTCCCGGATGTACCGAAAAACCATCCCGCAATGGGATACATATTGTCCAATATGAGCGCGAATTTGTTCGGTCTGGGCAATGCGGCGACTCCGATGGGAATCAAAGCGATGCAGGAGCTTCAGAAATTGAATCCGGATAAGGAAACGGCGTCTGCCGCGATGTGCACGCTCCTGGCGTTAAACACGGCCAGCATTACGCTGATACCGACAACGCTAATCGCGATCCGGCTTAATTATGAATCTGCCAATCCTTCGGAAATCGTCGGAACCACGCTATTGGCCACTGCGATTGCGACGGCCGCAGCTATTATCGCCGACCGTTGGTATCGCAGACGAACGATGCGCCGCCAGAAGCCGCCCGGAATCGGTACAGGCCTGAACCCGGACGTGAAGGGGTGATGAGTCTTGCTGTCTTGGATTAATATCGTTTCCGCCTGGTCAATACCCATTATTATCGCATTTATTCCTCTTTATGCTTATACGCGCAAAGTGCCCGTATACGAATCGTTTGTGGACGGAGCCAAGGACGGCTTCTCCACGGCGATCGGAATCATTCCGCATTTGGTCGGCATGATGGTAGCCATAAGCGTATTCCGCTCTTCCGGCGCCCTGGAGTTTTTTGTCGGTTGGACGGGCCCTTTTCTGCAATCGCTCGGCGTACCGAGCGAGATACTGCCTTTGGGAATATTACGGCCGCTGACAGGTACGGGCTCCCTCGCTTACACAACGGAGCTGATCCGCGCATACGGACCGGATTCGATGATCGGCCGAATCGCTTCGACCATACAGGGAAGCACGGACACAACCTTGTACGTGTTGACCGTCTATTTTGGCGCCGTGGGCATCCGCAATGGCCGCTATGCGTTGAAGGTCGGACTGTTCTCCGATTTGGTCGGGTTTATTGCGGCGATTGCCGTTTGCTTGCTGGTGTTCGGTTAATTGATTTCACGGACGACTGTCAGAAAGCCAAAAGCAAGGCATATAGTAAGAAGGTGCGTTTTTTCAATGTAACAGGACGTATGCCTATACCCTTGATTCCGCCATGTCATATACTGCTGCAATCACAATTTGTAGTAGGGGTGATGGAATGGAAATCGAGGGTTTTGTTATTCATCATACGGTGTGCGCGCAGGAACCGCGGAACTGGGATTTTAAGATCCATCCGGACGGCTCCGTGTCCGCTGCTTCCGTGCTGGTCCAACCGGGACAGATCCACATCTGTCTGGAAGGCGACTTCAATGCCAGCTACGAGTCGATGACGCTGGACCAGAAAACGCAGCTGTTTACCGCCAGCAAAATCATTTTGGAGCTGTCCAGACTCCATGATATTTCCCCCCTGTACCTATTTCCCCACTCCGACTCCTGCCCAGGGGCACATTTTCCATGGAACGCGCTTGTGATTTATCCTGTCGATGGTTATCATTAGGAATGAGGTGACCTAACGAACATGGAGAGATTACAGAAAATTATGGCACAGGCCGGAGTCGCTTCCCGCCGCAAGTGCGAGGAATTGATTCTTGAGGGCAAGGTGCAGGTAAACGGGGAGACCGTTACCGAGCTCGGCACGAAGGCCGATCCAGCCCAGGATATCATTACGGTTTCAGGCAAACCGATTAAGAATGAGAAAAAGGTATATGTCATGCTGAATAAGCCGAAGGGAGTCATTACAAGCGCTTCTGATCCCGAAGGCCGTAAAATTGTATCGGATTATCTCAAAGGCATTAAAGAGCGGGTATACCCGATTGGACGTTTGGACTACGATACGGAGGGGCTTTTGCTCCTGACCAACGACGGGGAGTTTGCCAATCTGCTCAGCCACCCCAAATACCATGTGCCCAAGACTTATTTGGCTACCGTGAAAGGGGTGCCCCACGGCACCGAGCTGGACAAGCTTCGACAAGGGATTATGCTGGAGGACGGAATGACGTCTCCTGCGGAAGTGGAATATAAGGACGTGGATCCGGACAATAAACAATCCGTTATTTCGATCACGATTCATGAAGGCCGCAACCGTCAAGTGAGAAGAATGTTCGAAGCGATTTCCCATCCGGTATTGAGATTGAAGCGGATATCTTACGGGGATCTGCTGCTGCAAAATTTAAAGCGGGGCCTGTACCGCCATTTGACGGCGGACGAAATCAACCAGCTCCTGCAAATGGCGAAAGCCGCAAAGCCGGGCGGGAAACCGAAGAAAAAACGTTAAACCCGACACATAATATTCAAAATGGCGAGCGGCGTTTATGACAAATTTCGTTATAATTGTTCATAGGATGTTCACACCCGTAGTATGCGATATGATGAATGTCATAGAAAGGAAGCTGCTGCTTTATGGGCAAATCTAAGAAAAGCGTACAGATTGTTATTCTGCTTGCCATCATCCTGATCGGAGTGTACGCCGTTGCAACCGTTGTATTCGGCTCTGATGAGGTTCCCAAAGTAGGGCAAAAGGCAGCGGATTTCGAACTTCTAGGCATGGATGGCAACGTACATACCATGAGTGAATACGAAGGCAAGGCCAGGGTTATTAATTTCTGGGGCACCTACTGTCCGCCGTGCGTGCGGGAAATGCCGGCACTTCAAGCCCAGTGGGAAAAATGGAGCAGCCAGGGCGTTGAGATCATCGGAATCAATGTGGGCGAAAACAAAATGACCGTGGAGAATTTTGTTGCTCAAACCGGCGTGAAATTCCCCATCCTGATGGATCCCAAGCGGAACGCTGTTGCCAGCTTCGGAGTTGGGCCTATGCCAACCACCTTTTTTGTTACGGCCTCCGGCAAGATTGACCATATTCGCATAGGCGAACTGGATTTGAACACCCTTGACAAACAAATTGAACAGTTGGTGAATGCGAAATGAGTCAAGGTTCCAAGCCTTTGATCCAGAATACGAAGTGTGATTGTGGACACCAGAATCCAACGGGGACGGTCCTCTGCGAGGCTTGCGGCAAGCCGCTGACCGAGGAAGCGGAGGCCCAGCCGATTCTGGAAATGCGGTATGACGGCGTTGCCCGTCGATCGCAGAAAGAAAATCCCGGTATTATCGATCGGGTATGGAATTTCTTCTCTTCGGTAAAAGTAGCAATATATCTCATATTGCTAACCTTGATCGGCTCCTCGCTGGGGACCATCTTTCCGCAGGAGAGCACATTCCTTAACATTGACCCCTCTGTCTACTACAAAGAGGAGTACGGACAGCTGGGGCATATTTATTACTTGCTCGGGCTGTCACATACATATACGTCTTGGTGGTTCGTTCTGCTGCTCGTCATGATCGGCGCATCGCTTGTCATTTGCAGTCTTGACCGTGTCCTGCCGCTCTACAAAGCGCTCAGCAGACAACGGATACCGAAGCATATGTCCTTCCTTACCCGGCAGAAGGTGGTATACCAAGGACAAGTCCAAGTGGACGGGGCCGACTGGGTTGAACGGATTAAACCGGTCATTAAGAAAAAGGGCTATCGCGTTCGAACGGACGGCGGAACGCTTCTGGCTGAGAAGCAACGGTTCAGCCGCTGGGGCCCCTATGTTCTTCACATCGGCCTGATTATCTTCCTTCTTGCTGTTTTGGGACGGAACCTGCCGGGACTGCATATGGACGAGCATATGGCCTTTCCTCAGGATGAGCCGGTGCACATCAAGAACACCAGCTACTATTTATTGAACGACGGCTTTAAGGTTGAATTCTATACCGAAGACGATATGCCTGAAGAATTCAAAGGCAAGAACAAGGTGCTGCCGAAGGAATTCCAAACCCAGGCCATCCTGTATATGTGCGAGGCCAATTGCGACGATCTCGATAAAGAGCCTCAGCTCGTGGAATTGACGCGCCATAACATCGAGGTGAACCATCCGCTCAATTACAAAGGGTTAAAGGCTTATCAATTCGATTATGATCTGACCCCGATTCTCCGTACGGTTTCGCCGGTGCTGATTGACAGCAAGAGCGGTAAGGAATACGGCAAAATCACGCTGTCCATCAACGATCCCCAAAGAGAGTATAAGGCAGGGGAATATACGTTAACGCTTACACAGTCCTTCACCGATTTTGGGCTGGGCGATAACGGCAAGCCGGTCAACCTGTCACCTAACCCGAATGCGCCTGCATTCTTATTTCTGATTAAGGGACCTGATCTGCCGAAGGAAGGCGTTCAGTACTTCTACTTCCCTAAACAGATCGATAAGGAACGCTTCAATCAGGAAGCGATCAATGCGCAGCTGGCGGGTGGCGAGGCACTCGTAAAACTGGATGTGCTCAGCATGGACGATGTGGACTTTTCGGAATCGACGACTTATCTGAATATTCGTGTGGATAAAGCCATGCCGTTCATTTGGGTTGGTTGTTTCATTGGTATGATCGGCCTGGTCATGGGCTTTTATTTCACCCATCGCCGGATCTGGCTGCGTATTGATAACGGAACGCTGACGCTGGGCGCGCATACGAACAAGAACTGGTTTGGACTTCGCAAGGAGATCTCCGGAATCCTCAAGCAAATGAATATCGAAGTCGATGAAAAGTCATTGGAGAATAACAGGGGGACTAAGCATGAATCTAATTGATTTCAGCGGCGACGCATTTATCGTTGCCTTTACCTTATACTGCGTGGCATTTATCATGTACGCACTTGCCGTCATGGGACGCCGGTTCCGCAAACGCGACCCGGAAGCCCATTTGGCGAAGTGGGGCAAGATCGCATTTGTTACGACAACGATCGGTTTGATCGGACACTTGCTGTACTTCTTTACTAGATGGGCGGGCTCGGGGCATGTGCCGGTCAGCAATATGTATGAGTTCATGTCCTTCTTGTCGATGGCAATCATGATTGCCTTCCTCGTACTTTATTTTATCTACAAAAAATCGCTGCTCGGATTGTTTGCACTGCCGCTGGCAATCCTGATCATGGCCTATGCCGCCGTGTTCCCGCAGCAGGTGCAGCCGCTCATTCCTTCGCTTCAGTCCTATTGGCTGGGTATCCACGTTACATTGGCGGCACTGGGGGATGCGTTTTTTGCGGTCGGCTTTATTGCCGGCTTGATGCATCTGCTCCGGACCGTTAACTTTGGCGGAACGGACAAGGGCTCGCGCAGGGAACAGCGCTGGCTTGAGCTCGTCATGTTTGCCATCGTGGTGCTGCTCGGATTTATTTTGTCGGTGTACAGCTTCCGTGCAGGCGGTTACCAGGCGGAGTTTAACCAGACATTGGTTGACCCGAAGACAGAAAATAGTACAATAGTAAAAGTGGAATATAACATGCCTCCGCTAATCGCGCCTTACCAGAGCGAGACCGAGAGCATGCAGTCCTTCTTGGGCATGAAATCCCCGCTCATGGAAGCTCCGTCCTGGATGCACGGCGTGAATGCAGGACGTAAGCTGAACACGGTGGTATGGTCGCTGGTCACCGGATTGATCCTTTACGGATTGCTCCGCCTGATCCTGCGCAAACCGCTGGCTAAATTCATTCAGCCCGCACTCCATCGACTGGATCCCGATGATCTGGACGAAATCAGTTATCGAGCCATCGCGATCGGCTTCCCTGTATTTACGCTTGGCGGTCTCATCTTTGCCATGATCTGGGCAGAGATCGCATGGGGCCGGTTCTGGGGCTGGGATCCGAAGGAAGTATGGGCGCTTATTACTTGGTTGTTCTACAGCGTGTACCTTCATCTCCGGCTATCGCGCGGCTGGCAGGGCAAATATTCGTCCTGGCTGTCCGTTATCGGCTTTATCGTGGTCATGTTCACGCTGGTCGGCGTCAACTTGATTATCGCGGGTCTGCATTCCTATGCAGGCACCGACTAATGGCAATTGAATAGATGTCAATTAACAATCAGAAGGGCCCTTTCTTAATCAAGAGGGCCACTTCTGATTTTCCCTATAAAAACGAAGGAGTTGGCTGCCAATGTCTGAGCACGGAAATCGCATTCTTGTTGTTGATGATGAGGAACGGATTCGCCGTTTGTTGAAAATGTATCTGGAGAAGGAAGGATATGAAATCGAGGAGGCGGAGGATGGGGAGACCGCTCTTCGCAAAGCAAGCTCGGAGGATTACGGGCTCGTTATTCTGGATGTCATGCTGCCCGGCATGGACGGCGTTGAAGTATGCACCCGCCTTCGTCAGGTAAAGTCTACGCCGATCCTGATGCTGACCGCCAAAGGCGAGGAGATTAACCGGGTCCAGGGATTCGAGGTGGGCGCCGACGATTATGTGGTGAAACCGTTCAGTCCTCGCGAGGTGATCTATCGCGTTAAAGCCATATTGCGCCGTTCGTCCGCCACGGCTTATCTGAGCAAGGAGCCGAATCCAAGCAACAGCATCGTATTCCCTCATTTGATCATTGAACACGATGCCCACCGCGTGACGGCCGGCGGGCATGAGATCAGCCTGACGCCGAAGGAGTACGAACTTCTGCACTATTTGGCCTCATCCCCGGACAAAGTGTTCTCGCGGGAAGAGCTGCTGAAGGATGTTTGGAATTACGAGTTTTTTGGCGATCTTCGCACGGTCGATACCCATGTGAAGCGTCTGCGCGAAAAATTGAATAAGGTATCCACGGAGTCCGCAGCGATGATTACGACCGTATGGGGAGTAGGCTACAAGCTGGAGGTACCGAAGTAACGTGAGTTTTTGGAGATCACTTGTCGGCAAGCTGTGGATTACGATAACCTGTTTGGTCGCGTGCGTACTGCTGACGCTCGGTTTATTCTTGCTCCCTTATATCGATACCACCTTCGCGAATTCGGATGCCATCAAGCGTTTATTTACTTATGTGGCCATTATCGGCTTTTCGATGACCACCTTTTTCGGGTTGTTCCTGCTGACGAAAATTACGCAGCCCATGCAGCAGCTCATTGAGGCAGCCAACGATATCCGTAAAGGGAAATACGGCACGCGGTTGAACCTTGTGACGAGTGATGAGATCGGCGAGCTGGCCAATACGTTTAACCATATGGCAGCGGAGCTGGAAACGAACATCCGCAATTTGAACCACGAGAAGGAGCACCTGTCCAGCGTGCTGAGAAGCATGAGCGACGCCGTGATTACGTTTGACAATCACGGGCAGGTCATCCTGGTGAACCCGCCGGGATTGGAAATCATGAAGACCTGGAAAGGGCTGCAGTGGGACGATGAGCTTCAGGGCGGAGGCTGGGCGGCCGATGTCATGCCAAAACCGCTCAGCGAGTTATATTACGCCACCGTCAACGAAGGCAAGGACCAAAGCGCCGATCTGCATGTGAAGCAGGGAATCTGGTCAGCCCATATGGCCCCCTTGTATTCGGATGACGTGATCCGCGGAGCCGTCGTGGTGTTAAGGGACATAACCGAACAGGTTACATTAGAAAAAATGCGGACGGACTTCATTGCCAACGTGTCGCACGAAATACGGACGCCGCTGTCCATGATGCAGGGTTACAGCGAAGCGCTATTGGACGGCATGGCAGCTTCACCCGAAGAGAGCAGGGAGCTTATACAGGTCATTCATGAGGAATCCCTGCGGATGGGGCGTCTGGTGAAGGATCTGCTTGATTTAACGCGCATGGAGGCAGGGCATGCCGAGTTATCCCTGCGGGAGATGGATGCAGGCGAATTATGCGAGCGGGTATTCCGGAAATTTGCGGTTCGTGCCAAAGAGCGGGATATCGATCTTCAGCTGAACAAGCTCCATTCGAATCTTCAGCTCGAAGCGGCGGATGAAGACAAGCTTGAACAGGTGCTGACCAATTTGCTGGATAACGCTTTCCGTCATACACCTTCAGGCAAGAAAATTCAAATTACGGCAGACCGGATCGCCTTATCGAACACGGAGGCGCTCCAGGTGAAGGTTTGCGACCAGGGAGTCGGCATTCCGCCGGAAGACCTGCCTTTTGTATTCGAACGATTCTACAAGGCCGATAAGGCGCGTGTGCGGGGGGAGACGGTGGGAACCGGCATTGGCCTTGCCATCGTGAAAAATATCGTGACCGCGCACCACGGAACGATCAACGCGACAAGCGAAGTGGGGAAAGGCACCGTGTTTACGATGACGATCCCGACAAAAGCGGCAGAATCCTAGGGAATGCCCGCGCAAAAGACAAAACACGCTCGCAAGGAGCGTGTTTTTTTGTTGAAATAAAGGGGTTAATCTTGTTCTACGTGGAACAATGATTAACCCCTTGGATTAAAGCTTAGCCTAGCGCGATTTGCTGCGCCGTGTTGAGTTCCGACAAGCCGGTAAGCTTGATCAGAACGTCCTTAGGAACGTCTTTATCCACCGTCAGCAGCATGATGGCCTCGCCGCCGATCACTTTACGTCCCACCTGCATGGAGGCGATGTTGACATCGTTCTCGCCGAGCAGGGTTCCGACACGTCCGATAATGCCCGGTTTATCGTTGTGGGAGATCAGAATCAGATGGCCTTCCGGTGAGATATCGACAGGGAATTTATCCAGACGTACGATTCGTTCGCCGTATCCCAGAAGAAGCGTACCCGCAACGATTCGTTCCAGGCCGTTTTGCGTTTTCAGCGTAACGGTAACGAGATTGGTGAAGTCTTTGGTTTTTGGCGTCTGCGACACAACGACATGCAAATCGCGGCTCTTCGCCAAATGCATGGAGTTAACAATGTTCACTTCGCTTCCGAGGTGGCGTTCCAGCACGCCCTTAACGATGTAGCGGGTCAGGGCCTGCGTATCGACTTCAGCCAGCTCGCCTGCATAGTCGACGTGAATCTCCTTTACCGCGTGTGCGGTGATCTGGGCCGCTACACTGCCCAATTTCTCGCCGAGCGAGAAGTAAGGCTGCAGCTTGTTCATGACGCTTGCGGCTACAAGCGGGAAGTTGACCGCATTCTTAAACGGCTCGTTGCGCAGGATATGCAGCACTTGCTCGGAAACGTCGATCGCAACGTTCTCCTGGGCTTCAATAGTGGATGCACCCAGATGCGGAGTGACGATAACCTTCGGATGGTTAAGGAACGGATGATCGCTTTCAGGCGGCTCATGTTCGAATACGTCAAATGCGGCTCCGGCTACAATGCCTTCATCGATGGCTTCCACGAGCGCGCGCTCGTCAATGATGCCGCCACGGGCACAGTTCACGATGCGCATGCCGCGTTTCATGACCTCGAATTGCGGTCTGGCGATCATGTGGCGCGTCTCCGGCGTAAGCGGAGTATGAACCGTGATGAAGTCTGCGTTCCGGATAATGTTATCCACGGAGGAAAGCTTCACGCCCAGTTTATCCGCACGTTCTTCCGTCAGGAACGGATCGAAGGCCAGAATGTTCATGCCGAAAGCCTTGGCGCGTTTAGCCACCTCGCTGCCGATCCGTCCCATGCCCATAACGCCCAGCGTTTTGTTGCGAAGCTCTACGCCGAGGAAGGATTTGCGATCCCAGGTTCCGCCTACCGTTTTGGCATAAGCTTGAGGGATGTGGCGGGCGAGGGCAATCATCATAGCAAACGTATGCTCTGCCGTCGTGATCGTGTTGCCGTCAGGTGCATTGATGACAACGATCCCGCGCTTTGTTGCCGCTTCAAGATCAATGTTGTCCACGCCTACGCCGGCACGGCCAACCACCTTGAGATTGGTTCCTGCATTCATGATGCGTTCTGTAACGCGGGTCTGACTCCGAACGAGGAGTCCGTCGTATTCACCGATAATGGCAGTGAGCTCGTCTTCGCTAAGCCCGGTTTTTTTGTCTACCTGCACATCGGCGGCGTCCATTAACTGCTGGATCCCCAAATCGCTGATCGGATCCGATACCAATACTTTAAACATGGTTTCTCTTCCTCCTTAAAATCCACTATAAAATGCGGTACTGCAATATTGAATAAGGATTACGCTTAGCGCGCGCTCCGTTATACACCAGAGATTCCGATAAAGCTGCAAGAGGTCTATACAGGTTTGACGCGGTGTCGTGGCAAAGAGACAGGAACATAAAAAACTCTCAATCCGCATACTACCTCCGTAGTAAGGGACGAGAGTTATTCGTGGTGCCACCCTTATTCGCTGCCAAGATGCGGCAGCCTCAAGCGGTCTGTTCAGACCATGATTGGTAACGGATATCATCCGATTTGCGCCTACTCCAAGTTTCAGCGAAATATCTCAGGAACGCTCAAGAATACTTTACGCCACCGATTTGCACCAACCATCGGCTCTCTGAGGACGTTACGGTTTCTCTTTTCCGTCATCGGTTTTCACAGATTAATTTTTTCATAATGTATCATGGCTCTAACATTGTGTCAATAGGTGTTTATTTAGGCTAACCGCCTAGGAGCAGGGGAAGAAACGAGGGATAGCCTTGAATGTCATGCCGTTAATTTGCTATGATGCATATGCCCGCCTATGATTAAATTATACTAATATTACTGTGGTTGTACACGAAGATATCTTAAAAATCAAGATGAAAGACAGGCCCATCTTCTATGAAAAAATTTAAAATACGCGTTAAAAGAATCGAAGCCCACCAGTTGAACGATCGGCTGCTGCTCATCAATCTGTATCTTACGCAAGCGTTGACGCTTATCGTCGGTTTGATCTGGATTTTGTTTCAGAACCGGAATCCGTTCGGATTATTTGTTTTTCCGAAGGAAATCGAGTTTGTTTATTGGGGTCTGGGACTTGCTGCAGCGATGCTGGCAGTCGACTTTGTATTGTCCCGGTTTGTGTCGGAGGATAGCATGGACGACGGCGGGATCAATGAAATGCTGTTCAGGAAAAGGCCGGTTTGGCATATATTCGTTATCGCCCTGATCGTGTCCATCTGCGAGGAATTATTGTTTCGCGGAGCGATACAGCATGCGTTCGGACCGTATTGGACAAGCATCTTGTTCGCGCTGATCCATGTCCGATATTTAAAGCATTGGCTGCCGACTGGATGGGTTTTCTTGAGCAGTTACGGTCTGGGCTACGTCTATATACAAACGGGTACCATTTGGGCGCCAATTCTGTGCCATTTTCTGATAGATTTCATATCGGGAATGTTGATACGGTTTCGGAGGAAAGAGGAACATGAACGAGCTTAGCAGAATGCAACGACATCAGGGCCGAAATAAAGGCCGGAAGAACAAGTCATCGGCTCAATCCGAAAAAAGAGCGGCGGAAAAGCCGCTGCAGGCAGGAGGGAATCGGAGTCGATCTAAATCCCAAGCTCCCGCAAGCACTGCGGTACCGAAGCCGCGGGGCGGCAGCGCGGCGGATGGATTAAGCCGGTCCAGATCGACAAGGTCAAACCAGAATCCGATAGAGGAAGAGGTTTCGGCGCCTAAACGAACGAATACATATTCCTCCTATCGCGTAAGAATGAGCAAGTGGTTTGTGAACTCATTAATTGTCATCTTCATATTGTTAATGGTAGGTCTTCTGTGGTGGGGACTTATCGGAGCGCCTCCATTAAGGGAATTGTTAAAGGAGATATTATGAGTGTGTTGATGTGGATAGCGGGTGCTGCGGCACTCGGTGCAGGCGCAATCGGCTGGATGAGGGCTGAAGCCCAGGGCTATAGGCTGCGTGAAGAGGAAGTGGTATCCGAGCGTATTCCGCGGTCGTTTGACGGGTTTCGGATGCTGTTCATCACCGACATACATCGCAGACAACTGTCTGAAGAGAAGCTATTATCCAATATATCATCGGTGGATTGCGTGCTCCTGGGCGGAGATATTACCGAAAAAGGGGTGCCCTTTGAGCGGTTGAGATATAACATGTCGGTTTTGGCCCGCCTCGCCCCCGTGTATGCCGTACTGGGAAATCACGACCTGTATGCAGGCAAGGACGCCGTTCGCAAGGTATTGCGGGATAGCGGGGTCATTCTGCTGAATGACAAGACCGTCAAGTTGAAGCGGGATGACGAATGCCTTGTCCTTAGCGGAATTAGGCAGCCGGCAAGCAGGAAACATCCGTATACGAAATTCCGGGGAAATGCTGCGGAGGACCAGTATCACATCATTCTGGTGCACGATCCGATATGGCTCAAAGGCAAGGAAGAAACGCACGGGGACCTCCTGCTGGCAGGACATACCCATGGAGGACAGATTGTGCTGCCGATTGCCGGAGCGGTTCGTCTGGAGCGTTTTTACAAGAATTTTAAATCCGGATGGTATACGCTGCCGAGGAAGGCAGGAGAGCCTATCCACTCCTCCAGGCTGCTGATCAGCCGGGGGTTCGGCACTTCCCATATTCCGCTGCGCTTGAAATGTCCGGCGGAATATCATGTGATTACATTACGCAAAAAACCTTAATTCGATCGTCGGATGTTTGACGGCAGAATTAAGGTTTTTCCGGTTTTTCGGGTTATCTTATTTTAGGCTCGATCCATTGCGGATCCACGAATCCATACCCTTTGGCCTCGAGCTTGGTCAGCAAAGTGTCCAGGGCTTCGGCAGTCCACGGAAGCTCATGCATCAGAATATTGCTGCCGGGATGAAGCTGCTCGAGCACGTTGCTCACAACGGCATCGGGTTTGTTTTTGTTTTTGCTTTCCCAATCCAGGGAACCGTTGGACCAAGTCATAAACAGCAGGTCATGCTCCAGCGCGACTTCCTTGACGGTATCTCCGCCGGAGCCGAACGGAGGCCGGAAAAACTTCGGTTCCGCTCCCGTCGCTTCCTTAACGATCTTCTGGACGTCCCCGATCTGTTTCTCGACCTTCTGTTTGCTTTCCTTTTTCAGGTCGATATGATCCCAGGAATGATTGCCGATGACTTGACCGCGGTCATGGATCAGCTTCAGCAGTTCGGGATGCTCCTTCGCGCGGTATCCGTTCACGAAGAAAATGGCTTTGGCTTCATGCTTGTCGAGCGTATCGATCATGCGGTTGATCATTTTTTCATCCTTGGGACCGTCGTCAAAAGTGAGCAGCACCACCTTTTCGGGTACGGATTCATCGTTTGGTACGATTCGGTACACCTTATTCATGTGGTATTTCGGTTCGGACGGAGCCTCGGCTTCCGGATCCTTGACGGCCTCTTCGGACGGGTCCGGGGAATCCGGGGATTTACTCGAGCTCGTGCTGGACGGGTCTTCAGGCTTGACCTGTTCGGCCGAAGGATCGGTGCTTTCTTTCGCAGGGGACACCTGCCCGGTGGATTCGTTTTGCTGCGTCGTCTGGGTATTACCGCCTTCCATAGCCGCGCCTTGCTTCTGAGCGGCGCCGTTGCTGCCGCATGCACTGAGCATCAGGCAGCAGGCCAACAGAAGGACTGTTCGTGTTCTAACCATGATTCCATCTCACTTTCCTGTATTTATGTAGCATGAGTTCCTGGCGGTGCGAGAACAATAAACTCGAGTTTATCATAGAAGGAGGTATCATTTGTGAAGACTTCGTCATTTCTATATGGTGTCATTATCGGTGCCGTTGCATCCCGGATGATTTCCCGGAAAAACGGCATGTTCTTCTCCTCGATGATGAAAGACGCGAATCTTGGCCGGTTTGCGAATACCGCGATGAGTAAAATTCAAGGCAACAAGAGCCAGTTTAGCGGCTCCGGCCGAGAAAGCGTGTCTCCCAGTCCAGGCCGACATGATTCCACTCATTCCAATGGAACTGCAGGGGTACAGGCATCGACTCATTCGAAGGCTGCCAACCTGAAGCAGGTCAAGGATTTCATCCGAAACAACCCTGATGTGAAGACCGAAGTCGAACAGATTTTGAAAGAGACCCACACCGTCATACCGGGTTTGTAAACGGCATCAACCTTTTTGAATCATTCTCGGGGAACGGCCTCACGAATCCCTGTGAATGATTCTTTTTTCTTCAGCTACATATTTACGTGCATTTGTGGGTATTAAATGATAAAATCAATTATATAAAACCATTTTTATCACGTCATAATCCAGACATCATAATTTGTTATAAACTTTTGTTTACGTAAGGAGGATCCTGTCATGAAAATAGAGCGTTTGAGTCAAGATAAGATACGGATTTTCCTCACGTTTGACGATCTGAGTGAGCGTGGGATCCAGAAGGAAGAGATGTGGCAGGAAATACCGAAAGTTTATGACCTGTTTACGGAGATGATGGATCAGGCATACAGTGAACTCGGATTTGATGCCACCGGACCTCTTGCCGTTGAGGTGTTTGCACTGCCTGCCCAGGGCATGGTGGTTATTGTGACGAGAGGGAAATACGATCATCATTTCGGCGGCTTGTCCGAAGAAGATATGCCGGACGAGATTTATGAAATGGAAGTAACGCTGGATCAAAGTGATACCATCGTCTATGTTTTTCAGGATTTTGAAGTGCTCATTGAAGCATCGCATATGTTGAAGGACCTTGTAGGCGGAGCGGGCAAGCTCTATCACTATATGGATAAATGGTTTTTGTACTTCGAGCCCGAGGAATTGGATAGCGAGAAGCTGCCGGCTATAATTGCCATGCTGGCCGAGTTTGGCGAATCCTCTTCGGTGACGGAGGCTGTGCTGGAGGAATACGGGAAGAAAGTGATGCCTCAGCAGGCGGTTGAGGTTATCTGTACACACTTCCAGCGTCAGCATTAATCAATGTGGGCGTGCGTGCCGGACTTCAGGCCCGCAACTAACGGAAGGGGAATTTCAGTGCTGGTGTTCTCGATCATTGCGTCAGCTTTGGCGCCGGGACTCGCATTGCTCACGTATTTTTACCTGAAGGACAGGTATGATCAAGAACCCCTGCACATGGTGATCAAAGTGTTCATGCTAGGGGTTCTGATCGTTTTCCCGGTCATGATTTTGCAGCGGGGAATGATACTATGGCTTGGCGACAATCCGGTAGTCAACTCACTGTTCGTTTCGGCGGGCGTTGAGGAATTTTTAAAATGGTTCGTGATGTATCATATTATTTTTAACCATACGGAATTTGACGAGCCTTATGACGGCATACTATATGCAGTGGCGATATCGCTGGGATTTGCTACGGTAGAGAATTTACTTTACGCTTGGTACAGCCAGGCAGCCTTCGGCCCGATGTTCATGCGGGCGCTGCTGCCCGTTTCGGGTCACGCAATGTTTGGCGTTATCATGGGATACTACATGGGACATGCGAGGTTCACGGAAGGGAAACGAAGAAGATTCTTCCTCGTGCTGTCCATGGTTCTGCCTTGGATGTGGCATGGTCTTTATGACCTGATTCTGAATTTGCTGACCCACACATGGGTATGGTTTATCGTTCCGCTAATGGTTCTGCTGTGGTATGGCGGCATGGGCAAAATCTCCAGAGCGAACAACCGCTCTCCTTTCCGTTTCATTAACCGGGAGGAAGAGGTTAATACGTAACAAATCAGGGCACACTTCATTCTATAGACCTTGGCTGACAGCCAGGGAATCATAGAAAGGGAGGTGCCTTTTTTGCGTGTAAAAGTGAAAATTCTTTGCAAGGATTGCGGTGAGCGATTCGTATTGCGCGGAAAGAAGGAGCAGGGCCGGATCGAAACCGGATTTAAGCAGTGCCTGTGCAACAACCGGGATCACTTCGATATTGAGGAAGATTTCTAATTGATGAAGGAATGATCCAGGGATGCATAAGACTTCTTTCTTCTAGTCAAACTAACGGCAGTGAGTAGAAGAAAGGAGACTATCGCATCATGTACAAACGATTAAGCGCTATTCTGTTTCCTGTAGCCACCATATTATTGATCGGGGCTCTGGTTTGGGGATATCAAGAAAATAAAGAAAAGAACGCCATATTGATTAACGCCGAGAACCAGTACCAACGGGCTTTCCATGACTTGTCGTACAATATGGACAGGATTCATGCCGAGCTCGGCAATACGCTTGCGGTCAGCTCGACTTCCCAAGGGATGCACCGGAAGGGTCTTATGAATGTATGGCGCTTGACCAGCCAGGCGCAGAACGAAATCAGCCAACTGCCGCTAACGCTGCTTCCGTTCAACAAAACCGAAGAGTTCCTGTCCCGGATATCGAATTTTGCCTACAAAACGGGCGTGCGCGATTTAACGAAGGAACCGCTTAGCGAGAATGAGGTCAAAACGTTGAAATCGTTATACGCCAACTCTGGCGAAATCACGAAGGATTTGCAGCATGTGCAGAACAAGGTCATCGCTAACAGTCTGCGCTGGATGGACGTAGAAACGGCCTTGGCTACGAATAAAGTCGAAGATAACTCGATTATTGACGGATTCAAAACGGTGGATAAAAAAGTAGAGGCTTACCCTGAGCTTGATTGGGGACCATCGGTAAGCAGCATTTACGACAGACGTTCCGTGAAGCAGCTGGCAGGCATGCCGGTCTCGGAGGAGGATGTGAAGCGCAAAGCGCTGAAATTCTCCGACACGGGCAATCAAGCCAACGTACAAGTGACGAAGAACGGTAGCGGTACCGAGTGGGTATCCTACACGGCCAAAGTCAAACACCCGAAAGGCCATATGCTCAGCATGGATTTCACCGAAAAAGGCGGCCAGCTGATCTCCTACACGGATGAACGGAATGTCGGCGCCAAGAGAGCATCCGTTCAGGATGCCATCGACAAAGCCCAGCAATTCCTGACGAAAAAAGGCTATTCCGACATGACGGTCGTATCGGCCGACCAATACGATAACCTGGCCAACTTCTCTTTTGTGCGCGAAGAAGACGGCGTGCTGATATATCCTGAGAAAATCACCGTGCGCTCGGCCATGGATAACGGTGAGGTCATCGGATTTCAGGCGAGCGACTTTGTTTACGAGCACCAGGTGAAGCGCGATATCCCGCAGCCGAAGCTCAGCCTCGCCGAAGCGGAGAAGGTTTTGAACCCTGAATTCAAGGTGCTCTACCACCGCAAGGCCTTAATCAAAAACGACCGTTCCGAAGATGTGCTGTGTTATGAGTTCGGCGGACGCATCAACGGCTCCCAGTACCGGATTTACATTAATGCGGATACGGGCCTGGAGGAAACGGTCGAGGTCGTTAAGGATGCGCAGGCAGGAATTAAATAGCCGTTTCTTGATGCCATATAAGCCGGTTCAGGCGATTTCCTGAATCGGCTTTTTGCTTACGGAGAACTGCTGCAGAGCAGCCAGTATAGTGTCTAAGGAATACATCTGTATCCCGGGGAGAGACATGAATCGACCGGATTCGAAGATTTTATCCCATGGTCCCGCTCATCCCGTGATATAATGGAAAATAATGATTATGATGAATTAGTGGGTGAGCGCATTGTATCCAAAGATCAACGACGTCCTCTATATCCAGTTGGATACGGGGGATGAGAAGGAAGCCAGCATTGTTTACAAATCCCGCATTTCCGACATGGATGACGAATCGATGTATATGGAGGTTCCGCTTCAGGAAGGAACGGGCAGGCTGAAGAAGCTGTATATTGGGGACGAGCTTTCCGCTTATTTTTTGACGGAGGGCGGAGTCAAGAACTTCTTCAATTCCTATGTCCTGAGTCACCATGAAGACGTTATACGCCTGGTTCGCATCAAAAAGCCGGAGCCGGATCAGATCACGAAGGTGCAGAGAAGGAGCTTTCTAAGGGTACAAGCCGAGCTCGAGTTAGCGGTGATGGCCAAAGACGGCACGCGGTTGCTGACCAAAACCGATGATGTCGGCGGAGGAGGGGTATCCTTTTACCTGGAACCCGACAAATCGTTCGCGGAAGGGAGCTTGTTAAGCTGCTGGATCCTTATTCCGTTCAAGAACGGATCGGTGGAGCATGTCCCTCTTGAAGGCGAAGTTGTCAGGGTCAAGCAGCTGCCAGGCAATCGAAGCATCGTCATGCTGAAGTTTAATCAGATCGTAGATATGGAACGTCAGAAACTGATCCGTTATTGCTTTGAGCGCCAGTTTGATTTTCGCAACCGTTGATGCATAAAATGGACAAGCCGGTGGCACACTAGCGGAAAATTTTGTGTCGGAAGGACCGTGTGCTTATGTCCCAGTCATCTAACGATCAAAATCAGCTGCGGCGAAAAACTAGGCAGGATCCCATGCCCGACGATAAAGGACAAGCTCTTCATGACCGATACGGTCAAGTGCTGCTTAAGCTGCTGATAGGGCTCGCATTCGCTTTGGTGATCGTCCAGCTGCTATTGCATTATGAACCAAGCCGGCCCTACCTTTCGCCGATTCAGCAGATGGAGGGCGTTCCCGTTAATGAGCCAAATGTAAACGATTGGATGGGAGAAAACACCCCTTCTCTTTTGCATCGCTCTAGCTAGTGTGGTATAATTTTCACGTCGCAGGCGGGCGCCTGCTTTTTTCTTGAAATATAAGATCGTGCCTTGTTTATCTCGGACTTTCTTGTATATTTTCACTAGAGGAACGGTGATCCCGTCCCTGATCGGATGGTAAGCCCTTTCGATTTCGAGGTATATGTTTGAGGAGGAATGCCCCGTTGGTTATGCAGGGGACAGGTTATCGCGACAGAATCAATATTGCCATCGACGGTCCGGCAGGCGCGGGCAAAAGCACGGTAGCGCGTATGGTAGCCAGCAGGCTGCAGTACATCTACGTGGATACCGGCGCCATGTACAGGGCAGTCACCTGGTTCATGCTGAACCAAGGGATTTCTCCGGAAAATCCCGAAAAAGTGCTTCAACATGCACAAAACATGGTGATTGAATTAAAACCGCATGAAAATGGTCAAATGGTTTGGCTGAACGGGGAAGACGTCACGCCATATATTCGTTCACATCAGGTTAGTGCAGTGGTATCCCAATATGCACGAATCGAAGGTTTGCGAATAAAGCTTGTCCGTTTACAGCAGCAAATGGCACTGGATAAGGGCGTTGTCATGGATGGACGCGACATCGGCACGACGGTTTTGCCGGATGCCGAGGTGAAGATTTTCATGACGGCCAGTGTCAAGGAACGTGCGCTCCGCCGCTTCCATGAGTTAAGTGATGAAGGCATAACGCTGGAACAATTGGAAAGAGATATCGCAGAACGCGACAGGCTGGACCAGGAACGTGAAGTGTCCCCGCTCCGATGCGCAGAGGATGCCATCATACTGGATACGACGCATATGGATATCAATCAGGTTGTCGAAGCGATTCTTTCATATTGCGAAACTTAATGGGGATGGGGAGAAATAGGCATGATTTACGTTTTTTGCAGAGCGGTGGTCCGCGGTTTGTTCGCTATTCTCTACAGATTCGAATCTGTCGGCGTACATAACATACCTTCGGAAGGCGGCGTGCTAATCTGCAGCAATCACATTAGCGTACGAGATCCGATTTCTGTCGGCATTCACGTCAAGCGCCAAGTGAAGTTCATGGCCAAAGCCGAGCTGTTCAACATTCCGGTGTTCGGATGGCTGGTTCGTCAGCTTGGGGCCTTTCCGGTTAAGCGCGGGGGCGTAAGTAAAGATTCCATCAAAACCGCTCTTACGATCTTGCGTTCGGGCGAGATTATGGGAATCTTCCCTGAAGGCACGCGCAATTCGGATGCAACCGCGGCGAAACGTGGCGCGGCAAGCTTCGCTCTCCGCAGTGGGGCAACGGTCGTACCGGCTGCCATCATTGGAGACTACAAGCCGTTCCGAAAGGTAAAAATCATCTACGGCGCACCCGTGGATCTGTCCCGGTTCGAAGGTGACAAGTCACCGGAGGCACTGGATGGGGCAACCGAATTGATCATGGCCAAGATTCACGAAATGCGAGCCAGCGGCAAACCAACCGAGAACTGATTTATTCGCTCCATGCATAAAAAGCATGGGAAGGTTGGAAAGATACTACAGCAATTATGTTTTGAACTTCGCGAATGCGAGTTTAAATAAATGGGGTTTGAATTGAGGAGGTTATTTGACATGTCGGAAGAAACAAGAAATCAAGAGGCTGCTGAAAACCAAGAGCAGCTGGACCAAATCGTATCCTTGAAAAAAGGGGACACCGTGAAAGGGACGATCGTCAAACTGGAGGACAACCAAGCTTACGTAAGCATTGGATATAAATATGACGGCGTAATTCCTGTTCGCGAACTGTCTTCTGTACAGCTTGATAATGCATCGGATGCGGTTCAGGTTGGCCAAGAGGTAGAGTGCAAGGTCGTTAGCATCAACGACGACAAGGAAAGCCTGGTTCTTTCCAAGCGCGCGATCGACACCGAGAATTCTTGGGATGAGCTTGAGAAGCATTTTGCGGATCAGGACGTATTCGAAGTAACGGTGGCCGACGTGGTTAAAGGCGGACTTGTAGCCGATGTCGGCGCACGCGGCTTTATTCCTGCTTCCATGGTCGAGCGTCATTTCGTTGAAGACTTCAGCGACTACAAAGGCCGCACGCTTCGCGTAAAAGTGAAAGAGCTGGACCGCGAGAACAACAAAGTGATTCTTTCCCAGAAGGACGTTCTGGAAGAAGAGTTCGAAGCGAACAAACAAAAAGTGATGTCCGAGCTTCAAGACGGACAAGTGCTGGAAGGCACGGTGCAACGCCTCACGCAATTCGGCGCATTCGTTGACGTTGGCGGCGTGGACGGTTTGGTTCACGTATCCGAGATCGCTTGGAGCCATGTTGACAAGCCATCCGATGTATTGTCCGAAGGCGATCAAGTGCGCGTGAAAGTGCTGAAAGTGGATCCTGAAAAAGGCAAAATCAGCCTCAGCATCAAAGCGGCTGCTCCGGGTCCTTGGGAAACAGCTGGCGAGCAATTCAACACGGGCGACATCGTAACGGGCGTCGTAAAACGTCTGGTTACTTTCGGAGCTTTCGTTGAATTGGCACCAGGCGTAGAAGGTTTGGTTCATATCTCCCAAATCTCCCACAAGCATATCGGTACTCCGCAAGAAGTACTGAAGGAAGGCCAAGAAGTTCAGGTTAAAGTACTTGACATCAACACTTCCGAGCAGCGTATCAGCCTGAGCATCAAAGAAACCGAAGAAGCGCCAGCTCAAGCTCCGCGAGCTGAAAAACCGTCCAAAGGTCCTAAAATCGACCTGAAAGACAACCCGAACGTTTCTTTGAACAACCAAGGCATGAGCGTTACGCTTGGCGAGCGTTTCGGCGATAAGCTGAGCAAATTCAAGTAAGCCCGGGAACAGTTTTGTTCGGTCTATTGACCTATCATAACGAAGTCGGCGAACCCAGAAATCTGGGTTCGCCATTTGTTTTTTTAGGGGACGAACGTTTACGGATGTTGTAACATGGGGTAGAGCATAATAGAAATGCAGATGAAAGGTTAGCCAATTGTAACGTTTTTTGCTATGATGATAATCGTAAGAATTGACAGGAGGAGTGACTATGGCAAGACCCGTAGTGGCTATCGTCGGAAGGCCTAACGTCGGTAAATCCACCATATTTAACCGATTGATCGGCGACAGATTAGCCATCGTTGAAGATAAACCGGGGATTACCCGTGACCGGATTTACGGCAGTGCCGAATGGAACGGTAAAGCGTTCAGTGTCATCGATACAGGCGGTATCGAAATCGACGGCGATGACATGATTTTGAAATCCATACGCATGCAAGCCGAGCTTGCGATTGAAGAAGCGGATGTCATCGTATTTATGTGCGATGCGAAGACGGGGGTTACCCAATCGGACGAGGAAGTTGCACAGATTCTGTTCCGTTCCGGTAAACCTGTCATACTCAGCGTAAACAAAGTGGATAATTTGAAGCGCGCTGATGATATCTATGAGTTCTATTCCCTCGGATTTGGCGATCCTGTCGGGATATCAGGCAGCCACGGCACAGGGATCGGCGACCTCTTGGACGTTGTCGTCGAGAACCTGCCGGAACTGGAAGACGACGAATATGACGAGGATGTTATTCGTGTCGCCTTGATCGGCAGACCGAATGTGGGCAAATCTTCCCTCGTCAATGCCATTCTGGGAGAAGAGCGCGTCATTGTCAGTGACGTTGCGGGCACGACCCGCGATGCGATCGATACGCCATTCGAGAAAGACGGGCAGCGGTATGTCCTCATCGATACGGCAGGCATGCGCAAACGCGGAAAAGTGTATGAAACCACCGAGAAATACAGCGTCATGCGTGCCATGCGGGCCATCGAGCGGGCGGATGTCGTTCTCGTGCTCATCAACGGGGAAGAAGGCATTATCGAGCAGGACAAGCATATCGCCGGTTATGCTTATGAGGCCGGTAAAGCGTCTTTATTTGTCGTCAACAAATGGGATATGGTCGAGAAAGACGACAAGACGATGCAGCAGTTCGAGAAAAAGATCCGGGACCATTTCCTGTTCATGACCTATGCGCCGGTCGTATTCTTGTCGGCCAAGACGAAGCAGCGCCTGCAGAAGCTGCTCCCTGTCGTTAAACATGTGGCCGATCAGCATTCCCTTCGCGTGCAGACGCATTTGCTTAACGATGTCATATCCGATGCGATTGCGATCAACCCGCCTCCAACGGATAAGGGAAGAAGATTGCGCATTAACTATTCAACACAGGTGGCGGTCAAGCCGCCGACCATGGTCGTATTCGTCAACGATCCGGAATTGATGCACTTCTCATATGAGCGTTACCTTGAGAACAAGATTCGGGCCGCTTTTGACTTTGAAGGTACACCCATCAGGATATTTACTCGAAGAAAGTCTGATGAGAGTTAGGGGAGAATAGCTTGATTCTGGAGATCGTAGCGATTGTAGTTTGTTATTTACTTGGTTCGGTAAGCTTTAGCGTACTGCTTGCCAAAATCCTGAAAGGGATCGACATTCGTCAGCATGGCAGCGGGAACGCCGGGGCAACCAATACCCTTCGCGTCCTGGGAAAAGGACCTGCCATTCTGGTATTGGCTTTGGATGTAATTAAGGGCATCGCTGCGGTTTGGATCGGACGATGGCTCGGGGGAGACAATGCGTGGCTGCCGGGGTTATGCGGCATTGCCGCCATCATCGGTCATAATTGGCCTCTTTACTTCCGCTTTCGAGGCGGCAAAGGAATTGCAACCGCCATTGGGGTGCTTGCTACGCTCTGCTTCATTCCAGCGCTTATAGCAGGCATTATCGCCATTCTATCCATTGTTTTTACCCGTTATGTATCTTTGGGTTCCCTTATTTTTGTAGTGCTTACCCCTGTTTTCCTCTTGATCGCGGATTATTCCTGGCCGATCTTTTGGACAAGCTTGATCATATGCGTATTCGCCTTCTGGCGTCATCGCTCGAACATCGTGAAGCTTGTACAGGGACGTGAAAACAAGCTTGGTTCCGGAAAAGGAAAGGACAAAGGAGGGAAGCGCGTTGTCTGACAAAGTCGCTGTTCTGGTGGCAGGCAGTTGGGGAACCGCTTTGGCAAGTGTTCTCGCTTCGAATGATCTGGATGTTGTCGTCTGGACGAGAACGGAGGAACAGACCCGTGAAATTAACGAACTGCATACCAACAACCGTTATTTGCCCGGGGTGGAGTTATCTTCGAACATTCGCGCCACGACCGATATGGAAGAGGCGGTCTCTTCGGCTGCTGCCGTGGTTATCGTTGCACCATCGTCCGCGATGCGGGAGGTTTCGGGCCAGCTGAAGCAGTATTGGAGCGAAGATATGCTGGTGATTCACGCAACCAAAGGATTCGAGATTGAATCCCTGAAGCGGATGTCGACCGTCATATCCGAAGAGCTGGGCTGCGAGGAAGGCCGCGTAGTCGTACTATCAGGACCCAGCCATGCGGAGGAAGTGGTGAGACGCTGCCCTACAACGGTCGTTGTGGCATCCTTGGACGCCAAGGCCGCCGCCGCCGCCCAGGATCTGTTTATGAACACGTATTTCAGAGTGTACACGAACCGGGATATGATCGGCGTGGAATTGGCCGGAGCGCTGAAGAATATTATCGCTTTGGGCGCCGGCATGTCCGACGGATTGGGCTTCGGCGACAACGCCAAGGCGGCGCTTATTACGAGGGGATTGGCAGAAATTTTGCGAATCGGCATGGAGATGGGCGCGAATCCGCTGACGTTTGCCGGGCTTGCCGGGATCGGCGACCTCGTGGTTACCGCTACGAGCCAGCACAGCCGGAACTGGCGTGCAGGCTCGATGCTTGGGCAGGGCAAGAAGCTTGATGAGGTTCTCGCATCCATGGGGATGGTGGTGGAAGGAATACGCACGACCAAAGCCGCGCATGCCATTTCCGAGAAATACGGGGTGCAGATGCCGATTGCCGACCAGCTGTACCATGTGTTGTTTAAAGACCGGAATCCCCGCGTCGCCGTGGAAGCCTTAATGGGCCGGGACCCCAAGACCGAGATGGAAATGATGCCGCTCGAGACTTGGGAGCAATGGCACACCTAGCTTATTCACCATTCCGAGGATTGACTCATATATTGATGTGAGGATGTCGGAGGAGGGGTGGAAATGAGCAAAAGCTTTCACAAGGATGTACTGAATGCGATTAACAAGAAAAGCGGTAAGAAAATTTCTTCAGGGGCTGTCAATAAGCTGGCTAGCACGGTTAAGCCGTCTACTATGCAAAATGAAGCCCAGCTCCGCCAGCTGATCAAGCAGGTATCTGCTATGGCGAACATACCTGTCAGCGAGGACACGATTCAGGAAATTGTCGGAGCGGTGAAGAAGAGCGGCATGAATCCGAGCAATATGGAAGCCTTGATGAAAATGATGATGAACAAATAAGATATGCTGATCATGAACAAAAGACGCATCCTTTGCGGGAATGCGGCTTTTGTTCTTTTTTTCGCCATACTCAGGGTGAGGCACTATCATTTTCGTGATATAATAGGTTGAATAATTTGAAGAGAGATTGGAGAGTTTCGTGACATGGATCCGATGCAAAAGATGTGGCTGTCCCTTGTCGCATTATTGATTATGGCGCTGTCCGTCATCGTGGTTACGCTTGCGCGAAGCAAGACCAAAGGTTTTCTGCGCGGCACGCTATCGTTTGTGGCCTTTATGATGATGATTTTCGGTTTTATTATCGGACTGGCTTCCATCATTTAATATGGGAAGCCGCTTCCGGGATGATACGGTAAAGGGGTGCAGCATGACGCTGAATGATCTGCCGGAATTGGAGAAGGCGTTAGCTACCGCCATTCACAAACTGAATCAGGCGCCTGTCGCTTGGCTGCTGGGTGGAAGCTGCTGCTTGCTCCTTCAGGGCGTAGAATTAGGCAAGCCGCCGAGGGATATCGATATTTACGCCGATGCAGGGGGGATTCAGCCGCTGCATGAGACGCTGGCCCTTCTGGCAGCAGACGCTCCCCGGCTGGATCAGGAAGGGATATATTCTTCCATTCTGAGCCACTATGAATTAGAGAAAGTCCCGATTGAACTTGTAGGCGGATTTGAAGTGAATTCGGAGGGTTCCTCCTATCGCGTTGAAATCGATCAATTGCTCTATCCTGCAGCGCCAGCGCGCCACATACGGGACGTCACGGTACGGCTGATGCCGTTATCCCACGAACTGGTGTTTAATGTGCTTCGAGACAGACCGGATCGTTACGATGCCATTGCGGAGACGATGTTGAGGGATATGAACCAACATTTGCCCCTGCTTCAGCGGTTGTTAAGCCGAAATCGGTTGAGCGAGGAACATCGGATGGTATTGAAGCGATTAATCGGACTACAGACATAGCACGGTAATCGAACCGGCAGCATGGAAGAGCGGGTACATAAGAAAAGGAGCGGTTTGCCGTTGGAGTACGAGGTATTATTTCTGCCGGATCAGAAGAAGGTCAAGGTTCGTCCGAACACGAATGTGCTGGATGCCTCGCGTCGTGCCGGTGTACGCATTCCGACCCGTTGCGGAGGCAAAGCAGGCTGTCTGATGTGCAAGATCCTGGTACCGGATGAGGAACGCGGACATTGCTCTGCTCCTGAGACCAAGGAAATCAGGAAGCTGGGAACGTCGATGATGGAACAAGGCTACCGGTTATCCTGCCAGACGAGGATTACGAGCCATTTGAAGGTGATAATCCCTGAGGATCCCCTTAAAGCCGCGATACGCAAGCAGTTGGAGGCAGCGAGGAACCGGGAGTCCGATGACTTTATTTAAAGCGCGAGTTCAAAAAGATCGGTTTTCAGCACCGAGGCCTATGCCTCCGATGTGCGTTTTTTCAAAACGCTTCAGTTGAGTGAAGCTAGGGACGTCAGGAGCGGAGCGTACATAGTTTGTACGTGAGCACCTGAAATGTTTCCGCAGGAAACATACTTCGAAAGCATTTGCCTTGGCCCGGCTGAATTCAAGATTCGATGCCGAGTGGCTTCTTGATTCACTTCGTGTTAGATATAGGATTTATAAGTTATCAACGGAGTTGATGAAATTCTATATCGCAAGAAAACCTACTTCTGAATCGCGGTCGCTCAGCCTTGAATTTGCCTCGATTGGTTTTCTTATCAAAATCGGACTTTTTGAACAACCTCTTAAAGCGAAGGATGATGTTAGTTGAGTATGAACACTTGGATGACCCAAGCGGCTGGCCGTACGAAGCGGATGTCTGCCGTCTTAGTCCTGGTGCTGTTTCCAATGTTGCTGACAGGTTGTCTATATCCTGACGAGAAGCTGCAGGAGAACAAGGTTTCCTATAGGGAAAGTGTCAAACGGATTCAGTCGGCCGTGGACGATTTTTATCAAGAGCAAGGAATTCTGCCGATCATTACGGCAGGCGCGGAAATTCCGAAGTATGAGAAATACCGGGTCGATTTGGATCAGCTGAAGGGCCGAGGATATATCGACCAAATTCCGGATACGGCTTTCGAGAAAGGCGGCAGCGGTTATTTTCTCATTATTAATGAGGAAACCGAACCGACCGTGAAGGTCATGGACTTAACAACGGCTCAGAAGGTGAATGACGTTCAGCGAGCCGTGAATCTGTACAAAATGGCGAATGACAACGCCCTTCCGGCAGGGGAAGCCCTCTACCCGGGTTATACGGCGGTGGATTTGTCGAAAACCGAGGCCAAATCCCTTAAGTTAATGAGTGTATACTCGGGCCAGGAAATGCCTTTTATGATGGATGAAGAGGGCACGGTGTACGCCGATTATGCCTTTGATATTATGCAGGCTATCCAGAAAAACGGCTCCGAGCCCAAAGAAGGAGAGGATTTACGGGTGTTTCTGGAGAAGGAATCCTATTATGTACCCGTAAAATCCGTACCCTATGCATGGAAGGACGGGCAGCCTGTGGCTCAGCCCCTATCCTAAACCCGTACCCGCCGATATCGGCGGGTATTTTTTTGGTCCCGCCTGGTTGCCGGTTTCTGCCTGAAGAATGAGGTACGGCAGCCATAAGGCGGGTCTACTTTTTTATCCTCGAGTCTCTTCTTCGATCGTTTTTTCGAATAGGGCTGAATCTCTTTGGAATATCTAGTAAAGTCCGCGCATATTCATAATCTGAAAGAGTAGTGCGGGCAAGAGCCGGTTGCCCACATCATGAGGCACTAGAAAGCGTCTGAATGGCGTGACAGCGCGAAGACAGACCGTGCCCCGAGCGGTGGTTTTTCTTGCGGTATTCGATTGCGTGTCTGGCAGTTGCAGGCATATTCGATATCTTAAAAAAAACTGGACGGACTTTAAGGGGCAACCGTCATATTTTTGAACCCGGTACATATGATGTTACTAGTCCAAATGCATGTACGAGTTACGCCGCTTTGCCGTTTCCATCCAAACTCATGGAATACCGGCGGCGGGATGCTGGCGACATTGTAAAGGCTGCTCATCTGTTGCAATGGCTTTGGCTATGAGTGGAACACGAAGCGGATGCTCTTAAAGCATTTTTCCTTCGGAGTAATTTGAGGAGGGGATCTCTTTTGGAAAAAGTGGACATTTTTAAGGACATTGCCGAACGGACCGGAGGGGACATTTACTTAGGTGTTGTCGGTGCCGTCCGTACGGGAAAATCAACTTTCATCAAGCGGTTTATGGAGACGGTTGTTCTCCCGAACATTACGAACGAGGCGGATCGAGTAAGAGCTGTCGATGAGCTGCCTCAAAGTGCTGCAGGGAAAACGATCATGACGACCGAGCCGAAATTCGTGCCGAACAACGCGGTACAAATCAAGGTTACGGATGGCCTTGAGGTCAACGTAAGATTGGTCGATTGTGTTGGTTATGCCGTTGAAGGCGCCAAGGGTTACGAGGACGAGAATGGCCCGAGAATGATCTCGACGCCATGGTTCGAAGAGCCGATTCCGTTCCAGGAAGCGGCCGAAATCGGAACCCGCAAAGTCATTCAGGAGCACTCCACGCTTGGCGTCGTTGTCACGACGGACGGAAGCATTGCGGAGATCCCGCGAAGCTCTTATGTTGAGGCCGAGGAGCGCGTCATCGAGGAACTGAAGGAAGTCGGCAAGCCGTTTGTTGTTGTCATTAACTCGACGCGTCCCCGCAGCGAAGAAGCCCTTCAGCTGCGCAATGAGCTGGCAGAGAAATACGACATTCCGGTCATGACGCTGAGTGCGGCCACCATGACCGATGATGACGTGACCGGTGTGCTTCGTGAGGTATTGTATGAGTTCCCGGTGCATGAAGTGAATGTCAATCTGCCTAGCTGGGTTATGGTGCTTAACGAGAACCACTGGCTCCGCAGCAACTATGAAAACTCGGTGAGAGATACCGTGAAAGATATCCGCCGTCTGCGTGACGTGGATCGTGTGGTTAGCCAGTTCATGGAATATGATTTCATCAACCACGCCGGACTCAGCGGCATGAATATGGGTCAGGGCGTTGCCGAGATCGACCTCTTCGCGCCTGACGAACTGTATGACCGGATCTTGATGGAGGTCGTGGGTGTCGAGATCCGAGGCAAGGATCATCTGCTGCAGCTGATGCAGGAGTTCTCCCATGCCAAACGGGAATACGACCGCTTCGCCGAAGCGCTTGAGATGGTCAAAACGACGGGGTACGGCATCGCCGCTCCTTCCCTGGCCGAGATGGCGCTTGATGAGCCTGAGCTCATCCGTCAAGGCACCCGCTTCGGGGTAAGATTGAAAGCGACCGCGCCATCCATTCATATGATTCGGGTGGACGTGGAATCCGAGTTCTCGCCGATCATCGGCACGGAGAAGCAGAGCGAGGAGCTTGTGCGCTACCTGATGCAGGACTTCGAGAACGATCCGATCAAAATTTGGGAATCCGACATATTCGGACGCTCGCTGCACTCGATCGTCCGTGAAGGAATCCAAGGAAAAATCGCGATGATGCCGGACAATGCCAGATACAAATTGCAGGAAACCTTGGGTCGCATCATTAACGAAGGCTCCGGCGGTTTGATCGCAATCATTCTTTAAGTGGGCGCCGAAACGGTGTTGAAAATGCAGTCGCTAACGGGTCGAAAGTCCCGATTAGCGGCTGTTTTTCATGTTTTCTTTGACCCAGCAAAGCAAAACGCTTGAAATTATGAGATGGCTGTATTACTATAAATTTGTTCCGCGTCATGCATTCTAAACGCGAGATAGGGGTAAAATACCCGATTGCACGTATAATTTGCGGTAAAACGGAAACAGTGAATAGCAAGTGGAGCACATTCCTTGTTAGGGAGGTGAAAGAATGAATAAATCGGATCTGATTACACAAGTAGCTGAATCTACTGAGCTTTCCAAGAAAGATGCAACTAAAGCGGTTGATGCCGTTTTCGATGCAATCTCCGAAGCATTGCAAAGTGGAGACAAGGTACAACTGGTCGGTTTTGGCAACTTCGAGGTTCGCGAGCGTTCCGCACGGAAAGGCCGCAACCCGCAAACAGGTGAAGAAATCGAAATCCCTGCGAGCAAAATTCCTGCATTTAAACCTGGTAAAGCGCTCAAAGACGGAATCAAATAAAGATTTCTACATATTACCTAAGAGCACAGGTCGTGAATTCGTTCACGGCCTTTTCTTTTAGGCTTACGGCGAGGAGGCCTGGAAAATGGAGAACGTTCAGAACGGCGATTATTTTATTGTCAAAGCACTGGACCATGGCGTGCAGGTAATCGGTCTTACCCGCGGTCAGGATACCCGCTTTCATCATACCGAGAAGCTGGACAAAGGCGAAGTCATCATCGCCCAGTTCACGGATCATACGTCCGCGGTGAAAATACGCGGCAAAGCCGAGATCATGACCAAGCACGGGAAGATCGAATCCGGCATCTGAGGAAAATCATCATATAGAAAAAGCCCCGCCATTTCGGTGGGGCTTTTTTGTATTTCGAGTTTATTCGTGCGGAATGTGTGTTAACAAATTGTTAAAGGCACTTGCCGCTTTGTCGAACAATGAATATACTAGCGGGAATGGAATGAATAAAAATGCGAAAGGATGATTGCAGAAATCATGGCGAAACAATACAGAGACGGACAGTATATTGTGGTCCCTGAAAATCCGGTATCCATGTTTTTGTTCAACAGTACGCGCTCGGCGTGGATATGGCTGCTGGTCAGGCTGTATCTCGGTTACGCGTGGTTAACGTCGGGCTTGAAAAAGCTGACGGCCGAAGCCTGGACGGGAAGCGAAGCCGGAGCGGCCATTAAGGGCTTTGTCGGCGGCGCGCTGGCAAAAGCGGAAGAAGGAAAGGACGTAACCGGATGGTATGCTTCTTTCCTAGAGGGGTTTGTGCTTCCCAATGCCAAGCTGTTTGCCTATATGGTGGCCTTCGGCGAGGTACTGGTAGGACTCGGGCTGATTTTGGGCCTGCTGACCGGTATTGCCGCGTTTTTCGGCGGATTAATGAATGCCAGCTTTTTATTCGCGGGCACGGTAAGCTCCAATCCGTTGTTGTTTATTTTGGCGACATGGCTGGTGCTGGCCTGGAAAGTCGCGGGCTGGTACGGCTTGGACCGCTGGGCGCTGCCGCTGCTGGGTACGCCTTGGAGCCGCAAGCGCAAGGATAAGGATATTCCGGAACAAGTTTGATCCTGCCCAAAAGTAACATTCGTCACTTTCATCACGCGTTTGTCAAGTACAATTCGAACAGACCGCGGCCATGAAATCCTTTAATCTGAAATCAGATCAATATGGATAAAGGATGATGGTCATGGGAATCCGTGCTTTTTTTAAACTGGTGGAAATTCAGACGAAGGTTGCCAGCATGATCCCGTTCCTGTTCGGAACCTTGTATGCGCTGTTTCGTTTTCAGCAGTTCAATGGGTATCATTTTGCCCTGATGCTCGCATCATTGCTGTCGTTTGATATGGCAACAACGGCGATCAATAATTATTACGATTACAAAAAAGCGATTAAAAAGAACGGCTTCGGTTACGAGCAGCATAATGCCATCGTACGTTATAACCTGAAAGAGCCGGCGGTTGTGTCCGTCATCGCTCTGCTGCTGCTGACGGCCGTCGGATCCGGCATAGCGCTGTTCCTGTCCACTGGCTGGTTAATTCTGCTGCTTGGCGGAATGTCCTTCGCGGTAGGGATATTATATTCGTTCGGACCGATTCCGATTTCGCGGATGCCGCTAGGCGAGCTGTTCTCCGGATTGTTCATGGGGTTTGTCATCATCTTCATCTCGGCTTGGATCCATGCTGAGGGCAGCCATCTGGCGGTTATGGATATTCAAGGGAGCGTCCTCTCCCTTCAGGTGAACCTGCCCGAGGTGCTGCTGCTGCTGGTCGTGTCATTGCCGGCCATTCTCGGGATTGCCAACATCATGCTGGCCAATAACATCTGCGACATGGATGAGGATTTGGAGAACAGACGGTATACGCTGCCGGTATATATCGGCTTCAAGCATTCGCTGAGACTGTTCCGGGTTCTATACTGCCTTGCTTATCTGGACTTGGCGGCTCTTCTTCTGATGAAGGTGCACCCTGTGCTGGTTCTGCTGGTGTTCGTCACCATTGTCCCGGTATATAAAAAAGGAGCCGCATTCACCGCACATCCATCCAAAGAGAAAACCTTCGTGATCGCGGTGCAAAATTTCGTGGTCATGAATTTGGCCAGGATCGCGGCGCTGGCTGTGGCCGTGACATTGACCTCGCTTTCGCTTTTCTAACCGAATCCCGTTCGTTTTACCAGAAGCAGGCATAGCCTGCTTTTTTTCTTTATACAATGAGGTATGGACTTCAGAGGAGCGGAAGAAACTAGGAACAGAGGAGGTTTCGGTCATGAAGCATTGGCAATCCGTACAAGCGGTACTCTTGCCTGCGGCGATTGCATTCATCCTGCTTGGCCTGTTGATGGGGCTCCAATCGCAAGCTCGTTATAAGGTAGGCGCTGTACCCGCGGCGGTGCCTTATCACAGCCGCGAATTAAGCGATGCCGGCTTAGTGGATTCCCTGATGAGTCTACCTCTGAATCTGCAGATAAGCCGGGCGGACTATGAAGAAGGCGCTTTGACGCTGGATATCAAATTGAGCGATGCCGCGGAGACGGCCTCCGAGGTTTACGAGGACATCGCCAGCATTATGTCCTATTCGTTCGATGGCACGGATAATGTGAGGCAGCTGTATCTCAGGGTGGTTGCCATCGATCGCTGGGGAGGAAAACGATATATGCTGCTGGCCTCGAATATGAACAGGGAAGCATGGGATTCACGCTATGCGGAAGTCCTAACCCAGCTGGAGGACGAGGATGTGCCGCCTTCCGTCGCTGCTGCCCTGAACCTGACCTTTACGAATCTTTGGCCAAAGCAGTTCAGCGGCCCTGGAAAGGGGTAAAATAGTAGATGACAGGGCATGTACGTGCCCTGAACATGTGTTATAATAGATTGGATTGTGGGCTCAATTGGACAAAAGAACATCAAGTGCACGGAGGCTGAGAATGAAACCGTATCGCGTACCAGAACTGGCAGAGAAATATATAAACTATGATATGATTCAGAACCACACGGAACTTCCGGGTTTTCCGGATGCCCGTGTTCATTTGTTATACATATTTTTAATGGATTCGGGACGGAATATTGCCGGACACGAAGAATTGTACGCGCTGGTTACCTCACTGGTTCAGGTGGGACTCGATACGCATGAAAGCATCGACGTTACGGAAGGCAATCAAGGAGAGGCAATGATGCGATCCCGGCAGCTGAAAGTGCTCGCAGGGGATTACTTCAGCAGCCGTTTTTATCAGCTCCTGGCCCTGAAGGGCGAAATTGCCGTCATCTCGCTTCTGAGCAAAGCGGTTAGCGAAGTGAACGTGATGAAGATGAGATTATACGGCAAAATGAAAAAAAACCTGCTGCCTTCTGAAGAATATCTACAGCTAACGGTACAGCTGAATATGCAGCTGTTTCTTTCTTTTACTCCGCTGCTTGAGGTGTCCGTGCAAGAAACATGGGAGAAGCTGCTCAAGGAAATTACGGAATGTGAAACGCTTGTGCAGGAGATGGAACGCTGTGCGACGCCTGACATCGGCAGATGCGGCTACGCGTACTGGCATCTGATCGAGTCGGGAAGCGACGAGGAACGGAAAATGCTGGTGGGCAGAAAAACGGATATGAAGGATTGGCGGAAGCTGATTCTGAAGCATAAGGCTTCGGAGAAGCTGCTGGACAAGCTCCGGGAATCCGTCAGCGCCGTACAGCAGCTGCTGGGAGGCCGCGTGGGCGAGAGCCCGTACGCCGGTGTGCTGGACCCGTTTCTGAAACGGCTCAGCACATATCGGTCCGTCGTAAGTGAAGGGTAGGGGGATGCAGTGGATAATCAAACAACCAAGTTAGACGCAATCAAGCATGACGGCAAAAATCCGAAAGAGCAGTACGTCCATTCCGTCTTCGAAAGCATATCGGGCAAATACGACCTGATGAACGACATTCTCAGCTTTCGAAGACATAAAGCCTGGCGCAAGTATACGATGAAAAAGATGAACATGCGCCATGGCGATACGGCCATCGACCTATGCTGCGGAACTTGCGACTGGACGATTAGCATGGCCCAGGCAAGTGAATCCGGACACATAGTCGGACTCGACTTCAGTGAGGGGATGCTGAACGTCGGCCGGGAGAAGGTTGCCAAGCATGGACTCGAACCACAGATCGAGCTGGTTCAGGGAAACGCCATGAGCCTGCCGTTCGAAGATAACCAATTCGATTACGCGACGATCGGTTTCGGTCTTCGCAATGTGCCGGATTACATGCAGGTTCTGCATGAGATGAAACGCGTGGTTAAGCCCGGCGGGATGGTGGTATGTCTCGAACTGTCCAAGCCGACTTGGCAGCCGTTCAAAGGCATTTATTATTTTTATTTCCAACAAGTGCTGCCTCGGATGGGGAAACTGGTAGCCAAGCGTTATGAGCAGTATAAATGGCTGCCCGAATCGCTGGCTTTGTTCCCGGGACGAGAGGAGTTAGCCGAAGCTTTCCGTCAGACCGGACTTCAACAGGTTCAGGCCTTTCCCTTGACTGGTGGCATAGCAGCCTTACATATTGGGATCAAGGAGAATCTGGATGTTTAAGAAAATAGGAACTTATCTTGAAATGATTAAAGTGGAGCATACGCTGTTTGCTCTGCCTTTCGCTTTTATGGGGGCGATTCTAGGATCGGCCGTCGTGTTTGACCGATTACCGTCCTGGGGAGATATCGGTTGGATCTTTCTTGCCATGTTCGGTGCGCGAAGCGCAGCTTTCGGACTCAACCGGCTCACCGACCAACATATCGATGCCAAGAACCCCCGCACGGCTAATCGCGCCATTCCGGCAGGCCTGCTGAAGCCGCTGGAGGTCATCATATTTATTATTCTGTCTTTCGCCGTGTTTTTCTGGGCTACTTACATGCTGGACCCGTTTGCTTTCCGTTTGCTGCCTATCGCTATTTTCATGCTTATCATTTATTCCTTTACCAAACGGTTCACATGGCTTTGCCATCTGGTGCTCGGGCTTACAACGGCGCTTGCACCGCTGGGCGGATGGGTTGCGGTAACCGGTCAAATCGACTGGAAGGCGATGGTGTTTTATATCGCGCTTGCGTTTTGGACAGGCGGATTTGATATCGTTTATGCATGCCAAGACGAGAAGTTTGATGCAAAAGAAAGGCTGTACTCGATTCCTTCCCGGTTCGGCCTGCACAAAGCGCTCTGGTTCGCTCGCGGGTTCCACGTCGTTACGGCTGTCGGTTTTATCGTTCTTTTCTTTGTAACGCCGGTGGGCTGGTGGTATTTGGCGGGCATGGTGATCGCTTGCGGAATTTTGTTCTACCAGCACTACATCTTGTCGCCAAATGATATGAGCCGCCTGCAAACCGCGTTCTTTACCATGAACAGTACGCTGAGCATCATTCTGTTCGTATTCACTCTCATTGATTTGGTGGTGCGTTATATCTGATGAAATCCATGCGCAGAAAGAGCTGGGTTGTCGGCATTACGGGGGCCAGCGGCAGCATATACGGGGTTCGTCTAACGGAGACCCTGCTCTCGCTGGGCTACGATGTGCAATTGATTATCTCTAATGCGGGCTGGCGCGTGCTGAAGGAGGAAATGGGCTTTCAGGCGGGCAACCGCGAGGAAGTGCTGGCCGAGAAATTCGGCGGTTTCGAGGGGAACGTGATATACCATCCGATCTCCGACATCGGAGCTACGATTGCCAGCGGCTCTTACCTGGTGGAAGGCATGATTATCATGCCATGCTCGATGGGCACGTTATCCTCAGTGGCGCACGGATCTTCCGATAACCTGATGGGCCGCGCCGCCGACGTCATGATGAAGGAGGGCCGTCCCCTGGTGCTTGTCCCGAGAGAAACGCCGCTGCATGCCATTCACCTGGAGAACATGCTGACGCTGGCCAAGCTTGGGGTCAAAATCATTCCGGCGATGCCAGCCTTCTATCACGGACCGAAAACGATTGATGATATCGTCCATTTTCTGGTCGGCAAGGTATTGGACAGCTTACGCATCGAACATGAATTGTACACCAGATGGGGTGACTAGCAACAACAATGGTTCAGGCATTAACCTGTGCTGCGATTTGATGAACGACAACAGGAAGGGTTACGCTTAAATTTCAAGTTCGCATCAGAGCTTGGCCTGCTGAAATCGCAAGGTAGCGCCGGAGTTATGGAATGAGAATCTAAGCATACGGGTGAAGAGATGAAACGATTTGACATATTCGGAACATTAAAAAAAGATATGGACGTTATCGAGAGGGAGCTCTACCTCAGCGTCGAAGGCGACAGTCCCGAGCTGACAGAGACTTCCCTGCATCTGCTTAGAGCAGGCGGCAAGCGCCTCCGTCCCGTTTTTGTCCTGATGGGCGGCAAATTCGGCGACTATGACATTGATAAGCTGAAGCATGTGGCCGTGCCGCTGGAGCTGATCCACAGCGCTTCCCTCGTTCATGACGACGTGATTGACGATGCGGACACGCGGCGCGGCAAACCCACGGTGAAGGCCAAGTGGGACAACCGGATCGCCATGTATACCGGCGATTATATTTATGGCAAGGCGCTCCAGTTGACGACTCACCTGAAACAGCCTGAAATTCATCAGATTCTGGCCAAGGCCATGGTTGAGATGTCCATTGGCGAAATGGAGCAGATACGTGATTTCTTTAATACCGAACAGGACGTCAGAAGATATCTTCTCCGCATCCGCCGCAAGACGTCGCTCCTGATTGCCGTCAGCTGCCAGCTCGGCGCGTTGGCTGCGGATGCGGACCGCAAGGTGGCCAACAGCCTGTATCGATTCGGATATAATGTCGGCATGGCATTTCAGATTCAGGACGATCTCCTGGATCTGTGCGGGACGGAGAAGCAGATTGGCAAGCCCCCGGGGAGCGATATGAGACAGGGAAACATTACGCTGCCCGTCATTTTCGCTCTCGAGGACAGCCAGCGGAGAGAGCCGCTGCTGCAGGAGCTGGAACGGATTCATGCACTAAATGGCCAGTGCGATGTATCGGGCGCCGTAAAGCTTGTAACCTCAAGCGAAGGCATATCGAGATCCGAGGCGCTGGCTGATCGGTATATAGGTAAAGCATTGGCTGCATTGGATACGCTGCCTGACATCAAGACCAAAAAACAGCTTAGAGATATCGCAAATTTTATTACAAAGCGGTCATATTAGCCTTACCCATGAGGTTGCTTTCTGTTAAAATACGGGTACAAACATGTAACATCACCTGAGCATGGAATGAAGGTTCAATTGTTCAATTACCTAGGATGAGGGGAAGCGTGATGAGGCCTATGGAACGTACTTTTTTAATGATTAAACCCGATGGTGTGCAGCGTGGGCTGATCGGCCGAATCGTCGGCCGTTTGGAGGATAAAGGATTCAAGCTGGTTGCGGGCAAGTTTATGCAGATTTCGGACGAGCTGGCCAAGCGCCATTATGCGGAACATGAAGGCAAGGATTTTTTCGATAACCTGGTAGGGTTCATCACGTCCGGACCGGTGTTTGCGATGGTTTGGGAAGGTGACGACATCATCGCTTTGTCTCGCCAGGTCATCGGCAAAACGAATGTGAAGGATGCGCTGCCAGGTACGATACGCGGGGATTTTTCAGCCCATACGCCGCATAATCTGATTCACGGATCGGATTCGCCTGAAAGCGCGCAGCGCGAGATCGCCAATTTTTTTGATGATCGGGAATTGGTTGAGTACAACAAGACGCTGTCCCCTTGGCTGTAAGCGAAGCGGGAAGCGGAATAATCTGATTAACAGGATGATACGATGACGGAACATGAACCAGTACTGGAGGATCCCGATTATATCGGCTTTGTTCGCAGCATCGAGCGAAGCACGGGGATCAACCTTGCCGATTACAAGGAAGCGCAGATGAAGCGAAGGCTGACGACGCTGCGCATGAAGAAGGGGTTTGAAACCTTTTCGGCCTTTTACGATGCGATGATGAAGGACAAGCCGCTCTTTCATGAGTTTTTGGACCGGATGACAATTAACGTCTCGGAGTTTTGGCGCAACCCGAACCGGTGGGAAGTGCTCCGGGACAAAATATTGCCGGAGCTGGCCAAGCAGAATCCCGGGGTGTTGAAGGTTTGGAGCGCTGCCTGCTCGACCGGCGAAGAGCCCTATACGCTTGCCATGATCCTGGCGGAACAAAACATGCTGGGCCGGGCGCGCATCATGGCGACCGATATCGACGACGGTGCGTTACATAAAGCGAAGGAAGGCCTGTATGTCGAGAGGTCACTCAAGGACGTCCCTTCCGGAGTAGCCGCCCGCTATTTTAAGGAAGAGGGCTCGCTGTATCGATTCAGCGAGAACTTGAAGAAGGAGGTCTCCTTCCACAAGCAGAATCTGCTTACGGACCGGTTCGAAGCCGGGCATGATCTGATTGTCTGCCGGAACGTGATGATTTATTTCACGGAAGGGGCCAAGCACAAGCTGTATCAGAAATTTGCCGCGAGCCTGAAGCCGGGCGGGTTTCTGTTTGTGGGCAGCACCGAACAGATCTTTAATCCGGGGCAGTACGGCCTGGAAAGCAACGAGACCTTTTTCTACCGTAAAATTCAATAGAGACGGCAGTCTTAACGCATAAAGCGCTTTTCAATCCGCAGGATGAGAGGCGCTTTTGCTCGTTTGTCGACATTCTTGTCAAAGCGTTAGACCTATACTATAATGAGCAGAAGATGTTCACGGAGTTTAGCGGTTTAACGCTTAAAAGCCTAAAGGGGGAAAAGCATCATGAGCTTACGGTTTTTAACCGCTGGGGAGACGCACGGACCTCAGCTGACAACTATAATCGAAGGGCTTCCAAGCAACTTGGAGCTTGATTTCGACGCACTGAACTTTCAGCTCCATCGTAGACAGAAGGGGTACGGCCGGGGACGCCGCATGCAGATCGAGAAGGATACCGCGCAAATCCTTGGCGGTGTGCGCCACGGCTATACAACCGGTGCGCCGCTCGCGCTGGTCGTCCAGAATAACGATTGGAAGCATTGGCAGAACATTATGAACGTGGAGCCGATTGAGGGCAACGACGAGGCGAAGAGACGGGTTCATCGTCCAAGACCGGGTCATGCCGACCTGAACGGCGGATTGAAGTACAACCTGAAGGATCTGCGTAACGTGCTGGAACGCTCCAGCGCCCGTGAAACCACGGTCCGCGTTGCCGTTGGCGCTATCGCCAGACAATTCCTGGCGCAGTTTGGCGTCAAAGTGGCTGGCCAGGTCATCCGGATCGGCGAAATCGAGGCTCCCCCGCACAATCTTTCGATCGATGAGCTGATCGAGCGTACGGAAGCTTCTTCGGTTCGCGTGGTAGACGAAGAGACCGAGAAGAAGATGGAAGCCTACATAGACGAGATCAAAAAAGAAGGCGACTCCATCGGCGGCATCGTGGAATGCATCATCGAAGGATTGCCGGTCGGATTGGGCAGCCATGTCCAATATGACCGCAAGCTGGATGGACGCATCGCGCAGGGCGTGATGTCGATTAACGCTTTTAAGGGCGTTGAGGTAGGCATCGGATTCGAAGCAGGCGAGCTGCGCGGCTCCCAGGTGCATGACGAGATTATGTACAGCGAGGAGCGCGGATACCACCGTGCGACCAACCGCCTGGGCGGATTCGAGGGCGGGATGACAAACGGCATGCCGATCGTCGTGCGCGGCGTCATGAAGCCGATTCCGACGCTGTACAAGCCGCTTCAAAGCGTGGATATCGACACGAAGGAAGCTTTTACGGCTCAGGTTGAACGCTCGGATGCCTGTGCGGTTCCGGCAGCAAGCGTCGTGATGGAGCACGTTGTGACCTGGGAGGTAGCTAAGGCGTTCCTTGAGAAGTTCGGCGGCGATTCGATGGAGGAAATCCATGCGAATTACCAAAACTACCTGAAACAGCTGGAGAACTACTGATATGAGGACATTACATGTGGAACTGGGAGAGCGTTCCTATCCGATTTATATCGGTGCGGGGATATTGAATACCCTTGGCGAGCTGAGCGCGAAGCATGGCATAACCCGCAAGAGCCCGCATCTGATCGTAACGGATGATCAAGTGGCGCCTCACTATTTGGCGCAAGTGGAGGAGCAGCTGAAATCGGAAGGGTACACGGTCATATCCCATATCGTCCCTTCCGGCGAGTCCTCCAAGTCGCTACAGGTCTATGAAGAGGTTATGACCACGGCCATCAACGGCAAGCTGGACCGCAGCTCGGCTGTCTTCGCGCTGGGCGGAGGCGTTGTGGGCGATTTGGCCGGATTCGTTGCGGCGACATACATGCGCGGCGTGACGTTTGTTCAGATCCCGACCACGATCCTTGCCCATGACAGCAGCGTAGGCGGCAAAGTGGCGGTGAACCATCCTCTGGCCAAAAATATGATCGGCGCTTTTCATCAGCCCGTCATGGTGGTTTATGACGTGAATACGCTGATGTCGCTCCCGGCGCGCGAGGTGTCTTCAGGCCTTGCGGAAATGGTGAAGCATGGCTTGATCCTGGACCGGGATTTTGCCTATTGGTGCCGGGAGAACGGCTCCAAGCTGCTGAGCCTGGAACCGGAAGCTTTGATCTACGGCCTGGAGCGCGGCTGCGCGATCAAGGCGGACGTGGTATCCCAGGATGAGCGGGAAGGCGGCCTGCGCGCCATTCTTAATCTGGGGCATACCATTGGCCATGCCATCGAAGCCGTTGGCGGTTACGGCCGATTCTTGCACGGCGAGGCGATTGCAATCGGCATGGCGGGATCGGCCCGACTTGCTGAGAAGCTTGGCAGACCTGCGGATCTGCACGAAGAGACGGTGAGCATGCTGAAGGCGGTGAATCTGCCGGTAATCTTGCCGGATGACGTCTCGGTCGATCGCATCATGGATGCCATGCAGCATGATAAGAAGTTCGCCGAGGGGCAAATGGTATTTATCGTTCCGGAATCCATCGGTTCCGTCAGCATCGTTAAGGATGTACCGGTAGAAGCTGTTCGATCCGTGGTCGAACAGTTGAAGGGAGAGGGATAGTTCATGATGAATCGGGGAATCCGGGGGGCGACAACCGTCACCCGCAACGATGAGCAGGAGATCGTACAGGAGACGCTGCGTCTGCTGGAAGAGATGGTGAGACGCAACGAGCTACAGCCTGAATATATCAGCAACATATGGATTACGATGACGCAGGATTTGGATGCAACGTTCCCGGCCAAGGCGATACGCCAGCTGGAGGGCTGGGATCTCGTCCCTTTGATGTGTTCGGTTGAAATCCCCGTTCAGGGCAGTTTGCCGCGCTGCATCCGGTTTATGGTGCAGGTCAATACGGACAAAAGCCAGAGCGAGATCAAGCATGTGTATTTGAACGAAGCCAAGCGGCTGCGTCCGGATTTATCGGGCTCCAACGCTTGATATTGAAAATTAGGGTTGCGGTAACACGGCATTATCCTGTATAGTGATATCAGAATAGCTGAGTAGAGTTAGGTTTTACAGATGAGTTGAGTTGAGAAGAGCTGAGGCATTTTAGGGAGTAACATCATCGGGTTTTAGGATACACTTGATTTCATGATGAATCTTACGGCATGTTCGTACGGCCGGTTACAGGTCTATTTCTTGTATCCGTTCCATGGAACGTCAGCGCTGTAGGTTGTCGATGAACGGGTTGAATGTCCTTTGACCGCGCTCTTTTTTCATAGACTTATTCTGAACGTTAACCTCTACTTCGGTAGAGGTTTTTTTGTTGTATACATTCATTAAGGAGGGATTGACATGGCGAATCCATCAATGGAGCAAGTGGTGGCAATGGCAGGTGATTACAACCTGATTCCGGTAGCGATCAGACTGTTAGCCGATATGGAAACCCCGATTCGCATTTTTCAGCGCTATGCGGAGCGGAAACGGGCATTTTTACTAGAGAGCGTTGAGGGCGGCGTACAGTGGGCACGGTATTCGTTCATCGGAACAGACCCCTTCTTAATGATAACGGGTAAAAAAGGAAAGATCGAGATTGAAAAGAACGGGGAACGTTCCTTGCTGGAAGGCAAGCCCGTCGAGGAGCTCAAAGCGCTGCTGCGTACGTACCGCAGCCCGCAGCTGAAGGAGATGCCTCCTTTTACCGGAGGGGCCATCGGATTTTTTGGATATGATCTGCTTCAATATTACGAGAAGCTGCCTGCACACGCGATGGATGATCTCGGGATGGATGATATCCGGTTCATGTTTTGCGATCAAGTCATTGTCTTCGACCGCGTGAAGCAGCAGATCATGCTGGTCGGCAACGTGCACGTGAAACCCGGAGATTCGGACGACACCATCCGTCAGACCTATATGGATGTATGCCGTACCCTGGAAGCGGCGGCCGAACAGCTGCAGGATCAGGGGCCGCGGGAGAACGTGAACTCCAGAGGCATCCCGGCCGATGTCGACATGGGCGATATTAAATCCAACATGACCAAAGAGAAGTATCTCTCCAATGTGGAGCAAGCGAAGGAATATATTCGTGCAGGCGACATTTTTCAAGTTGTGTTGTCCCAGCGCTTCCATATCGAGACCGAAGTATCGCCGCTTCACGTCTACCGGGTGCTGAGAACGATGAATCCTTCGCCGTACATGTATTATCTCAAAATGGACGACGACATTATCGTGGGAACGTCTCCTGAAGCCTTGGTGAAGGTGGATGGACGAAGGCTGGAAACAAGACCGATCGCGGGCACAAGGCCGAGGGGCAGCAACGAAGCCGAAGACCAGGCGCTGGCGGATGATCTGCTGCAGGACGAGAAGGAACGCGCGGAGCATTTGATGCTGGTGGATCTCGGCCGCAACGATCTGGGCCGCGTATCGGAGTTCGGCACGGTGAAATGCGATACGTTCATGGAGATTGAAAAATACTCCCACGTGATGCATATGGTATCCAGCGTATCCGGCCAGCTGAGCGAGAATAAGGATTTCTTTGATGCTTTTCTGTCCTGTTTGCCGGCAGGAACGGTATCCGGAGCTCCGAAACTGCGGGCAATGGAGATCATTGCCGAATTGGAGCGGGAAGCGAGAGGCGCATATGCCGGGGCTATCGGTTATCTGGGCTTTGGAGGCAATATGGATTCCTGCATTACGATCCGCACGATCATTTTTCGCCAGGGCAAAGCTTATGTTCAGGCAGGGGCCGGAATCGTATGGGACTCGGTTCCCGAGAAGGAGTATGAGGAAACCATGAATAAAGCCAAAGGGATGCTGAAGGCGATCCGCGTCGCGGAAGCGATGTTTCCGTCCAGCACGGGGGCCAACGACTTAATCAATCAGGATTATCTGTATCAATATACACCTTAACATGAAGGAGGAGATCGTAATGAACGTGATGGAGACGATGCAATCCAGCCTTTCAAAGCTGATCGGCGGTCAGGATCTGAGCCGGGACGAGGCCCGCGGGGTGATGCAGACGATAATGGAAGGCCATGCGACCCATTCTCAAATCGGCGCGCTGCTGACGGCCTTAAGAATGAAGGGAGAAACCGTAGAAGAGATAACCGGTTTTGCCGAAGCGATGAGAGGCGCGGGCGGACGTGTCGTTACCGAGCGGAACCAGCTGCTCGATACATGCGGCACCGGAGGATCCGGCATTCACAAGTTTAACATTTCTACCGTATCCGCCATTATCTCCTCCTCGGTTTCGGTCAGAGTGGCCAAACACGGCAACCGATCGGCATCGGGCCGGGCGGGCAGCGCCGATGTGCTGGAAGCGCTTGGCGTCAATATCCACTTGACCGCAGAACAAGCCACAGCCTGCCTGAACGATATCGGAATCTGCTTCCTGTTTGCCCAAATTTATCATCCGTCAATGAAACATGCGGCTGCTCCTCGCAAAGAGCTCGGGGTCCGGACCGTATTTAACATGCTGGGGCCACTGACGAACCCGGCGGGCGCGGACCGGCAGATGCTCGGGATATACGATATGAACAAAACGGAAACCATTGCGCAGGTCCTCAAAGAGCTCGGTTTGAAGCGAGCCATGGTAGTGACCAGCCACGATGGGCTGGATGAAATCAGCGTCTCGGCGCCTACCCGGGTATCGGAGCTCCGGGGCGGAGAAGTCCGCACTTATGATATCCACCCCCATGATTTGGGGCTGTCGGTTCATCCGATGAACGATATCCTGGGCGGCGATGCACAAGAGAATGCGGCCATCATCGGCTCGGTACTGCGCGGAGAACGCAGTGCTTATCGGGACATCGTGCTTGCCAATGCCGGTGCCTGCATCTATGTATCGGGACTTGCGGATAGTTTGGCCGAAGGCGTGCAGCGTGCAGCGGGAGCGATTGATTCCGGGCTGGCGCAGTCCAAGTTGGAGCAGCTGATCTCAAGAACGGGGGAAATGAGTTATGTATCTTGATCGAATCGTAGAAACGAAACGCAATGAGGTTGCACAGCTGCGAGAAACGTTCAGCATCTCGGAAGCAGAGAGGCAAATAGCGGATTTGCCTCCGACTCTCGGGTTTGAGAAGGCGTTGTCCATGGGACGCAAACGCAGCATGGGGTTAATTGCCGAGGTCAAAAAGGCTTCGCCCTCCAAAGGGTTGATTCGTCCCGACTTTGACCCGGTTATGATCGCCAAGGCTTACGAAGCAGCCGATGCCGATTGTCTGTCCGTGCTGACGGATAAGGACTACTTTCAGGGAAGCGGAGAATATCTGCAAGCGGTAAGGGCGGCCGTCAACATCCCGCTGCTGCGCAAAGATTTCATTATCGACGAGACTCAGATTTACGAAGCGCGCCTGCTGGGTGCGGACGCCGTTCTCTTGATTGCGAGCATCCTTGCGCCGCAGCGTATAGCGGAGTTCATTGACGTTGCAGGCTCGATCGGGTTGGATTGCCTGATTGAGGTTCACGACGGGCAAGAGCTGGAATCGGTACTCGGACTGGGAACGGCCCGTCTGATCGGGATTAACAACCGTAATCTGCGGACCTTTGAAACCTCATTGCAGACAACGGCAGATATCGCGGCGCAGGTTCCGCAGGAAGTGACGCTGATCAGCGAAAGCGGAATATCGAGCCCGGCCGACATTTCCTACTTGCATTATGTGGGAGCACACGGGGTTCTGGTCGGGGAACATTTCATGCGCCAACAGGACGTGTTCCGTGCTGTGAACGATCTGATGGGACCGCTGCCGATAGCTGCAGACATGGAATAAAGGGGACATTCGATGATGAGTACGGCTCTAAAAATATGTGGACTTCAAAGCGTTGAAGTGCTAAAATCTATGATAAACTTACCTGTGGATTATATCGGATTCGTATTTGCCAAGAGCCGGCGGCGGGTAACGCCGCAGCAGGCTGCGCAGCTGGTGCAAGTATTGCGGGAATGGGAGCATGACAAGATTCCCGCTGCTGTCGGCGTCTTGGTTAACCCTGATTTGAGCGAGCTCGCAGAGCTTCTTCAAGAAACAGCGCTTGACGTCGTGCAGCTGCATGGTCAGGAATCGCCGCAATTTTGCCGGGAAGTGAAGGAGCGCTTCCCGGTTTCCGTTTTTAAGGCGGTATCGATCGGAAGTGACCGTCCGGAAGCGGAACGTCTGTCGGCACTGGATTCGTATGCGGGCTGCATCGACGGACTGCTGATCGACACCTATGATCCGGTGTACGGCGGAGGGTCGGGCAAGACGTTTGCCTGGGATCTGATCCCGGCGTACCAGCAATGGGCTGAACGGCAAGGGATTCCCTTGTTTGTAGCCGGCGGGCTCGATCCGGATAATGTTGCTCATTTGATCGGCCAGTACGCTCCGTACGGGGTGGATGTATCCAGCGGCGTAGAGAGCGAGCCTGGCGTGAAGGATATAAACAAAGTGACCGCATTTGTAGAAAGGGTGAAGGGGAAATGACACAGCTTCCTGACCGTAATGGACGTTTCGGGGTGTTTGGAGGCCGGTTCGTGCCGGAAACACTGATGAACGCTTTAATAGAGCTTGAGCAAGAATATAATCGTTTTTCGGAGGATCCTGCTTTTAAAGAGGAGATCGCCTATTTGCTGAAACAGTATTCCGGAAGGGAAACGCCGCTTTATTACGCGGAGCGGCTCAGCCAACATCTCGGCAAGGCTAAAATTTACCTGAAGCGCGAGGATTTGAACCATACCGGCGCGCACAAAATCAACAACGCCATTGCACAAGGCGTGTTAGCCAAGCGCATGGGCAAAGGCAAGGTCATTGCCGAAACGGGTGCCGGACAGCATGGCGTAGCGACCGCGACGGTAGCCGCTCTGCTGGGTCTTGAATGCAAGGTATTTATGGGCGAAGAAGATACCAAACGGCAGCAGTTGAACGTATTCCGCATGAAAATGCTCGGTGCCGAAGTGATTCCGGTCACGTCGGGAAGCCGAACGCTGAAAGATGCCGGCAACGAGGCGCTTCGCTACTGGGTCAGCAACGTCGAGGATACCTTTTATGTGCTGGGCTCCGCTGTAGGGCCGCATCCGTATCCTATGATGGTGCGGAATTTCCAGCGCATTATCGGTGACGAGACCCGGAGGCAGATACTGGAGACGGAAGGAAGGCTTCCAAACGTCATTCTTGCGCCGATCGGGGGCGGTAGCAATGCGATCGGCATGTTCTATCCGTTCCTTGAAGACAAGGAAGTCGGTTTGATCGGCGTCGAAGCGGCAGGCAAGGGAGTGGATACCGATTTTCATGCGGCTACGATGTCCAAGGGGACACAAGGCGTATTCCAAGGCTCGATGAGTTATTTGCTGCAGGACGAGTACGGACAAGTACAGGAGGCGCATTCCATTTCAGCCGGCCTTGATTATCCCGGGGTTGGTCCGGAGCATTCCTATTTAAAAGACATTGAACGCGTGCAGTACGTACCGATAACCGACCAAGAGGCGCTCGATGCCCTGCAGCTGCTATGCCGCACGGAAGGCATTATTCCTGCCCTGGAATCCGCGCACGCCGTAGCGCAAGCCGTAAAGATGGCATCTACGTGGACCGAGAACGATATCGTCGTGATTAATTTATCCGGTCGCGGCGACAAGGACGTGGAGTCCATCATGGCTTACACGGGAGGGAAAACCGAATGAACCGAATCGATCAGACCTTTGCGTCGTTGAAGCAACAAAACAAGACCGCCATGATCCCTTATCTCACCGTCGGGGATCCGGATGTGAAGTCGACGCTGGATATCATCCATGAGCTTGAAATCGCGGGAGCCGACATTATTGAACTCGGCGTTCCTTATTCGGATCCCCTTGCCGACGGACCGGTCATCCAGCGGGCTTCCGAGCGCGCGCTGAAGGGCAAGGTGACCATTCGCACTTGCATGGAAACCGCGCGCCTGGCAAGAGAGCGGGGCAGCAAGCTGCCGTTCATCCTGTTCACGTATTACAATCCGGTACTGCAAACCGGACTGGACGTTTTCTTCGAGGAAGTGGTAAGGCACGACATCAGCGGCTTGATCATTCCCGATCTTCCGGTGGAGGAATCCGAGGAGGTTCGGAAACGCGCCCACGCGGCGGGAGTTCATCTGATTCCGCTGGTGGCTCCTACCTCCCATGAGCGGATCGCGAGCATCGCTTCGGAAGCGACCGGCTTTGTGTACTGCGTATCCTCCCTTGGCGTGACGGGCGAGCGCACCGATTTTTACGCGGGGGTGGAGTCTTTTCTTGAGACGGTAAGGCAGTACAGCAGCGTGCCGATCGCGATCGGCTTTGGCATTTCATCCAGTGAGCAGGTGGCCAGATTCTCAAAAATCTGCGACGGCGTCGTTGTCGGCAGCGCGATTGTGCGTCAGATTGAATCGACCATTCCTCTGCTGGAGAAGGAAGAAACAAGACAGCAGGGACTTTTGCAAATCAGGGAGTTTGTGGCACAATTAAAAGGATAGTGTTGTCCATAGCAGTTATGAAAGGTGAGGCGAATATCGTATGAAACCGAAAGCGCAAATTGTTAATCTTCCCGTATATCAGCCCGGGAAACCGATCGAAGAAGTCAAAAAGGAATTAGGGCTTGATGTTGTCATTAAACTGGCCTCCAACGAGAATCCGTACGGCTGCTCGCCGCGCGCAACCGAAGCGATTACCGCCGAACTGGGAACGCTCAGCCTGTATCCGGACGGAAGTGCGGCCGATTTAACGGCTGAGCTTGCTGGCCAGCTGGGAATTGAACGCAATCAGATTATTTTCGGCTGCGGATCCGATGAAATCATTGCCCTCATTATCCGGGCATTCCTGCAACCGGGGGATGAAACCATCATGGCGGATCAGACCTTCTCGGTGTATAAAACGAACGCGGATATCGAAGGTGCGACATGCATCGAGGTGCCGCTGGTGGACGGTAAGCACGATTTGCCGGGCATGGCCAAAGCCGTTTCGGACAAAACCAAAATCGTGTGGGTGTGCAATCCGAATAATCCGACCGGAACCATCGTTTCCGAAAGCGAGCTGGTTTCCTTCCTGGATGAAGTCCCGGCCCAAGTAATGGTTGTGCTTGATGAAGCTTATTATGAATATGTAACGGACGCTTCGTACCCGGACAGCATCAAGTTAATGGAGCATTATCCGAATCTGGTCATCCTGCGTACCTTCTCCAAAATATACGGCTTGGCCGCCCTCCGGATCGGCTACGGCATCGGGCAGCAGGAAGTCATTTCCTTGATCAATCGGGTACGTGAGCCGTTTAATACGGGACGCCTGGCTCAAGTAGCGGCGAAGGCAGCCCTGAAAGATCAGGAGTTCGTAGCGAAATGCCGTCAATTGAATGCCGACGGGATCCATTACGTGCAAGGTGAATTTGATCGTCTTGGACTATCTTATTTTCCTGCGAACGGTAACTTCATTATGGTGGATGTGAAGAAGCCAGGCACCGAAGTATTTAAGTCGCTGCTTAGCAAAGGCATTATCGTACGGCCTGGATTTGAACTGTATCCGAACTATATTCGCGTAACCGTAGGCTCCGAAGAACAGAATAAGGCTTTTATCGGCGCTTTGGAACAAGTGCTGAGCGAAGTGAATGCGCCAGCCTGATCGAATGACACAACAATAATCGCAGCTTGAAACGAGTGAGAGAGAACATGACAATGCAAATTTCCATATTCGGCGTCGGCTTGATCGGCGGTTCGTTAGCTTTAAACTTCAAAGGAAAACCTGGCATAACCGTTACCGGTTATGCCCACACCCAAGAATATGCCGACCAGGTCATTGCTAAGGGCGTCGTTGATAAGGTTACGCTTTCGGTAGAAGAAGCTGCCCAAAACGCGGACGTCATTTTTTTATGCGTTCCCGTAGGCAGTCTTGAGATGTACATGAAACGTTTGAGCGAAATGCAGCTGAAACCGGGATGCATTATTACGGATGTTGGCAGCACCAAAGCAAGCATTGCCGAATGCGCGTCCCAGCTTGCCCTTAAGGATGCTTATTTCATCGGCGGTCATCCGATGGCGGGCTCGGAGCGATCCGGTGTTGGAGCTGCCTCCACCGTATTGTTCGAGAATGCCTATTACGTGCTTACTCCGCCGGACGATGTCCCTCAGGATAAGCTGAACGTGCTTGTAGAGCTTTTGTCTCACACGCGTGCCCATATTGTAAAGGTAGAGCCGAGACTTCACGATGAGATCGTTGGAGCGATCAGCCATCTGCCCCATGTGATCGCAGTGGCGTTAGTCAATCAGATCAGCTCCTATAATGACGATAATCCGTTGTACCGCACCTTGGCCGCAGGGGGCTTTCGGGATATAACCCGCATCGCTTCCAGCGACCCGGTCGTATGGCGGGACATTCTATTAAACAATCGCAGGGTCATGCTGACGCTGCTGCAAGACTGGAATGAAGGGATCCGGCGATTCATGGATATGCTGGAGTCGAAGGACGGTGCTGCGATCGAAGAGGCTTTCCGCATGGCAGGGGAATTCCGCAGCGTACTGCCAGAACGGCGCAAGGGCATGATCGTGTCCCAATTTGATCTGTATTTGGACGTGCCTGACCATCCGGGCATCATCGGCCGCATTGCGACGGAGCTCGGGACGAACAGCATCAACCTCAGCAACATGCAGATTATCGAGAGTCGGGAAGATGTGCCGGGCGTGATGAGGCTTTCCTTCCGCAATGAAATCGAACAGGAGCGGGCTAAAGAGCTGTTGTTATCGCAAGGACACTCGGTGTATCAGTAATTTTCCGGTTGTTTTTAAACAACCGGAAATAAATGCGTTTTCAGTGTTGACAAAATGAAAACGTATACATATAATAAAAGTACAGTATGGTTTCTCTCCACTCCTATCCAAAATATTGCACTTTGTGCAACCGCCTTCAATGATGAAGGCGGATTTTTTTTGCCGATTTTCCTATCCGTGGAAAACCTTCTGCCACAAACCTGAACTTTTCTCCAATATGTGCTATAATGCTAGAGTGCTAGTGTAGAAGATTTGGGGAAATTGCCAAATACATAGAATAGTCAGACAACATGAGGCGTAACTATATATGGTTTGACGGTACTTTTGCACAAATCCTTGATTTTCCTCATGAAGGTGGAAATGACAAGGAATGGGCACCGGTGGGTGAAGGAGGAACGAAAAATCATATGACGGATTCCCAACTAATCCAAGAAATTAAGCAAGGCAATACCGAACTTTATTCCGAATTAATGAGGCGTTATCAGAGAAAAATATTGGCATTTGTCTATCATATGTTAAAAAGCTCGCACATGGAGCTAATGGCTGAAGATTTATGCTCGGAAACGTTCTACAAGGCTTTCCGGAGCCTGCATTCCTTCCGGGAAGTGGATGCATCCTTCTCGACTTGGCTCTACACCATTGCGCGCAACACCGTGCTGAGCGAACTTCGCAAGCATCGTAGCGGCACATTGCCCTTGGAGGAGAGCGGGGTCGTACCAGTGGCGCCGCTGGAGGTCGCCCCGGAGCAGGCGATCCTGCGCAGTGAACGAGTACATATGGTAAGGGAAGCGATTAACAATTTACCGGAGAAACAGAGATCTGCGCTGATTCTTCGGGAGTATGATCAACTGGATTACCAGGAAATCGCAGATATTTTAGGTCAAAGCGTCAGTTCGGTTAAGTCACTGTTGTTCCGGGCCCGCGGCAGCGTCAAAATTCAGCTCGAACCCTATTTTTATGAGCCGGTTTTTGAGGATCTGAGAGGGATGAAGAACAGATGACTTGCAATGAAGCCCAAGAGCTGATGGAAACGGTCTGGGATTTACCGGACAACGATCTGCGGCGACAACGGCTGATTGCACATGTTCAAACCTGTAGCTCATGTGCAGCGGAGTACGAAATGTGGGTGGAAAGCCAGAACATGGTTCAAGCCCTGGAGCATGAGATTCCCGACATGGACGCTGAACAGATCAACCGCAACGTGATGGACCGCATTTATCGCGATTTTCCCTGGCTGGTGGAGGAAACGTCCAAGAGCCGGGCGGTAAGCCGGGTGTTCCGGAAGCGGCTGACGCTGATGATTGCCGGTTTTCTGGCCTTGTTCGTTTGCAGCTTTGTTTATTTTGCAGCGACGGGCAATCAACCGGATCCGGTTCCGGAAGCCGTAACGACAGGGATTATCCCTACAGGCGTAGCGGATACGGCCCAAGGCTTGAATACCAAGGACGATTACAACATCCCAAAAACCAACAGCGGCATTATTGATCCTTTTGTGGTTGATATGAGTCCCACTCAGCCAGAATACTGGATGATACTTTCCCTTTTGGGAATCGGATGCGCTTTGTTTTTCCTAAAAAGATTAAATCGGGTCAGAAGATAAAATATGGATAGGATGGAGGAGAGGCGGCATGCAGATCGGCTTGGTTCGCCATGGATTAACGGATTGGAACGCTCTAGGCAAAATCCAAGGCCAAACGGACATACCACTGAATGAGGAAGGCCGTCGTCAAGCGCGTTTGCTTGGGGAAAGGCTTCTGCAGGAGCATTACCGATGGGACTTCGCGATCAGCAGCGGGCTCTCCCGCGCAGAAGAAACCGCGAAAATCATTTCGTCCATGCTGAACATTCCCTTGGCGCCGCCGGATAACCGCTTGCGTGAGCGCAAGTACGGTCAGGTGGAAGGCTTGACAGCGGAAGAGCGTGAAACCCGGTTCGGTGCCGATTGGCACATGTTGGATCTGGGCCAGGAAACGGATCTGGAGCTTCAGTCCAGAGGGCTTGTCTTTCTCGATGATATGTGGCATAAACATCCGGAAGCCAATATTCTTGTTGTCAGTCATGGCGGTTTTTTAGCGCAGTTATACAAGCTGGTGTGCCGTGGCGCCCTGAGCGAACGGATCGGCAATCTGTCGCTCACCGTCCTGGAGAGAAAAGAGGATGACTGGTCTCCCTTGCTGTTTAACTGTACCAAGCATCTGTTGACGAACCAATCGTAAATATGAGCGTGTATTAGTAGAAGGAGCCTTCCGTCGGGAAGGCTCCTTCTTAATGTTGGATAGGTTGACGTTTACACTTCGGCTATTAAAATAAACCGGTGCTGCTGGACCTCGAAGTAACCATTGGTCCGGATCATCCGGTGAATTTGATGTAAAGGCTCGATATAGCGCCCCACCTTAAAATCAGGAATCTGCCAGGGAATCGCTATCAAATAATAAACCAGTGCGCCGATGTCGTAAAATCGCTGCGGTAAAAAGTCTTCGCGGCTGAAGGTAATCTTGAACCCGTGATCCTGCAGCTCTTGGGCCGCTATGGCCAGGTTCCAATGAGCGAACTCTTCATTCAGCGGAACGCCAAGCGATTCGTTAATCCCATAACAATCGGTTCCGCCGGATTGCTGGGTTACAAACACCCCGCGATCGTTCAATATTCTTCTTACTTCCGCTGCCGAATAGGATTCATGCTGATTGATGATCAGGTCAAAATAACGATCCTTTAAAGGAAGCGAGGAATCTTCTTCAAAGTAGACAACGTTTACGCCCAGCGGCTCGAGTCTTTGCTTTGCAATCTGAACGTTCGGTTTGTACCCTTCGGTGGCATAAACGGATTTCGGGAGCGGCTGCAGGGAGGATAAGAATTCTCCTCCTCCCGTACCCATGTCCAGCATCGTATCGGCATTTCGCATCAAAGGGAGCACCACGCTGCCCAAAGACCAGGGGAGAGCGTGGGACTGCATGCGGCCTGAAGCGGTAATACGCGAAAAATCCCATCCCGAAAAATGGTGATCCATGTTTTGAATGAACTTTAAAAATTCAGCATCTTTTATCATCTCTGCATAACCTCCAAGTCATTTATCATGAATAAGTTTCTTCATATAAAACGCTCTTAAGGGAGGTCCGCGGATTCGATTCGCACCAAGTTATATTTCGTGTTCCGGCGTTCTTATCATGATGATCCTCCTGTATGGATGGAATCAGCCCGTCTTAAAAAAGCTGGGCTTCATTTTGTATTCGTTATAAAAACATCAAGTGCGGTTTCCTGTAACCGTTTGTATGTATTCTATCATTTAATAAGAGAGCATAGTCATTTCTATATAGAAATAATCAAAAAATATTTCATCAAACCGACGAGCATCAGGTATCAAAAGTCCGAAACCTTCCCATAATGGTTGTAAAACGGCGAGGCGATGGAAGATGAATCTAGCGGATATGCTCACATATGCCGATATTGGACAGCTTAGCAATATAGCGAATCACTATGATTGTGACGCTAAGCGGAATTCGAAGCACGAATTGATCCAGAGCATCCTTTCCAAGCTCGGGCGAAGAGAGTTTTTCGAGGAGCAGGTCAGCAGCTTGTCACCGAGCGATTTGCGTTTTCTGAACAATCTGGTCTTTGACACTCGAACAGGCTACAGCCTGGAAGAACTGACGGCCGCCATCCGTCATACGGCGGATTTGGAGGAGAAAGAAGATAAAGCCTCTTCAAACAAGAAGGCAGCTGCCGCCAAAACGGAAAGTCCGCGGGAGGCGGTCGCGCGTTATCGCCGGAGCGGCTGGCTGTTTAACGGTTTTACCCATTCCACCAAGTATTTGTTTCAAGTGCCCTCGGATTTGAAGGAGCGGTTCCGCGATGTGCTGCGGGAGCGGCTTCATCAAAATCTGCAGCGATTGCCGCATGATCCGGAAGCATACCGGGATGAGCAGGGACTAGCCGCGGAAGATCTCAAGCTGATTCTTAAATATGTAGGCGGGCACGATATCGAGCTGAACCAGGAAGGATTCATGTACAGGCGAAATCAGCAGCAGCTCATGAGTACGCTGCATATTTCGGAGCCGTTGATTACCAAAGGAGCGTGGCGGTTCGGGTATGGCCGTTCCTGCATTGAATATCCCGACCGATTTGCGCTGCTGTACGATTATGCCTACGCCAAAAAATGGATCAGGGAAAACCACGCCCGGTTGATCCTGAGTGAAACCGGAGCCTCGTTTCTTGAGGAAGGAAATCAAGTTAGCGTGATACAGATATTCCGCTTTTGGTTAAGACTGTATAAAGGCGCAATTCCCAATATATCTTCTCTTGTTTACTGGATAAGTCAGTGCGCAAGAGATTGGGTCACGGCAGCCTCGCTTTACGAATCGCTGGGCTGGCTAATCCGTCCTTTCTATTATGATAGTCCGCAAAACATCTTGGAGCAGCGGATTATCCGCATGCTGATGCATTTGGGGATGCTCAGAATAGGGGAGAGCCAGAGCATGGGAACATCATACAAAATGACCGCGCTTGGATTGAAGGCAGCGGAAGCCGGCATACATATCAGCGATTCGAATGATGATCTGATCCTCTAGCATGGTTGTTTGGACAAGTTCGCAGCAGCCGTAAATATGTTGGAAGTTAAGCAATTAAAGGGAAAGAATATAAGCTATACGCAAATTTAGTTTGGAGGTGCATCCTAATGGATAAGATGAAGGTTACTTACGAGGTTATGTTAGGTCTGGCGGCCGAAATGGTGTGGGACGAGGCATTGCGCAAGCATCGGAGCGAAGAGCTGTACAAGGAAATCGACGAAGCGCTGGCTTCCGGCGACGAAGTGGCTTTCCGAACCCTGACGGATGAACTGAGGACTTTGAATTGAAGAAATGCTTTATCGCATTTCTTCTTTTTTTTGCCTAACCTGCCCTTTCACTCGTATAATGAAGACAAAATCATGATGAGTGAGCAGAAAGGAATGTATCTTGCATGAAATTTAGTGAAGTGGACGAGCAGTCGTGGCCGGAGCTGAAACCTTATTTTGATACCTGCCTGATTCCGTTTACCGGACTTTCGGGTACGGAAACGCCATGGGAGGCGACAGCCGCGCTGGAACGGCTCCGGGATTTTATGGATATGGCAGAAATTCCGTTTAAGGGAAGATTGGTTACATATCCTGCCGTACAATATGGAAATACTGAAGATATGAAGCTTCTAAATGAAGTTTGTCACAATGTCAAATCCATCGGCTTTAAGTTCGTGGTGGTCATGACAGCCGATTCCGAGCTCTCTATAGAGGATGTGCCCGAAAGCACGCTTGTCCTGTCGCGGCGCAGGCTGGAAGGCAGTGACTCGATCCCTATGCCTGCCATCGTATCAGGACAGATCAGCGAAATGTGGCAGCAGGAAAGCCGTGTTGAATTGTGACAAAAAACCAACAATTTATGAAAGGGCTATTGGAAGCGAACCCAAATTTGGGATTCAAATTCTTGACGGTCTTGGGTGCCTAAGATATTATTAGTATGTCCTAGTAAGTCGTGTGATTTTAATCATTGATGACACTTAAGAACGGTTGACAAAGGGGGTTGAACACAGAATGAGCAGCAACCACAATGACGAGCATGAAGAATCGCACAATCCACCCCGACAGAAAGAGATGTCCCGCAGACAATTTCTTACATACACGTTGGGCGGTGCCACAGCTTATATGGCTGCTGGAGTAGTTTTGCCAATGCTCCGCTTTGCCGTTGATCCGATTCTTCAAAATAAGGAAGAAGGGTCTTTTGTAAAAGTCGCGGAAGAGAGCAAAATTACCAACGATCCACAGGAATTCCATTTCGAGCTCAAACAGCAGGACGGCTGGTACAACAGTACAGCTACTTTGACGGCGTGGATTCGTAAGAACGATCAAGGTGAAATTGTAGCGCTTTCACCGATTTGTAAGCATTTGGGATGCCTTGTTGGATGGAATAACAACAAGAATTTCCCGGATGAATACCACTGCCCTTGCCACGGTGCGCGTTATACACCGGACGGTAAGAACCTGGCAGTCGCGCCGAAGCCGCTTGACCAGTACGAGACGAAAATCGAGAACGGCTGGATTTACCTCGGCGCCATCGTGCCAAATACCGTAGTTAAATAGGAGGCGTAGATTCAGATGTTGAAGAATGTCTACAACTGGATTGATGAACGTCTCGATATCACGCCGATTTGGAGAGACGTTGCAGACCACGAGGTACCGGAACACGTAAACCCGGCGCATCATTTCTCCGCGTTTGTGTACTGTTTCGGCGGCTTGACGTTTTTTATCACAGTCATCCAGATTCTGTCGGGAATGTTCCTGACGATGTATTACGTACCGGATATCATAAACGCTTACAACAGTGTCGAGTACCTGCAAACACAGGTTGCCTTCGGACAGATTGTCCGCGGCATGCACCACTGGGGCGCAAGCTTGGTAATCGTTATGATGTTCCTGCATACGATGCGCGTGTTCTTCACCGGCTCTTACAAAGCGCCGCGTGAAATGAACTGGGTCGTTGGTATGCTCATTTTCTTTGTTATGCTCGGCCTTGGTTTGACAGGCTACCTGCTGCCATGGGATAACAAAGCTTACTTCGCTACAAAAGTTACACTGGAGATTGCGAACTCCGTACCTTGGCTTGGACCTATCATTAAAGAATTGCTGCAAGGCGGTACGATCGTAGGTGCCGAAACGCTGACGCGTTTCTTCGCTATTCACGTATTCTTCCTTCCGGCTGTCCTTCTTGCCTTATTGGTAGGACACTTTATCATGATCCGCAGACAAGGTATTTCCGGTCCACTATAAGAAGAAGGGAGGCGCATATTTATGGCACATGGTCATAAATCTGATGAAAAAGTAGTTTATGTCGGCGATTCGCGTGTGAAAAAAGGCAGCGGTTGGGTTACGCCGCCGGATTACACCGCATATCCCGGCAAATCAGAAGCGTTCATTCCTAACTTCTTGTTGAAGGAATGGATGGTTGGTGTAGTTGTATTGGTCGGTTTCCTTGTTCTGACCATCTCGGAACCGGCACCGCTTGGTTATCCGGCGGATCCGGGGGCTTCGGTCATTCCGATGCCGGACTGGTACTTCCTGTTCCTGTATGAATATTTGAAGCTTCCGTACGCATCCGGTGATTATGTGGTACTCGGCACGATTGGCGTTTCCGGCGTGGCCTTTGGCTCATTGCTCCTGGTTCCGTTCCTGGATACAGGGAAAGAGCGGAGGTTCTACAAGAGACCTATCACTTCGGCGCTTATGATTCTGTCGTTGTTTGCCGTCATCTATCTGACCAATGCTGCATGGACGCATTATCAGCATGAACTGGAAGCTACAGGCCAGAAGCCGGAGCATATTCAGCGGGAAGAAGAAGCTCACGAGAAGCGTGCCGCTGGTCTGCCAACAACCAGCGGCAAGCAGCCTGAAGACAGCATCGTAGCGATTGTGGATAAGGATAATCCTGCAATGGAGACCTTTAAAACGGCTACTTGTATCTCCTGTCATGCTGCAGATTTGAAAGGGGCATCCGGACCGTCGCTGCGCGGCGTCGGTGACACCCATACAAAAGAAGAGATTGTGGCGATCATCGAAAATGGCCAAGGCAGCATGCCGGCTATGAAAGAAACGGCACTCTCTGCTGGAGTTACTGAAGAACAACTCGACCAGCTGGCGGATTGGCTCGCAAGCCAAAAAGCAGAAGCGGCTGCAGAGTAGCATGCATTAAAGAACCTGACCGTATTACGGTCAGGTTCTTTTTTAAATGCGTACATAGATGAAATATGTCCCTGGTTTAGGTATAATCGGCATTAGTCTAAAGAATACAGGAACAGGATTGGAGGACCGAGTTTGTCAATTTCGTTTTTATGGAGCCGGGAATTTCTAAGCAAGCGATCGATTCTCTGGCTGCTGCTCGTATGCAACGTACTTGGAACGATCTATGGATACATATGGTACGGCGCTCAAATGGCCGATACGGTGGAACATGGCTACATATGGCAGGTCGTATTCGTGCCGGACAGCCCGACGGCCAGTTTGTTTTTCAGTTTGGCGCTTTTGCTGCTTCTCTACCCGCCTCGGAGCCTCGGCGGCGCGTTGTTTCAGCAATTCATAGAGGCACTGGCAGTCGTCACATCCGTGAAGTATGGCATATGGGCCGTTGTTATGATATTTGCCGGACAAGCCCAAGGAGATGTGCTGGCATGGCAGGATTGGATGCTTGTCGCTTCGCACACGGCGATGGCAGTAGAAGCCTTGCTGTTCGTCCGATTGTTTCATTACCGCTGGACAGCCCTAACCGGGGCCATTGCCTGGACGCTGCTGAACGACACCGTCGATTATACATATGGCGTGTTTCCGTGGCTGCCCGGTCCGTTATATGATGACCTGCCAGCCGTCCAGCTGTTCACTTATCTATTGACGCTCTTCAGCGGTTTCGCCGGCTGGATCTTCATGAAATACGGGAATCCCAAGCAACGCTAGCCGTTTCGCCGGCACGGTTCTATGAGCATCCCTTCTGCCATACATATACGGTAGGAGGGATGTCCCATGTTACGAATCTTTCCGAAGCTCCTTCTGTGCCTGTCCGCACTGCTTCTGCTGGTTACCGCAGGCTGGGGTAATCCCATATGGGCTAGCCCGGCGGCAAACGGACAGTCGGAGTCTTCGCCCGCTGCATCCATTCAGGCCAAAGCGCTGAACAAGGAGGTGGAGCAGTTATACCGCCATGTGGAGGAAGGCAATGTACAAGCCGTGTTAGAGGATATTCGCCGGGTATCCGGGCTGTTTGAGGCTTCCTCATTTCAAGGATTGACCGGCGTCGAGGGGATCCACGCGTTGGCTGAGAGCATTCTGGAGATGAAAGAAGCTACGGCACGGGCGACGCAGGAGCCCCAGCACTGGATGGTGTCCGCCGGCAAGCTCCGAATGGCAGCGGATAGCCTGATCCATGCCAGGGATGCGTTATGGCATCAATATTACAAGGTCATACGCGAAGACCTGAGAGTCATGGGACAGTATGCGCAGCAGCACGATCAGGCTGGCATGAGACGAGCCTACGACAGCCTGAGCGAGCATTATGAGCTCATCCGTCCTTCCGTTGTCATTCAGCGCAAGCCCGAGGATGTCAACATGATGGAATCCTGGATTTCCTATGCAGGGGGGCTGGTGGCATCCGGAGACGCGGCGCAAGTGGAGAAAGTGGTCCCGCAGGGCGAGGAAATGATGAATATGTTATTCGGCAAGAAAAAAGACGAGCCTGCGCTTGCTCCGCTGGGAGAGGTTAAAGAGCCATGGACTTGGCAGCTGGTCATAGCCGCTTTTATTTTGGCGGCATTAACGTTTGCAGGGTACCGCAAATACCGCGGCCAGCTGTACAGCGCAAAGCCGATGTTCCCCCGAAAGTAGTCGAATATCCATCATGGTCCGAATAGCCCGGTGCAAACCGGGCTATTCCTCTTTAAAACCTTCCCCGTGCACGTCATTGACATCATTAATGATAATAAAAGCCCGAGGGTCCAAGGATTTGGCGATTCCCGTAAGGCGGCGAATTTCCTGCCTCGATACGACGCAGTATACCATATGCTTGGCTTGCATGGAGTAGGCGCCGATAGCCGGGATCAGCGTGACCCCACGATCCATTTCCGTGGATATGCGATTTGCGATATCAGGCGCACGGTCACTGATGATGGTGAAGGCTTTGGCGGCATAAGCCCCTTCCTGTATGAAATCGATCACCTTGGAAGCGATGAACACGGCGACCAGGGTATACAATATGCGCTCGAGCGGGATAAAGAATAAGGATAGACCGATAATCAAAATATCGAGGGATAAAATGATTTGGCCCATGCTGAAGCCGAATTTCCGGTTGATGATTCTGGCAATGATGTCGGAGCCGCCAGTCGTCCCGCCGAACCGGAAAACGATGCCGAGCCCGGCCCCCAATGTCACCCCCGCATAAAGCGCAGCCAGAATATAATCATGCTCGGTGTGAAAAGGCACGACATACCCGCGGTCGATCAGTAATTCGAACAGCCACAGAAACAGGGTTAAGGAAGCGATGCCGAGACCTGTATAGACAGACTGGCGTTTGCCGAGTATTTTCATTCCGACCAGGAACAGCGGGATATTCAATGCCATGGTTGAAATGGACGGCGATATGTTAAAGGCGTAATTTAGCAGTACGGTAATGCCGGTGACCCCACCCTCCATGAGTTCATTCGGAATGATGAAATACAGCAGTCCGAATGCGTATATGGCGGAACCGGCGATGATCGGAATGATTGTTTGCAGCTGATGGAGCAACTTGGACGTTTTCATAAGACCCCTCGCATTTCCAATAGTGGATATTTCCGATTGTCTGCAGATTGCTTCGCACCTGTCTAGTATGCGCCGATATGGTTTCAGCAATAAAAAATTATTTGTTTTCAAATCCGCTTTACGATAACATAGGTTTAAAACCAATCGCTCGTATGAGAGAAGACTGCCCCAGCTTGAAGGTTACAAGCTGAGGCTGACTGTGCAGTGAAGGGAGTTAAGAGTCTTGGGAAAATCAATGGCTGAAATGCAGCAGGAAGTCGATCGATACATATCACAATTCAAGGAAGGTTATTTCAGTCCTTTATCCATGATGGCCCGAATGTCGGAAGAAGTGGGGGAACTCGCCCGAGAGGTTAATCATCAGTTCGGCGAGAAGCCGAAAAAAGCGGATGAAGCGGAAAATTCCATCGAAATGGAGCTCGGAGATATATTGTTTATTACGATCTGTTTTGCCAATTCCCTCGGCATCGATCTCGCGGAAGCGCATGATAAAGTGATGCATAAATTTTCTACGCGCGATGCCGATCGTTGGACGAAAATAAACACCGATTAGGCAGCTGCTACATATGCTGTACCAAACCCGCTGTGGGGAGGGACAGCCCGTGAAACCTGAAAGTTATATACAAAAAGCATATCGATGCATACTTCAAAATGATTTCGAAGAAGCGTTGCGTTGGTTTGAGCAAGCGATCATCGCGAATCCGGGAGATGCCGAAGTGCATTATCGGTGCTCCATTACCTACGGCAGAAGCAACAAGCTGGAGATGGCGATTACGCATGCGGAGGAAGCCGTCAGGCTGCAGCCGGACAAACCGGAATATGCTCTTCATTTACAGCATATCAAGGCTGCGGAGCTGGTGCAGCGAGCAAGAAAAATGGTGGAAAACCGCAAGGATGTGACCAAGGCTGAATTGTATCAAGCCGTTGGACATCTGAAATCCGCCGTAGCCATGGACCCTTTGTATGCTCAGGCTTATGTATGGCTTGCTCTTGTTTACAGTGAACTCGATGAGCATGCGCTCGCCATTACCACGCTTAAAGAGGTAATTTCGTTGTACCCGCAGGAGAGCGGGCTGCAGCATATTATGGAGGAACTCAAACAGCGCTTGAAATCATATATGCAGGATACAGCATCGGATGGAAAGTGAGGATATGTAACATGGCAAACAAATGGACAGTTGCGGTCGTCGGTGCCGGCGGCCGTATGGGTAAAGAAGTAGTGAAGCTTGTATTGGGCGACGAGGAACTGGAACTGGTTGCTGCCGTCGGTTTGTCGGATGCGGGTGCCGATGCAGGAACGTTGGTAGGTCTGCCTGCTTGCGGCATTACGGTGACATCGGATCTGGAGATGGCGCTTGTCGAGTCCAAACCGGACGTCATGGTTGATTTTACGGCGCCTCAATTTGCATACAGCAATACGGCGTTGGCCATCAAGCACGGCGTTCGCCCGATCATGGGCACGACCGGCTTCACGCCGGAGCAAATCGAAGAGCTGGACAAGCAATGCACGGAACAGAACATTGGCGGTTTGATCGCGCCGAACTTTTCCATCGGAGCCATTCTGATGATGAAATTTGCAGCCCAGGCGGCCAAATATTTGCCTCACGTTGAAATTATCGAAACCCATGGCGACCAGAAGCTGGATGCTCCGTCCGGAACATCGATCAAAACAGCGGAAATGATTGCGGCGAACCGCGAGGAGATTCGTCAAGGCAATCCGAAGGAAGAGGAAGTCATTGAAGGGGCAAGGGGCGGGTATTACAACGGCTTCCGAATTCACAGCGTTCGTCTGCCGGGCGTTTTTGCCCAGCAGGAGGTCATTTTTGGCGGTTACGGTCAAAGCCTAAAGATCCGACATGATTCGTATGAACGTGCAGCTTATATGCCGGGCGTGAAAATGGCTATAGAGAAGGTAATGGGCTACACCGGATTGGTCTATGGATTTGATCATTTTATTGACTAACATAGGGGAGAAATTACTATGAATATTGCATTTATCGCGCATGACCGCAAAAAAGAGGAAATGGTCAATTTCGTTATCGCTTATGAAAATGTATTCGAAGATCATAAATTATACTCGACTGGAACGACGGGAACCCGGATTATGGAGCAAACCAAACTCAGCATTCACCGTTTTGCCTCGGGACCGCTGGGCGGCGATCAGCAGATCGGAGCTCTTGTGGCGGACAATGAGATGGACCTGATTATTTTTCTTCGGGATCCGTTGATGGCACAGCCTCATGAACCGGACATCAATGCACTCCTCCGTTTGTGCGACGTGCAGGGAATACCGCTTGCTACCAATGTGGCGACGGCTGAGATTCTCGTCAAGGCGCTGGACCGCGGCGATTTTGCATGGCGCGAACTCGTTCATAAATATAAACCGGGTGTGGATAGCTGATGAACACCAAACTGGACATATTAATCTTCGGAGCACATGCAGACGATGCCGAGATCGGAATGGCAGGAACGATTGCAAAGCATACGGCAGCTGGGCTGTCGGTCGGGATCTGCGATCTCACGCAGGCGGAAATGTCGTCGAACGGCACCGTCGATCTTCGCAAGCAGGAGGCAGAGCGAGCTGCCGGTATTTTGGATCTCAAGGTCCGAACGAATCTGGGGCTGCCGGATCGCGGTTTGTTCGTGACGCTGGAGCATATTGAAAGGGTAACGGCCGAAATTCGCAAGTTTTCTCCTTCTATTGTATTTGCTCCCTACTGGGAGGATCGCCATCCGGACCATGTCGCTTGCAGCCGGTTGGTTGAGGAAGCGGTATTCAATGCCAAGCTTCGCCGATACATGCCCGAGCAGCCGCCGGTTAAGGTGGACGAGCTTTATTTTTATTTCATAAACGATATCGGAAGAACGGATTTGGTCGTTGACGTTACGGAGCATTACGGCGTTAAGGAGCAGGCCTTGTCTTGTTACCGTTCCCAGTTCGAGAAGGCTGAAGAAGATGCAGTCTCAACCCCGTTGACCGAGGGGTACATCGAGCGTGTGCGGGCCAGGGATTCACTGCTTGGAGCGCGCAGGCTTATTCCTTATGCAGAGGGCTTTGCTTGTAAAAGTCCGTATGTTGTTCATCTATTCGGCCCCAAGCAGGCATAATATATAGAGGCGTACATAAAGGAGGCCTGACATGAATCAACAACCATTAAAAATCGGCATTACCTGTTACCCATCGCTCGGCGGGTCAGGAGTCGTGGCGACCGAGCTGGGCAAACTCCTCGCGGAGCAAGGCCACCAGGTTCATTTTATCGCGCACAGCATTCCGTTCCGATTAGGAACTTTCCATAAAAATATTTTTTATCATGAAGTTGAAGTAAACGACTATTATGTGTTTCGTTATCCCCCATATGACCTTTCGCTGGCAACCAAAATGGCTCAGGTGGCAAAAATGCAGCAGCTTGACGTGCTTCATGTGCACTATGCCGTGCCGCATGCCGTATGTGCCTTCTTGGCCAAGCAGATGGTCGGAGATCAGCTGAAAGTCGTTACGACGCTCCACGGAACCGATATTACGGTGCTGGCGCAGGACGAGTCGCTGAAGGATTTGATCCGGCTTGCCATTAATGAAAGTGATGCCGTTACCGCCGTTTCTCAGGATCTTATTCGTGAGACGCGGGAGCTGCTGGATATAAGCCGTGACATCGACCTTACCTATAATTTCGTGGATCCGCGGGTGTATTATCCGCGTGATTCGAGATCGCTGCGTAATGATTATGCCGATCCGAACGAAAAAATCATGATGCATATTTCCAACTTCCGTCCCGTGAAACGGGTAGGCGACGTATTGGAAATATTCGCCCAGGTGCAGGAGCAGATACCCGCTAAACTGCTGTTAGTCGGGGAAGGGCCAGAGCTTCCGAAGATCCAATGCCGGATCAATGAGCTGGGGCTTGGCAGCAAGGTGCATTTTCTCGGCAAACAAGACGAGATTGCCCATGTGATCTCGATGGCGGACGTGCTTCTGCTCCCATCCGAGAAAGAAAGCTTTGGCCTGGTCGCCCTGGAAGCAATGGCGTGCGGAGTGCCAACGGTCGGATCCACGGCAGGCGGCATTCCCGAGCTGGTTACCCATGGGGAAACCGGGTATCTGGCTCCAATCGGAGACACGCATTCGATGGCTCAGCACGTGCTTGAAATATGTAAGGATGAAGCCCTTAGCGAACGGCTGCGCAAGGCATGCCTGCAGCGCTCCAAAACGATGTTCTGCAATGAATTGATACGGGGCAAGTACGAGGAAATCTATTACCGAGTATTGGGACGGGAGGTTAGCGAGCTGAAGCCGGTTTGCGGCTAAGCTCGACCCTCTCGTTGTTTTTCGGATAAAAGGAACGGGAAACTATGGCAGATATGTATAATTCGATTCGATGGCGCAACGCGGACCCCGACATGGCCGAGCGGAGTGCGGATGTGATCCGCACTCTGCTTCGGCATGGACATGAAGCGTATTGGGTCGGAGGCTGTGTCCGTGATGAATACATGGGGCGCAGGGTCAGCGACATGGATATTACCACCTCGGCCTTGCCGGAAGTCACCTGTTCCGTCTTCCCCAAAGTAATTCCAACTGGAATCAAGCACGGAACCGTGACGGTGCTGATGGAAGGCCAGTCTTTTGAAGTGACGACATATCGGGTGGAGAGCGGTTATGAGGACCATCGTCATCCGACGGAGGTCGCTTTCGTCGGGGAAGTGAAGGAAGATTTGAGGCGTCGCGACTTCACCATGAACGCAATGGCCAGAGGAATTGACGGTTCCTGGGTTGACCCCTTCGGCGGACGAGAGGATATTGACCGGAAGGTGATTCGCTGCGTGGGCGATGCCCGTGTTCGTTTTCGCGAAGATGCCCTGCGCATGGTGCGCTGCATCCGTTTTGCCTCCGTGTTCGGTTTCTCCATCGCACTCCGTACATGGAGAGGGATCCTCTCGGAGAGAGACACCTTAGGATGGATTGCGATGGAACGCATCCGCAGCGAATTCGAGAAAATTCTGGCTGGGCCGTCCCCGCTGCGCGGATTGGAGATGTTTGTCCGGAGCGGACTGCATTCCCGGATGAAAGCGCCCTTTCCCTATACCACGCATGATAGGAAGACGATCGAAGCCATGGAGCGGATTGAACCGGACCATGCGACGATCCGTTGGTCCTTGCTCCTGCTCGGATGCGGCATTACAGCTCAGCAAGCAGAGGAGCTGCTGCGATCATGGACCTTCTCCAATAAGCAGCGTGAATCCATCGTGAAACTGCTCTCGCTGCATGAATCCTATCTGCAGCAACCGAATGCGGGCGATGCCGAAAGCAGCAGGCTTAAGTGGATCAGTCTAGTCCTTGCCTACGGGGTCGAGGCAGCCCAAGGATGGCTGGAAATGCAAACGGCTTTGCATCACGCGGGAGCGTCTTCTGCTCCGCTGACCTTCATCCGGCAGCTTGACGTGTGGCTGCAGGATCTCCGGATCCGCAGCTTGAAGGATTTGGCCATCACCGGCAGCGAATTGCTTGAGACGCTGGGCAGACGCGGAGGCCCATGGCTTGGGGAACTTCTTGGGCTGCTGCTGGGGAAAGCGGCGGCAGGTTTGATTAACAACGATAAGGAATCGTTGATTGAAGAAGCAAAGCGGGTGGTAATTCATAATGAAGGATCATGATCAAGACAACGCACTTCTGAAAATGTTCCAGGAGAATGCCGGTCAGTTTCTGTCCGGGGAAGAGATTAGCCGAAAATTGTCCATCAGCCGGACGGCCGTATGGAAGCAGATCAATAAGCTTCGGAATGCAGGGTATGATTTCGAGGCCGTTCCGCGGCTTGGCTACCGCATGTTGGACGAGCCGGACCGACTGAGCGGGGATCAACTGACAGCGGGCATGACCAGTCGGTACTTCGGCAAATCGATCAAGCTGCTGGACAAAACGACGTCAACTCAGGAGGATGCCCGGCAGTTGGCGGAAGAAGGGGCAGCCGAAGGCACGCTTGTCATCTCGGAAGAGCAGACGGGCGGCCGGGGCAGAATGGGAAGGAAATTTCATTCCCCGAGAGGCAAAGGCATATGGATGAGCCTGGTGCTCAGGCCGAAGCAGCCGCTGCATCTAACCCAGCAGCTTACCTTATTGACAGGCGTGGCGGTATGCCGCGCCATCGCTAAATCCGCCGGCGTGCAAACCGACATCAAATGGCCGAACGATATTCTGTATCAGGGCAAAAAGGTTTGCGGCATTCTGCTGGAGTCCGCAACCGAAGATGAAAGAGTACGTTACTGCATTGCCGGCATCGGAATCAGCGCGAATCTGAAAGAAGCGGATTTTCCGGAGGAATTGCGGAACGTTGCGACGTCGATTCGGATCGCCGGCGGGAAAACCGTCAACCGGACATCGCTGATCCAGTCCATCATGTCGGAGATGGAGGTTTTATACGAATTGTACAACGAGCAGGGCTTCGAGCCCGTAGCCTCGCTCTGGGAAGCTTTATCCGGAACGGTGGGCCGCGAGGTTCAAGTACAGACGGCCCGTGACCGTTTTAGCGGGATTGCGACGGGACTCAACCAGGACGGCGCTCTGCTGGTCCGCAACCAGCATGATGAACTCGTTCCCGTGTATTCGGGCGATATTCTTTTTAATACCAGGTAAATGAAACATGGTGAAATCGGAGCTGGAATTTGATATACTACAACTATAGAGGCGGTATCGCCATGAGCGAATTGCACTCTGCAGCAAATGGGAATTATGATTTAGAACACCTTCATAACTGTTATGCCGGTTACGTTGGATTCTGCTCTGAGCCGAAAGGACCGAGACAGAAGGGACGATCGCGAGTGACTCTTTTTTGCCTTTCGGACTTTTTAGCAAGTACGTGCTAAAAGGTTTTTTTTATTGTGTCTAACTACATCACACAGGGAGGCTGTGTCACAATGGCAGGCAAACAACCACTGAACATCGTGAAATTGAAGAACATGAAGAAGAAGGGCGTACCGATCACGATGCTGACCGCGTACGATTATCCTTCCGCCAAGCTGGCGGAAGAAGCGGATATTGATATGATACTGGTGGGCGATTCCCTCGGCAATGTCGTGCTGGGTTATAACTCCACGATTCCCGTTACGCTGGACGACATGGTGTACCATACGCGCGCCGTCGCTCGCGGAGCCGAGGATACGTTCATCGTAGCGGATATGCCGTTCATGACTTATCATGGAGGCATCGATGAAAGCTTGCGCGGCGTGCGGCGATTGATGCAGGAAGGTCATGCGCATGCCGTAAAAATGGAGGGCGGCGAAGAAATCGCCGATACCGTAAAACGGATCGTACAATCCGGAGTCCCGGTGCTGGGCCATATCGGGCTGACGCCTCAGTCGGTAAACCAGATCGGCGGATACCGGATTCAAGGCAAGGATGCCCAAGACGCGCAGCGGCTCATGAACGATGCGAAGGCGCTTGAAGCGGCCGGCGCATTTGCTATCGTGTTGGAGCTGGTTACGGAAGAAGCGGCTGCTGACATATCCAAAGCGCTGAGCATCCCGACCATTGGCATCGGCGCCGGTCGTTATTGTGACGGCCAAGTGCTGGTATTCCATGATATATTGAAATACGCGTCCCCTTATCGGGACAAACGCTTCGTGAAAACCTACGCCGATGTCGGCTCCGTTATCCGCGAGGGTATCACGCAGTATGTGAAGGAAGTGAAGGACCGCGCATTCCCGGCCGAGGAGCATGTGTTCAAGACGGAGAACAATGCCGGTTCCGAAACGACAACGGCATTATATGGAAGCCAAAAGGAAAAGGTGGGCACGACATCATGAAAGTGATTCGCAGCATTGCGGATTTAAGATCTGAGCTTCGGAATCGGCTGGAGTCCGGCAGAGGACCGGTAGGTCTCGTGCCTACGATGGGTTATTTGCATGAAGGACACGCCAGCCTGATGCGCAAGGCGCGGGAAATGTCAGGCACGGTGGTCAGCAGCATCTTTGTCAATCCGATTCAGTTCGGACCGGGCGAGGATTATGAAACTTATCCTCGGGATGAAGCGCGTGACCTGGCCTTGGCGGAATCCGAAGGGGTGGACGTGGTATTCATTCCTGCGGTAGAGGAAATGTACCCTCAGCCGACCAAAACCAAAATTGCCGTAGCGGAAATTACGTCATTGTTGTGCGGGGCCTCCCGCCCCGGACATTTTGACGGTGTCACCACGGTTGTGAATAAATTGTTCAATATCGTAAAGCCCGACTATGCCTTCTTCGGGATGAAGGATGCCCAGCAGGTGGCCGTCATAGAACAAATGGTACGGGATTTGAATATGGATGTGACCATCGTGCCATGTCCGATCATTCGCGAATCCGACGGCCTTGCCCTAAGCTCGCGCAACGTGTATCTGAAGCCGGAAGAGCGGGAACAGGCGCTTGTGCTGTCGGGCTCGCTGCGGACGGCTCAGGAGGCAATCCGGCAGGGACAAGCGACGACGGCAGGAGAGATCCGCGCTCATCTTCGGGATTATATATCCCGCTCTCCGCTCGCTGATATCGATTACGCGGAATTGCTCACCTTCCCGGAGCTTGCGCCCGTGGAAGATTCATACCGCATTGTGGATGAAGACAGAACCGTCATCATGGCGCTGGCCGTGCGTTTTGGCCGCACCCGTCTCATTGACAATGCATTACTTCAACCAAAAGTAGGGGGATCCCATGTTTAGAACGATGATGAAATCCAAAATCCACCGCGCAACGGTGACGGAAGCCAATCTGAACTATGTGGGCAGCATTACCATTGATGAGGATCTAATGGAGGCTGCAGACCTTCTGGAGAATGAAAAAGTTCAAATCGTGAACAATAACAACGGCGCCCGTCTGGAAACGTACGTAATCAAAGGCGAGCGCGGCAGCGGCGTCATTTGCTTGAACGGAGCAGCCGCACGTCTTGTACAGCCCGGCGACAACGTCATTATCATTTCTTATGCCATGATGTCCAAAGAGGAATACGACCATCACACCCCGACGGTCGTGATCGTCGACGAATCGAATAAGCCGGTTACGACGGAGTATCGCGAAGTTCACGCCGCCATTCTCTGAAGAACCAAAATGTGTCGGGACCCTAAAGGGATGAAAAGACCGTCTTCTACAGAAAATGAGTTCAGGTCGACGCACTGATCTCATTTTTCCGCTAAGGGTGGGATGCAGCTATGTTTCAACATGTATTCGCCGAAATGAACAACATGTTAGATGAAATTGTGAAGCATTACCCTTCTGCTCAAGGTCCCCAAAAACAGGCGCTGGTACAAAACTGGAACATGCTCAAAAGCATGAGCGAGGGCATTATCGAGGAGTGGCTGCATTTTGAAGAAAAAATGGCCATCTTCCGCGAGAGTGCAGCGTCACCTCCGGTTTTTCCGCCGACCGAAGCGCCTGAATTGCAGCTGGATGCGTTCGTTCGCGGTCAAGGTTACTACAAGCTGTTGATGTTCCAGCCGGCCATACAGCAGTTTGAGGCAGCCGCTGCGGTATTTCCGGACAGCCTTCTGATCAAGTTGTACATTGCCATGTCCCATCTGTATTTGGGGCAAACCGCCCAAGCATCCGACGTACTGATCTCCATCCTGCCCCTGGCTGACAACAGAAAGCTTCGGGCGATGATCTACAATGCGCTTGGATGCATCGAGGTGTTGAATGGACAGCAAGCAAAGGCCGAGGAACATTTTGCGCTGGCAATTCATAGCGATCCGACGCTTCCCGACCCCATGATCAACCTGGAGGTCTGCAAGCAGAATCGCGGTGAGCTCCAGTACGGCAGCCAATTGATCTCTTTGCTGTAGAAATCAAGCCACAACAAGAAGCGATGCCAGAGCTCACCTTGAGACTTTGGCATCGCTTTTTGCGTACGGGAGCGGTACAGAAAGCCAGGGGATTTTTTACCCGGAATGTTCAAAACCCGCAACTTCTGGTATGCTGTTAATTAGTCTGGAGGAAAGGGATTTTATCGAAATGAAATTTGCCGTATTGGATTTTGAAACCACGGGCAACCAGTCTGCAGATGAAATCATTCAGGTTGGACTGGCCATCATCGAAGAGGATCGAAGCATATCCCGCGTATACGGCACCTATGTCAATCCCGGGATTCCGATCCCTCCTTTTATTACCGGTTTGACCGGCATTTCCGACAGTGATGTAGCGGATGCTCCGTCATTGGAAGAAATGATGATGGAGCTTGTGCCCATGCTCGACGATGTCGTATTGGTTGGACATAACGTCGCTTTTGATTTTAACTTTTTGCAAAACGCGCTCGATCGCTGCGGCTATTTACCGTTCAGCGGCCGTATTCTAGATACGATGCACTTCTTAAAAATATGCTTTCCCTCGCTCCCGTCCTACCAGCTCGGGATGGTGTCCTCTCATTTCGGCCTGGAGCATGACCGTCCGCACCAGGCGGACAGCGATGCGCTTGCCACAGCCTATGCGCTGCTGAAATGTTTGGAGGAGATCGACGAGCTTCCGCTGCTCACCATTCAGCGTTTAAGCGACCTGTTTGCCGACGAGGACAGCGATTTGGCCTGGTTCTTTGACGGCATTCGTTCCGACAGGGAGCACCGAGCCGTACAAGTGGGAGACACCCATACGTACTACCGCCAGTTTGCCTTGGCGGTGGATGATTGGAACGATATAGCACCTGTCAGGGATGAGACGGAGCCCAACCCCTTGGCCGATGTAAGCTTCGAGCAATACATGAACGATGTTCGTGAACGCCTGAAGGAAACGCTGCCTCATTACGAGAGCAGGGATGCCCAGGACATGATGTTCCAGGAAGTGATGCAGGCGCTGGATGACAATAAACATCTATTGATCGAAGCGGGCACGGGAACCGGCAAATCCCTTGGATATTTGCTGCCGTCGATCTATCAAAGCGTGAAGCAGGAACAGAAGGTTATGGTGAGCACGCATACGATCAACCTTCAAGAACAGCTGCGTGACCGGGATATTCCCCTGCTCACCCAGGTTGTTCCTTTTCCTTTTAAGGCGGCCATTTTCAAGGGCAGGGGACATTATTTGTGTTTGAGAAAATTTGAACATAAAATAAATAGAAGAGATTTTCATTCCCCGAAGGAAGACGTAATCACGGCGGCCCAGATGCTGGTCTGGCTGACCCAGACGGAGAACGGGGATGATGAAGAGCTAAACCTTGGCGGACGCGGAGGGGATTTCTGGGAGACCATCTCCAGCGATTCGGATTCTTGCCTCGGACGCGCCTGTCCTTGGTTCCGCAAATGCTACTATCACAGGGCCAAGCATGAAGCAGGCATCGCGGATGTCGTCATTACGAACCATTCGAAGCTGTTCACCGACGTGAAGGCGAATCATCAGCTGCTGCCAAGCTATGAGCGCCTCGTCATCGACGAAGCGCATCATCTTGAGGATGTCGCCGGCAAGCACCTTGGCTTGCAGATGAAGTATTTTTCGGTGGTCCATACCTTGACCCGCATGTACAAAGACAGCCGAAGCGGGCAGCTCCCGGCTCTGCGCCAGCTGCTGCAAGCTTCGCCGCACGAGAAGGCAGTCGAATGGTCTTCCGTCATCGACCGTTTGTATCCGGACCTCATTACCGCAAAAGAGAACTGGGATCGGCTCAGCGATCAATTGTTCGGACTGCTTCCGGAACGCGGAGACGCTTCTCCGGGAGATGCCGGCCAATTCTCGCTCCGCCTGTCCCCGCTTAAGAAGCCGAAGGATTGGGATTCGATGGCCGAACTGGAGCATCAAATTCATCTGACGCTGGGCGATGTCGTGCGCAAGGGCGATAAACTGATCGCCGAAATGAAGGAAGATTTGGATGACTACAGCGCGGACAGCCTGTTAACCGACCTATCGGGCCTATTTAAGGACCTGGCCTCGCATCGCGAAGACCTGCGCTCCTTCATGGCCCTGAACGATGAGGGCACGGTATACTGGATGGAGGCGAACGGCAATTTCCGCAGCAAATCGCTGCAGTTGTATGCCGTGCCCGTCGACGTGAGCGCTCATCTGAAGGAATTGTTTTTTGACAAGAAACAAAGCGTGATTCTGACATCGGCGACCTTGTCGGTGGACAAATCGTTTCAGTTCATGATCGAAAACCTGGGTCTTCAGGAAGCGGCTGAAGCGGGGAACCTGAACACGGTTCAGCTCCCGTCCCCGTTTAATTACAGGGAACAAGCCCTTCTTGTCGTGCCGCGCGATTTTCCGAGCGTGAAGGGATCGGTTGGGGATGCACTCTTTGTGAATACGCTCGTGAAGTCTTTGGCCGATACGGCCGTCGCTACGCATGGCCGCATGCTCGTCCTGTTCACTTCGTACCGGATGCTGCGCCAGGTGCACGAGCCGCTGAAAGAAGCGCTGGCATCAAGCGACATCACGGTATTGGGACAAGGTATGGACGGAACCAGCCGTACCAAGTTAATCCGAAGATTTCAGGACAGCAGCGCTTCCGTGCTGCTGGGCACCAGCTCCTTCTGGGAAGGGGTAGACATCCCGGGCGAGGCGCTGACTTGTCTTGCCATCGTCCGGCTTCCGTTCCAGCCGCCGAATCACCCCTTGGTCGAGGCCAAGAGCGAACTGCTGCAGCAGCAGAAGAAGAATCCCTTCATGAAGCTTTCGGTTCCGCAAGCGGTCATTCGTTTCAAACAGGGGTTTGGGCGTCTGGTGCGAACAGCACAAGATAAAGGGATCGTGATCGTGTACGATACGCGGGTCATTGAATCCTATTACGGGAAGTATTTCTTATATTCCTTGCCGGGGCCGAAGATGGAGCATATGCCGACAGAGGGGATCGTTCCCCGAATTTCGGAATGGCTGCAGGAAGAGGCAAGCGCGGGAAACCAAGCGGAATAAAGTGAAACCAAGCACGATCAACAAAAAAAGATGTAGTTATTAACCTATTATTAGGGGGAGCATGCATGAAATCGGAAAAAATTTCGGAAGCCGTGGTCCGCAGATTACCTGTATACTTGCGCTATTTGAATGAGCTTCAGAAGAGGGAGGTTTCCACGGTTTCCTCCCAGGAGCTGGGACAGAAGCTGGACCTCAATCCTGCTCAAATTCGTAAGGACCTGGCGTATTTCGGTGATTTTGGACGGAAAGGGATCGGATATGATGTTTCTTATCTGATCGAGAAGATTCGCCAGATTCTGAAGCTGGACCAGAAGATCAATGTCGCATTGGTCGGGGCCGGTAATCTTGGACATGCATTATCGAATTACAATGCATTCCTGAAGGATAATATGAAGATTGTGGCGATTTTCGATTCGTATTCTCCCAAAGTTGGTATGAAAATTAACAATTTGGTCGTACAGCCGATGGAAGAGCTGGAGAAGACGGTTCATGAGCACGGCATTCGAATCGGGATTATTACCGTTCCGGATTTCGAAGCGCAGAACGTAGCGAATCAGCTTATCGCCTCAGGGATCGAGGCGATTCTGAACTTTGCGCCAACCATCCTGAAAGCCCCAGCCCATATCCGGATTCATACGGCTGATTTTACAACGGATTTGCAAAGTTTGGCCTATTATTTGGATAACGGCAAGGAGGATGCAGCACATGACAACAACGAAGTGGATGGTTAAGAACGGAACGTTTGCAGTACTGGAGGAAAGCCAATCCGTGCTTCGCGGATACCTGGTGGTTGAGAACGACCGGATCACGTACCTGGGCGAAGAGGAGCCCGTCGTGGAAGAGGGGACAGAGATTATCGACGGAACCCATCTGTTCTTCCTGCCCGGATTGGTGAACACGCATGGACATGCCGCCATGTCGCTTCTTCGCGGCTATGGGGACGATCTGGCGCTGCAGGTATGGCTTCAGGAAAAAATGTGGCCGATGGAAGCCAAATTCACGTCACACGACGTATATTGGGGCACATCGCTCTCCGTGCTGGAGATGATCAAGGGCGGAACCACGACGTTTGTGGATATGTATGACCATATGGATCAGGTCGCGAAGGTTGTCCAGGACTCGGGAATGCGCGGCGTCCTGACGCGCGGCGTAATCGGTTTATGCCCGCCCGAGGTACAGCAGCAGAAGCTGGATGAGGCGGTGGCATTCGCGAAGGATTGGCATGGCAAGGCTGACGGCAGAATTACGACGATGATCTCGCCGCACGCGCCTTATACCTGCCCGCCGGATTTCATCGAAAAATTCGTTCAAGCATCCCATGACTTGAACCTGCCTTTGCATACCCATATGTCCGAAACGGAAACTGAAGTGGCTCAGAATGTTAAGGACTACGGGCTTCGCCCCGTTGCCCATTTGGAGAAGCTGGGCATGTTCTCCCGTCCTACGCTCCTTGCCCATGCCGTTCATCTGACCGATGAGGAAATCGAAGTCTTGGCCAAGCATCAAGTAGCCGTATCGCATAATCCCGGAAGCAATTTGAAGCTTGCCAGCGGAGTCGCCCGCGTACCTGCGCTGCTGAAAGCCGGCGTAACGGTGTCGCTCGGTACCGACGGACCTGCTAGCAACAATAACCTGGATATGTTCGAAGAGATGCGGCTGGCTGCCCTGATCCATAAAGGAGTAAGCGGGGATCCGACGGCCATTCCGGCCTCCGAAGCGCTCCGAATGGGCACGGTATACGGAGCCAAGTCCGCTTTCCTTGAGGATATCGGTATGCTCGCGGTTGGGATGAAAGCCGATATGATCGCATTGAATACGGATCAGGCGCATTTCCTTCCACGGACCGACTATATTTCTCACGCGATCTACTCTGCCAGCGCGAAGGATGTAGAGCATGTATGGGTTGACGGCAAGCAGGTGGTGAAGAATGGCGCGAGCCTTACTCTCGACGAGGAACGCATCCGCCGGGAAGCGCAGCGTGCATTTGAGCGTCTTACAACCCTCTAGGGAATAATCAAGGGGAGCGAGGAAGACGGATTTGAAGAAAAAAACGAAGTGGATATTGCTGAGCGTGTCCGGCGTCCTGCTATTATTGCTTGGCCTACAGCTCTATTATTCCTATGTTATGAAAGATACGTGGAATGAAGAAAGAATGGCGATCCTTGCAGCGAAACAGCATGGCCAATTGGTCTCGTCCGACAAGACCTATAAATCGGTATGGGGCGAGGACAATAACTATTGGGTGGTCAGCGGGAAAGATAAAGACAATCAAGACCGCATGGTCTGGGTGAAGTTTACGGACGATAACGTTCCTGTTGAAGGGACAGATGCCGTTCAGTCGGTGTTATTGAATACGGGCATGTCAGAGGCCGTGATGCGGGACCAGATCCGTAACGAAATGCCGGGTGCGGTCATCAAGCGATTGCTGCCGGGAATGTATGAAGGCGAGTATGCCTGGCAGCTGCAATATGAAAACAACGGTCAGCGCGGCTACAGATTCTATCGTTTTCAAGACGGAAACGCCATCGGAAATGATATTATTCTTCCTAATCAATAAGAAAACAAATGAAAGGCGTCCCCTCATAGGGATGCCTCTTTGGCACATAAACATGTAAGCGCATACAGAAATAAATTGGTAAAACTGTTCTAAATATTTTCACAGACAAGCATGAAAAAGTATATAAGATGTGATATACTCGTACTTGTACGAATTGAGCAGATCAATTACATGCCTCACCATATATCGTTGTTATATGTATTATTGTGCTGCAATTGCTTTACAAAATTTCATATCGAAATTGAAGGAGGAACTTCATGAAACTGCGCATTGTACCTATCATGCTGACTGTCGTGATCTCAGCATCGGTCCTCTTTGGCGGTTGGTTTCTGTATCGGCAGATGGCTTTGCAGAATCCGCTCGCAACTGTTGTGTCACAATACGATGGCGTGAAAAGTTCTCATATAGATATTAAACAGGATACCGTGACTTTGAATCTTGATTTGGCTCCGGATGCGAATTTACAAGGTTTGGTTCAGCATATTAAGCAGGAAGGCAAGTCCGTGATCGGGAAGCGGGAATTGAGAATCCAGGTGGAGGACCATTCCTCGGAAGCATTGGATCAATGGTGGGAGCAAGCGATGCTGTCGGTTGCCGAAGCGATGGACAATAAGCAGTATACCGATATTCAATCATCGCTCGAGCAGCTGGCTGCCCAGTCGCCGAATTTGAAAGCAAAAGCAACGATCGATGACACCAATGTCTATGTCAGCTTGTCGGACGGCAAGTCTGGTAAATTTATAATCTTGCCGCGTCAACCTGGCAAAATGGAGGTGTGGAACCATGCCTAAATTAGCAAAAGAAATCATGTTAGGCTTCATTCCGGTTTTGTTGGTATTCCTTGTGTTTGTCGGCGTGAACATCGTGCCTCTCTTAATAGCGGCAGGACTCGTAGGCGGCTTGCTGTTTATAGCCAAGATGAAGGGCGGCATCGCGGTTGGTGCCGGAAATGAGCGAAAGCGGAAGAAGAGCGGGCCGGCCAAGCTGACGTTCGAGGAAATCGGCGGGCAGGATAACGCTAAGCAGGAGCTGCGGGAAGCATTGGATTTTCTGATTCGTCACGAGGATATCAAGAAATTCGGCATACGTCCATTGAAGGGGATTCTTCTAACAGGGCCTCCGGGAACAGGGAAGACCTTGATGGCCAAGGCCGCTGCCCATTATACCGATTCTATATTTGTCGCTGCTTCCGGCAGTGAATTCGTGGAGATGTATGTCGGCGTCGGTGCAGGGCGTATCCGGGATTTGTTCAAGGATGCCCGCAACCGCGCGGCCAAAGAAAACAAGCAAAATGCCATCATCTTCATCGATGAGATCGACGTCATAGGCGGTAAACGCGAAGGCGGCCAACAGCGAGAGTACGATCAAACGCTGAATCAGCTGCTGACCGAAATGGACGGCATCTATTCGCAGGACACGCCTCGCATTCTGGTGATCGCCGCAACGAACCGTAAAGAAATGCTGGACAGCGCGCTGCTGCGTCCAGGACGATTCGACCGCCATATTCAAGTGGATCTGCCTGATAAGAAGGGCCGGACGCATATCTTAAACCTGCATGCGGGCAATAAGCCGCTGCATCAAGATGTCGACCTGGAAAAAATAGCAGAGGAAGCCTATGGCTTCTCGGGTGCACAGCTGGAGAGCGTCATGAACGAAGCCGCCATCTATACGATGCGCGAGAACGAACAATTTATCCATCAGCGTCATCTGTCCATGGCGATTGACAAGGTCATGATGGGCGAGCGTTCCGACCGTGAATCGAATTTGGAGGAGAAAAAGCGTGTTGCCATCCACGAATTGGGACATGCTATCATGGCAGAGCTGGTGCGCCCAGGCAGCGTGAAGCAAGTCGCACTCAGCCCGCGCGGCAAGGCGCTTGGTTATGTTCGCCATAATCCGCAGCAGGAACAGTATTTGTACACAAAAACCTTCCTGGAAGAGCAGATTATGATCGCTCTTGGCGGCGCGGCCGCCGAAGAGATCTATTACGGGGGCCGAAGCACGGGCTCCAGCAATGACTTCGAGCAGTCGCTGAACATCGTGGAGACGATGATGAAGTCGGGTCTGACGTCGCTGGGTATCGTTAACATGAACATGGTTACTACCGAAGAGCTGATGAAAGAGAACAATGTGATATTGGAAGAGCTGATGAATCGCACCAAAACTCTTTTGGAGCAGAAACGGCCGATATTCGACAATTCTCTTGACATCCTGTTGAAGGAAGAAATTCTCTCGGGAGAACAATTTCGTTGTCAATTTCGTGAAAACGCGCTTTTACCAGCATAAATTGTTATGCTGGTTATTTTTTTTTACTTTTTTGTCGTGCTAAGATATTATTATACTTTGTGCTCTAAAATGTATTTTTCGACAAATGGGGTACAATTAAAGTATAGAGATAAGGAAAGGGTGGAGTAGAAACCATGTACTTCAAAAAAATCGGCGTTGTAGGCGGCGGGACCATGGGGCAGGGCATTGCGGAGATGCTGGCAGCCAAGGGCCTTGACGTACTGCTCGTAGAGAAAACTCCAGAGAAACTGGACTATTCATACCGAATGATCGAGACCAGTCTAGATAAACAACTGGAGAAATGGGGAATTACCCAGGCAGAGAAGAAACTGATCCTGAACCGGATTCAAAAAGTAACTCATTTTGCGGAGCTTAGCACCTGCGATATGGTAATTGAGACGATCATAGAGGACTTGGATGCAAAGAAAGAAGTATTTACACAGCTGGATCAGGTTTGTCCAAGCCACGTAATATTAGCAAGTAATACATCCACGCTTAGTTTGACGGAGCTCGCCAGCTCCACCAAATATCCTGAGCGTGTTATTGGCATGCACTTCATACATCCCGTTTCCAAGGTCGACCTCGTTGAAATCATTCGCGGCTTGAAGACTTCAGATCATACGTTTAACGAAACCAAACGCTTTGTTGAGGAAGTTTCGGATAAAAAGGGCATCATGGTCTATGAATCTCCAGGTTTCGTCACCACCCGCATGATCACGCTCATGATCAACGAAGCGATGCATCTCCTGCAAGAAGGCGTAGCCTCCGCGGAAGATATCGACGACGCCATGAGAATCGGATATAACTTCCAGCACGGACCGCTGGAAATGGCCGACCGTTTCGGCCTGGATTCCATTCTCGCCGCGCTGGAGCGCATGTTCCGCGAGTACGGCGAACTGAAATACCGTCCATCGATTGTCTTGAAGAAATTGGTTCGCGCAGGACAACTGGGCGTCAAAACCGGAGAAGGCTTTTTCAAGTACGACAAGGATGGTGACCGGGTATGAATATTCTCGTAATTAATGCAGGCAGTTCTTCGCTGAAGTATCAACTGTACGATATGACGGATGAATCCGTGCTGGCCAAAGGATTGGTTGAACGGATCGGCATGGATTCCTCGATTCTGACGCATAAGCCGACAGGAAAACAGGACGTAACCGAAGTCAGCGAAATTCTGGAGCATACTACCGCGATCCGCAAAGTGCTTGGCATGCTGACAAACGAGGAGCACGGCGTGATCGATTCCATCGAAAGCATTCAGGCCGTAGGGCATCGCGTGGTGCATGGCGGGGAATCTTTTAAAGAGTCCGCTCTCGTAGACAGTGACGCCAAAGCGGAAATCCGCCGCTTGTTCGATCTGGCTCCGCTTCACAATCCGGCCTCGATGATGGGGATCAAAGCCGCAGAAACCAATATGCCTGGCGTTCCGCAGGTCGTTGTGTTTGATACGGCGTTCCATCAGACGATGCCGGAGAAATCGTACCTGTACGCTATTCCGAGAGTACTTTATAATAAGTATAAAGTACGTCGTTACGGAGCGCACGGTACTTCCCATGCCTATGTCAGCCAGGCAGCGGCAGAATTCCTGAACCGTCCGCTGGAGGATCTGAAGATCATTACCTGCCATATCGGGAACGGGGCTTCCCTCACAGCGGTAAAAGGCGGCAAGTCCATCGATACTTCCATGGGCATGACGCCGCTGGAAGGGCTCATGATGGGTACGCGCAGCGGTGATTTGGATCCTGCGATCGTGCCGTTTGTCATGAATAAGGAAGAGCTGACCGTCAACGAAGTGAACTCCATGCTGAACAAGCACAGCGGCTTGCTGGCGATTTCCGGAATCAGCAGCGATATGCGCGAGATCACGGAAGGCATGGAAAAAGGCGATCCGAACTCCACATTAGCTTTTGAAATGTACGAGTATCGTGTCCGTAAATACATCGGTTCTTATGCTGCCGCCATGAATGGCGTGGATGTCATCGTATTTACGGCGGGCGTCGGCGAGAATTCGATCGTTCTTCGTCAAAGAGTGCTTGAGCAGCTTACCTATCTCGGAGTAGAATTGGATGAGGAGCTGAACAGCATTCGATCCGGCGAGCCGCGCCGTATTTCCGCGGCGAACTCGAAGGTTGAGGTACTCGTGATCCCTACCAATGAAGAATTGGTTATCGCGCGGGATACGCATCGTATCGTTCAAGCTTCCAACCGTTAAATAGTAGTGATATAAGGGAGAGATTTATGCATGGCCACCAAAAGTGTGATTCGTAACGTCAACCAGCATGTCGGCGAGACCGTCACGATCGGCGCCTGGATCAACAACAAGCGTTCCAGCGGGAAGATTCAATTCCTGCAGCTTCGCGACGGCTCCGGCTATATCCAGGGCGTTGTAGTGAAGAGCGAAGTATCCGAACAGGTATGGGAAGACGCGAAAAGCCTGACACAAGAGAGCTCTTTATATGTGACGGGTGTTATACGTGAAGAGCCGCGGAGCCAATCGGGTTATGAGATGACGGTTACCGGCATTGAAATTATACATCTTACGGAAAACTATCCGATTACGCCTAAAGAGCACGGTGTCGATTATTTGATGGACCATCGTCATCTGTGGCTTCGTACGCAGAAACAACGTGCGATTATGGTGATCCGTGCAGAAATTATCCGCGCCGTTCAAGAGTACTTTGATACCAACGGCTTTACGCTTGTGGATCCGCCGATTTTGACTCCGACTTCGGCGGAAGGCACAACCAATCTGTTCCACACGAAATATTTTGATGAGGATGCCTATTTGACCCAGAGCGGACAGCTGTACATGGAAGCTGCTGCCATGGCACTCGGCAAGGTATACTCCTTCGGGCCGACATTCCGCGCCGAGAAGTCCAAAACCCGCCGTCACCTCATCGAGTTCTGGATGATTGAGCCGGAGATGGCCTTCACGGACCATGAGGAGAGCCTTCAGGTGCAGGAGCAGTTCATCAGCCATGTGGTGCAATCCGTCGTTAAAAACTGCCGTCAGGAGCTTGAAACGATCGGTCGCGACATTTCGAAGCTGGAGGCGATCCAGGCGCCGTTCCCGCGGATTACGTACGATGAGGCGATTGAATTCCTGCACACGCAGGATTTTGATATTCCTTGGGGCGAGGATTTCGGCGCGCCGCACGAAACGGCCATTGCCGAGAAGTATGACAAGCCGGTCTTCATTACCCATTATCCGGCGGGCATCAAGGCTTTCTACATGAAGCCGGATCCGAATCGTCCGGAGGTCGTGCTGTGCGCGGATATGATCGCGCCGGAAGGTTACGGCGAGATTATCGGAGGATCGCAGCGGATTGACGATCCACAGCTGCTCGAAGAGCGCTTCAAGGAGCATGACCTATCGATGGAAACTTATCAATGGTATATGGATTTGCGTAAATACGGCACCGTGCCTCATTCCGGATTCGGCTTAGGCCTTGAGCGTACCGTTGCGTGGATTTGCGGCTTGGATCATGTTCGTGAAACGATTCCGTTCCCACGGACCCTGTACCGGATGTACCCGTAAGCCGTGAGAGGTGAGTCCATGGACCACGGCAACGCGGATACCGGCATGAACGGTTGGACGGCCGGCGCCGCTGCCGGCATGAGCCAAGGGATGGCGATCATTCCTTATGCCCTGCTCCGGCATTACCGGTCACTTGGTTTAAGCGATCGCGAAGCGATGCTGGTCATCCATTTGATCGGTTATCAGCAGGTAGAGTTTAAGACGTTTCCTTCGCTGGAGGAGCTTGCGGAGGTAACGGGCTCTCCTGCCGCCTTCATCGCTGCAAGCCTGCAGCGCCTGATGAAGGTAGGACTGATCGGCATTGATGAATATGTCGACGAGGGCCAGGGAATACATTATGAGCGGTACAATCTGAACGGATTGTATGAGAAGCTTGCTGCGTGCCTGGCCCAAGAGGGCAGGGACAAAAGCCCTGAAGCAGCCAAGTTTGCTTCACCTCTGTTGAATGCCCGTCCAGCTTCCGGCAAAACAGCTGCATCGGAGAAACCCGCTCCGGAGAAGGAAGAGCGGAATCTGTTCACCATTTTCGAAAAGGAATTCGGACGTCCGCTATCGCCGATGGAGCTGGAGACAATCTCCGGCTGGGTCGACGCGGACCGCTACCCGGACGAGTTGATCCTGTTAGCGCTAAAAGAGGCGGTATTTGCGGGCAAATTGCATTTCCGCTACATTGACCGGATCCTGCTCGAATGGAGCCGCAACCGGGTGCGTACCGCACAGGATGCCAAAGCCTATACGCAGAAATTCAGAAATATCGGAAGATAGCTCAGAAGCACGTCCATGAAGGACGTGCTTTTTTTGTATGCGATGGAAATATTCCGTTACCAAGCGTTTTGACTCATGATGGAAAATGCGGTCTTATACGAATAAAATTTGCAAAATGCAGAAACTAGCTGTCCCTTTTTTCCCCTGTCATGTGTTATAAATCATGAGGGCACCTTCAGTGATGATTTGCTGATGAGAGGAGGGAGTAACGAAAGTGAGCATTCAACCGACGAAGCCAGAGATGAAGGAATTGGACATCGAGGTAATCATAGAACGGGTGTTAAACGGGGATCGGCAAGCTTTTGTACATATCGTTGAAGCGTTTCAACAGCAGATTTTCATGTATTGCTGGAGACTGCTGAACCAGCGGCAGGATGCGGAGGATGCCGTACAGGAAATCATGGTGAAGGCTTATCAGAAACTCGAGACGTATAAGCCAGAGACCTCATTTTCTGCTTGGCTGTATAAGATGGCTTATCACCATTGTCTGAATATGCTGCGAAGGAAACGGTATTTTCAGAATATCGTTCCTAAACTGAGAGCGGATAAGGAGCATGTCGCAAGCGCGGAGCAGGAAGCTCAGAAATATATCATCAGCGAGCCGATGGAACGCGCTCTTCGCAGACTGTCCCCCGATGAGAGGAACTTGCTTATTCTCCGGATATTTGAAGAAAAGAGCTTTGCGGAAATCGGACTAATTCTAGATAAAACCAAGGATACGGTCAAAAAACGCTACAGTCGACTGATCCAAAAGTTAAAAAAGTGGATGCATGATCGAGAGGGGGAACCGCGATGGAATTTCAACGAGATGACGTGGAGGAAAAGCTGAGGGAGCAACGTACGAAGAGCCGTTATGTCATTGATGTCAGGGATGCGGTAATGGAACGGATTGCTTCACTTCCGGCCAAAAAACGCAAGCCGAGTTTGTATAGAAGACCGCTCGTGATGGCCGCCTCGCTGCTGCTGGTGACTTCGCTGTCCGTCACGGTGTATGCCGCAGCCGAACTGGTACAGATCCGCAGCAAAGAGGGAAAAGTGGTGCTGGAGACCAAAGCGGAACCCGAGGACTCTAAGGAATTACAAGCAAAGCAGGACCGATTGTATTCGCTCGATACGCCTTCCCGAAGTTTAGCCTTTCGCTCGGCCCTTCCCGGTCAAGCCATCGCTTACTATATCCATAACCAAGAGATCAATGATTTGAAGAGAGAGATTCATGGAAAGGAAACCTTACTCGAATTTCACGCAGGTTCGTTACATTTGGGGGATCTGGGTGTATTTCGAGAGGAAGCCGGCAAGCGCGGAATGCCTGATATCCATATTCCCACCCGGATATTAAATGAATATTCGTTTCATGAAGGAACCCTTTCCTTTATCCCCGACCTTTCTGATTTGTTTCAGGAGGGAGAACCGACAAAAGCTTATTACGATATTCAAAATGAGTTGATTCGGAAGGCGGAAGCATCGACGGGAAGTAAAAGTGTTTTCGTTAAGGAGATAAAACCGCCCAGCGCGGGCTCGATTTCGCTATCCTACGTAAAAGGCAGCGACATGGAAACCTCGATCAGTGTAATAGCAACCAAGCGAAGCGCCATGAACTCCAAGCAGGAGATTCATTATACCGATAAAGACCATGTCGAAAAGGTTCTGGCAGGTGGCCATGAGATGATATACGTTCAATACGCGGACGCCTATTTTAATCAGGGCCTGGCTTGGGTGGATGAGGCCCAAGATCTTTATTACCATATCGCATTGAACAGCAAAGCGAAGCTAACAAAAGAGAACATGATAGAAATCGCAGAGCGCTTTATTAACTAACGACATGTACATGTCCCAAAGGTTTTGTGAAACCTAAGCCCTTGGGACTTTCTTTATGCAGCCGGCCGGGTCCAGCGGCCGTTTCAGGTCCTGATTAGCAGGAGAACCCCTCCGAATTAGCGAATGCATATAGTTGCAGCATCGGCCGGAGGGGGAGATGGAGATGAGATACAAGGCCATTTTTTTTGATCTGGACAACACGTTGCTAGACTACAGCCAGAGCGAAAAGAAATGCATGCAGCAGGCGCTGGAGTTATACCGTCTGCATGAGGATTTGACGTGGGATGAGTTCTGGGGGACATTCGGACCGATCAATTTTAATTACTGGATGAACCGAGTTCAGCATAATCACGACATTAGGCAGGTGTTGGAGCATTCCTTCACGGACACGTTCCTTGGATTGAAGCGGGAATTTAACCAGTGCCGGGAGATCTCGGAAACATACTGGGGGTTATTTTGCAGTTCCCCCCATTTGGAGCCGCATGCCGATCTTATACTGGAACACCTGCACGGCAATTTTGCGCTCGGCGTGATCTCCAACGGCATTGGTGAAGCACAGCGCAAACGTCTTGCGGCAGGAGGCTTGTTTCATTATTTTGATTCCTTCATCATTTCGGATGAAGTAAAGTACTGGAAGCCGGATCCGCATATCTTTGAGCTTGCTTTGCAGGAATTAGCGGTTGACTCAAGCGAGGTGCTGTACATAGGGGATTCGCTTACGGATGATTATGAAGGAGCAGCGAATGCAGGAATTGACTTTTGTTATTATAATCGCCGGGGCGCCCCTTTAAGCGACCGTCATCGGCCTGCTTATACAATCAAGGATCTTATGGAGCTTAAGGATCTGACTTAGGAATCATGAAAGAAGGAGAATGATCGAATTGAAATACAAACATATTCTATTTGATTTGGACGGAACCCTGACCGATCCGCGCGAAGGCATCACGAAAGCTGTGAGGCACGCACTCGGTCAGCAAGGGATTATCGTCAACGATCTTTCCGAGCTGGAATGTTTTATCGGTCCCCCGCTCCAGGAGACCTTCACCGAAAAGTACCATTTCAGCGAGGCCGAGGCTTGGGAAGCAATTCTCAGCTATCGCGAATATTTCAAGGACACCGGCCTGTATGAAAATGAAGTATATGTCGGCATTCGCGATGTATTGGATTTACTGTTATCGCAAGGGCGACAGTTGTATGTCGCTACCTCCAAGCCTGCGGTTTTTGCGGAAACGATACTTGAGCATTTCCAGCTGTCCGCTTATTTTACCATGGTGTGCGGAAGCGAACTGGACGGCACCCGGTCCGCCAAAACCGAAATCATTCAGCATGTTCTGGATACCTGCCGCATTGATGCTTCGGAAGCCGTCATGATCGGAGATCGGATGCATGATTTAATAGGAGCACGGAATTGCGGGATACACAGCATGGCTGCAGGTTACGGCTATGGTTCGGAGGAAGAGCTGACGGCATGCCAGCCGACCTATTTCTTCAAAACGGTGGAGGAGATGCTCCGGTCGTTTGCAAGCTTAGCGGTTTAGGATCTCCTGCCGATGAGACGGAGGCTTCGATTTTTCGCCTAACATCGGTTATAATGGTCATAACCAGTCGGAATGTCATAATTTGTGAAGGGAGGGGTATGATCATGATCATGATGGGAAGATTGACGATGAGCTCTATGCAAAGTCTATATGATGAACAACGGCGGTTGTTTGCATGGAGCGATGAGAAAGTTACCGCCTGATTACCTCGCGTAGAGAGGGCCGTTTATCTATTGGACTTTGCATCCTTAAAACCTTTATTTTAATTTTAAGGAGCAGAGCTACCATGAAATATATAAACGCGGATATTATACTTCCCGAGGAATTGCTGAAGGAAGTGCAAAAATATGTACAGGGCGGGATGGTATACATCCCGAAACCCGAAGGATTGCGCAAGAAATGGGGAGAAAACTCGGGCAGCCGGGTGTATTTGAAAAAAAGAAACCTGGAAATCCGGCAGCTGTTTGCTTCAGGCGCCACGATTGACCAGCTTTCTTCTCAGTATTGTTTATCCTGCGATTCCATCAAAAAAATCGTGTATACCAAAAACAAGTAAAAGCAAGTCACATTGGAACTGATTCTGATGTGGCTTTTTTCTTGTGTAAAAAGCGGGTCGAATCAGGTATCATGAAATGAAAAGACGATGTGTGGGATGGGAGAGAAAAGTTTGTCCGTAAGGAAACGCTCAAGTGACTTTACAGTTTGCTTCATGCTTCTGGCTGTGGCTATTATTGGGGTTCAGCTAATTTCATTTCCGATGGTTTTTATATGGGGGGCCGTTTTGACTCTGGCTTATATCGCGTGCAGGAGGGTCAGTCTGTTCAACCCTTCGAAACGGATAAGCGATACAGCCATGCTGGCGCTGAACATGATCATGGGGTACATCCTTTATCGTACCTTTGGTGAAATCATACAGAATGGGTTGGCCGATCACGAAACCTGGGGAATTATTCTATCGAGGCTGGGCCTGATTCTGTTCGTGATGCCCTTTGCCCTCGCGGCAATGCGGACGAGAGAAAAACCGCTTTATCTTGCCATAGGCAACTGGAGGTCAACGATTTATTTTCCATGGATATTCAAGGGCCCGCTCAAGGACCCGATCTGGCGGTTTATGCTGATATTCCTGGTTATGGTTTGTGCCGTATTTTCATTTTTTATGGACTGGGGACAGCCTGAACTCCTGGCTCTTGCCGGTTATGCCCTTTCTTTTGCGCTGATCAATGCAGTGCTGGAGGAGCTGTTATGGCGGGGTTACATACTTAGTCATTTTGCAAGTCGGTTTGGGGAGCTGAAAGGGCTTGTCATCGCCGGAGTTACCTTTGGTTTATACCATTACCACCTCGGTTTTTCATGGCCCGTTTGCCTGTTGTTTTCCATCTTTGGTATCATGATGGGGGGCGTAGCTATTCGTTCGAAAGGATTGGCTCCCGTCATGGTCATGCATTTTGCGATGAACGTTCTATTCGTCCTTAGCGGTATGATTCTGTAACCTTCCTAAGGGCGTCGATAGACGTTCTTTTTTGTTTTGGCCGGTACGGGCAAACTATGGGACAAGCTGTGTTGGTCTTTTTTTTAGATTCATCCATATTTTTTTTGAAAAAGTGCAGGGGCAGCTCATAAAGCTGACGTCTATGTATTTGGGAAGGAGGGGAGAGTTATTGATGCAGAAACGTTAATCGCGCGCATCCTGCAAGGTGAGCAAGAAGCCTTTCGGGAACTGGTGAACCAATACAGCCAGCACGTGTTCCATACGGCATATTCGGTCCTGCGGGATGCCAAGGAAGCGGAGGATGCGTCGCAGGAAGTGTTCATACAAGTATACAAAGCTCTCCCCCAGTACAGATCTGAAGGTTTTAAGACCTGGATTACCCGCATCGCCTTGAACAAAGCGATTGACATGAAGAGGAAGCTTTCCCGTAAACCGCCGGAGCAGCTGCCCGGCGAACATGAAGAAGTGCTGGATAAACTCCCTTCCCGGGACGAGGATGTGGCTTCTCTGCTCATACATAAGGAGAGAAGAGAGGAACTTCGAGAGAAAATTGAAGCATTGCCGGACAATCACCGCGCCATTATTAAGGCTTTTTATTTGGAAGAGAAAAACTACGAACAAATCGCAGCCGAGCTGAATATCACGGTCAAGACGGTTGAATCGAAATTATACCGGGCCAGACAATGGATTCGGAAATCGTGGAAGGAGGAGGAGTGGAAATGAACGCCAAGGATCACGAACTCAAGCTGCTGACCGAACGTTATGTTAGAGGGGAAGGCTCGCCCGAAGAACGAACTTCTTATGAAGAGCTCATGCTAACGGATGACGGCGTGCTGGAGATCTATATGCAGGTTCTGTCGGAGCTTGATGCCGAACTTCCCGGTATGGCAGATCCGAAAGCATTTGCCGAACAGGTGGTGGAACATGAACAGATTAAGCCTTACACCCCGAAAGCACCGCTGCGGATTCAGGAACGGCCCAAGCGCTGGTACGAACGCGCCATCGTCCATTATGCCATAGCGGCGTCCATTACGATGCTGTTCCTCTTCACCGGGGCATTCGACCGGCTGCTTCCCAGTGAGATTAGCGGTCAGGTCCCTTTATCCGATACGCCTTCCTATAGTGAGCAATGGGTGGAAAAAACAACGGGCTGGCTGGACCGGCTATTATCCAGATAAGAAAAATGAAAGGAAGATGCTTAGTGCAACCGCAACGAAGTAAAGGTTTTGCCTTTATACTCAATATCCTTCCGGGTCTCGGCCATTATTATTGGGGGAGGAAGGGACGGGCGCTGTTATATCCGCTGCTGTTCTTCGGAAGCCTGTTCGGCGGGATTTTGCTTGGAATCATGTCGGCTTCCGACGCAGTATTTGCGCTGGGACTTCTCGGTGCTTTAATGATCTGGGGGATCAGCATGCTCGATCTGCTCATTGCGTTGATCCGTTATACCCCCGTCACGATTATTCATGATGAATTCGGGCGGCCGATGGAGATTCGCCAGGACAAGAGCGATGAATCCGAGCGCTTTTATACCATCCTGCTGTCCTTCATTCCCGGCCTTGGCCATTTTCAACTGGGCTTGATGCAGCGCGGGCTGTCATTCCTGATCGCCTTTTTCGGACTTGGAACGATTCTGGTGTTCCTGACGGGGTTGACTCATGAATCGGTGTTCCTGCTGTTTTTGGGCATGCTGCCGATCATATGGCTTTATTGCATGTTTGACGTGGTACAGCTGGTTCACCGAAAGCAAGCCGGGGACCTGCTCATAGACCGCACGCTGTTTGATGAGCTGGAGAGCGGCCGGGAGAGCGGGCGCCGCAGCAAAGTGTTTGCCACCTTGCTATCGGCGTTTCCCGGAGCGGGTCAAATGTATTTGGGTTTGCAAAAACGCGGACTGCAACTCATGGTTCTATTTCTTGGCAGCATCTATGTACTGGATGTGCTTAAGCTCTCGGTATTCCTGTTTTTGATCCCGTTGATCTGGTTTTATGCCTTTTTCGATGGTTTGCAGCAAGTCAGCCGCTATGGCCGGGAGCCGCTCCGGGATCGGCCGATCATCTCGGGCCTTGGAAATCAGCAGCGCTGGCTCGGGCTTGGCCTGCTCATCCTTGGCATCTATTTCGTATTTACGAGCATAGTGATGCCTTATGTTGAAACGCTGTTTCCGGATTTGCACCTGGATTACCGGATCCGAACCTACATGAAAACCGTGATCGTAGCGGTGCTTCTCATCGGAGGAGGAATCAAGCTGATGACAGGCTCGAAGAAGGATTCACGGAGTGGAAATCGTCCATTTTATGATTCCGACAACGATTGAAATGTCTGATCATCACCTGAATGATTCCAACCGATGATCTAGCGTGCTCAAATCAACCAGTAATGATGAACGAGACATGGGGGAGATATTGTGGCCAAGAATCTGTATTATTTGTTGTATATTGCTCTGTTTGTTGGGACCTGTTTGTTTGTCGTCAATGCCTACTCCTCGCCGGATCCGGTACCGTCGCCTTCGATCTCTTTATCGGAGCAGGATCAGAATCGGCTATGATTCACCTAGCGTTTAGCGTTCCAAAGAAAAAACCTGTAAAACGATTGTGATCGTTTTACAGGTTTTTTAGCTTTCGTTCAACGAGAATATAAATCAGGATAAAAACGATGACGGTCGAAATCACGGTCGTCATGAAATGGCCGGTAAGCCTGGCGATCAACAGCAGGATGACTCCGAAAATCATCAGCAGCAAGCTGACGTAGGCGTTGGCAACTTTAAAATTCCGTTCATTTTTGAGTGAAGACGTCGTTTTGTAAGCATAAAAACTTGTGGAGCTTTTAGGCGGAATCAAAAAGAGGACCAACCCGTACAAAATAAACACGACGCCGATGGCTAAGCTTTCAAGCACCCTACACACTCCTCTGGAAGGATAAGCCGGATGCACCCCGAACCGAAGCGTTCGGATTTCAGGGTGCCAGGACCTGTCGCGCGGGATATCCGGCTGATTAAGCTCAATCCCCGCAAGGCTAAAATCACTTGGAACCGGCTGCATTCAGAAGCAAACGGCGGTAGGAATATTCGAATATAAACTCAAAGGCCTCCAGATGTTTTTTGGCTTCGAACGCATTTTTGCCCCAGGCATAGATGCCGTGGTTACGCAGCAAAATGCCGGGTACCGCCGGATCGAGCGCGCCGGGAACGAGCTCTGCAATCCGCGGAATGTCCGCATAGTTCGGCAGGATCGGAATGCGGATCGCCGCGTCCTCTTCCCAAATGTTAAAGGCTTTGATCAGCTCGATTCCTTGGGCAGGCACGTAACCTTGTTCACCATACCAATCGCTGATCAGGTTGTTGTCGATGGTGTGCACATGGAAAATGGCGCCGCAGCCGGTTTTCCGGTAGATTTCACAGTGGATTAAAGTTTCCGCGCTGGGCTTTAAGCCGGTTGCTTCGCAAGGGACACCGTTCTGGTCCACAAAGAGATAATCCTCCGGCGTATGTACGGATTTGTCTTTTCCGCTGGCCGTGACGGCAAAATAAAACTGCTCCGGATGGAATTCGCCAACACGGACGGAAAGATTGCCGCTGGTACCCGGGAACCAGTTTCTGGATGCAAACAGTTCCTTGATTCCTCTAAGTTCCTGCAGCGCAGCCTGCTTCTGTTCGAGCTGGATATCTGAAAATGCCACTTACAGCACCTCCTGCGTAAACTTGTCTTTCATGTCGTTCTGAATATCGGTAAATGTCTCGAATGGTACATGAAACACGCCAAGCTTCTTGCACTGCTCGGTGAGCGTGGAGCGGGAATAGACCAGGTCGGCCTGCTTGGCGCCTTCAAAATCGGTAAGGCTATCACCGATGAGAATCCGGTAATATCGGTCGGCTGGAAAACGGTCCATCACCGTAACCTTGCACATGCCGCAGTCGTTATGGCAGGATTCCTTGCAAGGATGCGGCCAGGTAATCTCAATGCGATCCCCTTCGAAATCGGCTCCGTTGCAGAAGATATGGTCCGCCGGAATGCCAAAGGGCTTCAGCAGAGGATCGACAAAGAAATCGATGCCGCCGCTTGTGACATAGAACTCGATCTGCTCGGATTTCAAATAGTCAAGGAACGCTGCGAAGCCTTCCCGTATCCCGGCATGGCTCAGCACATACTCGGTAATTTCTTCTCTCATGGAGGAAGGGAAGAGCGCGAACATGCGGCCAACGCCTTCCCGAATTGAAATGGTGCGGTCAACCGTATCCTGCATGATCGGCTCGAAGCCTTCCGGTTTGAAGTGTTTCATGATGGCAACGATGTTATCGTTGTTCGTGATCGTTCCGTCGAAATCGCAAAAAATAATCGGCTGTTTTGCTCCTGATGTCATGCTTCTCCTCCCCAGATGTCCAGTGCGGCTTTCAGTTCTTCGTGCTCTTCGGCATAGTGGGCAAGCGGCACGGATTTCATCGTTGCCTCAATCGCCTGTACAAAGGCTTTGCCGCCCGCTTCGGTTCCCATCGGATGACCGTGGATTCCGCCGCCTGCGTTAACGACCACATCGGTGCCGAAATCCCGGATGATGCGCGGAACGAGTCCCGGATGAATTCCCGCGGACGGTACCGGCATGCTTCGCTTCACGCCAAGCTTAGCGCTATGCAGCTCGTCGCGAATGGCGAGATTCTCTTCCCTCGGCATCGTGACGGAGCCGTAAGGAGAAGGGAAGAGCACCAGATCGGCTCCGGCGATCCGCATCAGCTGGCCGAGCAGCACAGGTGCCGCAATCCCATAGTGCGGAGAAGGATAGATGGCGCCGGCAAGCGCTGGGTGAGCCGCGATGGGTACCGTAATCTCCGGATCGCTGCTCAGCTCTTGCAGGACGTCATACCCGTAGGACAGCACATTGAAGAGCAGGGCATTGGCGCCTGCATCGATCGCGCGCAATGCTTGCTCGCGCAGCTGCGATGTACGGCCGGTCAAATTGGCCGCGTACAGCAGTTTTTTGCCCGTCTGCTGTTCGACGTCCGCAGCGGCCTGAATGCACATGCTGACCCGTTTTTCAATCGGGGTGAGGTCGTTCTCGAACAGGATTTCGTCATCCTTGATCAGATCCACGCCGCCGAGCGCCTGGCGGATAAATTGGGCTCTGAGCTCGTCCGCATTCAGTCCGATCACCGATTTGAAGATGCTCATGAGCAGCGGACGGTCATGGACGCCGAGAAGGCTTCGGATGCCGTCGATGCCATGCTTCGGTCCGGGAAATGCACTCAGGAAGTCGGGAGACAGATCCAGGGACGTCAGCTTGATGCGCCCGTCCATGGAGATTTTGCCGAACACGGTCACCAGCAGGGCAGGAATATCCCGGCTAAAATTGATGTCCGGGTAAGCGATGCTGACATCCGCATAACGGCTGCCCGGCTCCCAGCCCTCGTGAACCTGAATGTCAACGACCTCGCCAAGATGTTTCTGCATGGCTTCGCGTTTGGCCTGCGGCAGCTCGGTCCAGCTGCCAACCGTCATGCCAACGGCGATGGAGGTCGCTTTCTTACGGAAATCCGCCTGGTCGTCATAAATTCGGTACGTTGCAATACAGCGGCTCATGAGATCTGCTCCTTCAGCATGGCGCCCATTTCTTTGGAGCGCTCAGCGCAGCGGTTTACGGCGGCAATGACCGTTTCGAAGAAATCGCCTTTGTCGAGCGTTTCCAGGGCAGCTTGCGTCGATCCGTTCGGCGATGTAATCTTCGCGCGCAGCGACGACGGCTGTTCCCCGGTCTGCTGGACCATGCGGGCGGCACCCAAAATGGTTTGAAGCGTCAGCTCGCGGCTTTGCTCCGGCGTCAGGCCGCCGCGGATTCCCGCTGCGGTCATGGCTTCCATCATGTAATAGAAGTAAGCCGGGCCGCTGCCGGATATCCCGGTCAGGATGTCCATCTTCTCTTCTTCGATGACCGTCACGTGGCCAACTGCCTCGAACAAAGTCAGCACGAGCTGACGCTGTTCTTCGCTGATTTCCTTCGAGAACGCAATGCCCGTGGAACCAAGCCCGATCGAAGCGGATGTATTCGGCATCGTTCTAGCGATGGGCTGCTGGTTTCCCAGCAGCGTCTGCGTCGTATAAATCGAAAGTCCAGCGATCACGGAGATGATCAATTGGTCGCTGGAGAGCTTGGGTCCCAGTTCTTTCAGCGCTTTGGCGGCATCCTTCGGTTTCATGGCCAGCACGATCACCGGCGAGGTTTTCAAAATTTCGATTTTGGCGGCCTCGTCGTTGTTGATCTGGACGCCGTACCGTTCGCTCAGTTCCAGAAGGCGCTGGGCGTTGCTACGGTTCAGCATCGTAATATTCTCGGGAAGCACGACAGAACGGCTCACTAATCCTCGTACGATCGCTTCGGCCATCGAGCCTGCGCCGTAGAAGGTGATTGCTTTATCTATTAAAGGTCGGTTCTGCGGGGATTGGCACATCGTTTTGTTCCTCCTTCAAGGCTTGGGATGAATGATTTATTCGCGTATTTGACCACTACCGATAATAACATATTTGGAGGAAGTAAGCGCGGGTAACCCCATAGGTCCCCGGGCATGCAGCTTCTGGGTGCTGATCCCGATTTCGGCGCCGAAGCCGAATTCAAAGCCGTCGGTGAAGCGGGTCGAAGCGTTATGATAGACAGCCGCTGCGTCTACTTCCTGCAGGAAACGCTCCGCATGATCCTCGTTCTCCGTTACGATGCATTCGGAATGCTTCGTGCCATATACCGAAATGTGCTCGATGGCTTCATCCAAGCGGTCCACGATTTTAATGTTCAAAATATAGTCGTTATACTCTGTCGCGTAATCCTCGGACGTTGCGACGGCAGCCCAAGGAATATATTCCAGGGTTCGCTCGCATCCGCGCAGCTCGACGTTACGCTCACGGAAAACTTCGGCCAGCGAAGTCAGGTGCGATTTGGCATACTCCGCATGGACGAGCAGGGTTTCCATGGAATTGCAGACCGAAGGACGCTGCACCTTGGCATTGATGCTGATGGCGGCGGCCATGTCCGGCCGTGCCGATGCGTCCAGGTACGTATGGCATATGCCCGCCCCGGTTTCGATGACCGGCACGGTGGCGTTCATCACGACGTTCTGGATCAGGGAGCTGCCGCCGCGCGGGATGATGACATCCAGCAGTCCGTTCAGTTTCAGCATTTCATCCACGGAGGAGCGGTTCGGGTCCTCGATAAGCTGAAGCGCTTCTTTAGGCAGCGCAGTGCGTTCCATAGCTTCGTGAAGCACTTCGATGATTTTGCGGTTGGAGGAGAGGGCGGATGATCCGCCCCGCAGGACGACCGCATTGCCCGTCTTCAAGCACAGCCCGGCGGCATCGACCGTCACATTGGGACGTGCTTCATATATGATGCCGATCACGCCAAGGGGAACACGTTTCTTCACGATGTTCAGTCCGTTCGGACGATCGATCGTTTCCAAGGTGTCGCCGATCGGGTCCGGCAGCTCCACGATTTGGCGCAACCCTTCGGCAATGCCCTCGATTCTGGCTTCGTTCAGTGCCAGCCGATCCAGCAGGGAAGCAGAGGTGCCAAGCTCCTTCCCGCGCCGAAGATCCTCTGCGTTGGCTTCCATGATATCTGCCGTCCGCTGGATCAGGGCGTCGGCCATGATCAGCAGCGCCTGGTTTTTCTCCTCCGTGCTCAGTCTGCCAAGACGAAATGCAGCCTGCTTGGCGAGCTGAGCTTTATTGCGTACCTCACTCATAATGATTCCTCCTTCGTATAGGTGATTAAAAGAAATAACTTCGGAATGCGATACGGACTATTTTAACGTAATCCATTCATCGCGGTGAATAACCTCGAGCCGATGGATTTCGCCGATAATACCGATGACTTGGCTGCTCGGCAATCCGAGCACGGCCTGCAGCTGGTCCTCGTCGTAATTGACGATGCCTCTGCCGAGCCTTACGTTGTCCATATTGACGACTTCCACCACATCGCCTGCATGGAAACTGCCTTCGATCCGTTTAACGCCAACGGGAAGGAGGCTGTGCCCCCCGTGGATCAGCGCCTTCTCGGCACCGGGATCGACTACGATCCGACCCAGCGGCGAGGACATAAAGCCGAGCCATTGCTTTTTCACAGGCAGGGCCGACAGGTGAGTGGCAAAATACGTACCTTTGCCGCTGTGCCCCAATGCTTTCACCAGATCGCCGGGCTCGTTGGCTTTGCCGATGAATACGGGAACGCCGCCGCGGGTGGCGATTTTGGCGGCATCGATTTTCGAGCGCATGCCGCCGGTTCCGACGCTGGAGCCGGCCCCTCCCGCCATGCTGTAAATTTCATCGGTAATGTCATGAATTTCCTCGTATTTCTTGGCATCCGGCGACTTGCGCGGATCGGCCGTGTATAAGCCGTCCGTATCGGTCAGGATGATTAATTGCTGAGCACGGACCAGGTTGGCGACTAGTGCGGATAACGTATCGTTATCGCCGAATTTCAGCTCGTCAATCGAAACCGTGTCGTTCTCGTTAATGATGGGGATGACGCCTTGCTTCAAAAGCTCCGTAATCGTCATGCTGGCGTTGTTCATGCGTTTGCGGTTCGCAAAGTCCATTCTCGTCAACAGAATCTGGGCCGCTTTCAGTTGATGGGAGGCCAGCGCATTCTGGTAAGCCCGCATGAGCAGCGCTTGGCCCAATGCAGCGGATGCTTGCTTCTCATGGAGCAGCTTGGGCCTCGTCTCGTACCCGATCTCCCTAAACCCTGCTGCGACGGCTCCGGAGGTCACGAGGAGAACTTCATGGCCGGCCTCGCGGAGCCCGGCAAGTTCCCCGGCAAAAAACGCGACCGAATCCAGATTAAGTCCGCCTTCGTCTGTCGTTAGGGAGCTGCTTCCAATCTTTACGACGATGCGCGAGAGCATCGTGATCACTTCCTTGTATTTATGATGGTAGGAACGGCTGTTACGAATCCATTTCCCTGAAAATAAAAAAACTTTCGTCCTGTATGAGAAAGGACGAAAGTTGGACTTCCGCGGTACCACCTTTATTGATGAGCGCAGCTCATCCGGCTTTGGCCCTGTAACAGAAGGCGCTGTCCTGGCAAGCCAGGCCGCTCGGGGGTAGGATTCGGAAAGGGGTCACGGCAAATTCTTTCAGCCCATGGAATTTGCTCTCTGATCATCGTGCCGCATGCTTTCGTACTGGTCCCGTCTTTGCGTTTGGGAAACTGCATTCGATTGTTATTGCAAGAATAGCACATCGTTTTTGATTTTTCAAAAGGAATTAGGTTAGACGAACAGGTTCAGCTTGCCGATCCGGTAGGCGGCTTCCCGCATTCGTTCCTCGCTGCTTAACAGGCCGACGCGGACATACCCCTCGCCGTGATCCCCAAAGCCTACACCAGGCGCGACGGCCACCTTGGCCTCCTCCAGCAGCAAGTCGGCAAAGGATACCGAGGTGTATCCCTTCGGCACGGGCAGCCAGCTAAAGAAGGACCCGGCCGGTTTCGGGGCCTGCCACCCGATTTCGGACAGGGCGCCGAAGAAGGCATCCCTTCTCGACTGGTAGCGCGACACCAGTTGGTCGACGCAGTCCTGCGACGAGGTGAGAGCCGCAGCAGCAGCCGCTTGGATGCCGCCGAACAGGCTGACATAGATATGGTCCTGCAGCATATTGATCAGCGAGATGATGTTTCGGTTCCCCAGGGCGAAGCCGACGCGCCATCCTGCCATATTGTAAGTTTTGGAGAGGGTGTAGAATTCCACGCCCACCTCCTTGGCGCCTTCCGCTTGCAGGAAGCTGACCGGACGGTCTCCGTCAAAACCGATCGCCCCATATGCAAAGTCACTGGCTACCACGATCCCGTGTTCGGCGGCGAATGCCACCGTATCCTCGTAGAAGGATAAAGGAGCGACGGCGGATGTCGGGTTGTTCGGGTAATTCAGGAACATCAGCTTCGCTTTTTCCCGGTCTGCAGGCGATATAGCGCCATAGTCGGGAAGGAAGCGGTTATCTGCGGTTAACGGCATGAACTTCATTTGCGCGCGGGCGAGAGCAACGCCTGACCAGTAATCCGGGTAACCCGGGTCCGGGACAAGACAGACATCCCCTGGATTCAGGAGGATTTGCGGCAGCTGCACCAGCCCGGTTTTTCCCCCGAACAGAATGGCGACTTCCGTTTCCGGATCCAGATCGACGTTATAGTCCTCCTTGTATCGATGCGCGATGGCTTCCTTCAGAAAGGAAAAGCCGGTAAAAGGCGAATATTTGTGAAACTGCGGATTGTCGGCCGCATCCTTTAGGCTCGATACGATATGAGGCGGCGTGGGCTGATCGGGATTTCCCTGCCCGAGATTGATTACATCATGCCCTTGAGACACTTGGCGGTTTACCTTGGAGACCAGGGTCGCGAAAAATTGCGTAGGCAGCTGGGCCATGATCTCGGCCGGCTCTATGTGGAAAACGTCTGGCTTTTTGTTCATTGCAGGTTCATCACTCCGTTATCTGATTACACTCTAAATACGTCTATAATGGAAAACAATTAGGATTAATTTAACACGATTTATCAGGGGTGTATAGAGGGAAATGGGGCTAGGGTGTTGCAGCAGCGGCGCTGGAGAGGCTATGATGATGACATATAAGAGAAGGTTGAATCCTGGAAGAAGAGCCGGCCCATGCGTTTCATGATCGCATGGAGGCCGCCCTTGGATTCAACTCAAACAACGGGAGGCTGCAAGATGACTGGAGAAACAAAGGCTCAGCTTCATATCGCACTTATTCAAGCTGACATTGAAATAGGCAACGTCCAGGCCAACATGGATAACATGCTCGCCATGATGGAGAAGGCGGCAGCGGCGAACCATAAGCCGGACGTGATCGTGCTGCCGGAGATGTGGAACACCGGATATGCGCTGGACCGGATCCAAGAGCTCGCCGACCCTATGGGGCAAGAAACCTCTTCGATGCTGAGCGAGTTTGCTCGAAAGCACCGCATCCAAGTCGTCGGCGGTTCCGTAGCCGAACGGATCGAAGACCGGATTTATAACAGCATGTACGTATTTAACCGGAACGGGGAGCAGATCGCCAAATATTCCAAAATCCATTTGTTCCGCCTGATGGACGAAGAGAAGTTCCTGCAAGCCGGACAGCATACCGTAACCTTTGATCTGGAAGAAATGAAGGCGGGCGCGTCGATCTGTTACGATATCCGGTTCCCGGAATTGTCCCGCACCCTCGCGCTCAGCGGCGCTCAAGTGCTGTTCGTGCCTGCGGAATGGCCCCATCCGAGGCTGCATCATTGGAGAACGCTGCTCATCGCCAGGGCGATCGAGAACCAAATGTATGTCGTTGCCTGCAATCGCGTAGGAACCAGCGGCGAAACGGACTTTTTCGGTCATTCCTTGATCATTGACCCATGGGGCGAGATCATCGCCGAAGGGGATGAGCGGGAAACGATCGTGACAGGCATGCTGGATTGCAAGCTCACGGATGAAGTGAGAGGACGCATACCGGTTTTTGAGGACCGTCGGCCTCATTTGTATGTCCAATAGAACATGTAAGATCCAAACCTCCAATATGAAGTTTCATCTGGGCAGCGGCGGGTATACTATGGGTAATCCGTCTGAGAGGAGGCTTTGAATCATGGCAGAGAACAACCAATTCGACAGCCGAAACAATGAACAGGAACAAGAACAGAAAGAGCAGTTCCGCAATTTTGTTGAGAGCGTAGCCGGAGGCGGGAACGGGAAAAACGAATCGATTCAGGATCAGTCCCGTACCGCGGACGAACAGAACCGAATGATCGACCAGCATAATTTGCGCAAATAGGGTTCGGTTTATGATGATCATGGGTAATCTTTTGGCTTTCAGGTAAAAAAGAAAAAGAGGCACAGCCGTTTGTCGTTCGACGATGGCTGTGCCTCTTTGCTTATTATTCGTTTTAAACTGCATCCATTTGCGATTATTTATCTTGAACGCCTTCTACCACAAGCTTGTCCATGACCTGCTTGAACGTGTCGATGAACGCATCCGCCGCTTTGGACAAATACCGGCCGTTTCGGTAAGCGACGACCAGCGTGCGGCTCGGCACCGGATCCGCGAGCGGCAGATATACCGGAATAAACTCGCTGCGTTTCGCACGGGCAATGAACCGGGGAACCAGCGTGATCCCCATCCCGGTAGCGACCAGAGACTGGAGGGTCTCGATGTTGCTGCTCTCGAATACAACGTTCGGCTCGAAGCCGGCCTCCCGGCATATATCGAAGGTTAGCTTCCGGAAGCCCTGACCCTTCTTGAGCACGACAAACGCTTCGTTCCGGATTTCGTCGATCGTAATGGGGCGTACGGGATCGGAGGCCGCCCGCAGCGCAAGCGGGTGCTGGGGAGGAACCGCCAAATCGATCATTTCCTCGCCGATCGGAATCCAGGACAGGGACGGCTCCGCCAGGGGCAGCGCAAGCAGGCTGAGATCCGCCTTGCCGCTGGCCGTCAGCTTCTCCAGATTCATGGAGGAGTCCTCCAAAAGGGTGATTTCGATATCCGGATATCCTTTTTTGAAAGCAGGCAAAACTCGGGGCAGCAGATGAGAGCCGGTTATCGGCATGCTGCCGACGACGACTTTCCCCTTGCGTAGTTGAGAGATGTCCGACATCTCCTGTTTCAGCTGCTCGACGGCGTCCATGATCTTCTGCGCATGCTCGACAAAGCTGGCACCGGCATGGGTAAGCTCGACGTTGCTCGTATTGCGCTGGAACAGCAGCACCCCGAGCTCTTTCTCCAGCTTGGAGAGCTGCTGGCTCAGGGAAGGCTGGGCGATATGAAGCTTCTCCGCGGCGCGCGAAAAGTTTTTGTCCGCCGCGATTTGCAGCGTATATTGCAGTTGTCTCAATTCCATGTAAGCATCACTCCGTTATAGCTGAATCCTATTACATCTATAGATATTATATCTTGGAACAATGAAGAAGGAAATGATATATTACTATCAACGTAAAGGTGATGCGTTGCAGGCCTTCCCAATAGGGATAAGGGACTCAAGCAATTATCTTCTCATGGACGTAAAGAACAATGGGGTGATTATGATGAGTAAGAAGACAATGTTCGAAAAAATTTGGGATAACCACGTGATTCATCAGGAAGAAGGCAAGCCGAGTATTTTGTATATCGACCTGCATTTGGTCCACGAGGTGACTTCCCCTCAGGCATTCGAAGGTCTGCGTCTCAGCGGCCGCAAAGTTCGCCGCCCGGAACTTACCTTCGCCACGATGGATCACAACGTACCAACGAAAGACCGTTTTAACATCACGGATCCGATTTCGAAGCAGCAAATCGACACCCTGACCAAGAACTGTCAGGATTTTGGCGTTACCCTGTATGATCTGGACACGATTGACCAAGGCGTAGTGCACGTTATGGGCCCTGAACTTGGCTTGACGCATCCCGGCAAAACGATTGTGTGCGGCGACAGCCACACATCCACTCACGGCGCATTCGGTGCGCTGGCGTTCGGTATCGGTACGAGCGAGGTTGAGCACGTCCTGGCAACCCAATGTTTGCAGCAGGCTAAAGCGAAAACCATGGAAGTTCGTTTTGTTGGCCGCCGCAATCCGGGCGTAACGGCGAAGGACATGATCCTTGGCGTCATTGCGAAGTACGGAACCGATTTTGCAACAGGCTATGTCATCGAATATACGGGCGAAGCCATCCGCGAGTTGTCGATGGAAGAGCGTATGACGGTGTGCAACATGTCCATTGAAGGCGGAGCCAGAGCGGGCATGATCGCTCCGGATGAAACGACGTTTGAATATTTGCGCGGACGTCAATATGTTCCGCAGGGCGAAGCTTTTGATGCCGCTGTAGCAGCTTGGAAAGAGCTTGTGACAGACGAAGGCGCCGAGTTCGACGTGGTGGTTGAATTCGACGTGGAAACGCTGATCCCTCAAGTAACCTGGGGAACGAGCCCGGGAATGGGTACCGACATTTCCTCGACGGTTCCTAACCCTGCAGACTTCAAGACCGAGAACGAGCGCAAGGCAGCGGAGAAGGCGCTGGAATACATGGCGCTTGTGCCAGGGACTCCGATGTCCGAGATTCCGATCGACTATGTCTTCATCGGTTCTTGCACGAATGGACGCATCGAGGATTTGCGGGCAGCAGCAGCTGTAGCGAAGGGACATAAAGTGTCCAGCAATGTGACCGCCATCGTCGTTCCGGGATCGGGCCGAGTGAAGATTCAGGCCGAAAAAGAAGGGCTCGACAAAATTTTCGTCGAGGCAGGTTTCGAATGGCGCGAAGCAGGCTGCAGTATGTGCCTTGCGATGAATCCGGATGTACTGAAGCCTGGACAGCGCTGCGCTTCCACATCCAACCGGAACTTCGAAGGTCGCCAGGGCCGCGGGGGCAGAACGCATCTCGTATCGCCGGCAATGGCAGCGGCAGCTGCGGTTAAAGGACGCTTCGTGGATGTACGTGATTGGAACTTTGCAGCCGAAGAAGTTGTGAGCTAAGAAGGACGGAGGAGAAGTTTATGCAAGCATTTACGAAATTAAACGGTATTGTCGCACCTGTCGACCGGGTGAATGTAGATACGGACGCAATTATTCCTAAACAGTTTTTGAAACGGATTGAACGCACGGGATTTGGACAGTTTCTGTTTTACGAGTGGCGGTTTGATGAAGAGGGAGGCAACATCGACAGCTTCTCGCTGAACCAGCCTCGCTACCAGGGTTCGACCATCCTGATCTCGCGTGCCAACTTTGGCTGCGGATCTTCCCGCGAGCATGCGCCTTGGGCGATTCTCGACTACGGGTTCCGCGTGGTCATCGCTCCATCGTTTGCTGATATTTTCTACAACAACTGCTTCAAGAACGGAATTCTGCCGATCAAATTGTCGGAGGAGCAGGTCGAAGAGCTGTTCCAGCGGACGGAATCGAACGAAGGCTATAAACTGAACGTGGATCTGGAGAACAAAACGATTACCGATGATCAGGGATTGCACATCGACTTTGACCTCGACGAGCACCGCCGTCAATTCCTGCTTCAAGGATTGGACGATATCGGTTTGACGCTGCAGCATGAAAGTGCAATCGATGCTTACGAGAAAAAACATGGGGAGCGCTTGTTCGCCTAATTTCGCAATCAGGCTTCAAAAGTTTACAAGATTATTAAACTTCCATTTCCTGTGTAGGAAATGGAAGTTTTTTTTGGTATTATGGAATTAATATGCAGAAGCAGCCAAGATAGATCTACGTTTGATGTCAGTATTTGTCCGGAAGCATGCATACGGGAATACTGATTTACATAGTTTAAGTTTTTTTGCTAGATTTGCTTTTCAAATTCAATCATGGGATGATCGAGGTGGATTCATGAAGAAGTTAGGGTTTGTAATGGTGTTGATAGTCTTCTTGCTGGCGTTTCCGAAGAGCGGCGAGGCCAGTTCTTCAAGTGCGACCATATTTCTTGACGGGGAACCATTGAATTTGTCTTCGGGCGTCCAGGTCGCCAACATGAAGGGCAATGTGATGATTCCGATACGCGTGGTATCCGAGAATCTCGGTTTCAAGGTGGGCTGGGAGAAGGCCAGCCAAACCGTAACCGTTGAAAACAGCGAGAAGACGGTCCGCATGGTGGTCGGCAGCCAGCAGGCCGAGCTGAACGGGGCCCAGGTCGATCTGAATTTGGCGCCTGTCTTGAATGGACCGACCACGCTTGTGCCCCTCCGTTTTGTAAGCGAGCAGATGGGGCTTGACGTGAAATGGGACAACCAATCGAAGGCGGTGTACCTTTCAAGCGCCGCGCTGCCTACAACCGGAGCCGAGATTGATCCAGGTGAAGGAACCAATCCGGGCAGTCAGACGCCTCCGCCTGCGGAATCTGGAAATAAGGGTTCATTGACGGGGCTCAGCTTTAGCGATAACCGTCTCATGATTGCAACGGAAGGCGCTGTGACGCCGAAAGTGTTCAGCATGACGGGGCCTGACCGGATTGTTATCGATCTTCCGGACACCGTCTACTCTGCTTCATTCCTAAGCGGACATGCCGTGAACGCGCAGAACGGCGGCAGTATGGAAGCTGCGGATTATTCCGACGTTACGAATATTCGATATGCCGTGTTCAGCGACAACCCGCCAACCGTGCGTATCGTATTGGATTTGACTGGACCTAAGGATTTTGCGGTGACCCAGGAATCGGGCATCATCATCGTTGATCTGAACGCAGAGGGCGAAATTCTCGTACCGCCGGTGCCGCCGGTTACCGGGAATGGCAAGAAAACGGTTGTCATTGATCCCGGTCACGGTGGTATCAAGCCGGGGTCGATCAGCCTTACGGGAAAAACGGAGAAATCATTTAATTTGGATATTTCCCTTAAGGTTGAAGCACTGCTCAAAAAAGAAAAGAATATCAATGTAGTGATGACTCGCAGCGACGATTCACATCTTGAGCTCAGCGATCGCGTGAAAATCGCAAATAATTTAAAAGCAGATATTTTCGTGTCTATTCATGGAAACAGCAACGCGTCCAGCAGTCCCAGCGGTACGGAAACGTATTATACGAGAGATTCCAGCAAGTCATTGGCGGATGTGATCCATAAACATCTTGCAAAAGCGACAGGTCTCAAAGATCGTGGAGTTAAATACGGTAGCCTTCATGTTACGAGGGAAACGACGATGCCGGCTGTCCTGCTCGAGATTGGCTTTTTGAGCAACAAGGGTGACGAAGCCCAGTTGTTTAAAGACGATTTCCAAAATCGTGTTGCACAAGGTATTGTAGAGGGTATTAAAGAATATCTTAAAGTACAATAATGTGTACAAGATTTGATGTAACTTAGAGGGGGACACAAGCCATGAACAAAAAATATTGGATGACCGGATTGCTGGCGCTTCTGCTTGCATTTAGTGCCGGCTGCGGACAGAAGCCGACTGCGGCCCCCGCCGAGACGGGCCCGGATACTGAAGCTGGACAAGTACAGACGCCGCAGGACGAACCGGGCGATGACAAGGCGGCGGATGATCAGAAGCAGGGCGAAGCCGAAGCAACTACCGTGAACGCGAGCGAAGGAACAAGCACGCCGCCGGAGAAAACATCCGCTGGAAGTACGGGTACGCCAGTCGATACGAAGGACGTGAACGCTGCGGAGGATCAAGCGAAGAAAGCGAATATTAAACTCTATTATACGGACCCGGAGATCATGGATTTGAAAGAAGCCAGCAAAGAGATCACGTACTCGGGCGAAGAGGATAAATATAAGAAAGCTTTTGAAGGTCTTCAAAAGAGCGGAGATGCAGAATTGAATCCATTATGGTCGGATAAAATCACGCTGAAATCACTTAAGTTCGACAACGGAGCATTGACGCTGGATATCACCAAGCCGGCAGAGGCGAATCTTGGAGCTGGAGGGGAAATGTTTGCGATTGATGCCTTGCAAAAAACGTTCTTCCAGTTCGATGAAGTGAAGTCCTTGGAATTGCTTGTAGACGGTAATCAGATTGAGAGTTTAATGGGGCATGTTGAGCTGGAGCATCCTATGACTCGAAAATAGAACAAAGGAACTAATTCTGAATTTCATATGAAGGACTAAACACCTATTTCGCTTGTCGAAATAGGTGTTTTTTTGGTAAATAGGGAACAATTTCGCAACTTTCAGTGAGTCTAAGCGTCTATAGGTTGTCAGGTAATGTCGGACAGGCCGAGTGCAGAAACGCCAATCTATGGCAAAATAATAGGATGGTAGGGGTGAAGGATGAAGAAGTTCGGTTTTTTAATGTTTCTCGTTGTCATCATGATTGCGTTTCCTAAAATGGCGGATGCGAGTTCGTACAGCGCAAGGATTTACCTGGATGGTCAACAAATCAATCTGTCATCTGGCGTGAAGGTGGAGAACAACAACGGTACCGTCATGGTCCCGATCCGCGTCATTTCCGAAAATCTCGGTTTTAACGTGAATTGGAACAAGGCAGCGAAGACGGTAACGGTTGAAGACGCCTGGCAAAAAGTGACGATGGTGATTGGAAGTCAGTATGCCGACATAAACGGTCAGCGTGTTCTAATGACGAAGGCGCCTGTTCTTCGAGGCGGAACGACCCTCGTTCCGATTCGCTTTGTAAGTGAGCAAATGGGCCTTCAAGTAAGATGGGATAACACGCAGAAGGCAGTCTATCTTACCTCGTCTTACGATGGCAGTAACCCTGGCGAAGAACCCGGCGTCGCTACGTCGACCGTGGACGGCCTCAGCTTCAGCGAAAACAGGCTGATGGTCGCCGTTACGGGCAATGCGAAGCCAAAGGTATCGAAGCTCAGCAGTCCGGACCGTATCGTCATTGATATGGCGAACACGAATTTCTCCGAGACGTTCAGCAGCAACGCCGATTTCGATGACGTGACGAAGAGCGGCCAGATGACGGTGTCGGGTTACCCGGACGTCAAAGCCGTCCGTTACTCCCTGTATAACAGCAACCCGATGACCGTGCGGATCGTCATTGATCTGAACTATGCCAAGAACTACACCGTATCAGGCCTTGAGAACGGATCGGGCCTGTTCATTGTGGATCTCAACACGACCTCTAACCCTGCGCCGGAACCCGGTACGGGCGGAAAGAAACTCGTGGTCATTGATGCGGGTCATGGAGATCATGATCCGGGAGCGATCGGGGTAACGAAGAAGAGGGAGAAGGATTTCAACCTCGCGATGGCGCTGAAAGTTGAGAAGTTGTTGGCCAAAGAAAAAAATATCGAAGTCGTTTTGACTCGCAGTAACGATACTTTCCTCGAGCTGAAGGATCGCGCGAAGATTGCGAATGATCTGAAGGCTGATGTTTTCATATCGATACATGCTAATAGCGGCCCATCCACTGCAAGCGGAACCGAAACGTATTATTACAATGAATCTGACAAAGCGCTGGCGAATGCCCTTCATAAAGAAATCGTGAAGGCCATGGGTTTAAAAGACCGCGGAGTGAGATACGGCAACTTCCATGTTATTCGCGAGACCAAGATGCCTGGCGCCCTGCTGGAAGTCGGGTTCCTGAGCAACAAGACCGATGAGAGCAAGCTGTTTGATCCGGCAACGCAGGATCGGGTAGCCGAGGCAATTGTCAGAGGCATCAAAAATTATTTGAAGGTTGATTAACGATACGACAGTGATCGTGATTGCAGGAGGTGGCTATTTTGAATAAAAAAATTTGGGCAGTCGGACTTTTGGCAGCCGTTATGCTGATTGGTGCCGGTTGCGGACAGAAACCCGGAGCAGCACCGGACGATACGCCGGAGCAAGTGACACCTGCACCTGATGATCAGACAGGACAGAGCAATGGGGGAACATCGAACGGTTCGGGGGGCACGTCAACAGGGAACGGCGGCAATGAAGCGACAGCGCCGGAATCCAAAACGGAGAGCATTAAAGCTTACTATACGGACCCGGATTTGATGGAGCTGGTTGAAGGCTCGGCAGAGATCTCGTATAAGGAAGATCAGGAAAAATACGAAGCCGCATATCAAGCATTGCGAAAGAGCGATAAGGCCGACATGGTTCCCCTATGGGAGAAAATCGAGCTGAATTCGTTGAAATTCGAGAACGGCGCTCTGACGCTCGACGTGACGGTCCCTGACGAAGCCAACTTGGGTGCAGGCGGCGAGTCGTTTGCCGTCGATGCCATCAAGAAAACGTTCTTCCAGTTTGACGAAGTAAAATCACTTCAAATTCTGGTCGATGGTCAGCAGACCGAATCGTTGATGGGGCATGTCGATTTAGAAAATCCAATGACTCGGTAATGATGGTTGAAGGAGATCACGATCTGCTGTCGAATATTAGTATATGATGAAGCAGTAGTAATTGAGAGGGGAAAGAAAATGGTACTTAGACACAGCAAACATGTTCATTCCAAAAAAGTGGTCTCCGCCGTCATGGCCGGACTTATAGCATTCGGAGGCGGAGCTTCGATCGTCTCGGCAGATGAAGAAGCAGCAAATGCGACAACGGCAAATGCACCCCAAACGGCCATTAACGTATTCAGCGACGTGAATGCCGGTTATTGGGGAGAAAAGTACATTTATCAATTAGCAGCACAGGGGATCGTGACCGGGAATAACGGAAAGTTTCGTCCGAACGATCCTGTAACGCAGCAGGAAGCTGTGACGATGGCGATCCGGTTCTTAAGCATGCAGGATCAATTAAGCAGAGGCGCTGCGACATTACCGACAAATGTTAAAGTGAACGATTATTTTACGAAGTATGTTGAACTGGCTTTTCAGCAAAACCTGCTCGACAAGCAAAAAGAATCCGGATACACGGACGAGAAAGTCATCTGGGGCGCGCAGAAAGCATCCCGGGAATGGATAACCGAAGTGCTTGTCCGTTCCATTGGACGTACCGCGGAGGCCAATGCCGCCAAAAATAAAGCGACAGGCTTTGCGGACAACGCCAAGATATCCCCGGATCGTTTGGGATACGTTAATGTGGCGGTTGAGCTGGGCCTTGCCAAAGGTGTGAACGGAAACAAATTCGATCCGCAAGGGGCGGTTACCCGTGCCCAGCTTGCAACGTTCTTCAGCCGGGCTCAAGCGTACATTACCACGAATTACGAGAATCAGTACAAAGGCTCCATCGCTTCGATTGAGAACGGCAAGCTGGAGCTGTATGCCGACGGCAAGCTGAACTCATTCAAGCTGGATTCTTCCACGGCTTATTTTGCGTCCGATTCGGAGAAAAGATTGCAGTTTTCAGACATCAATCCTTACACGCAAGCGGTGGTCGTCGCGAATAACGGAACCGCTGCTTACGTGGAAATTACGGATCCAACCCAGCAGGTGGAGCGGTTTGACCGCACCTATGCCCGTTTGTCTCCGAACAACGTGATTTGGCTTGATACAGGCAGTACATTTGAAGAGCTGAGTTACGAGCCAAGCACGGTTTTCCTGGACCAGAACGGTATCCAAATCGATCCGAAGACGCTTGCTGCAGGCAGCTTGCTTACCATTGAGCGCGAAACCTACAGCCCGCAGAAAAAAATCGTGTCGATCCGCGTGAAGAGCGGCTTGGTGAACAAGACGGGAGCGGGCGTCGTCCAAAACGTGGACACGGCGAACAAAAGAGTAACCCTTAAGGACAGCACCGGTTATGAGGACACGTACACGTGGGACGATGCTACCGTCATTCGCTATCAGAATCAAATTCTGTCACCGGCGGAGCTGAAGAATGGTTATGCCGTGAATTTCACGGTAAAAAACAGCATTCTTCAATCGGTGGAGGTCACGCAAAGCGTCGACCGCACGATACAGGCGATGCTGTATTCTGTTGAAGAGAACGGAAAAACCATCACGTATAAGCGCAGCGGAAGCACGCAGCTCGAAACGAAGTTTCTGGCAGAGAAGCCGGAAATTATTATGAGTGGCGTGGCGAAGCCCGTTTTGTCCGATTTGCTCGCTGACGCCGTGTCCGGCGATCAAGTGACGCTGACCATCAATGGCGAGGAAAAAATCACGAAGATCGAAGTAACGGGCCGTCAAATGGAACAGCTGGATGCCGTCACCATCGTCAATTACGATGCGAAGACGCACTGGCTGACCGTCAAGGATGCTAACAATCAGCCTCGCGTCGTCATCCTGGACGATAAGACGAAGCTGGAATCGAGCAACGGAACAACGCTGGATAAAGTGGAGCCGCTGCTCGGAGCAGGACGCAAGGTCAGCGTATCGCTCATTGGCACCCGTGCGCTTTCACTGGAAGTGGTTTATAAAGTTGAAGGTAAAATCAGCAGTATTAACACAGCCAAGAAAGTGATATCGATTGTGGCCGCCAACGGAAAAGTGGAGGAAATTCCATACAACAGCACGCTGCTTGTAGAAATCTTCGGCAAATCGAACGCTTCCCTGGCGGATGTGCGTGTCGGCGACGAGGTTACGGCGCAGCTGTCGACCAACCAGGATTACTTGCAGAGCCTGAAACTCAAGACATCCGCGCAGTTCGAGGTCGTATTCACCGAACCAGCTAAAAACCGCATTCGAGTGAAAGCGAATGGCGCTACAAGCGACATTTACACGGACAAAGCAACATTGACCGGCGATAGCGGACAAGCAATCCTGCTTGCAGACCTGCGTCCCGGAACTCTCGTTAATATTACACTTCAAGGCTTAACGGCTGTTTCGGTTGCGGAAGTCAAATTGACGCTTGGCGAAGTCACCAGCTTGGATGCTTCGGGCAATGTATTGACCGTGAAGGATCATTCGGGCAACAGCCAGACCCTAGGCGTAAGCGGCGGCGTCAAGGTCGTCAAGAATGGTTCGACGGCTTCGAACTTAAGCACGTTGACGCAGGGAGATCGCGTAGAGATTCGAAAAGACATTCAAGGCGTAACGATCATCCAAGTCCTGGAGAAGATCGAGCGTGCGTTCTGGCAGGCGAACAACACCGAAATTCAAGTGAAACGCAAATCGATTAACGATAATTACCGATTTACGTTATCCGATAAAGTATTTGTTCATCAAGGTGACACGACTTTGTCCGTGCAATCCCTTAAGGAAAATGATAATATTGTACTGTACTTAAACAACGGTGTCGTTGTTGAGATCGTAAAACAGTAAATTATCGACCTGGGATTGCTCGAGAAACACCGTCTTGATGCGGGGATTTCCGCATCAAGATTTTTTTTTGCGGGAGGGAAATCATATGAATGCGGCAACGGTGCGGCATATTTTGGACACGATGGAGAGCATGTTTCCGGATGCACATTGCGAACTGAATCACAGCAATGCGTTTGAGCTGACCATCGCCGTGCTGCTGTCCGCCCAGTGCACGGATGAAACGGTAAATAAAGTAACAAAGGATCTGTTTCAGAAATACAAAACGCCTTTGGATTACGTATCGGTACCGATCGAGGAGCTTGAGCAGGATATCAGACGGATCGGGTTATACCGGAACAAGGCCAAACATATTCAGAACTTGTGCAGGATTCTGATCGAACAGTATGGCGGGGAAGTACCGGAGGCTCATGACGAGCTGGTCAAATTGCCCGGGGTTGGACGCAAGACGGCCAATGTCGTCGTATCCAACGCCTTTGGCGTGCCTGCCATTGCGGTGGATACGCATGTGGAGCGGGTATCCAAACGGCTTGGACTGGCTGCTTGGAAAGATTCCGTGCTGGAAGTGGAGAAAAAGCTGATGAAGCGGGTGCCGCGTGAAGAATGGACGATGACGCATCATCGGATCATTTTTTTCGGAAGGTACCACTGTAAAGCTCAAAATCCGCAATGCCCGGTATGCCCGCTGCTGGATGTTTGCCGCGAAGGAAAGAAACGTATGAAAACCTTAGCAGTCAGGAAGAATAAGGAACAACCGTAACACCAGCTAGAAACAGACAAAAAAAGAAACAGTTCATCTGATTCGGGAGAACACCGAACTTTGACAGCCGGCGAATGGGCATCATTGCAAGCAAGCCAGCGCGCTTGCCTTTGTCTCCGGATTTCTATTTCGGCCGCATGGGCGAATGGAAATCTGGAAACAACTGTGACCGAATAGAAATGCCGGATATTCGCAAGGTGAAAAAGGAATGCACCCCGGATCAGCAGGAGCTAAATTTAAAAGAGGATGGGATTACACATGAAATGCATCTCTGTTTACACCGACAATTTTGAATTGTTCTCGGATATTTTTGAACATGTGGTGGAGAGCCAGAACCAACTGAGCGAGAATGAAGAGCAGGAAGTGGAAGGCGTGACGTTCAGCCACTCCGGGGATGCTCCCGAGCATTATTTGGAGCGTATGTCTCAGAAGCCGGAAGTGGTCGTGATGCGCGATAAGTCTCGCGGTTTAACCATTTTGCAGCACGGAAACGTGTTCGAAATTTTGATTCCGGCAGAAGAGAACACCGTCGTATCTTAAGTTCTTCAAATTTGATGTTTTAAAAAATGAGATGTTGAACCCATGGCAGGCAAGGAAGCGATTCTTCCTTGGCCTGCCATTTTGCATAGAGCGGGACAAACGGCGGATCATGAAATGATTCCTTTACGGCGCAAGCGGTGATAAAATAAAATGATGTGAACAGATGGTGTCAGAGATGGAGAGATCAATGGACAGGAGCGAGAAATGACATTGAAGTTGATGACTGATGAAATCGGATACAGCATGACGGAACTAAATAGAGTCCGGGACCGTTTTTTGGACTGGAATGACGAGTCTTCCTCCGCATTGACCGAGGATTTGATACGCAAGGGTACTGGCGGCGAGCTCACGCTTGCCTTCTGCGGTCATTTTTCAGCTGGGAAGTCAAGCATGATCAATGCGCTTTGCGGCAAAAAGGTGCTGCCCTCGGGTCCGGTGCCGACGAGTGCCAATGTGGTCACGATTCGAAGCGGCGAGCCCCAGGCATTGATTCACCGGACTGTCGCGGACCATGGGGAGCCTATCAAGGTAACGATCGACGAACTTGCGGAATACTGCAAGGAGGGCCGGGAGTATTCCGCGATTGAAGTGTGGGATGACGTGCCGCTGCTTGGCGCGGACGGAGTATTGATGGATACCCCCGGCGTCGACTCAACCGACGACGGGCATCGGCTAGCGACCCATTCCGCTCTGCATATGGCGGATATCGTGTTTTACGTCATGGATTACAATCATGTGCAGTCGGAGAGTAATCTGATGTTTGCCAAGAGCCTGTCGGATTGGGGGAAGCCGCTATATTTGATCGTGAATCAGATCGACAAGCATCGTGATGACGAGTTGACGCTGTCCTCTTACCTGAACGACGTCAAGAAGGCGTTCGCCCAGTGGAAGATCACGTACAAAGGGTTGTTATGCACCTCGCTTAAAGTGCAGGACCATCCCTATAACCAATGGGAGACGCTGAAGTCTTTGATCGGCGAACTGATATCCCGGAAGGAGCCGCTGCTGCGCCATAGCGTTTCCTGCTCCATTCGTCATGCTGCGGATCAGCATGTGGAAGCCTATACCCGCAGTCATCAGGAGGAGAAGGAACGGCTGCTGGAGGAAATGGGCGGCGAGGAGGCCGCAGCGGCGCTGCAAGCGCGCTTGCAGGATCTGGAAGAACAAAAGAGAACCGTAGCGGGGCTGCCGGAATCGGTTCGCGCAGAACTCCGCAAGGAAGCCGATAAGCTGCTGGCCAATGCCAATCTAACGCCGGCGGATGTTCGGGATTTAAGCCTGTCTTTCCTGGAGAGCCGGAAATCCGGCTTTAAGGTCGGGTTCCTCTTCTCGGGCGGCAAGACGGAGGAAGAGCGCCGTCGCCGTCTGGAGGCCTTCCATCATCGTTTGGAGGAACAGACCTCTTCGCAGGTCGACTGGCATATGCGTTCGCTGTTCCGCAATAGCGTCGAGCAGCATGCGGAATGGAATGCCGAATGGGAACGTTTGATGGACGCCGAACTTCCGGGCGTGCGGGAGGAAATGATTACGCGAACCGTGAATCCGGAAGCCACGGTGTCGGGCGAATATGTATTGAACTATAACCGGGAGCTGGCCGAGGAAATCAAGGGCAGCTACCGCATGGCCGTGTTGGTGCTTGCCGACCGGCTGAAGGCGGCATTGACGGACGCTGCGGCCGTCCGTCTGCAGGAGCTGGAGCGCCAGGGCGCCGAGCTCCTGGCGCAATCCGCGGCTTCCGCCAGCTACGCAGCCCTGCAGCAGGCGGAAGCCGCCCGCGCGGCCGAGCTGGCCGAGCTGCTCCCGCCGCGCACCTCCCTCACCCCCGGCCTCCTGCCGGAGGTGAGGGAGCCGGAGGGGCAGCCCGCGCATGCGGCTGCCCAGGGCGGCGCCCCGGCGGCGCAGCCGGGGCAAGGGCGCACGGCGCCCCGGGCCGCCGCTGCGCAGGCGGCACCGCAGCGGCGCCAGCGGCTTGAGGCCGCGGCAGCCGAGCTGCGCGCAGCGGCGGCGCTGCTGGCGCCGCACCCCGCGCTGGCGTCGGCCGCGCGGGATCTGACCGCCCGCGCGGATGCGCTTGCGGGCGGCTCGTTCACCCTGGCGCTGTTCGGAGCGTTCAGCGCCGGAAAGTCCTCCTTCGCCAATGCACTGCTTGGCGAGTCGGTCCTGCCGGTATCGCCGCATCCGACAACGGCGGCGGTGAACCGCATATTGGCACCGGCTGAAGGAAGATCACATGGTACCGCAGACGTGCGTATGAAGAGCCGCGAGATGTGGTGGGACGATTTGAAGTATTCCTTCGGCGTGCTGGGTCTCCAAGAACCGAATCCGGCCAATTGGCGGAGCGTGGCCGAAGGTTTGAATCCGGCCGGAATTCACCCGGCAGGCCTGCCGCATTACGGGTTCCTAAAGGCCGCCGCCTCCGGCTGGGATGAGATGGAGTCCAGGCTCGGCACCACGGAAACGGTAGAATTGGCCGAATATCGGGGATACGTGGCGGACGAAACCAAATCCTGCTTTGTCGACGGGATCGATCTGTATTACAGCTGTCCGATGACGGAGCAAGGGATCGTGCTGGTGGATACGCCGGGAGCGGATTCCCTGCATGCCCGGCACACCGGCGTCACCTTCAACTATATTAAGAATGCGGATGCGATTGTTTACGTAACGTATTACAACCATGCGTTCTCCAAAGCGGACCGGCAATTCCTGTCCCAGCTGGGCCGGGTCAAAGACAGCTTTGCCTTGGATAAAATGTTCTTTATCGTCAATGCGGCTGATCTAGCTCAGTCCGAAGACGAGCTGAATGAGGTGGTGAAGCATGTGCGCACCAATCTTACAGCCAGCGGCGTAGGCAGCCCGCATATCTTCCCCGTCTCCAGTCTGGCTGCGCTGGACAATAAGCGGCAAGGGGACGAGGAGAAATTGCAGGCATCGGGATTCCCTGTTTTCGAAGAAGCGCTGGGCCGATTTGCGGTGGAAGAGCTGCCAAGGCTGTCCCAGCGTGCCGGTTATGATGAGATCGCTTCTGTGAGGGACCGTATCCGGGGGTGGGCAGAAATGGCCGCTCAGGATGAGACCACGCGCAAGCGGAAAATCGGGGAGCTGGAAGAGGTGCAAAACCAAGCCATGGCCCGCCTTAACGCTTTGGCGGAGCAGGAAATGGCACGCGACATCGGTCAAGAAAGCAGCGAGCTGCTGTTTCACGTGCGGCAGCGGCTGGATTATGCCATGAACCGTTTCTTCCAGGAGTCGTTTAATCCTTCCGTGCTTCGGGAGGATGCAGGGCATTTGAAATCGGCATTTGCGGCTTGCGGACGTGATTTGATGCGAACGATGTCCGTAGAGCTGGATCAGGAACTATGGGCCACCACGCTTCGTTTGGAGACGGCCGGCCGCAAATTAACCGAAGCCGCGGCATTTAAGGCCGCAGCCGATATCAACGGCATGGCCGAGGGCCTGTCACTGGCCATACGCCGGGATCCGGACTGGGCACCGCCGGAGCTGGACGAAACGGAGCTGCAAATCCAAGGCGATTGGTTAACCTTCTGGTCGACCTTTAAGAATCCCAAGCATTTCTTTGAGGGCGGCGGAAGTTCCAAGCTGCGCGAAGCGGCTGAGCCGAAAGTGAAGGAAGCCGTTGCGGGTGTGGTCGGCCTGCGGGAAGAGCAGCTGACGGACCACTATGTTCGAATGAGCGAACGTTCACTGCAGCATCATGTATCCGCATTGGAGGAACAGCTGAAGGAATCCATGGCTGCCATACTGGGTTCGCTGCAGGACGGCCAGTCTCCGTTGATGTGGCGTCAGCTGGCGGATGATTTGGAAGCCATGATAAAGTCAGCGCAGTAAAGACGGAACATTCCCGTCTAGCATGAAGCAAGAGTTGCAATAGAATAGCAGCCTGGTGCGAACTTCATGAATGAACGCCAATCACATGTTGAACCCTTGAAAGACGTCCCATATGCCATCCGTGGCGGGGCGTCTTTCGTCCTATTATTATCGATGGACCGCTCTCCTGATGAAAGCGGCATAGGACGATATGGCATATTTTTATCCGCTGCAGCGAACGTGAATAGGATGAAACCAGCTTAGGATATTACCCTTTTTCAAGCATGTTCAAAAAAGTCGAAAATAGCGGATAAAGCCTAACGGTTGAAGGGACTGACAATGTGATTATATCCCCTAGTAATGATGAGAATTCCCGATGATTTCATCATGAAACAATGATAAGTTATACTATTTGCCCCCTTTAGGTCCTTTTGGCTCATTTATGACGTTTTTCTCTCTTTGCCGCGGGTTCGGGTCGATGATAAACTTCATAAATGCTACATAACCTGAACGTAAAAAATCCAAAGGAGGATAAACATGAATGTTCTCAGGCAACTGCAGGGCTTCTTTTGGGAGAAACGAAGTTATCTTTTTCTTTCCATTCTGTGTCTGGCGATTGCAACCGCTTTAGGTCTTGTCTATCCGCAGCTGTTAAAAGTGCTGATTGACGATGCAATCAAGCTGGAGAATTACGGCATCGTACCGCAGCTGGCACTCACCGTGCTGGGCGTGGTCATCCTTAAAGCTTTCATGCAGTTTTTGCATGGATTCTTTGGAGGGAGGCTGGGGAATTACCTGGCTTACTCGTTGCGAAACGCCTGCTATGAAAAGTTGCAATTTCTATCGTTCCGCTATTACGACACGGCTCGGACAGGGGATTTGATGTCGCGGCTGACGGGGGATTTGGAAGCAATCCGGATGTTTATCGGCTTCGGTTTTGCCCAACTCCTCAACCTCGTACTGATGGTGACTTTCGGTTCCATCATGATGTTCACCATCAGCTGGAAATTGACGCTGGTTACTTTGGTAGCGATGCCATTTCTGGTGTTCGCAGCTCTGAAATTCGAGTCCAAGATCCATCCGGCGTTCCAGGAGATGCGCCTGGCGCTCAGCTCGCTGACTACCGCGGTGCAGGAGAATATTACGGGTGTTCGTACCGTTAAATCCTTTGCTCGCGAGCCTCACGAAGTGGAGAAATTCTCCGAACGGAATGAGCGTTACAAAACCAATCAGATATTCGCCTCTTCCCTGTGGGCCCGTTATTTCCCGATGATGGAGCTCTTTGCGAATGTCAGCGTCGTCATTTTGCTTGCCGTCGGGGGCGCCATGGTTATCCAAGGTTCCATGACGGTAGGGGAGCTGGCAGCATTCTTCACCTTAATTTGGTACATAATCGGACCTCTTTGGGGGATCGGGTTCCACATTAACAACTATACGCAGTCGAAGGCTTCGGGTGAACGGGTGCTGGAGCTGTTGAATCAGCCCATTGATGTCGAAGACCGTGAGCGTGCGGTAGATTTGGTGCCAAGCCAGGTGAAGGGTCATGTCGTGTTCGACAATGTCACCTTTGCTTACGGCAACAAGATGGCTGCTGTCAAAGATATCAATCTGGATGCTCGTCCCGGCTCCGTGATCGGTTTGCTGGGGGGAACAGGTTCAGGGAAGTCAACCATTATCCAGCTCTTGATGCATGCCTATAACGTGAATCAGGGCAGCATCAAATTAGACGGCGTGAACATCAACGATATTAAGGTCCGGAGTCTGCGCAGCCAGATTGCAACGGTCTTCCAAGAGACTTTCCTGTTCTCGTCCAGCATCCGCAACAATATTTCTTACGGGATGAAGGACGTCAGCATGGATGAAATCATTCGGGTAGCCAAGCTGGCCAAGGCACATGACTTCATTATGGAAATGAAGGATGGCTACGATACCATTGTCGGTGAACGGGGGATGGGTCTTTCCGGCGGACAGAAGCAGCGGATCGCGATTGCCCGTGCCCTTCTGAAGGACCCGAAAATCCTGATCCTGGATGATGCCACCAGCGCAGTGGACATGGAAACAGAGCATGAAATCCAATCCGGTTTCCAGGAAGTCATGAACGGCAGAACGACCTTTATTATCGCTCACCGTATTTCTTCCTTGCGTCATGCGGATGAAATTCTCGTTCTGGATGAAGGTAGAGTCGTGCAGCGCGGCAAGCATAACGATTTGATTGCGGTGCCGGGACCTTACCAGGATGTGTACAAAATACAATATGCGGACCTGATTGCAAAGCAAGCTCAAGCAGGAGGTACGCCAGGGCAGGTGCAAGCATGAACGCCAACGTAAATACTGAACCGCATCAGAAACAAAAGATTCCGAGGCCGCGGAAGCCTTCGGAAGAAACCAATGAACGTTTTGTATACAAGGACGACGATGCGATCGAGAAGCCGTTTAACTGGACGCAGCTGACGCGTCTGATCTCGTATATGAAACCATATGCCAAACAGATTCTCCCGTTGATCGGCCTCATGATGATTATCGGCACGATTACGAAGCTTGCCATTCCATTCCTGACGAGTTTGGCTATCGACCAGGCCATTGACCCGAAGGAAGGAAATCCGAGCCTGACCCTGCTGTATCAGATTACGATCGCCGTTCTGGCGATGTATATCATTCAATGGGTTGCCGGGATATTCCGGATCAAGTTTACGAATATCATTGGTCAGCGGGTTATCTATGACCTTCGAGCAGATTTGTTCCAGCATATACAGCGCCTATCCTTTAATTTCTTTGACAAGCGTCCGGCGGGATCCGTGCTGGTTCGCGTTACGAACGATGTCAACTCCCTGCAGGATTTGTTTACGAACGGGGTTGTCAATCTGATCATCGACTGCGTGCAGCTTGTCGGTATCGTAGTCATCCTGCTATTAATTAACTGGAAGCTTGGTCTAGCTGTTATCGTTACCGTTCCGATCATGTTCTTTATCTCTACGAAACTCCGTGTGCGCATCCGGCGTGCATGGCAGGAAGTACGGATCCGGAACTCGCGGATTAACTCCCACTTGAACGAATCCATTCAGGGAATCCGCGTTACCCAAGCTTATACGCAAGAAGAAGAAAATATGAAATTTTTTGATAACATGAACCTGGACAGCAAAAAGTCCTGGGATAGGGCGTCGGCCATGAACCAAGGGTTTGGGCCTCTTATCGAGATTACCGGGGGGTTCGGTTCCCTGATCTTGTTCTGGCTTGGGGCCGTATTGATTCAGCAAGGCGAGCTCACGATCGGTCTGTTGATTGCCTTTACCCAATATGTCGGGAACTTCTGGGAGCCGATCAATCGGCTCGGCCAAATGTATAACCAGCTGCTTGTCGCGATGGCATCGTCCGAACGTATCTTTGAATTCATAGACGAGAAGCCGAGCATCGATGATCAGCCTGGCGCGAAGAAATTGCCGACCATTAAAGGGGACATCAAGCTGGAGAATGTGGTGTTTGAATACGAAAAAGGACGCCAGGCTCTAAAAGGCATCAATCTGGACGTGAAGGCAGGCCAGTCGATTGCGTTGGTCGGTCATACCGGATCAGGCAAAAGTACCATCATTAATTTGCTCAGCCGCTTTTATGATATTACGGACGGTAAGTTAACCATCGACGGGTACGATATTCAATCGGTGACGGTAGAAAGCCTCAGGAATCAGATCGGCATCGTGCTGCAGGATACCTTTATATTCTCGGGTACGATTCGGGATAATATCCGCTTTGGCCGTCTGGATGCGACCAATGAGGAGATTGAAGACGTGGCCAAGGCTGTGGGCGCCCATGAGTTTATAGTCCAGATGCCGGGCGGCTACGATACCGAGGTCGAGGAACGCGGTAACATGCTGTCCATGGGGCAGCGGCAGCTGCTATCCTTTGCGAGGGCGCTCCTTGCCGACCCGCGGATTTTGATTCTGGATGAAGCAACGGCAAGTATCGATACCGAGACGGAATTAAAAATCCAGAGTGCCCTTAAAGTGCTGCTTCAGGGACGTACCTCCTTCATCGTGGCGCACCGTTTATCAACGATCCGCCATGCCGATCATATCGTCGTGCTGGATCACGGGAAGATCATCGAAGAAGGAAATCACGACCAGCTTATGCAGAAGCAGGGGACATATCATGGGCTGATTGAAGCACAATACCGATTTTTGTAAAAACGGCTTAACAAAGGTTTAACAAAACGGACACAAATGTAAAAAAAATGTCGCTTGATACTTGCAATCTTCTTCATAAACTTACAAAATAGAAGTAGAGTTTACTCAGAATTCATAGAAGAAGGGAAGCATGAGGGTATAATGAGCATCGAAAGCGTAATTTCTGCGCCTGCACTGCTGATTCGAAACTTTGAGAAGAATGATTTGGAAGCTGTCACATCCTTGATGCGAGAACTGAATTATCCGACCACGCTCAACGTCATGCGTGAACGGATGGAGTCCATGAACGACAACCCGTTATACGGCAACCTGGTTGCCGAGGTTGATGGAGACGTCGTCGGCATGATCATGCTTCGTCAAGTCAAATCCTTCACTATGACCGAACCGGTCACTCAAATTACTTCGGTTATTGTAACCTCAAGCTACCGCGGCCAAGGAATTGGCAAACGACTGATTCGCGGTGCAGAGACATGGGGAAGACAGCATGGTAGCCACCTCTTGTTTCTCACAAGCGGCAACCGGGAAGAACTTGCTCCCGCACATGCATTTTATGAACATATTGGATTTGAAAAGGCTGGTTACCAGTTCAGCAAAAAGCTGTAGCCTGGGCCTTTTCATTAACCCACCCCGTTTTCGGGGTGGGTTTTTTCTTGTTATGACCTAGATTCTATGGAAGTTTAGAAGATTTTACTGCTTATCACAGATACAAGGAAGTCATTCGATCAGGACCGGTATTGGTTTCTGGGGCCCTGAGCATAAAGTAGGAATTCAAGGACTCCTTTCCAACAATTGTAGGATTGCCGAAGGTATCAAATGTGTTACAATGTGTTCGTACCTGATTACAAAAATGTAACCAATGCCTGACCGCCCCACACCCAACTAGTTCAACATCTTAGAACGGCGGTCAAGCAAACTCTACAACTATGAGCATAGGAGATGAGTATTCATGAACAACCATTGGATAAAGAAAATCGCAGGCGGCAGTATCGCGGCTGTATTGGCTGTTGGCATCATGCTGCCGACAACGGCTTCGGCTGCACCTGCTGATAGCAATAATTATGTAAACTGGCAACAGAAGATCCAGAAATTCCTGGAGAGCCAAGGCTTGGAGTCGCAGTTTAAATGGGTGGTCGTCCAACAACCGCAAACGGAAAAACCTCAGGCGGACAAGCCTGCAGAGACGCCTCAAACAAGCAAGCCTGAGACCAGCAAACCGGAAGCAAGCAAACCGGAAGCCAGCAAACCAGAAGCAAGCAAACCGGAAGCAAGCAAGCCTGTGAGCAAGCCGTCTACGACTCCGTCCCAGCCTTCCGAATCTGCGGGCACAACGGAGCAATCGAATTTTGCTTCCGAAGTTGTCAACTTGGTGAACCAAGAGCGTTCGAAAGCTGGCCTGAAGCCGCTCACGGTACATGCCAAGCTGACAACGGTAGCACTGGACAAAGCGAAGGACATGAGCAATAACAATTATTTCAGCCACACTTCGCCAACGCACGGCTCTCCATTCGACATGATGAAGGCTTACGGCATTTCTTACGGCTATGCCGGCGAGAATATCGCTAAAGGGCAACGCACGCCGCAGGAAGTCATGAACTCTTGGATGAACAGCCAAGGTCACCGCGAAAATATCCTGTCTCCTAATTTCACCATGATCGGTGTGGGATATTACAACGGATACTGGGTTCAGGAATTCATCAGCCAATAAGCACGGATCTTGTTTTACATGATAGGGCTGCCCCGGGCGCGCAGAAAACTGCGTCCGGGGCAGTCTTCTTTGCGTGTTTTGATTTGCAAATTTTTTATAGAAGTCTTAAGGTAATGTACATGAGGATTTTTGTAGGGGGAATGTCATGAAGTCATCTGCATGGATATGGCGTATCACGGCCTCCGTGTCGATTATCGTAGCGATTGTGCTTATATTCGGTTTCGTGTATGCGTTTAAGGATATTAATGATCCTCAAGGGCAGCCCTTGCTCACCGGCGGCGAATCCGCCGCGCCAGGCCAAGAGACTGCGCCGCCGAAGCCGGAACGGGCTCCGTCGGAAGCGGTGCTGCCAAATGATCTGAAAGTGACGGCGATCGGAGACTCGCTTGCCAAGGGAACGGGGGACAGTACCGGGGGCGGTTTTGTCCGCCGAAGCGTCGAACAATTGAACGGCGATGGACGAACGGCCAGCCTGCTGGCCAATCTGGCAATAAACGGAATGACCACCGAGGGACTTCTCCCTAAGCTGGACGACAAGGGAATACAGTATGCCTTGAAGGAAGCCAACGTCATTATGCTGTCTATCGGGGGCAATGATATCTTTCAAGGAAGCGGGCTGATGGAGGGGGCCGCGGATGCCGGCGAGCTGGAGCTCGATCCAGCCATGCTGATGGGCGCATTGCCGCAGGCCTCCGAACGCTTGCAGACAATTCTTGAGAAGATTCGGGATATTAATCCGAATGCCCGAATTGTTTATATCGGCTTGTATCATCCCTTTTCCGATTTGGAAGAATTGCTGATACCCGGCAATGTCGTGGTCTCAGCATGGAATCATGCGGTCATGGAGCTCGTAAACCGGGATCCCAATATGACGCTTGTCCCTACATTCGATCTGTTTCAGCATAAGCTCGGCGAGTATCTGTCCACGGACCATTTCCATCCGAACGGGGCAGGATATCAGGCCATCGCGGATCGAATAGTAGAAGGTATGCTGTAGCATGAAGAGGATGTCAGGTGGGGAGATGGAATTCGATGAATGAACAAGCGCAGGAAATCGTACTATCCGTCCAGCATGTAAAAAAGAAAATCGGTCGAAAATGGATTATACATGATGTGTCGTTCGATGTGCGCTCGGGCGAAATATTCGGGTTCCTGGGGCCGAACGGGGCAGGAAAAACAACCACGATCCGAATGCTTGTGGATTTGATCAAGCCGTCATCCGGCAGGATCGAGGTCTGCGGTTACGATGTGAACCGCCAGCAGGAGCAGGCGCTGCGCTATATTGGATCCATCGTGGAGAATCCGGAGATGTATTCGTATTTGACCGGCTGGGAAAATCTCGAGCATTTTGCGAGAATGCAGCCCGGCATTGACGATCAGCGGATACAGGAAGTTGTGGATACGGTCAGGCTTGATCGAAGAATCCATGACAAGGTCAGCACTTATTCACTTGGCATGCGGCAGCGTTTGGGGATCGCCCAGGCCTTGCTCGGCAGGCCGAAGCTGCTTATTCTGGACGAGCCGACGAACGGTCTTGACCCGAAGGGAATCAAAGAAATGCGGCAGTTCATCCATCAGTTGGCCGAGGAGGGATTGGCCGTATTTGTTTCCAGCCATCTGCTGAGCGAAATCCAGCTGTTATGCGATCGGGTAGCCATCATCAGCAGCGGAAGGGTGCTTGCGGTAGGCGAGGTCGATGAATTGATTGCCGGCAGCAGCGATCATGTCATCTGGGATCTGAATCCCGCCGTGCAGGGCAAACGAATTCTGCAGAAGCTGGATTATTGCGAGATCGTGGACCGCCCGGAGGATGTGCTTGACGATAATGTACTGGCAGGCATGTCACCGGATGCCGTTGTGACCCGAATGCATGCTGCACATGCATCAAGGGCTGTGGAAAGGCTGGTTGGCGCCGGCGTGCAGGTCCGGGAGGTTCATCGGATCAATCCTACGCTGGAGCAGCTGTTCCTGCAGATGACGGAGGGTGAGAGCATTGAGTAACCTGTTGCCCCTGATCAAGAACGAATGCATCAAAATTATCAAGCGTAAGCGGTTTTATGTGGTTCTTCTGGTTCTCCTCGTCCTAGTGCCTATGTTTACATACGCCCAGATGAAGTCCGCAGAACGGAGCCGGGAGAAGTTTAACAGCGACTGGCGGCTTGAGCTTCAGCAGCGGATCACGGATAATGAAAATTCGCTTAGCAGTGACCGGGTGCCGGATGAATGGAAACGATATCGGCAAATCTTTATTCAGCAGATGCAGTATTATTTGCAGCATGATGTGAATCCTAATCAACCAAACGGGGTAACGTTCACGCGGGAATTTCTGAACAATGCGATATCCTTGTTTATTCCGCTGCTCATCATGGCCATTGCTTCGGATATCGTTTCCGGAGAGCGGACGACCGGCACCATTAAGATGCTCCTGACAAGGCCGGTAAAGCGCTGGAAAGTGCTGCTGAGCAAACTGGTAGCCTTGATTATGTTCACGTCGCTCATTGTCGTTTCCACCTTTGTCATCGCTTACCTGATCTCGGGTCTCGCTTTCGGCTACAAAGGGTTTGACATCCCGGTATTCACGGGTTTCCAAATTGTCGGGTCAGACGTGGATATGTCCGGCGTTCATGCGGTGCCCCAATGGAAGTATTTGCTGATGCAGGGCGGTTTGGTCTGGTTTGTCGGCGTATGCGTCGGCATGCTGGCTTTTATGGTATCCGTCCTGGTTCGAAGCACGGCGGCCAGCATCGTCATTATGATGGCGGCATTGATCGCCGGAAATATTCTGACGAATATGGCGTCGGCATGGAGCAGCGCGAAATATTTGTTCATGGTAAACCTGAATTTGACCAGTTATTTGGCGGGCAATTTGCCGCCGATCGAGGGCATGACCTTGAATTTTTCCCTTGCCGTATTAGCCATTTGGGCGATTTGTGCGGTTATTGTTGCATTCAGTGTCTTTACGAGAAGGGATATCTTGAATTAAAATGGACAAAGCATGAAACATTTGTTTGCATTTTTTAGAGAACCGCGTTCTTCTAAAATATTGGAATGTAGAAATAGAAAACACGAGATACGTGAAATTGAAGGAGGAGCATGAATGGTCGAACAGATCGATATGTTTGCAGAGTCATCAAAGAACGGCGGTACTAACCGTTCAGGATACGATGCTGACGACATTCAAGTGCTCGAAGGCCTTGTTGCGGTACGCAAACGGCCAGGCATGTACATAGGGAGCACAAGCTCGTCGGGTCTGCATCATCTGGTATGGGAAATTGTGGACAACGCCGTAGACGAGCATTTGGCCAAGTACTGCTCGAGAATTGAAATTACTTTGCATAAAGACGGATCCGCGACGGTATACGATAACGGGCGCGGCATTCCGACCGGGATGCACAAGACAGGCATTCCCACGCCGCAGGTGGTCTTCACGATTTTGCATGCCGGCGGCAAATTCGGCGGTTCCGGATACAAGAAGTCCGGCGGCCTTCACGGCGTTGGCGCATCCGTAACCAATGCGCTGTCCGAGTGGCTGGAAGTGGAGATATACCGCGAAGGTAAAATTCACCGCCAACGCTTCGAGTACTGGCAGGACAAAAAAGGAAAAGAGCATGTCGGAGAACCGGTAACCGGTCTTGAGGTGCTGGGCAATACGAACAAAACAGGGACGAAAATCACGTTTAAACCGGACGCGCGCGTGTTTACCGCGGGAACGCATCTGAACTACGACACGCTTGCAGAGCGCTTACAGGAGATCGCCTTCCTGAATTCAGGACTCCGGATCGTCTTGAAAGACGAGCGGAGCGGGAATGGGGAAGAATTTTTTTATGAAGGCGGCGCAAGCCAGTTCGTGCAGTTCTTGAATGAAGGCAAGGACGTGCTGCACGATGTGATCCATTTTTATGCCGAGAAGGATGACATCGAAGTCGAAATCGCCCTTCAATATAATGCAGGATACACCGAAACGCTGGCCTCGTTCGTTAACTCGATCCCGACGCGCGGAGGCGGTACGCATGAGACGGGCTTCAAGACGGCGTATACCCGCGTCATGAACGATTATGCACGAAAGAACAATCTTCTGAAGGAAAAGGACAAGAATCTGGAGGGGAATGACCTCCGGGAAGGCATGATGACCGTAATCAGCGTCAAGATGGCTGAGGTCGAATTCGTGGGTCAGACGAAGGACCAGCTGGGAAGCGCCTCTGCGCGGAGCGCGGTGGACAGCATCGTTACCGAGAAGATGCAAATTTTCCTAGAGGAAAATCCGCAGGTCGCCCAAACGCTGCTGAAGAAGGCCATTCAGGCCTCCAAAGCGCGCGAAGCGGCCCGGAAGGCAAGGGATGAGATGCGCAGCGGCAAGAAGCGCAGCGAGAGTTCCAATCTTGGGGGCAAGCTGACACCGGCCCAGTCCAAGGATTTTTCGCGAACCGAATTGTTCATTGTCGAAGGGGACTCCGCTGGCGGCTCGGCGAAACAGGGGCGGGATTCGAAGATCCAGGCGATCCTGCCGCTTAAAGGGAAGCCGATGAACCCGGAAAAATCCAAGCTGGCCGACATCCTGAAGAATGACGAATACCGTGCGATCGTATCCGCGATCGGCGCGGGGATCGGCACGGAGTTTACCGCCGGGGACAGCAATTATTCGAAAATCATCATCATGACCGATGCGGATACGGATGGAGCCCACATTCAGGTGCTGCTGCTCACGTTCTTCTACAGATACATGAAGCCGTTGATTGATGAAGGCCGCGTCTATCTCGCGCAGCCTCCGCTGTATAAAATCGCCAGCAAATCCGGCAAGCTGGAAACCGTGCGGTATGCCTGGACGGATGAGCAGCTGGCTAATTATTTGAAGGAATTCAAAAATTTTGAACTGCAGCGCTACAAGGGACTGGGCGAGATGAACCCGGAGCAGTTATGGGAAACGACGATGAACCCGGAAACACGCACCTTGCTGCAGGTTCAAATCGAAGATGCCGCCAAAGCGGAGCGGCGCGTGTCTACGCTGATGGGAGATAAGGTAGATCCCCGCAAGCGGTGGATCGTTGAAAATGTCAACTTCGCGGAGTTTGAGGAATAGAAGGTGAATGAATGAGTTTATCGGAGCAATTTTTGCCGGCATTTCTGGAAGAGGTTGTAGGTGACCGATTTGGCCGGTATTCCAAGTATATAATTCAGGACCGGGCGATCCCGGACGTTCGTGACGGCCTGAAGCCCGTTCAGCGTCGGATTCTGTACGCCATGTACGATTCGGGTAACACACCGGATAAACCATACCGCAAATCGGCGAAAACCGTCGGGGATGTCATGGGTAACTACCATCCGCACGGGGACTCATCGATTTATGAAGGCATGGTTCGGATGGCCCAGCCATGGAAAATGGGACATGTGCTTGTGGACGGTCACGGAAACTGGGGTTCCCAGGACGATGATCCGGCAGCAGCAATGCGTTATACCGAGGCCAGGCTGTCGCCGATTGCCATGGAGCTGCTGCGCGATATCGAGAAGCGTACCGTGCTCTTCAAGGACAATTTTGATAACACGGCGAAGGAGCCGGTTGTGCTGCCTTCGCGGTACCCGAATCTGCTTGTGAACGGAGCTAGCGGCATTTCCGCGGGCTTCGCCACTGAAATCCCGCCTCACAATCTGCGTGAAGTGATCGATGCGTGCATCGCCGTCATGCAAAAGCCGGAGATCGAGCTGGACGAGATCATGACGTTCATAAAAGGCCCGGACTTCCCGACCGGCGGTATCATCATGGGCGGCGAAGGCATTTTGGATGCCTATCGGACAGGCAAAGGCCGGGTCTATCTGCGATCCAAGACGGACATCGAATCGCTCCGTGGTGGTAAACAGCAGATCGTCATCACGGAAATTCCTTATCAGGTTGTTAAGTCCAGACTGGTTACGGCGATGGAAAACATTCGTCTCGAGAAAAAAGTCGAAGGCATCGCCGAGGTACGGGACGAGAGCGGACGGGAAGGGCTTCGCATCGTCGTGGAGCTGAAGAAGGATGCCGACGCGAACGGGATTCTGGCTTATTTGTTCAAGAAAACCGACCTGCAGATTACGTACAATTTCAATATGGTTGCCATCGTGAACAAAACCCCTCAGCAGCTGGGGCTTAAAGCGATGCTGTCGGCCTATATCGACCATCAGCGTGAAGTCGTCACCCACCGGACGCAGTTCGAGCTGGAGAAAGCCGAGGATCGGGCACATGTCTTGGAGGGCCTCGTCAAGGCGCTCAACATACTGGACGAAGTGATTGCGGCTATTAAGGCTTCCAAGAATCGCCAGGATGCCCAGAACAATCTGCAATGGATGTTCGGTTTCACGGAGAGACAAGCCGACTCGATTCTGACGCTGCAATTATACCGTCTTACCAACCTTGAAATTCATTCCCTGCAAAAAGAGCTGGACGAGCTGACAAAGAAAATCGAGGGCTTGCGTGCGATTCTCGACAGCGATAAGAAGTTGATTGGCGTCATTCGCAAAGAGCTGATCGAAATTCGGGAGAAGTACGGCATCGACCGGCGTTCGGTTATCCAGGAAGAAGTGGAAGAGATCAAGGTGAATCTTGAAGTGCTTGTCAACGCCGAGGATGTGCTCGTAACCTTGTCGAATGAAGGCTATATCAAGCGTACCAGCATGTTATCCTTCACCCGCAGCGGCGGTGAGCTGGAAAGCTCAGGCGTCAAGGAAGGGGATTACATCACGCGGTTGTTTGAAGTCAATACCCTGGAGAATCTGCTGATCTTCACGAGCCGCGGGCAATATTTCTTATTGCCGGTGCATCAGGTTCCGGAGTACAAGTGGAAAGATGCCGGTACGGCCATCGTTAACGTGATCCAGGTACCGAAAGAGGACCATATCGTATCGGTCATCCCGGTTTCGAACTTTGACGAAGCGGGCAAATCGCTTGTCTTCGTGAGCCGCAAAGGGCAAGTGAAGCGGACAGATCTCAAGGAGTACGTAACCAAACGGTCTGGCGCGGTTGCGGCTGCGAAGGTAGCTGCGGAAGACAGCATCATCCAGGTCGTTATGAGTGACAGCAATAAAGATATCGTGTTGATCTCGAAAGAAGGGATGAGCATCCGCTTCAATGAACAGGAAGTCAATGCCATGGGACGCGTTTCCGGCGGGGTTCGGGGAATCCAGCTTCGAGACGGGGACGAGGTCGTTGCGGCATTATGGGTGGAGAACGATGAAGGCGAGATTTTGACCATCACGGATCTTGGATACGGCAAGCGAAGCTTGCTGTTGGATTATCCGGCCCAAAGCCGCGGCGGAAAAGGCATGGCCACGTTTGAGTTCAAGGAAGGCAAGCGGGTGAAGCCTAACGGCAGCGCCATCGTCGGCGCGTTCTATTGTCGCGAGCCGCTGCAGATTAACGCTTATAGCGAAGACGGGCAAGCTTTCCCGATTCACACGGAGAAGGTTCCGATTATGGAGCGTAAATCGATTGGTAAACTACTGGCCGATGTCGGCAAGAACGGACAGATTGTCGATTTGGTCAGTCTCCCGCATGCAGAGTTAGGCAAAGAAGGTTAGGCAAGAGCGAGCCTTTCCTTTAATTCGGATATGGTTTGAATAGAGATGAATGGACGAAAGCACCTTCGATGAACGGTTGTCGGGGTGCTTTTGTTGTATTTAGCGTTGGATGACGCATATTTAAATTTATACTATTTGACATATGTCTGGCGCTGTCGAAGTAAGCTGAATGTTGAGAAACGCCGTCACACAAGGCATGACGGGTTTTGTCGCTTGATTGGAAATTATATTTTTTAACGAAAAAAGAAGGATATTGGCTGGCGTCCAGCGAAAAGTTAATCCTATAAACTATTATGAAAATCATGACGCTGGCTCAAACGGAAGTTCATTCATCGGAGTACAGTTCCGCAAACTCAGATGGTATTTCGATGTTTGATCATGACAGACATAACGGAAGGGACGGGATAAACATGCATACTGCCGAATTCGCCAAGGTGTGGTCCAAGCTGGCCAAGGATTATAAACTCCATATGGAAGCCGGATTGGCCCCGACATTGACGGAGTCGCAACTCATGGTGCTGGAAGTGCTCGCTGAGCAGAAGCGGATGAAACCTTCCGATTTCATTCCTTACCTGGCTACAAGTCCGGCTGCCGTAACGATGCTATTGGACCGGATGGAGAAGAACGAATTGATCAAACGGGAACGGGACGCAAATGACAGACGGATCGTCTGGGTGACGATATCCTATAAAGGACGCGAGGAATATACGCGCGGATTACAGGTTAGGGAGGAGTACCTTTCCCGGATCTTGAACCGCATATCCTCGCATAATCAACAGCTGCTTGTCTATCTATTGGGAAAGATCAGCACGGCTCCGCAGGAGGTTCTGGTCGAGGCGTAGGCATTTTTGACCCAGCACCCTACATGGAATGCACAGAAGCCCCCATGTCTGGCTGCCTGCGGCAGCTCCGACTTTGGGGGCGGTTTCATTGTTTTGCTAATATTGCTTTCTAGTCACGTGGTCACTAACGAACCTTGGCATAATTTAATGAAGTTAAGACTTAAGCAGCCATAAAGCCGGCACGTTAGCGGGTTCCCATCCAGGCAGGGACGTATGGGCTTGGCGGCACTCATAGGTTTTGCCTCCATACGTGACCAAAGCTCCCTGCTGGTATGAAGTATTCGGAGCCCAGGCCGGAGTTTCCGGTACAGAGCCGTCCGCCGTGGTGACTTGCAGCTCATTGCTGGCTGGGGATACGTTGCCTGCCGCATCGCGTGCTTTTACGGTAAAGCTATAGGTCGTGTTTGGCGATAATCCGCCGACTGTATAGGATAGCGTGCTGCCGGACACCGTCGTAACCAGCGTGGTGCCCCGATATACCTCGTAGCCGCTTACTCCGACGTTATCCGTGGAATCGTTCCAGGCTAATGATACGCTTGTGGACGTCGATCCCGCAGATCGTAAATTGGCAGGAGCCGTCGGAGCTTGGGTGTCCGGAACGGGATTTGATGTGCTGGCGGTTAGCGGGCTGCTCGCCTGTGATACGTTGCCTGCTCCGTCACGGGCTTTTACCTTAAAGGTATAGGAGGTGCCTGATTGCAGGCCGGTAACGGTGTGGCTCAGGGTGGATCCGGATACCGTTGCCACTAGATTGGAGCCTCGATAGAGTTCATAGCCTGTGACTCCTACGTTATCCGTAGAGGCGTTCCAGGCGAGCGAAATGCTGCTGCTTGTAATCCCTGTTGTTCTCAGATTCGCCGGCACGGTCGGTGCCTGCGTGTCCTGATTGCCGCTGCCGTTATTCAGGTTCACGTCGATCACGTTATAGAAGGCATTTCCCGTATCGGCGATTTCCCATACGGCGAGGATGAGATAGTAGCCGGTGCGGTCGGTAGGTACGTTACAAGTATGGGTTACGGTGTTCGGCGGTTGTTTGCCGCCGTCATTGAAGGAGCAGAACAATTCGAGATCTGCGCGTGCGAGGGGTTTGCTGGAATCCCAGCCTTTTTTCGTAATATAATATTTCCAATCGGATGTAGCATGGGCTGCGGTCAGCACCCACTTAAACGTGTTCGGCCCGCCGTTCATGTTAACCTTGCTCCAGCGGGTTGGCGTCTGTTCATACAGTTCGGTAAAGATTCCGGCACCGGTGATTTGGCCGTCCGCCGGTCCGCCGATCGGAAAGTTCCCTTTCCCTTCCAGGGAATGCGGTTCATAGATGATTCTGCCGCAGTTGACGTTCTCGCCGAGCTTGCACTTATAACCACGACTGGCCGGTGATTCGATATAACCATGAGCGGAAACGCTGCTTGCCGTAATGATCATAATGGTGAAAAACAACAGTGTGCTTCCTAAAAAAATCCACAGCGGTTTCAAATGCAAGCGGTGATTTGTTTGACACTGAACCTGATCCATAACAAATACCTCCTTGAATATTGAATTTGAAATTCAGCGGACTCCTGCTGCTGATCAAACCTCCTTATGCTGCAGGTTTACTTGCTCTGCACAAAACATGAAGGACCGAACCGGCTAGCGACTCCATTCATGAATTATCCTTGATCATCCTCCTCCTCGGCAACCGTGATCTATATAAACCCCAAGATGAGGTTCATACCATGATTGTACAAATCAACTAAAAAATGTTAATCTATTCTGGTTACTATTCTTTGCCATTCTTTGTTAAAAGTAAAGGGATAATATATTATGATAGAGGGATAAAATATTACATTACATGTAATTAATTACATATACAAAGCATTAGGCGTAGACATACAAAAAAAACGAAATCCAATGATGGATTTCGTTTTTTTAACATACATTGATAGGTTCGTCATGTCGATCCCAGCTGGTCCATATTGAAGATACTCCAGGGATAAACGGAAGGCGGCAAGGAACGAATGGAGATGTCCTCTTTGGTAACAGGGTGAGGGAACCCGACCAACACGGACCATAAGGCAATCTGTTGGCCGGCCTTGTTCACCTTGCTTCCATACTTCTGATCGCCGAACAGCGGATGACCCGCATGGCTGAGCTGAACACGTATTTGGTGCGGTCTGCCCGTGTGCAGCTCGATCAGGACAAGACTTACTCCTTCCGCTGCTTGTAGCACCGTATAATCCAGAATGGCTTCCTTGGCTCCGTCCGTCCCTTTGGAGGTAACATGGACGGTGTTGGTTTTCGCATCCTTGTACAGCATGTTCACGAGCCGGCCTGAAGTTTTCGCTGGAACACCGTGAACGACCGCTACATACTGCTTACGGAAGCTGCGGCTCCGGACGGCCTCCGATAATCGGGAGGCGGCTTTGGACGTCTTAGCGAATACCATCGCTCCGCCCACGGGACGGTCAAGGCGGTGCACCAATCCCAAAAAAACGTTCCCCGGCTTGTTATAACGCTCCTTGATGTCCTGTTTCAGTATGGTCAGCATGTCGGGATCACCGGTAGCGTCCTCCTGCGAGGGGATGTTGACCGGCTTGGTTACGCCCAACACATGATTATCCTCGAAAAGAATCGGCACGGCCGGATACGTTGCTGGTCCCCGTCTGCTCATCGAATCAGGACTCCCATCTGCCCAGGATGCCGCATGGCAGGTTCATGCCGGAGCGGGTAATCGGCAATCCGATTTCGCCTGCGCTGATCAATCCGCCGTACTTCGGCTTCATGGTCATGGTGAGCATGTTGTTCAGAACGGTCGGGGAGATGCCGGTCGTGTAGGAGTTAATCAGCATGAACAGCGGGTTATCCGATACGATGCTCATGCAGCTTTCGAGGAATGGATACAGGCTCTGTTCCAGCTTCCACGTTTCTCCGCTTGGTCCGCGCCCATAAGAGGGAGGATCCATAATGATCGCATCGTATTTGTTTCCTCGACGCTGTTCCCGCTGCACGAATTTAAACACGTCATCCGTAATATAACGTATAGGGCGGTCAGCCAGGCCGGACAATGCCGCGTTTTCCTTGGCCCATTGAACCATCCCCTTCGCAGCATCCACGTGGACGACCTGAGCACCGGCAGAGGCCGCAGCGACGGTAGCTCCGCCCGTATAGGCGAACAGGTTCAGCACGCTGATCGGACGACCGGCGGAAGCGATTTTGTCCATCATCCAGCGCCAGTTCGCAGCCTGCTCCGGGAACAAGCCGGTATGTTTAAAATTGGTCGGTCGGATATGAAATTTCAATTGGTCGTACGAGATGGTCCATCGATCCGGCAGCTGCTTTTTCATGTCCCATTGCCCGCCGCCGGACGAGCTGCGGTGATAATGTCCGTGTACATTGCGCCATTGTCCGTCTTCACGTTCAATCGGCCAAATGATCTGCGGATCCGGACGCCTTAGAATGACATCGCCCCAGCGCTCCAGCTTCTCACCGCCACCGGTGTCGATGACCTCGTAATCTTGCCAACCTTGAGCTACATACATGTTGAAAACCATCCTTCAAATAGTCATTTAGACTTTATTGTACAACATATTGAAAGCTGAATGCCACCAAGGATTGCTTGCCTCAACCCTACCACTCGGATGACACGGTCTATGAAGTTCGGCTTACCCCAAATTTTCGAATGCGGAATGAAAACGGAATTCGCCATGAAGGTCATGAAGTGCGCCTTGCTGAAGCTCGGCGACCATGAACGCCTCATCGGAAACGGCGAATTGGGATACATCGATTCCATGGTTTCGGGCCTGGACAAAACCGTAACGCGGATAATACGAAGGATGGCCGAACAGAAACACAAGCGGATAGCCATGCGAGAGACACCGCCGTTTCCCCTCTTCAATCAGTTGCCCGCCGATCCCCTGCCGTTGATACTTCGGAAGCACAGCCAGCGGCCCTAGCGCAGCTACCCGATGGGTATGATCGCCGTCAAGAAGGCTCCCCCGGCTAAACATAATATGCCCCTTGATGATCCCGTCCTCTTCGGCAACCATGGACAATTCCCTTTCAAAAGCTCCGTCTTCCCGCAATCGTTGTACCAGGATCGCTTCTTCCTGACCGGAAAAAGCCTGGATGAGCAGCTCGTTGACCTGCTCATAATCATTCTTGGTTTCGGTACGTATGTTCATCGTTATCTCTCCTTCAATATATGGTTCATGTTTCTTTATTTCGTTATTCGTGTTCGTGCATTCGCCCGACTTATCGATCCAGGCATCGTTACTCCGGCTTCGTTTCAATTTGCAATCCTTCAACATGCTTGCGCTTCATCAAATTGCGCTTCTTCCGGTTCTCTTTGCTTTCAAAGACGATATCCAGATCATAATCCTCCGGGTAGAGATCCTTTGCCGCAATATAGGGCTTCAACCGTTTATGGTTGATTTTCAAACGCTCCTGTTGAATCATGACACCGATATGACCTCTAGCGTCCATGGTTTCATAAACGGTGCCGCTTCGTTTCAAATATGGCACATAGACCCGATCTCCTAGCTGATAAAGGGAAGAGGCGGGGGCTTCGTCTTCTTTATTCTTGTCGTCTACGGGTTGATCCGGACCCTCGATAGGGAAGGAATCGTATTCACCCGGGGTTGGTTCTCCGGCCCGTTCTTCGGTGTCCGAGCTATCCTCGTGACTGTAGGCCGCAATACCTCTTGTCGTCCCCGCCTCCGTGATTTCCCGCGATCTGGCTATGATCGCTTCCGGAATCCCCAGCTTAGCAGCGATGACAAAAGCATAACTGTGACCGGCTTCACCAATCCGCAGGCGGTAAAGCGGCTCGAGGGTGTCGGCATCAAATTCCATGCGGGCATTCTCAAAGCCTGCCGTGCGATCGGCAAAATTTTTAATTTCGGTAAAATGGGTAGTGACCACGACCGTTGCTTGACGTTGAAACAGCTCTTCCAGAATGGCGATGGACAACCCGACGCCTTCACCCGGGTCCGTTCCGGAAGCCATTTCATCGAGCAATACCAGCGTGGACCTGCCGGCCGTCTGCAAAATGTCGCGGATGTTGCGGATATGGGCCGAGAATGTGCTCAGGGCATGCTCCAAACTCTGCCCGTCCCCGATGTCGACGGACACCTCGTCAAAGACGGCGCAATGGCTGCCCTCCGCTACGGGAACCAGCAAACCGGACTGAACCATAATGGTGATCAGCCCAACCGTCTTCAGCGCTGAAGTTTTGCCGCCGGTATTTGGACCCGTTATGATTAAGGTTTTATATCGTTTCCCGATGGTGAAGTCCAGCGGTACCATGGAGGAGCCGATTAAAGGGTGAACCGCGGATTTGAGATGGATGAATCCCTCCTGGTTCAGATCCACATTGCGCCCTCCGATGGAAATCGCGTATTTGCCCCTGGCTATGATGTAGTCGTAGATTCCGACGGTATCGGCGTTGGTTCTCAGTTCGTATTGATACTGCTCGACGAGTGCCGTCAAATCGCTCAGCACTTTGGTTTCTTCCCGGACCTCATCGGCTTGCAGGTGGTTCAGTTCCATCTGAAGCCCCTGCATATCGGCTGGTTCGATGAATACCGTCTGCCCGCTGGCCGATTCATCCAGAATCGAGCCACTCACGGCTTTTCGGTGTTCCTTCTTGATGGGCAGCACGTAACGTCCTCCGCGTTTGCTGACGACATGCTCTTGCATGATCCCTTTGTAACGGCTCATCAGGCTGTCGAGCTTACGCTTGATCCGTTCCTCGGTTACGATGATTTTCTTGCGGATTTTCGCCAGGTCTTTGCTGGCGCCATCCACAACGCGGCCGGCATGAATGCTGCGTTCGATTTCGGACAGGAGCGGGCGCAGTTCATGCATGGAAGAGGCGTAGGAACTGATCGTCGGAGCAATGCTGCTCTTGGCGGCCATATATTGAATGAGCTGACGGCAGCTTCTGAGATACTGGACCAAATGGCCGAAATCGCGCTCGGACAGGACATATCCGGTGCCGAGCAAATCCAGGATCAACTCAACGCCCTCCAGTGAGGGAATAGGCACGCTAGCCCCGCTTTGCAGCAGGGTTTTGGCTTCCTCCGTTTCATTGAGCTTATTACGGATGGCCTTCATCTGGGTGAGGGGGGCCATCTTCTGAATGTGCGAAATGCCCAGATAGGATACGGCAAAGCGTTCGAGTTCGGTGCGTATTTTCTCATACTCCAATTTGTTTAATGCCAATGGCTTCATGGGTTACATTCTCCTTTAGACTAAAATGATGGAAGGTAATACAACGCAAAAAAGGCGGAAAGCGAACTACTCAGGTTCGCTTTCCGCCCAAAGACCGTTATTCCGATGGATATGGCGTGGGACATCTCCAAATAACCCCGCTGAGTAAAGAGGGGAGACCCAAAAAATCCGTGCTGAACTCAGCACGGATGACCATATCATATCGAAATAAACCCTAAAGGGGCTTCAATTGATATCCGCAGTTCTTAACTAATTCAACGGACGAAATGAGAATCCATCAAAAAAAAACATATCCCCAAAAAGGAAATGCCCAGAATTTTACATTTCGATCCATATGAAATTGGGTTAGTTAAGAACGACCACCGACATCAAAATCTCTCCTTTAGATAAGAGTATGGATTAACTATATCCATAAACACGGTCGGAAGTCAAGGCTTAAATGAGGAGGCGTTTCCCGTAAAAAACTGTGATAAGATGGAAGGGTGACGCTGCTGCTAATCCTTAAGCCGTGCAGCAGCCAGTGATCGCTTAAGACAGGAGAGGAGCTGTATCCATGGGGAAATTGCTGACACGAAGTGAGGTTCCAATCGAGGCTACCTGGAATCTGGATGATTTGTTTGTCTCGCAAGAAGAATTTGAAGCGGGTCTCAAAGCGCTTGAATCGCAAGCTGCTCAATTGACGCGGTTTAAGGGCAGGCTAGGCGATGGTGCATCTGTACTTCTCGAATGCCTAAATGAACAGGAAGCGTTGATGGAGAGCATCGGCCGAGTCGGGGCATATGCCAGACTGCGTCAGTCGGAAGACGGAACCAACCCGTCCAACCTGGCGAATTCGGCCAAAACGGGCGATGTGTTGTCCCGCATCCAGTCCTCCTTAACTTTTATTGAATCGGAGCTGCTGGACCTCCAGGACGGAACCATCGAGCATTACATAACGAAGGAAGAAGGGCTGGCGCCTTATGCCCGAAGCTTGACGCTGCTGCTGGAGTCCAAGCCTCACCGCTTGAGTCCTGAGACGGAGAGCGTGCTTGCATCGCTGGGCGAGGTGCTCGGTTCTCCTTACCGCATCTATTTGCGCAGCAAGCTGTCGGATATGACCTTTGATGACATTCAAGTGAATGATGAAACCAAGCCGGTCTCGTTCCGTCTGTACGAGAATTCCTACGAAATGTCCGAGGATACGGAGCTTCGGCGCGAAGCCTATGCGTCTTTTACGAAGTCGCTGCAGGGGGCGCGTCACACTTTTGCCGAGGCGTACGCCACGGAAGTGAAGAAGCAGGTGGTGCTGTCCCGGCTTCGCGGGTATGACTCCGTTACGGATATGCTGCTCAAGCCCCAGCAAGTGACAATGGATATGTACACTCATATCCACGATACGATTCTGAAAGAGCTTGCTCCGCATATGCGCAGGCTGATGAAGCTGAAGAAACGCGAGCTTGGTCTGGATCAGATGCTGTTCTGCGATTTGAAAGCGCCGATGGATCCGGATTTCAATCCAAGCGTAACCTATGAAGAAGCTTGTGCCACCATCTCCAGCGCCTTGTCGATTCTTGGTCCCGAATACGGCGAGATCGTTGAATCCGCGTTCTCCAACCGCTGGGTGGACTATGCCGATAATATCGGCAAATCTACAGGAGCGTTCTGTTCATCGGTTTACGGAGTGCATTCCTATATCCTGATGGCATGGGCGGACAATATGCGCAATGCCTTCACGTTAGCACACGAGGTAGGGCATGCGGGCCATTTGATGCTCGCTGCACGCTATCAGCGCATCACCAATGCCCGTCCGTCCATGTATTTTATCGAAGCGCCGTCAACGATGAACGAGCTTCTCTTGGCGGATCACTTGCTGAGTCAATCCGAGGATAAGCGGATGCGGCGCTGGATCATTCTCCAACTGCTGAGCACCTATTACCACAATTACGTGACGCACCTTCTGGAAGCGGAAATGCAGAGAAGGGTATACCGCCATGCGATGGCCGATGAACCGATTACGGCAGACAAGCTGTCCGAGCTTAAGGGCGCAGTGCTTTCCGATTTTTGGGGAGACACCGTGGAACTGGACGAAGGCGCGAAGCTTACCTGGATGCGGCAACCGCATTACTATATGGGACTATACCCTTACACCTATGCGGCAGGCTTGACCGCTTCAACAGCTGCGGCGCAGCTGATCCGCGAGGAGGGCCAACCGGCCGTGGACCGATGGCTTCAAGTGCTCAAGGCCGGCGGCAGCAAGAGCCCGCTGGAATTGATGGCCATGGCGGGCGTCGATATGTCCACGTCGGAGCCAATTTCCAAAGCGGTGGCTTATGTAGGCAAACTGGTAGACGAACTGGAATCCCTCTACCAATAGAACGAAACCGATCACTCGGTGCGAAAACGAGAAAAAAGGTGGTCCACAGCATAAGAAGCCGTGGATCACCTTTTTTTGACGCAGTTAGATTGAGAACGAAAAGTGACCGAATGTTACGGGTTCGTGTGAACATCCTGCAGCGTATGGGTCGGAATCGTAAAATAGAAGGAAGAACCGACATTCTCGCGGCTCTCGACGCCAATGACGCCGCCCATCAGCTCAACCAGCTTTTTACTGATCGCAAGCCCTAATCCGGTACCGCCATATTTACGGTTCAAAGATGGATGCAGCTGCGAGAAGGAAGTGAACAGCTGATGCTGGAGCTCGGGCGCTATGCCGATTCCCGTATCCTTTACTTGAAAAGCAAGCGTGAACTCTTGGGTGCCCGTCCTGCGAAGTCCTTCCACGTTCAACGTTATGCTGCCTTCATGCGTGAACTTGATGGCATTGCTGATGAGATTCACAAGCACCTGCCGCAGCCGCAGGGCATCGCCGATAATCACGTCGGGGACATTGGCGCTGTTGATGTTGAACGATAAGGACAACCCTTTTTCCTTGGCTTTCGCCGAGAATAAATCAACGACGACTTCGAGCAAGGAGCGCAAATCAATCGGTTCATGATTAAGGGTCATATTGCCGGTCTCGATTTTACTGAAATCGAGGATCTCGTTCAGGATGTGCAGCAGCGAGCCGCTGCTCTCCATGAGAATATGGATGTAATTCTGTTGGTCTTCGTCTAGCTCTGTCGTGCTTAACAGCTCGATCATCCCGATAATGCCGTTCATCGGCGTCCGGAGCTCGTGGCTCATCATGGTGAGAAATTCCGTCTTTGCTTGATCCGCCCGTTCGGCGTTCTCCTTGGCGCGGATGATCTCTTTCTCGTCCGTAATATCGCGGAATACCATGACGGCGCCTTTGCGCTCTCCTTGATCCCAAATCGGATTAACCTGATAATCGGCCAAAAAGCTGGTACCGTCTCCTCGCCAGAGTACGATTTCGGCTCTGGACAGCGGTACGCCTTGTTTGACTGCCTGAACGAGAGGAGAATCTTCCCCGCGATAGAAAGTACCGTCATGGCGAATTTCCTTGATGATCTGGTCGCACGGTCTTCCAATGGTCGTTGCAGGCTCGTAATCAAGCATGGCTGCCCCGGCCGGATTGATGAAAGCGACTTGTCCGTGAATGTCCAGACCGATGATGCCCTCCGATACCGTATTCAGCAACAGGGTGAGCTCCCGGCTGAGCTTCTTGATCTCTTCCATCGTCCGAATGCGTTCGGTGATGTCCCGGGTAATGCCATAAACGCCGACGACTTCGTCATCCACGAAAATCGGAATGTTGATGGTATTGATTTCGATGGGACGTCCATCCTTATGAATGATGGTCAGATCATAGCTTTGGGGTATGCCTTCCTTCGCTTGATTAAAATGAAACAGCGTGCGAGCCTTGTCTTTTTCTGCTACAATCGGCCCGAAATACATTCCGATAAGCTCGTCTAGCGTATATCCCGTCAATTCCTGGAGATTCTGGTTGGCCGTTATATAATCACCGTCCAAATTCATGGAGTATACGGCCGATGGATTGTACTCGAACAGGGAACGGTAGCGCTGCTCACTTTCCTTCAGCTTAAATTCCATTAATTTTCGTTCGGAAATGTCGCGGGCAATCGAAATAATTTCATTCTTCTGACCACCCTGCGTGCTGATATATTTGCAATTGACCTCAAACCAGATGTGCCTGCCATCCTTATGTATATAGCGGAAGGTGATCGGTGTGAGCATTTTGCCTTCCAGGCAATTCTCTAAATAGTCCTGTAGCGGCGCAATATCCTCAGCGTATACGTAGTCAAAAGTACTGGTGCCGACCATCTCTTCGGGGCGATACCCGAGCAGGGCGTAGCAGGAAGGGGAGCAGTAAAGAAACGTAAAGCAGTCAATGGTGCTTCGCGATATGAAATCGAGCGAATTTTCGGTGATGAGCTTGTACTTATTCTCATTCTCCAGCGACTGCTGCTCGATCATCACCTGTTCGGTAATATCCTGTGCCATGCCGACCATCTCCATAGGTCTTCCTTCGTTCGTAACGGTGACCTCCCACTGGGCTCTGATGGTTCGTATTTGTCCGTCTTTAAGCCGGATCCGGTATATGATTTCGTCTGCTTTACCCTGTACGGCCGTGCGCACAACCTGTTCCAGCCGTTCGCGATCCTCCGGAATGACCAGGGACATCAGCGTGTCATGATTCGGCTCGATGGCATTGATCTGATACCCGTAAATTCGCCTCATTTCATCGCTGTAGGTAAGCGTATGCGTGATCAAGTCCCAGCGCCAGGAACCGATCTTGGCAATCCGCTGCGCATGGGCCAGCGTATCCTCATCCGTTTTACGTTTGGTTATGTTTCGTCCTATGGCCAGTACCTTGTCAATTTCACCTTGAGCACCCCGAATGAGCTGAAACGACGTTTCAAACCATAAATAATGTCCTTCCTTATGGCGAATGCGTCGAACGAAGCTATCTTTCTCCGAAAATAGTTTGCCTGGTTCCTTCATTTGCTCGGAATCGACTTGATGGTAGTATTTACCGCGGTGTTGGCCCAACATTTCCTCTTGGGTGTATCCCAGTATGTCAGTGGCAGAAGGTGAGATGTATTCGATAATGCCGTCGGCGCTGCTGATGGATATGAGGTCTTGTCCGCTTTTTGAAATCAGTGCCAGCAGCTCGTCATTCTTGATGATCGGCGGCAAAGTCGTCCCCTCCTGCACGGTCCCGGGTTCCAGGCAGCACATGATCCACGGTGTCCTGTCTTGTGAGGGGGGCTCCAGCAGGGAGATACTCACGGCGACATACACTTGGCGCCCGTCCTGGCGAATAAAATAAGATTCTCTTGAGAGAGTGGACGTTGGGCCATATATCAATGATTGCAATATTTGTTGAAAAGATAGGTTGGATAGAACTTGGATTTCGGAAGGTTTGAGCTGAAGCAGGTCAGAACGCTTGGATTCCGTTATTTCGCAGAATCGGTCGTTCACCATCGCAACAGGCTCGTCAACCGCAGAAATCAGGATCGCCCCAAAAGGCAATTTGTCAAACATCTGTTCCCAGACCCAATTCTCCGCTGTTTGCATCATGTTAATAATTGCCTCCCTAAGCTAAGCTATACCATTTGATCATAGAGGATAGGATCGCTCTATCGCAATAGAAAATACCAAAGTTAAATACTGACTGAAAATCCGGGCGCGCGAAAGCCAACCGATAAGGGGAGCATTCTTATGGCTGGCCAAGTTCAAACTAACAGATGCTTCATTTTTGATTACATGTTTGCCAAGGTTGTTTAATAGCATATTTATTTGTGCAGAAGTACGCGATCGTCGAGGTTTTTATCAAAATAATGCCCGGCATAGGAGCAAGCGGGGATGATTTTCAAGTTTTCTTCCCTTGCGTATCCGATCACTTTTCGTACGAGCTCATCGGCAATGCCTTGACCCCGTAGCCCTGGAGAAATATAGGTATGATCGATGCTGATCACTCCGTTTCCTTGTGGGGAGTAGGAAATTTCGGCTACTTTTTTGCCGTTGTCCTCAATGTAAAAGCTGCTTGGCCCCGTTTGTATATTTCGTTTGTCCATGATGTCTAACCTCCTTCATCTGGTTGTACTATACCCGTATCGGCGGTGCATTAAACGGATTGCGGATAGGCGAACACCCTTGAGAGGGCAATTGCATACAATGCGGGTAGAAGAGAATGAAGGAGGAGCAACATGAACCAATATTCAACTCAACCGCAAATGCTGTTTCAATGCGATCACCAGTTGGTACATTCCATGAAGAAACATAGAGAAAGCGCCCATTCGGCCATGAAAAACGTGGTGAATCGCAAGGTAAGGGTGCATACGATGGATGATGAAGCCGTTGAAGGTATCGTCATAAATGTCGATGCAAAGAATGTGTACATTCTTGTAGAACAAGGCAACAGAGGTTTCTACCCGGGATACCCTCCATTTGTGCCGTACGGCCCCAATCCTAATGTCGTATTGCCTTTAGCATTGTTCAATCTATTGGCAGTCAGCTTGTTGTGGTAGCCAACGAAGAACCTGCGGTCCGCAGGTTCTTTTTTTATGAAAAATTTCAAAAAATATTATTTACATACATGCTGTATGTATGTTAAATTGGGATCATTCCATATACAAGGAGATGTTTTCCATATGAAACTTCAAGGATTTTATCCCGTCATCATGACAGAACAGATTGCCGAAAGCGCAGACTTTTACACACGGTTGTTTGGTTTTGAGGTTGTTTTTGAAGCGGATTGGTATGTAAGCTTGAAGAAGGGAATCGAGGGACCCGTCGCTTACGAGCTGGCGATCCTGTCCAAAGATCACCCGACGGTTCCCTCTGCTTATCAGCAGCGTGTACAGGGGCTGATACTCAATTTTGAGGTGGAGGATGTGGATGCCGAGTACGAAAGGCTGGTCATCCATGAAAAGCTGCCGCTTCATCTGGACATTCGTGATGAGGAGTTCGGCCAGCGGCATTTTATTATCAGTGACCCGAATGGGGTGCTGATCGATATGATTAAGATCATTCCACCTTCCCAAGCCTTTATGGAGCAGTATAATGAAGAGGTGTGGTCCACGAAGGATGACGGCACCGGCGAATGAGTACATCCTTTCGCGCAGAAGGATTACTTCGGTAAGAAAGCTTGCGGATTTTCTGTCAGATTGAGGTAAGCCGCATGTACCGGAGCTTCCTCGGGGGCATTTATTAAAAGCCGCAAGCCGCTGACTTTTACATCCGGAATCATCTGATAATACCGTCCATGGATCCGTCAGCATTCGCTAAGCTCCATGGCGAAGGGTGTAAGACCAGTAAATGCTGGGGCTTCCGTCGTCCTTGAGAACAGCATCCGAATGATGCATAGGAGAGAATAACGCAATCATGAGAAGAACCAAAAGCGAAGCGAACGAAACCATACAGCTGCTGCTAAAGGTGGCCAGGGCACATTTTGCGGAAAAAGGCTATGCCCATGCGGCTTTAGAAGAGATTGCCGACGAAGCTCATGTTACCCGCGGCGCGCTGTATCATCATTTTAAGAATAAACAAGGGCTGTTTCTCGCCGTACTCGAATTAGTGCAGACGGAAATTGGGCAGCGCGTGGAGGCGGAAGCCGACCGTTACGTGGATCCTTGGGATCAGCTGCTGTTTGGATGTCGGGCCTTTATTGCGACCGTGGTCGAACCGCAGAATAAGCGCATTATGCTTATTGACGGCCCGAGTGTCGCAGGCTGGGAGTCATGGCGCGAGATGGACGAGCAGAATTCGATGAGCCACCTGAGGGAACAGTTGGCCTTGATGCAGCATCAGGGAATGATGAAGGCCGCTCCGGTTGATGCCTTGACGCATGCCCTGTCCGGAGCCTTAAACGAATGCTCGTTGTTGGTGGCACAAATGCCGGAAACGGATAAGGGCATCGAGGAAACCATGCATGTGATTGCCGGCATGCTGCAGGGATTCAGGCTTTAAAGGTTTAAAGCACATGATAAGGTTCACCCCTAATATGGGCCATATATCCAGCAAATCTTACAATTTGCATGAATGTTGTAAGCTGGAGAGGTACATCCAAAAAAATCCATGAAATGGAAAGGGGTTAATATGAATCCATTGAAACCGCTGCAAGCATTTTTGGAAGCACAGCAGGACAAACCGATCGAAGCCATCGGAAGCTATATTTCCGAACATATTGAACAGAACTGGGAAAAGGTGCTTACCGATAACCGGGAAAAACTGCGAAGGGCATACAACGAGGGTGGGGATATGGCGTACGGGACGTATTTAAACCTGTTATTCTTGCCGGTACACAGGCAGCTCAAGGAAATGGGAATACGTCCCGCACCGAAATTCCCGGGCGACTTCGACATTTCAAGGGAATGGGGAAGCGAGGAAGGAACCGACCAGCAGCGCTGGATGTGGAGCACCGTTTTGTCGCCGGAGGAAGAGCCGCTAGGTACCATCGTCACGATCGTATACCACGACCATACCCAGTTTCGGGTCCCAAGGCAGCCGCGTATTCTAGCCTTGCATGAGACAGGCAAGGAAGACGTCGTTGCGGTCCTTTCACTGAAGTCGGCGGACTTTAGCGAGGCGCTCGAATTTACGGCAGAATATGAACAATATCTGCGGGGTTTGCAGGAGTAGGGGGGCCCGGGAACCACGGGTTCATCTACCTGATTTCAGATTGGGCCTCCATGCCTGAGCTGAGTTACTTGAAGACACACGTCATTTAAAAATAGAAGACGCCTTGAGCCGGATGATGTTATCCTGGTTCAAGGCGTATTTCTCGTAAAAGGAATTAAGATCGTTGATCAATCGTCAGGTCTAACCAGTCTAATTCTTCCTTAGTCAGGCGGATGTTCGAACCCTCGTCGCAGGATTTCAATTCCTCGGCCGATTGTGCGCCGATTAGCGCGCAAGTAGGGAAGGGCTGGTTCAGTACGTAAGCGAGCGCGATCTGTATGGCAGTCACATTCTTCGAAGCAGCAAGCTGTTTGGCGCGCTCTAACCGCTCCCAGTTCGCATCGCTGTAAAATACCCGTACAAGATCCGCGTTGTCCCGAATCTCCGGAGTGAATCGCCCAGTGAAGAATCCTCGCGCTTGGGAAGACCAGGAGAGCAGCGGAAACTGTTCAGCTTCATGCCAGGCCATCGTCTCCGCATCGGCTGAGACGCAGCCTTTCCAGAAGGGTTCGTTCGGCTTGGCCAGGCTGAGGTTCGGGCTGCTGAAGGAAAAGCCGACCAAGCCGTTTGCGTCAGCATAGGCATTGGCATCCCGAATGCGTTCCCAGGTCCAATTGGATACCCCGATGGCGCCTACACTGCCGTCCGCAATATATTCGTTCAGAGCCTCGATGACTTCCCCCGCCGGAACCTCAGGGTCGTCACGGTGCAATGCGTACAGATCGATGAAATCCGTCTGTAGTCTTTCGAAGCTTGTCGTGATGTCGTTTTTGATGTCTTTTTTGCTGACGCGAGGGCCGTTTTGGTCATGGTGGGCACCCTTTGTCAGAATGACGAGCTGATCCCGGTTCCCCCTTTCCTGCATGTATCTGCCGATGACTTCTTCGCTCTGACCGCCGCAGTATATATGTGCGGTATCAACGGAATTGCCGCCGATCGCAAGGTAAGCATCCATATTGGCGGCAGCTTTCTCGTACGAATCATGATAGAAATAGTCCGTTCCTTTCATGAGCGCAGAGACGGGTTTGTTTAATCCCTTGATTGATATATATTTCATGTTCATCTCCTCCTTGAGTGAATTTACAGCACGATTCTCGTACGTTCGTGGGCAGATTGCAGGCAGGCATCGATGACTTTCATGTTGCGAACCGCATCCTCCGTCGTGTAGCGGAGAGGCTTGTCGTACATAATGGCTTCCGCTATCCGGTCACCTTGTTCGCTGTATGCGTTTGCATGAGGAACCTCGATTTCTTTGCGTCCATCGCCGGTCGTTAAGAAGAAGTTTGCTCCGTTCTCAGGCAGGCTGTAGGCGTATGGGACTTCAATCAGGCCATCCGTGCCAACAATTTCAAGGGGATTCCGATAAGCCGCCCACATGCCGCAATCAAAGGTCAGGGCAACGTTGCCTTCAAATTCGATCAAGCCGGAGGCCATCATGTCGACATGATCATGCTCAGGCGAGAAGAAGGCTTGAACGGTAACCGCTTCCGGTTCTTTATCCAGCAGGATGCGCGCGGCATTGATCGGATAACAGCCGACATCATAAATCGAACCGCCGCCCCAATCTTTGCGAAACCGGACATTTCCATGATTGGCCGAGCTGTTAAAAGTAAACGCGCTGCGAATGCCCCGAATTTCCCCAATGGCACCGGAGTCGATCATTTCCTTCAGCACGTCGTATCGCGGATGATAACGGTACATAAAGGCTTCGGCTAGAATCACGCCTGCGGCCGCGGCCGCGTCAGCCATTTCGGCCGCTTCTGCTTCCGTCAGCGCCAGCGGTTTTTCGCACAGGATATGTTTGCCGGCTTCCGCTGCACGGATGCTCCATTCTTTATGTAGATGGTTAGGTAGCGGGATATAGACAGCATCTATGGAAGAATCCTCAAGCAAGGACTCATAACTGCCGTATGCAGTCGGAATCTTCAGTTCCTCGGCGGTTTGCTCTGCTTTTGCCTGGTCGCGGCTGGCGATGGCAACGACTTCATTGAAACGGGATTGCTGCAGACCGGGTATGACCGAACGTTTGGCAATGCTGGCGCATCCAAGTATCCCCCAACGAAGTTTTTGAGTCATGTTCATCAGCTCCTATACAACTTATTAAGATTATATTGCGATTATAAAAGACAAGAAATAAAATTGATATAATATTATTTTGTAGTGTTATACAACAATATTGTCATTATAGGAGGATGGAGATGAAACGACAAAGCCATCTGCTGACCCTTCCGCAAATGCCGTTCTTCTGTCTGCCGGAATCGGTAGGGATCTACCGGGATGAGCCGGATCACACGGTGACGCGGGCAGCCGGTTCTTTAAACAATTTCAATATTCACTATGTTGCTTCCGGAAAAGGGCATGTTGAAATCGACAATGTCGTTCATACGCTCGGCCCAGGGGAAGCCGTGCTGTATTTTCCCATGCAAGCTCAGCATTATTACAGCAGCGAGGACGACCCTTGGGATGTCCGCTGGTTCCATTTTTATGGCAGCGGCCTGCAGAATTATTTCATCGAGCGCGGATTTCATAAAAGCCAGCTTTGGAGCATTCGGCAGCCGGCGGCCTTTGAGGAAGCTCATGAAGCACTCTTGAATGAGGCGGAAACCCATCGCATGCTGAAGCCTGCGCAATTGTCCACCTTGACGTATTCCTTGTTAGCCGTATTCGTCGAACAGGCGTCCTCCTTATCGGATAATAAATCCAACAATTCGGCGAACCGAATTCACGAGCTGCTGCCCATCATGCAGCAGGAAGCTGCACAGCCGTTTATTTTGGAAGAGTGGGCGGCTAGGTTAGGCGTATCCACGTACTATTTTTGTAAATTATTCCGCAACGTCATGGAGATGACGCCGATGGATTTTGTGACGCGCTGCCGTCTTCAGATAGCTAAGCAATGGCTGCTCGATCATAAAGATAAAACGATCGGACAAATTGCAGTGGAAGCGGGTTACCCGAGCGTCAGTTACTTTAACAAGCGATTTATGGAGCACGAAGGCATGACGCCATCTTCCTATCGTCGCTTGTATGGGGTATAGTTATATGGATTACGTCGTCAGGTCAGGTAAGAACTCGACTTAGGTCCAGGTCCTAATCACACCTATAGTCGGTTATGGAAACGGCTTGCCTCAACTACAATGAAATTAACGAAGGATTTGACGAAATCCGGATTCTATGAATAGTTCATCAATGTATGTGGGGGAAAGCCAAATGTCCGATAACAAAAATATATATGTTCTACTGACTGATACGGGAACGATGTTTACGAAATTGATCAAACGAATCACTGCTGCGCCTTATAATCATGCCTCGCTGGCGCTCGACGAGAACTTGAATGAAGTGTTCAGCTTCGGACGAAAGTGCGCCAACAATCCTTGGGTCGGAGGATTCGTGGAGGAGGATGTGTATGAAGGAACTTTTCGCCACTTCCCCGGCACGCGATGCGCTCTGCTTCGTCTCGAAGTCACCCCTCAGCAATATGAGGCGGCAAGACGCGTGATCCGGCATTACCAGGATGAAGAGGAAGCCTATGGCTATAATCTCATCGGCATGTTCGGCGTGCTGATGAGACTCGATATTACGAGGGAACGATCCTATTTCTGTTCGCAATTCGTCGCCGAAGCGATGAAGCAAAGCAAAATCCATTTATGGGATCGGCCTTCCTCGGCAGTAACGCCGAATGATTTCTTTCAGCATCCGGCGTTTGAGGTTATCTATGAAGGGATGTTATATGATTATCCGCTGCTCGATCAATCCAGATTGGCCGGATGCCAATACCCTCTCCAAACGGTTGCTCGATGAATTATAAAATGCGAATCTTTATGTTAAACATCGCCCCCTTCTACCCATGGTGGAAGGGGGTTCTTATATCATCGCATTGCCGAAATGTCTCTATATGCTAGGATGGACTCGGTAAAACGTTACCTTAATTGTGCATTAGCGCGCGCGATGACGGACTCGATTTTTTGTTCGTAAGTATGGATGCTTTTCTTTTTGGCCAGGATCTGCCCTGAGAGCGTCAGCAGCCTGGACAGGGCATCGCTGGTTCTGGCGGATTCATTGGCCTTTACGGCGGCTTTGAAATTTTTCCACTCGGTTGTCATTAGTTTATTTGGCGTAGTAATAGCGCTTTTATCGCCTTTGATCTTGCTTTTGTACGGATCGATTTCGGACAGGATGGAACGGACTTTAGCCGCTTTGGAAGTTCTCTCTTTTTTGGCCGCCGTAAGCGCAGCCTGCTTGTTTCGTATATCCTCACGTCCCAAGGCAACCAGGAGCTTCATGCCGCCGGCCTGCGACTGCAGCATTTTGGATAGCGATTTGTCCTTCAGTTTTTTGGCTGCGGCGATTTGTTTATTGAGCGCGGAATAGGTATCAAACAGCGGCTGGTATTTGGATTTGGCTGTTTGGAGCTGATCCTCCAGCCTGCGGATTTTGTCCTTGTCGATTTCGCTGACTCGTTTGCGAGTTTCCGAAGCTTTGGCTTCATTGGCATAACGAAGGGAAGAAATTCGATCGTCCCAATCCATGACCTGTTTCCGTTCCGATTTAAAATCGTCGTACTGCTTCTTCAGTTTCAAACGAACGGTTCCGCCGGCCCGGTCTGCCGTGGCATTCAATTGAGCTTGAACCGAATCGGTGAACTCAATGGCTGCAGCATTCGCGAAAGAAATGGGGGTAAGGGTGAGCAGCAGTACCATCGCAAGGATAGAAAACCATAATCTTCTAAACATCATAATCGCTCCTTCTCTTATTATCATTCCAGCCCAGAAGATCAAGCTGGGGAACCTCCGCCAACGACAAAAAGCACCCGTTAGAAAGGCGTAATAAACGCCAGACTTACGGGTGCTTCCTTCGTAAGGGTTACTGATATGCTTTTTTTTGTAAATATACGGGAAAAAACTGGTTTTGTCAAACGTTTATTCCCCTTTCGTGAGCGAAAACCCACCAAGAAGGCTCTTCCACGCATCCGAATTCCCTTCCCAGGTCGCCCCCTTCGGGATTTGTATGATAAGCACGCGATCCGAGAACGAGGGAAGATTTACGATTTGTTCACGGTTGCCAAGCAGGACAAATAACAGGGTTACGTTCGGGTTGGCGTATGTTTCGCGAATAACCTGGTCTATCGTTTCGGCATCCTTTATATGCGGGATGATGCGTACGAGAAGCGTCTTCCGATCCGAATTCAAGCAGCGGTTAAAACGCTCGATTCTTCGATCCAGCCGTTCGCGGAAAGCAGGGTAGTCATATAGCGGCTGCTCCTTCGGGTCGTTCCGGAAGTCGTGGAAGGATAAACAAGAGGATCGTTTGTCGCGTACATAATAACAGTTGACGGATTTACCGTAGATATCCAGGTTTTCCCGGAGCATGAATTCGCTGAATCGATGATGGATGACTTTGCAAAATTCTCGGGTTGAAGCGAAGTTAAACCAGTCCCATGGACCTGCCATGCGACGCAGGTTGTTTCTTCTAAGCTGAGCGGCAACCTGACAGTTGTGCCCCAGGCTGAAAACGGCATCGAACTCTATTTGGGTTGTCATGCTACCAGACCTCCTCCAATCTATCATTTGATATCATATGCAGCTTGATAGAGTTGGTATGGAGTAGTGACCAAGGGAAGGCTTGGGGACCGCCAAATCAGCATTGATGTAAGCCGAGGAGCTGAACACCGCACCCAAAAAACGAAGCGAAAGATGGATGCGCCTCGTTTTTTTTCATATATTCATATTTTCCGCGAAAGATGTCAATTGCATCAAAGAGTCCCCGGGTTCAAACCATCATATAAAGGGTTATCACCTGCAAGCTTCCATGAAGCTCCATATATCAGCGGTTTACGGTCATTTTCTGTGCCTTGCATTCGTTGACAGAAACCGGGTCTGGTGATATCCTCCAATCAAAGACGGGGTTTATCCGGGATCAAATGAATTCATCCGTATCGGTCCCCTTGGCGAGGGAGTGAGCTCTCCCAAGCGACGGTTACGGCAGCCATTTTTAAATACCGTAAGCCTGAAGCTCTTCGCATGAAGAGTTTTTTCTTTTATATTACAACGAAAAGAATGTGATGACAGATGTTGGTTCGATTACGAACCCGAATGAACGGTTTGCTCAGCAATCATTTATCCGGAGAGTCGATGGACTACCGGCAGATCTTCGCTTTATTTTTCCCGATTTTGATTGACCAGGCGTTTATTATCGGTTTGAACCTGGTCAACACGGCCATGATCAGCTCGTCCGGCGTATCGGCGGTCAGCGCCGTGAACATGGTGGATTCCTTGAATATCTTCTTGATTAATGTGTTTGTGGCGGTTGCAACCGGGGGCACCGTCGTTGTTGCGCAGTACAAGGGAAGCGGCAACGCGATGATGGTATCCCGGGCATCCGCCGCCACGGTAACTTCGGTGGCGATGATCGCTTTAGCGATCGCGCTGCTGATCATCGGCCTTCACCAGCCGGTGCTGAATCTGCTGTTCGGCTCAGCGTCGCCCGAAGTGCTGGAGAGTGCGCGGATTTATCTGATCGGAAGCAGCACTTCCTTTCTCGGGATTGCGATTGTGCAGGCGGTCTGCGGCGCGCTGAGGGGTATCGGCAAGACCCGCGCATCACTGGCGTTGTCGCTGATCATGAACCTGCTCTACGTTCTGCTGAACATCGTGTTCATCACGCTGCTGAATATGGGCGTTATGGGCATGACTCTGGCCATCAACATCGCCCGTTTTGCCGGGGCCGCCTGCGCGCTTTATTATCTGTTTAAAGTAGACGCAACGCTGCATATCCGCCTAAGGGACCTGTTTCATTTTCCGATATCGATGCTGCGCAAAATTATGTTTATCGGGCTTCCGTTCGCAGCCGAGCAGATGTTCTTTAACGGAGGAAAGCTGTTAACCCAAGTGTTTATCGTCAGCCTGGGAACGTACGCCATAGCAACGAACGCAATCGGATCTTCGCTTGCGGCCGTCTTTCAGATTCCAGCCAGCGCGTTGTCTTTAACGATTGTGACCGTCGTCGGTCAATGCATCGGCCGCGGTAATATAGCGGATGCCCGGAAGTTCATCAAATCTTTTTTGTGGCTTGGCGCTATCTCGCTGGCCTTGATGGGTTTGATTTTGATGCCGCTCTACCGCCCGCTGGTCGGGTTGTTCAACCCGCCTCCGGAAATCGTGAACGATCTGTTCGTGGTGCTGTTGATTAATACGCTTGTACAGGTTCCGCTATGGTCGATAAGCTTTATTCTGCCATCGGCGCTGCGTGCGGCAGGCGACTCGCGTTTTACGTCGATCACTTCGATGCTGACCATGTGGCTGTTCCGGGTGATTCTCGGTTATATTATGGGGATCGTTCTGGGCTGGAGCATTCTTGGCGTATGGCTGGCCATGAACTGCGAATGGGGCGTGCGAGGAGCGATCTTCCTATGGCGCTTCCGCGGCAAGAAATGGTATGCGCATAAACTGATTTAGCCATTATCTATTTCAAATAAAGAAAAAAAGCCCCGCATCGGCGGGGCTTTTTTTGTGTTGTTTTGAATAGCAATCCGGTTGTCCATCGATTCAAGGCAGTTTAAGTTGGATCGATTAGGACGGCTTATACACGGACGAGTATGTTTTCCAGCCGCCGTCGAGATTCTTAACCCGAAAGCCGTGCTCGTTCAAAATACGTGCCGCTAAATATCCGCGCAGCCCAACCTGGCAAGTCACATACAGCGTTTCGCTCTCCGGTAGTTCCTTCAGTCGGCTGCGCAGATCGTTAAGGGGTATGTTAATGGAACCTGCGATATAACCGGCTTCCCTTTCCTTAGGTTCGCGAACGTCGATTAAGGTTGCACCGTTTTCAACCAGTTCGTCGATTTCATGCCATTGGACCGTTTCAACCAAGCCATCCAAGATGTTGGCGGCAACATATCCGGCATAGTTAACCGGGTCTTTGGCGGAGGAATAAGGGGGCGCGTAGGAAAGCTCCAGCTCCGTCAAGTCCCATACATTGAGATTTCCCTTGATTGCTGTAGCAATGACATCGATTCGCTTGTCCACGCCATCTGCTCCAATCGCTTGCGCCCCATAGATTTGACCTGTTTCCGAATGGAATAACAGCTTCAAGGAGATGGGATACGCCCCGGGGTAATACCCGGCATGCGACGAAGGGTGAATATGGATGGCGTGATAAGGTAGGTTCATCTGCTTTAGGCGCTTTTCGTTAACACCTGTCGCAGCAACCGTTAGATCAAATACCTTGGCAATCGACGAACCGAGCGTGCCTTTGTAACGATTGTTTTTACCATAGATATGATCCGCAACCAAGCGTCCCTGCCGATTGGCAGGACCGGCGAGCGGGATAAAGGCCTGGGTCTGAAGGACATAATCCTTTACCTCAATCGCATCGCCGATGGCATAAATGCTCGGGTCGGCGGTCTGCATATATTCGTTAACTTGAATTCCGCCGCGATCATTGACGGGAAGTCCGGCAGCCGACGCCAGCATGCTCTCTGGCCGAACGCCTATCGAAAGCAACGTCATCTCGGTTGATATTCGTTTGCCGCTGGAAAGCTCGATTTGTTGGCCGCCGTCATGAAATGCTTCTACGCCATCCTCAAGAATCAGACGAACTTTTTTTTCTTTAAGGTGCGACTGAACGATCGCCGCCATTTCGTAATCCAGCGGAGCCATCACCTGGTTGGCCATTTCGACGACTGTAACCTGGACGCCGCGATCCGCCAGATTCTCGGCCATTTCCAGCCCGATAAACCCGCCCCCGACAATAACGGCTTCCTTCGGCTGGACTTCATCCACGTACCGCTTGATTCGGTCGGTGTCCGGGATATTCCGTAACGTGAATACGTTACGAGCTTCGGACAAGCCGGGAATATCCGGCACCACGGGCTTCGCGCCGGGCGACAGGATTAGATAATCATAGCTCTCGGTGTAGGTTTCGCCGGTAGCAAGGTTTTTAATCGTAACCATTTTTTTATCACGCAGAATGGACGTAACTTCGCTGAGATTGCGAATATCCAGCTCGTAGCGGCGGCTAAGGCCGGGTACGGTCTGCACCATAAGCTTATTGCGGTCGGTTATAGTTTCTCCTATATAGTAGGGCAGACCGCAGTTGGCAAACGAAATATATTCCCCGCGTTCCACTAAAACAATGGCAGAGCTCTCATCCAATCTCCGCAGCCTGGCAGCTGCCGAGGCACCACCTGCTACGCCGCCGACAATGACGATTTTTTTGCCCATCGAATATTCCTCCCTGAATTGGTGTGAATTATGAATGGTACCCCATGGGGTATCATAGCATAGGGCAGCATAAAAAGGTGTGACAAATATCAGACATGTCTGTTAATCGGCAAGTTAGAACTCATCTCAATGAAGCTGCGGCAGCCGAAACTTGACAACATACCCATGGGGGTATATATTAAGGACATGCAACCTATATGCTTTAAATCATGCATCCTAATAATAGTACACGGACAGGAGGGGGATCCAGATGGATTACAATGATCAGATGAAGAATCGGGTGAAACGCATTGAAGGGCAGCTGCGCGGCATTCTGAAAATGATGGAGGAGAACCAGGATTGCAAGGAAGTGATCACCCAGCTGTCTGCGACGCGGACGGCGATCGATCGGACGATCGGCGTTGTCGTCAGCTCAAATCTTGTGGAATGCGTACAGCAGGCCGCAGAGACCGGGCAGGATACGGAGAAGCTTGTGGTTGAAGCGGTAAATCTGCTAGTTAAGAGCAGATAATGGGGAAGTGTCCCTCATTTTAATATCAGGATCCACGAATAAGATTGACAGGACCTTCGATATCGTTTAATATACCCCCATGGGTATATATAGATCTTATACTCATCCATTTTAAGGAGGAATCATGATGAACGCGGATAAACTATTGGACGTTAAAGGCTTGGCCTGTCCCATGCCGATCGTGAAAACGAAGAAACAGATGAAAGAAATGGAACAAGGTCAAGTGCTTGAGATTCATGCAACGGATCAAGGCGCGAAGAGCGATTTGACGGCTTGGGCCAAATCGACGGGCAACGAGATGCTGGAACATCAAGAGGATGGCGGCGTGCTGAAGTTTTGGATTAAGAAGGGATAATTTTTTATGAGTGTTTTAATACCCGTAGGGGTATAAAAGACTTTGCTATTGGATCTATTAATAAACGCATTACAGGGGGAGATCATGACGTGACAGAAACAAAAAAGACAACGATCGTATTATTCAGCGGCGATTATGACAAAGCAATGGCTGCCTATATTATCGCCAACGGTGCGGCCGCATACGACCATGAGGTGACGATTTTCCACACCTTCTGGGGGCTGAACGCATTGCGGAAGGATGAGGATGTCCTGCTGCCCAAGAAAAAAAGCTTCATAGAGAAGATGTTCGGAAAAATGATGCCGCGCGGATCCAACCACATGGGACTTTCAAAAATGAATTTTGCCGGGATGGGTCCCAAAATGATCAAGGACGTAATCAAGAAACACAATGCCGTTCCGCTTCCGCAATTGATCGAGATGGCGCAGGAGCAGGACGTGAAGCTGGTTGCATGCACGATGACGATGGATCTGCTTGGGCTGCAGCAAGAAGAACTGCTTGACGGTATTGAGTATGCGGGCGTTGCGGCGTATTTGGGCGACGCTCAGGATGGCAACGTTAACTTGTTCATTTAAGGAAAACAGCGGCGAAGGTTGCTGTTATAAAGAGAGGGAATAATAATGGATATTCTCAATGTATTGTTCATAGCACTTATCATTCTGTTTGTCGTTTGGAGAATTCTCCCGGCCAAAGGAGTCAGGCAAATTACCGCGGCTCAGCTAAACCATGAGCTGAAGGATGCCAATGCGAACAAGCAGTTCATCGATGTCCGGACGCCGGGAGAATTCAAGGGAAATCACATTCAGGGTTTCCGCAATATTCCGCTGGATCAGCTCTTGTTGAGCAGCGAGTCGCTCTCCAAAGAAAGGGAAGTGGTATTGATCTGCCAAAGCGGTATGCGAAGCAACAAAGCCAGCAAAACATTAAAGAAATCAGGCTTTGAGAAGGTAACGAATGTGAAAGGCGGCATGAATGCCTGGTCGTAAACTTAAAAGTAAAAGGAGTGCTGATCAATTATGAGAGAAATTTCTCCAAAAGATCTAGAGCGGATGTTGAGTGACGGGACAGCCGTGAATATCATTGATGTGCGAGAAGCGGAAGAAGTCGCGGAAGGGAAAATTCCGGGCGCCGTCAACATTCCCCTCGGTCTGATTGAATTCCGCAAGCAGGATCTTGATCGGTCGAAAGAATATATCATGGTATGCCGTTCCGGCGGCCGCAGCGGCCGTGCAGCTGAATATTTGGAAGGCCAAGGCTATCACGTCGTCAATATGACGGGCGGCATGCTCGCATGGGAGGGCAAAACAGAATAATCGTGTCCGTTTGAAAAGAATGGGTGTGTTAGTCACCCCCTTTTTTTGAAATGAAATATACCCCTACGGGTATAAATTAAACAATGGAGGTTGTATGTGATATGACAGCAATTGAATCGAATATGAAGCTGGACGCTAAGGGGCTGGCATGCCCGATGCCCATCGTCCGCACGAAAAAAGCGATGAAGGATCTTGAAGCCGGTTATGTGCTGGAGGTAGAGGCAACCGACAAAGGTTCCAAGGCCGACATGCAGGCATGGGCGGAAAGCACGGGCCATCAATATCTCGGTACGATTGAAGAGGGGGATGTGCTGAAGCACTATCTTCGCAAATCGTCAGGGGAAGAAACGGCAGAACGAAGCTATCCACATGTAGCGTCTAATGATCAGCTGGAGGAGAAACTTGCGTCCGGAGCGCCAATCATCGTCCTGGATGTGAGGGAAGCGGCGGAGTTTGCTTTCAGGCATATTCGCAATGCCGTATCGATTCCGCTTGGCGAACTGGATGAACGCATGGTCGAGCTGAACAAAGAGGATGAAATCTATGTCATCTGCCGTACCGGGACAAGGAGCGACCTCGCTGCGCAAAAGCTCTCAGCTAAAGGCTATGCAAGCATTATAAACGTGGTGCCGGGCATGAGCGGCTGGAGAGGTGAAACATTGGGCTTGGATGATGGCGCAGATGCTTAAGATGGCTGTCCAATAAGCATGCTTAGCACTTCGTATTTACAATGGGCAGCCGGAAGGAATGTGCAATTTATCAGATCCAATGACTGAATTTAAGAGGAGGAAGAGCACCATGACAATGAGAGAAATGAAAGCGCAAGAAGTGGCCATGAAGGTGATTCGCAAAGAGAGCCTGTTTCTATTGGACGTGCGGAACCCTTCGGATTTTGAAGATTGGAAGATTGAGGGCGAAGGAGTTCGGCATTTGAATATCCCTTATTTTGATTTGATTGACGGCGTGGAAGAAATATTGGATCAAATCCCGATGGATCAAGAAGTGCTGGTTGTATGCGCCAAGGAAGGATCGTCGGTGATGGTGGCCGAGATGCTGGCCGAGCACGGACGGAATGTCGCGTACTTAAAAGGGGGGATGAAAGCCTGGAGCGAACATCTTGTCCCGCTGAAAATCGGCAGCTTGGCGGATGGCGGCACGCTATATCAGTTTGTTCGTATCGGCAAAGGTTGTTTGTCTTATATGGCGGTATCGAACGGCGAAGCGGCTTTGTTTGACGCTACCCGCATGACGGAGGTATATCTTGAATTTGCCGAAAGCGTGGATGCCCAAATCAAGCATGTGTTCGATACCCATCTCCATGCAGACCATATTTCCGGCGGTCGAATGATTGCTGAGCAGACAGGAGCCGTATACTGGCTTCCGCCAGAGGATGCCAGCGAGGTCGTGTTTAAATACGAGCCGTTGAAGAACGGCGATCAAGTGGTGATTGGCGGGAGCACCATCCGCATCGATGCGCTCCATTCTCCAGGCCATACCATCGGATCCACTTCGTTTGTCATAGATGACCGCTACCTGCTGACAGGCGATATTCTGTTTATCGATTCCATCGGCCGTCCGGATCTGGCGGGACTGGCAGACGATTGGGTCGGCGATTTGCGGGAGACGCTCTATGCCCGCTTCCCCCATCTATCGGATGATCTGACCGTGCTGCCGGCGCATTTCATGATCATGGACGAATTGAACGAGGACGGGACGGTCGCGAAGAAATTGGGAGAGCTGTACCGGGAAAACCATGGCCTCAACATCGCCGACGAGACGGAATTCCGAACATTGGTAACGCAGAATCTGCCGCCGCAGCCTAACAGCTATCAGGAAATCCGTCAAACCAACATGGGGAAAATGAACCCTGACACCGAGCGGCAGCGTGAGATGGAGATTGGGCCGAACCGCTGTGCCGTACGTTAATTTTGACAAGGACGTCTGATGTTAAGAGGCAGGATTATTCATAATTAGGAGTCATAGCGAGGGGCGATAACAAGATCGGCCATGGATATAAACGTATGAAACAAGATGTAAAGAGATCCGAGGGAACCAGAAGGTTCCCTTTTCTAAAGAGAAATAAGGGGGCAGCACGATGGAACTAAGTATCTCCTTCATCATAACGATATTTTTAATCGGATTCATTGGCTCTTATATATCAGGGATGGTTGGCATCGGCGGATCGATTATCAAATACCCGATGCTGCTGTATATCCCGCCGTTATTCGGCCTTGCGGCTTTCACCGCGCATGAAGTATCGGGCATCAGCGCCGTACAGGTATTCTTTGCCACGATCGGGGGCGTGTGGGCATACCGCAAAGGCGGATATCTGAACAAAACGCTCATTATCTATATGGGTTCGGCCATATTGCTGGGCAGCTTCATCGGCGGTTTCGGCTCCAAGATGATGAGCGAAGGCGGCATCAATCTCATCTACGGCATATTGGCGCTGGTTGCGGCCGTGATGATGTTCATCCCGAACAAAGGGGTGGACGATATTCCCCTGGATCAGGTCAAGTTCAATAAATGGCTGGCCGCTGTGCTTGCTCTTGTGGTCGGAATCGGAGCCGGTATCGTCGGGGCGGCCGGCGCGTTCCTGCTCGTTCCGATCATGCTGGTTGTATTGAAAATACCGACGCGGATGACCATTGCAACATCGCTTGCGATCACCTTCATCTCATCCATAGGCTCGACGGTTGGCAAACTGACGACGGGGCAAGTGGATTATATCCCCGCCCTTATTATGGTTGTTGCCAGCTTGATCGCTTCTCCACTCGGTGCGGCCGCAGGCAAGAAGATGAACACAAAGATACTGCAGATCATTTTGGCCGTTTTGATCCTGGCAACGGCCATCAAAATTTGGCTGGACATTCTATGATGGTTCTATCGTTTAAGTAAGAGGATATGCTGCAGAGGATGAAACAGGCATGGTAATATGGTGATATGCCCAATGTTATTCAAGTAATTGATGATCAATAGGGGGGATCCAATGATGAATCCATGGAATGAACGGTTTCAGGGCGAAGACTATGTCTTCGGAACCGAGCCCAATGTATTTATAGCCGACATGCATAAGAGGTTGGCATTAACGGGTAATGCGCTTGCGATCGCGGAGGGCGAAGGACGAAATGCGGTGTTTCTGGCACGCGAAGGCATGAACGTTACCGTGTGGGATTATGCGGAGTCCGGCCTGAACAAAGCCAATAAGCTGGCCGAAGCCAGCGGCGTTGAGATTCGCACCGAGCTTGTGGATCTTGGGGAAGCGCAGTGGACGAAGGAGCAATGGGATGAGATCATTTGCGTGTTCGGACATTTTCCCAAAGAATTGAGAACAAGGACGCTGGAAGGCGTGAAAACCGCGGTGAAGCCGGGAGGATATTTTCTCACCGAAGTGTATTCCCCGTACCAGATTCCTTATCGAAGCGGGGGACCGCAAGATCCTCAGTTTTTATACGCGCCAGGGGATTTCCTCGAAGCTTTTGCGGATTGGCGAATTGTCCATTTTTTCATGGGTGAGGTCGTTCGGCAGGAAGGACAGGGGCATCAGGGCTTGTCCCATGTCATTCAGTTTGCGGGGCAAAAGCCGTCCATCAAATGAATATTTGCGAGTAATCATTAGGTGAACAGCTTGGATACGTCGGACCGATCGCCCTGTTGCACATAGTCGGAGGGTGACAGACCGGTGTATTTTTTAAACATGCGATAAAAATAGGACGTATCATAATAACCCAGATAATGGGCGATATGAGCGATTGTCATGTCGGAATGAAGCAGCAGGCCGCACGCTTCCAGCACGCGCAGCTGGTGCATGTACCGAATCGGGGAATGACCGTACACCTCCTTGAAGAGGGCGGTGGCATAATTGGGGGAACGATGGATTAACTTCGCGAGTTTATCGATTTCAATCGGTTCGCGGTAATGGTCCAACAGATACGATTTGATGGTGTCCGCATAATTTCTTTTGCTTGGCGGCAGCTCGGTCTTCTCTAGTTCCCGGGCCAACATGCCGAGCAGCTCCTGCATGATGCCCTGACAGATCATGGAGCGGTAGCTTTTGCCGCCGCGCATTTCCTCGAATAATCGCTCGCAGCGGCGGTAGGCATACTGAATATGCGCAAGGTTGAATTTGAGGAATTGCCCTCCATCCAGAAACGGAATGCCTGTGGTTACCTGAGGATCCATCGTAAAGAGAATGGTGTATTTCCGATGAGGGATGCCATTCCAGTTGCCGCCGCTCCGTTTGGTCGATTGCGGGATGAAGAGCACGTCTTCTTCTTCCGCAATGATCTCCTCCCCGTTGATTTCATACCTCACTTTGCCTTCTCTTACCACAACGAGCACGTTGTAACGGATCGTCTCTAGCTGAGTCCGCCAGTTCGGGATATGATCATCAAAATTCACGCTCATTAACTGGATCACAGACAAGCACCTCGCAGTGATTTTATACCTATAGCCTAGCATATCTATGCTTCCAATGAGTAGGTGTTTGTTGGTATTTACAGGTCAGCTAACCTAAATTGAAGTAGAATCGTACAATAAATTAACGAAATGTACATCGACTCAACAGGAAGCATTGGCCTATAATTTCTGTCAATAGCAGTCATTTTGTAAACGCTGACATGTAAGGATAAGAGAAAAGAGATGAGGAAGGAAGCGATACGTGTATGAGAGTATTATTGTTGGATTTGGACTCGACCAGACCGGATCATTTAGGGTGTTACGGATACCATCGGAATACGTCGCCCAACATTGACCGGATAGCGGCGGAAGGCGTACGCTTCGACAATTACTATACCTCCGACGCTCCATGTTTTCCATCAAGAACCGCGCTGATGACCGGCAAGTTCGGCATTCATAACGGCGTCGTGGGTCATGGAGGCTCGGCAGCGGACGTCCGGCATGAAGGCATTACGCGGGATTTCCGCGATAAGCTGGCTTCGGAGAGTTTTCCCGCCATTTTTCGCCGGGCCGGCATGAAAACAGTGTTGATCAGTCCGTTTGGAGAGCGCCATTCCGCCTGGACCTTCTATGCGGGCTTCAATGAAATGTATAATACAGGCAAAGGCGGCTTGGAGTCGGCTGAGGAAGTGTCTCCGGTCGTGCTGGACTGGCTGGATCGCAACGCCGATGAAGATAACTGGATGCTCTATGTGAACTTCTGGGATCCGCATACGCCGTATCGTGCACCTCAGTCGCTGGGCAATCCGTTCGAGCATGATCCTCTTCCGGAGTGGTTATCCGAAGACGTGCTTCAGGAGCATCAGAAGAAGGTCGGCCCGCATGGTGTAAACGAAATTAACATGTATAATAGTGATGTATCCCCCGATTACCCGCGTCATCCCGGAGAGATTCGGACGATGGAGGATTTGCGGACGATGGTGGACGGCTATGATTGCGGCATTCGGCATATGGACGAGCATATCGGGGCCATCTTCGAGCTGCTGGAATCCAAGGGCGTTATGGATGACTTGATCGTAATCATAACGGCGGATCATGGCGAGAACATGGGGGAGCTTGGGATTTATGGAGAACATGGCACAGCGGATCAGGGAACCTGCCGCATTCCGATGATTATCCGAGGGCCAGGCATCATGCAAGGGATATCGGATCGCAATCTGCACTATCATCTGGATCTACTGCCTACGATGGCGGAATATATGAACGTAGCACCGGCAAGAAGCTGGGATGGAGTCAGTTATGCCGAGACCCTGCGAAGCGGACGCGAGAGCGGCAGGGAGTATCTGGTGGTATCCCAATGTGCACACGTCTGCCAGCGAAGCGTGCGGTTTGGAGATTGGCTGTACATTCGTACCTATCATGACGGCTTTCATCTGTTCGACAAAGAAATGCTGTTCCATATCACCGAGGATGTGTATGAGCAGCACAACCAGGCGTCTCAAAGACCGGATCTTTGCCGGGAGGCCGTCTATCTGCTGAATGAGTGGCATGATCATATGATGTCGACAATGCCGTTTGACGTGGATCCATTGTGGACGGTCATGAAAGAGGGGGGACCTTACCACGCCAAAGGTCATTTGCCCCGGTATATCGAGCGTTTGAAGAACACGGGCCGGGGAGAAGCGGTGCCGGAGCTGATGCGCCGTCATCCTCGGGAGTTCGTGTAATCGCAATAGCAAGGTGAAGCAGGATAACCGCTCTGACAGCGGTTGTCCTGTTCTCCGTATCAAGGATAGGAGGAACAAATAACATGGGAGAACCACATTCCTGCTGCGCAGGATCCAGAGCGCACGTGCAGTCGACGGGATCCGGCCAGAAGGCTCTTATTGGCACTATGAGAGACGAAAAGTATGATGAACAGTCTCATCCTGATTTTCATACCGATATGATCATGCTGCCTGGAGGGACGTTTACGATGGGCACGAATTCGAATGAAGGTTTCCCTCGTGACGGGGAAGGGCCGGCTCGCAGCGTAACCGTCTCCGGATTCGAGATCTCGTCCCATGCCGTAACGAATGGGGAATTTCAACGGTTTGTGGAAGCCACCGGTTATGTGACGGAAGCGGAACGGTTCGGCTGGTCGTTTGTATTTGAACTGCTGGCTTCGGAGGAAACGAAGGCAGCAGTAGCCCAGGTGCCGCAAGAGGTGCCTTGGTGGCTGGTGGTCGAAGGGGCATACTGGGCAGCACCCGAGGGGGCGGATTCCAGCATCGAAGACCGAATGGACCATCCGGTCGTACATATATCCTGGAACGATGCCGCGGCTTACTGTCAGTGGGCAAGCGTGCGGCTTCCGACGGAAGCGGAATGGGAATATGCGGCTCGCGGCGGTTTGGAGGGCAGGACCTATCCGTGGGGAGATCTGCTGAAACAGGACGGAGAGCATCAATGCAACATATGGCAGGGCAAATTTCCGGTCAAAAATAACGCCAGCGACGGGTACATCGGAACCGCGCCGGTGGATGCCTACAAACCGAACGGTTACGGACTGTACAACATGTCCGGCAACGTATGGGAATGGTGCGGCGATTGGTTCAGCCCGTCGTATCATCAACAGACCTCGGCGAACAATCCGTTCTATGGGGAGCCTACCGGCAGAAGGTCGATGCGCGGGGGTTCGTACCTGTGCCACAGATCCTACTGCAACCGTTACCGAGTCGCGGCGCGGAGCGGGAATACACCCGACAGCTCGACGGGCAACTGCGGTTTCCGGGTGGTGAGGGATGCGGTGTTATAGAGCTTATCGTTGTTAATAGACAATGCAGCTTGGCGTAAAGGTTATAATTGCGAAAACCAAAGAAATTTCGCGAAAAATGATGATATTTTCGGATTACGATAGGATTTATAAAAGTAAGAGAGGATGGATCATGATTCAGCAGCTTCTGCAATCGTATTGGCCCGAGTGGTACGGAGATACGGTGAACGGCCCAACGGGCTGGAACAATACGACCCTTTTTATTCATAACCCGCATCGGCGTTCGGTCATGCGCATTTACAATACGCATCGTGACAAGGCAAGGATCGAATTCGAGTTTGCGGTTTTGGACTCGCTCCAGCGGGCACCCCTTAGCTTTAAGGTCCCAACGCCTGTTCCATCAACGTCTGGCGATAAGATGGTTCGGGTTCAGGACGGAAGTGATCGATACGCTTGCCTATTCGAATACATTGAAGGAGCGCGACCGGATGAAGAGAGCATTCAAGCGACTTATTCCTTCGGGGAAAAAACGGGAGAACTGGTAAGTGCACTTGCGGCTTGTTCGATTGGAATGGAGCCGGTGTATCCGCCCTATTACGAGCTGCTTCAATCGTATCCTTCGTGCAGCAGGACATTCATTCAGGATTTCTGCAAGCGACCGCCCGTCGAGTTCCAGGAACAAGGAAACGCGCTGCAAATCCTTCAAGGAGCGTACACCGAGATATCCGGCAGGCTGGAATCCCTGAAAAATCTGCCGCAGCAGCTGGTCCACGGGGACCTGAACTTTTCAAACCTGCTCGTAGATTCGGAACAATCGGGCAAGGTCATCGCGTTGCTCGACTTCGAGTTTTGCACAAAGGATGTCAGGGCGATGGAACCTGCGGTCGTTATTTCGGGATTCTTGGGAATGGCGGAGGAGAAGGTCGCTATCCGGCAGTTCTGCGAAGGCTTTGCCAGCCGCGTACGGCTGACCGAAGAGGAGATTGCTGCCATACCGGTACTGCTGCGCTTGCGTTTGGTTGACGTTTTCTTGCATTTTTTGAGCCGCTATCGTGAAGGGACCGATGATTCCCATGTGCTGCAGGAGCAGATCGGTATGCTGGCAGCCGGATTGAAGCGGCTGGAGCAAAGTCAGGCATGGATGGAAGACGTGTTGACACAGTATTTGATGTAAACCAAAAACCCCGATCTCTTCAAGAGACCGGGGTTTTTCTTAATGTGGCGAACCGTTATTCAAGAAAATTAAAATGAATTGATTCAACCGTTACTTTTTCAGCAGATTAATATGATCCAGTTCCGTGCTGCTGTTGAAGATAAACTCCAGCTTATATTCACCACGATGGTAAGTCAGCTTGGTTTGCTTCGTTTTTCCGTTCTTGAATGTGGTGGTGGCATCCGGAGCAAACCAATTCTTCTTCAGCATTTTCATGGTGATGCCGCCGATGTTCGTCTGTCGTTCCACATTGGTGCCAAAATAACGCATTTCGCGAATCTTATTCAGCTTGTAGGAGAAGGCGTAGCCCGGATTCCCCATGTTGGCCCCGTATACGTCGAAGGCATCGGCATCCTTGCCTGGCACGGGAGGCTCGCCAATGGCCTTGTACACGTCCTGCTTCGTGCTTTTACCGATCGTTAATCCGCTGACCGCACCGGGGAATTGTCCCTTCAATGCAGGTTTATAAAAGCTGTTGAGCGTCTTGAGCGCGTGCTCGGCAGCATAATCCTCGGCGCTTGCCGCCGTGGCGGCTTCAGCCTGCTGCAGTGGCAAAACAGCATGATTTGCTCCGAATGCACTAAGGCCGACGACGCCCGCCATAGTCAAAGTGACGATTGCTTTTTTAGCTGGTTGCTTCAAGTTCATGTTGCATCCTCTCCTTTGTAACAACTACTTACCACATGCGCTGCGTATCAAACAAGTGATCCTGACTTATCTTCCCATGATAGTTGATGCTTAAGGGCAATGGGTTACGATTCTATGAAGATGACATTGCAGATTTGATACCTGGAATAAGAAGCCTTGCTCGATCCTAATGGTTTGAACGATGAATCGGGTACGCCAATCGGCCGAACATTGATGAATCCGTCCATGACCTGAGCGTTATCGGAAAATGGGGTAATAGTACAGAGGTGATATGAATTTTTGGAAAAATCGTGTAATCTATATAGAACCGACTTTTTCAGGAGGAATTATGGAAACCGAATCCTTACTCAAGGTGGAGCAGCTTGCTCTCAAAAAACACAAAATTTTTAAACAAAGCCAGCTGCGCTACATCGCCCGCTCCATGCTCGCCAGCATGTTTATCGGCTTTGGCGTCATCGTCGCTTTTAAGACGGGCAACTTTTTTTATCTGGAGCATTCCCCGCTGACTTATCCGATGGCTGCCCTTACGTTTGGCGCGGCGATTATCCTGATCGCGTACGGGGGAGGGGATTTGTTTACAGGGAACACGTTTTATTACACGTATGCCGCTCTCCGCAAGAAATTAAAGTGGCTGGAAGTAGTCAAGCTGTGGATCTTCAGTTATGCAGGAAACATCCTGGGGGCCTGCACGTTTGCGCTGTTGATTTTCTTAACGGGATTATTCACCGATTCCTCCGTGAACGGATTTCTGCTCAATGTGGTGGAACACAAAATGACCACCCCGACGATGCAGCTGTTTTTTAGAGCGATTCTGTGCAACTGGCTCGTATGCCTTGCCTTTTTCATCCCCATGTCCCTGAAGGGCGACGGAGCCAAAATGTTTGCCATGATGCTGTTTGTTTTCTGCTTTTTCATCTCCGGATACGAGCACAGCGTTGCGAACATGTGCACCTTTGCCATTGCGCTCGTGCTGAATCATCCGGGCACGATTTCGTTTGATGGCGTATTGCATAATCTGATTCCGGTAACGTTCGGCAATTTGATCGGCGGCGTTCTATTAATGGGCTTTATGTATTATTTTGTGAACAAGCCTTTTCTGGATGCGAAGGAATCCTCTGGTGAATAAGGTTTGGAAGCGCGCAAGCTTAGCTCCGCTAGCCTTGTAACAATGAATACACCCGCGTATCGTGTGCCGTGCCGTTCTGATAGATATACTGGCGCAGGGTTCCTTCCGCTTCGAATCCGAGCTTGGCCAGCAGTGCATGGGAAGCCTGGTTCTCCATAAAAACGACGGCACCGATGCGGGTTAGGCCAAGCTCCTGAAATCCATATGCCAGGATGGCGGAGGCCGCTTCGCTGGCATATCCTTGCCTCCAGAAGTCGGGATGGAGCTCATATCCGATTTCTGCTCTTCTATGCCGTGGGGACCATGCGTTATATCCGATCGTCCCGATCAGGCCTTGCCTATCTTTCCTTTCGATGCCCCATCGAATCCCGCGCTGCTCTGCGTAGTTGTTAGCGAACAGCTCAATGAATCGACGAGCTTGCTCGGGGCTGGTCAACGTGTCTTGACCGTAATAGCGGGTCACCTGCTCATGCGAGAAGCAGCTGTAGATCGCCTCGGCATCCTGAAGCCGGATTTCACGCAACCTTAATCGTTGAGTCTCTAGTTCTGGAAACATGATTTCCCTCCTTGGATAAACCGTATTGGCTAATATGGATTAGATTTCATTATATAAGATGTATTGATAAAGAGAAGTGGATTGCACGGAATTCGCGTTGTTTCCATAAAAAAATAAAGGGCTGGTCGCAAAGTCAAATGGACGTTGGACCAGTCCTTTTTACAATTTTATCCCTTCACTTCCTTTTACAGCTAACCCGCGGTTCTGAGCTTTTAACGCAGCGAAATGCGGCTTAAGCTGCCGCCGTTCGCAAACAAACGCTGGATGCTGCGTTCAACCTCTGCGTCCGGTATCAACGGAGGGGCTTGGTGCGGTTTCGTGCGGGCATCGATAATGACCGTGTCGCAGCCCCAATGCTTGTGCTCATAGCGGCTGTTCACGCCGTGAATGTCATGGGAAGGATTGCTGCGCGTAAAGGTTGCCCAAAGAAAATTGTTGAGCGTTGCGCTCATGAATTCACTGTCATCGCACAGAATGATCATCGGGCAGGAAGGAAGCGAACCTCGTTCCCGGATGGCATCGCTAAGGCTCGACATCTCCTGCGCCACTTCGGAATAACTCGTAAAGGGGGCTCCCTGGATGGCGACAATGCCGGGCATGATCCATTTTGCAGGCGCATACCCGGGAAGATCCGTTAACGCCTCAGGCACCGCTTGGCACAAATCCCTTTTTTTATCCCCGACCGCCGCAAATACGACCTTGCTGCCGGTGTTGAGTCCGGTTCCGGAATAATCGAGCGTATCGATCGTGGTATTGGTCTGAAAATGGATGTCCCGTTGCAGATCGATGCGTTCCAATATATAGGTCAAGAAGTCCTCGATATGATGCGTGCTTAAAGGCTGGTTCTCTTCAGCTGCAATGAATAAATACTTGGCCAAGCTTAATTGGCCCGTGCCCAGTATCCGGTTGGAGATGGTGAGAAGCTCAGCCGGCTGCTTTACTTGTTGATATGGGGTATACCGTTCGCTGCCGATGGCAAAGAGCAGGGGGTGTACCCCGGCAGCATCAACCGCATGGACTTCCTTGACCCCCGGAATTTCTTGCCGGATCGCCCCGCCGGTCAGCTCATGAATCAGCTCCCCGAAGGACGTATCTTCCTGCGGCGGTCTCCCGACGACCGTAAACGGATAGATGGCCTGCTGCTTGGCATAGACTTTATGCACTCGCATGACGGGAAACGGATGGACCAGGCTGTAATAACCCAGATGATCGCCAAAAGGTCCCTCGGGCTTGGTTTCGCCGGGATGGATCTCCCCCGTAATAACAAAATCCGCATCGTGGCTGATGCAGTAACCATCCACATAGCTGTACCGGAAATGTCGTCCCGACAGCAGTCCGGCAAAGGTAAGCTCGCTCATGCCTTCCGGCAGGGGCATAACCGCAGAAATCGTATGGGCAGGGGGCCCCCCGATAAAACAGCTCACTTTCAGCGGCTGACCCAGCTTATTCGCCTTCGCTTGATGGATGCCGATGCCCCGGTGGATTTGGTAATGGATGCCGACTTCCTTGTTCATTTTATATTCATTGCCTGTGAGCTGAACCCGGTACATGCCCAGATTGGAATTCATCACGCCCGGCTTCTCCGGGTCTTCGGAATACACTTGGGGCAGCGTGACGAAAGCGCCGCCGTCGTCCTTCCAGTGCTTAATGAGCGGCAGATCGGAAATTTGGATTTCCTGAAATCCGGGTGGCAGGGCACCTGTTTTTTTGATCGGCAGTGCAGATTTAGCTGCCAGTCCCGTTCCGATATATTTAAAAGGATTTTTGAGCGCCTTCATCGGATCGTTGCGCAGCGCGATAACGTCTTGCGTTGATTCGAAGGTTTCCCGAAAAATGAATTTGCTGCGCTCGATCGTGCCGAACAGGTTGGATACCGCACGAAACCTTGAACCTTTTACATTCTCAAACAGGAGTGCCGGGCCGCCTGCCTCATAAACCTTCATATGTATGGCCGCCATTTCCAAATGAGGATCGACCTCTTCATGTATACGAACCAAATGCCCATGTTTCTCCAAATCAATGATGCATTCTTCCAGATTATGATATTTCATTACATAGCTCCAATCCCTTGTAGATAGTGAACTTATTCTACTATTATCGACAATCTCATGGCGAAGGTCAATGACGCCCGATATAGAATGGACAAACGGCTCCGTCATTAAAAATCGTCTTTCTGATAGAACATGCAATACACGGTCAGGGCGTTGATTTTTTCTTCATGCCTCAAAACAAATCCCCATCTTTGATACAAATTTACATCCCTTTATTTTCAGTATCGAGCGCGATTCCATGTGAATTGTGATCCGAATTAACCACTTGAAGCAGGTGCCGCAGCATTGCTGTTCCAATTCCCCTGCCTTGGACCTCCGGATTCACTCCGATCATAATGAGATAATGGTGCGGAGAAGAAGGAGCAGCCGATCTCGTCATGCCCATATAGGCATTCAGGAATCTCAATGTTTTGACTGGGAGTTGGAATAACAACGGCAAGAGTCTTCCAATCAGCAAAAAAGCGCCCTTCAAACGCTTAAGCTTGCTTATGCCGGGTTTCTCTACAATGAAGGTACCGAGCAAGATTTCGTTTTCATAATAGCCCCATATTTCTTCATGCAGCAGAAAGCTTTTATCAAACATGAAGGAGACAAATGCAGCCGCTCTGCTGCTTGATTCACGATCAAGCTCTGGATCGCCAAATGCATGCAGAAACAAAGGATCGCGGGCAAATGCCCGGTTCATAATGGATGAAAATAAGATTTTATCTGCTTGGGTCAGCTTTGATACTCTGCATGGAATGTTCATGATTTCTCTACTGCTTTGCCATAATGATCTACAGCAAAGCTGTACAATACTTTCAGCATAAACAGGGTGCCGGCCAATAACATGTAGGGCTGGATGCTGGACAGCAAGAACGTAACCCCTATGCCGATCGAAAGGAGCAAGCCTCCTATAAATCGCTGCGATGATTTCCCGATCAGCGCATTCACGGTCACAGCTCCAGCGATGGTATATGCCCATATACCGACGGCATACCCGATATCGGTATCCAATAGAAGCGCAATTATGATGATATGCACATGTATCGCAAGGAACACTGTCCGATTCGTTTTTCGGGACGCGTAGAAATTACTGGTTGAGATTGTGAAATTGGCAATGCAGCCGGCGAATATATCGAAGATAAGCAATAAGGCAAGGACACTGCGCCATATAGGCAAAGAGTTTGTGATTTCAGGATAAATGAAGCTCACCGCGATGGTTAGAAGTCCACCGAACAGCAGGATGACCAGAATAGAGCCAACGGACTGCTTTTCACCAAAAACATCATGCAGAATCGAAGGAATCTTTACGATTTTCATCACGTAACACACTCATTTCTTTTGTGATTTAAATTAAATTATGTAGTAATTGAATTGATTTACTATAAAAACAATATAACTACAAATAGGTGATTGTCAATTGTTTTATAGTGAATAAATTGAATTACTCTAAAACTTAATATATACTTCAATTGAGGTGAAGAACATATGAACGGGTATGAACGAAGAAAGCAGCTAAAAATCGAACAGGTCTTCGATGCCGCATTCCAGCTCTTTACAAGGCACGGTTACCAAAAGGTCAGCGTGAACGAAATCGCCCAACAGGCAGGAGTGTCTCCAGCGACGATATACAACTATTTCGGAACCAAAGATCAGCTTTACCATGATATGATCATGAATTGGATGGACAAGCAGTTGGCGGAGTATGACCGTATCCTGGAATCCGACCTGCCATTCCCGGAGAAGACCAAAGCAATCATGCTGCTGGAAGCTAATAATTTGACCTTCTTGTCGGAAGAGTTTCGGCGAATTCAAGCCTTTGAAGATCACAGCATCGATCTGAAGATTCGGCAGGAAAGTGAGCAGAAGATTAAAGGCTTTTTCATGAAGTTTGTTGCACTCGGGAAACAAGAAGGTTATATCGATAAGGAGCAAACCGAAGAGGCGACGATGCTGTTCTTCACGATGTTCATGAATGAGCTCGGCCGGCGCTGGGATTCGGCTAACCGCGAATTCGCCATCAGCTTGGAGAGCTTGATGGAGCTGTTCTTTTACGGGTTGGCGGGACAACATCATGGTGGAGAATAACGATGAAACGGTTTACGATCAATCGGGACCTGTTTAAAAATGCGGTAAGAGACGCCCCGCGAAGTTTCTCATTGAATCGTATAATGGGGAGTAGACGAATAAGCTGAAGTACAGCTTCACTAGAAAAGGAGGGAACGGTTTTGTTTCATCCAACGAGTCTCTTCATGCCTTTTCTGGTTCTGCTTCCTAATTTCTTGTTCTTTAGACGCGCGCCGCATAACATGTCCGGTCGGCCCAATCCCAGCTTGATCTTCTCGGTTGCCGAAGGGATCGGGCGAATCGGGACCATGATCGTCCCTTTATTTTTTGCGGTGCAGCTCCGGCACGGGTACGAAATCATCTCGCTCATCGTAATGATTCTAGCGCTATTGCTATACTATGGAGGATGGTGCCGATACTTTTTGAACGACAGGGATTATGGGCTGTTATTCAAGCCGGTTATGGGGATTCCGGTACCACTAGCGATAACTCCGGTCCTTTATTTTCTGGCTGGTTCGGTGGTTTTGCATTCCATCCTGTTGTTTATGTTCAGTATCGTTTTTGCTGCAGGTCATATCCCAAACAGTTTAAGAGAGCACGAACGAATCTTACATAGGGACTAAACTGCTTCGTTATCTCAAGCTTCTGCAAAAATACAAGGTGGATAATGCAACCACCCTTTTGAAGTATGCCTAGGATGAGAGAAATGAAGGATATGATCAATAAATTCCTTTCTTCAGATCGGTGAACAGTATGAGGAATGGCATAAGGAGGGTAAGCGGAAAGAGCTTGATTCGCCTAATCCGGGCAGAAACGCAGGTAAAGACTAAGCGAAGCTAATCATTATGGCGTTCGTATAACTCGTATAACTAATAGAAGAAGGCGCAGATATGGTTGAAGTGCTTTTCTTGGACGGATACTTCATTCGGTGTACGAATGGATCTACATTTTGGTAATCCAAAAAGCAGCCCCTCGCACAATGGCGAAGGGCTGCTTTTATATAATTCATAGCCTTATTGCTGAACAATGGCAATAATTTCATCTTCCAGCTCAAGTCTTACCTGCTCGCTGTATGCGCGGATATTGTACTCGGAGTGAAGGTAGCGGAGAATGGCCTCGATGAGGTTGGCCTCAATCAAATACTGAGTTCTTCCGTTGACCCATACTTCGGCCGTATATCCCGTATCTTCGTCCCAGCTAAGCTCAAGTGATACGTCCGTTGGTTTGACGCCTCTGCGTTCCGCTTGGTGAAGGCAGACCGCATTGACGATTTCGTCCATGCTTAGAACCATGGATTAGTACCGGTTATTGTGATTGTTGTTGTCGCGAGGCTCGTTTTGTTTACGACGATTCTTCACGGCACGTACAACAGCCATAACGATCATAATCAAAGCCCAGATTGCGATCAGGTTAATGAGCAATCCCATAATTTCGCCCATGAAGCCCATGCCGGCGAACATGCTGCCGAAGAGCAATCCGGCCAGACCACCGATCATAAGTCCTTTCATCAAGCTGCCACCGCTAAAAAATCCTGGTTTTTTCGTGTTAGCGGCTGCCCCTGTATTGGAACGGTTGTTCGTTTGTTGCACATTATTGGTATCATTCTTTTTCGGAGTGCTGTTGTATGACTTGGTTCCGGATTTGAAACCTCCGCCACCTCTTCTGGCATCTGCGGAATCAGGTGTCAGCGCTACAAAGAACAGTGTAATCGCTACTAGAATCGTCAATACTTTTTTCATCGTGTTCTGTCGAACCTCCCAGTTAATTTAGAGTATAAAGAGTAATACGGACGAGTCACGATAAGGTTTCAAAATTTGTGCGGCCATGGTTCGAGGCTGTAGCGCGCTGCTGCTGTCTCAATAATTCCAGTACCCAATCGCACCATTTCAGCTCGGTTTCAGCCATCATCAGTCCTTTGGTAGCGAGCACATAATTGCTGAATGCCTTGCTTCCGATCTCGCGGGTGTCCTCCGGAATCCCCGCTAAAATCTGCTCGTAGTAACGCTTTTTCTCCAGATACCCGATTCTGCGGTCTTCGAAAATATCGACGGCGATGCCGATCTCCGTCAACCACAGGCAAAAGGTTCGAAGAGAAAGCTCATCCTTGGTGACTGCAGGCGCAATCGGTTGGTACATCCATTCACGCAGCTTCTGCATGCCTTTTTCTGTAATCGCATAAATTTTTTTGTCCGGTTTATCGCTTTGCTGAACCCAGTGCGAGGACAACAGCTGTTTCTCCTCCATGCTGGACAGCAGTGGATAGATTTGACTGTGTTTGGCTTGCCAAAAAGGCTGTATGCGAAGCATCAAATCGTATCCTGATGATTCTCTTCTTGCTAGTAATCCTAACAAGCCGTATGACAACGTATTCATGGACATAACTCCCTTTGAAACGCATATCGTGGACGCCAAGGCAGGAATGATAATCCGCCTATCGGTCCGGTTGATAAAAAGTGTACACTGAAACTGTATGGTTTGACAACCGGGGGAGGGGGCTTTCTCTCTGCTTTTGGCAAAATTGTGACTAAAAAAGCACAAACGCGTACGCGTTTGTGCTTCCATTTGACTTTGGTTGCTTTATTCGTTCTCGTATCCTTCCACGACGAGATCAAGCGCACCGGTGTTGGGGTCGATGACCATGCCATGGACGGGCACGTTTGGAGGAAGGAGCGGGTGGTTTTTAATCAGGCTGACCGTATTTTTTACGCCGTCCGTAATGTTATCGAATCCGCGAAGCCATTTGGATAACCGGATGCCGGAGTTTTCCAGCGTGGACAGCACTTCATCGGAAATGCCGCGGTCTCTCATGTGCTGGATCATATCCTCTGCGTTCAGGGATGCCATGCCGCATTCATAGTGGCCCACAACGATGACTTCTTCCGCGTGAAGCTCGTACAGCGCAACCATGACGCTCCGCATCACGCTCCCGAAAGGCTGGGAAATGATTGCGCCGGCGTTTTTGATGATTTTGACATCGCCATTCTTGAAATTCATCGCTTTTGGCAGAAGTTCGACCAAGCGCGTATCCATACAGGTGATAATCACGAGTTTCTTCTCAGGAAAACGCCCTGTCAGATAGGATTCGTATTCTTTATTCTCTACAAAGCTGCGGTTGTGTTCAAGTATGCTGTTAAGGTGTTTTTCCATCGATTTTTTCTCTCCTTTTGTATCTATTATTCATTTAGAATGCTGTTGCTCACGCTCTGGTATCCACTACCTGGATATTGGTGCCATAATGCTGTCCGCTGCTGTCCAGTCGGAAGGCGTAGGCGGCCGGATCGGCATCGAGTTTCATCTTCTCTTCAAAAAAAACAGCCTGCTTGCGGTTCACAATAACAGTTACCGGGCTTTCCGTTTCGACAGCAAGATCATCCGGCGTTGGCTCATCTACAATACGCAGGCCTGGGACGCCGTTAACGGCACATCCGCATCCCTCCGTGTCATAGATCAGCCTGATTGCGCCCGGCTTGCCCCCGAGTTTGTCCTTCAGCTTCAGCTCGGCTTGCGGGGTGAGTTGAATAATCACGGCTTCCTGACACTCCTTTATATGTAGATTGTTATTTATTCTTTCTGGAAGTTGATTATATACCTTGTAAAAAGTATCATCAATAGAGTAAACAAGAATCCTATTATAAAAAAAAAAAGAAGGTGTGCTGGTATGGCAGTACAACATTTACAGCAATGGGAACAATTTGAACGATTGGTTCGCAAAATCATGAGTTACTACGAAGCTATTGGCCTACTTCATTGGGATTTACGGACAGGCGCTCCGCGCAAAGGAACCGAAATCCGCTCGGAAACGATCGGGGTTCTCTCCACAGAGGCATTTAAACTGCAAATATCGGAAGAGATGGGAGAGCTGTTGTCTTTCTTTGCCAAGCCGGAACAGGCTGAGCAGTTGGATGATCGCAAACGCCGCATGATCGAGGAGGTGCGCAAGGTATACGACCAGAGCAAGTCCATCCCGCCTGAGCGCTTCCAGGAATATTCCATTCTCGCCGCCCAATCGGAGACGAAGTGGGAGGAAGCAAAAAAGAACAGCGATTTCGAAGGCTTCGAGCCTTACTTAACGAAGATTGTAGCATTCAAGCAGGAGTTTATCGAGTATTGGGGCGTGAAGGACACCCGATACGACACGCTCCTCGACATGTATGAGCCGGATTTAACGGTGGAAAAGGTGGATGCCATCTTTGACCGCTTGAAAGCGCGTCTGGTGCCGCTGGTCCATGCGATCCAGGAATCGCCCTTCAAGCCGGAAACGGGCTTCCTGAAACAGCTGTTTCCGAAGGAACAGCAGGAGAAATTCAGCTTGTTCCTGCTGGAGCAGATGGGCTACGACTTTGAAGCGGGACGCTTGGACGAGAGCGTGCATCCATTTGCCACGGGCTTGAACCCGGGAGACGTGCGGATTACGACCATGTATCTGCCGGACGATGTGCTGAGCGCGGTATTCAGTTCCCTGCACGAGGGAGGCCATGCCCTTTACGAGCAGAATATCGACAAGGAGCTCGCGGGGACACCGCTCTCCGGCGGTACCTCCATGGGCATCCATGAATCCCAATCCCGTTTGTGGGAAAATATGATCGGCCGCAGCCGTCCGTTCTGGCGCCGCTATTTCGCGGATTTGCAGCAGCACTTCCCGGAACAGTTGAAGGACGTGGACGTAGAGGACTTCTACCTGGCCGCGAACAAGGTGGAGAACTCTCTGATTCGAATTGAGGCAGATGAGCTTACTTATAACCTGCACATCATCATTCGTTATGAGATCGAGAAGAAACTCTTTAACGAAGGTTTGGCGGTGCAGGATCTTCCGGAGACCTGGAACGCGAAGTATAAAGAATACCTCGGCATTATGCCGCCGAACGATGGGATGGGCGTGCTTCAGGACGTTCACTGGTCCGGCGGGGATTTCGGGTATTTCGCCTCGTACTCCCTTGGCAACATGTATGCGGCCCAGATGCTGCACACCATGCGCAAAGAGCTGCCGAATCTGGACCAGCTCATCGAAGCCGGGAACCTGGCTCCGATCAAGGAGTGGCTGACGGACAAGGTATACAAATACGGAAAGAGCGAGAAGCCGTCCGAGATCATCGAACGCGTCACCGGTGAAGAACTGAATCCGGATTATCTGGCCGATTATCTCGAAGAGAAATATAAAGAGATCTACAAACTGTCATAATCACGAGAAGCGCAGCCCGAGGGGCTGCGCTTTTTTTATTCGGAAGAGTTTTGAAACCGGGTCCTTTTTATTCGTTCCCTGCGTAAGTGGAGCCAATCCAAATTTGCCGGCATGCTCTAACCAGGCGTTTAACCTTTGGGCTGACGCTTGCATATGCTGAAAAGAAACATTGGGTCTATGGGAATGGAGGGTTATCGAATGAAGCGTCAAAAATGGTGGGGGCTGGCTTTATGCTTGCTTCTGGTCTGCGGAGTTGCGCTTGCCGGGTGCGGGGGCGGCGGATCGGCCACGAAGGTCAAGATCGGCGAAGTGACGCGTTCGATCTTCTATGCGCCGCAGTATGTCGCATTGGAGAAAGGATTTTTCAAGGAAGAGGGGCTGGATGTCGAGCTGCAGACGACCCCGGGCGGAGACAAAACGATGACGGCTCTGCTGTCCGGAGCCATCGACGTGGCGCTTGTCGGCTCGGAAACTTCGATTTACGTGTACCAACAGGGGTCTGAAGACCCGGTCATTAATTTCGGGCAAGTGACGCAGACGGACGGCACGTTTCTGATGGCCAGGGATGGATCGGGTGATTTTGACTGGAACAACCTGAAGGGCAAAGTATTTCTCGGTCAGCGTAAGGGCGGCATGCCGCAGATGGCAGGCGAGTTTACGCTCCGTAACAAAGGAATCGATCCGCATGCGGACCTGGAGCTGATTCAGAACATCGATTTTGCGAACATCGCTTCGGCGTATGCTTCTGGTACGGGGGAGTTTGTCCAGCTCTTTGAGCCGCAGGCCTCCATATTTGAAAAAGAAGGCCGTGGCAAGGTGGTGGCTTCCTTTGGCGTAGAAAGCGGGCATCTGCCGTACACCGTGTTTATGACAAAGCAAAGCTATATCAACAAAAACGATGCCACGGTGCAGAAGTTTACGAACGCCCTGTATAAGGCACAGCAATGGGTGGATGCGAGCAGCCCCGAAGATATCGCGGATGCGATCCTGCCTTATTTTAAAGACAGCGACCGCGATATCGTGGTGTCCTCGGTCAAGCGCTACAAAGAGCAGGGCAGTTATGCCAGCGATCCGATCGTGGATGAGGCCGAGTGGAACAATCTGCTGGACGTGATGGAGCAAGCCGGGGAATTGAAGGAACGGGTAGCGCCGGATGCCATCGTCAACAACAGCTTTGCCGAAAAAGCCAAGCAAGCTAAATAATCACGTACTCCTGATCCATAGAACGAAAGGAGAGAGCACCATGGTACCGGTAGTTGAATTGAATGATATCGCTCATGTATATGTTACCGATCGGGAAGCCTCTCTGGCTGTGGAAGGAATTCATTTGAAGGTGGAGCCGGGGGAGTTCATCAGTCTGGTAGGGCCTAGCGGCTGCGGGAAAACGACCATCTTGTCCGTCATTGCCGGCCTGCTTGCCCCCTCCAAAGGGGCTGCTTACGTAAACGGCAAACCGGTAAGCGGACCGTCGCCGGAAGTCGGGTACATGCTGCAGCAGGACTATTTATTTCCTTGGCGCACCATCATGGATAATGCCTTGATCGGATTGGAATTGACGGAGAGGCTGAATCCGCAAAGCCGAAGCGTCGTAGGGAATCTGCTCAGGGAGATGGGGCTCGGGGAGAGCGGTAATCTGTATCCGACGCAGCTGTCGGGCGGGATGAGGCAGCGGGTAGCGCTCGTCAGGACCTTAGCTACGGATCCGGGACTGCTGCTGCTGGATGAACCTTTCTCCGCGCTGGACTACCAGACGAAGCTGCAGCTTGAGGATTTGATCGTGGAAACCTTGAAGGAGCGGGGGAAGACGGCCATCCTGGTCACTCATGATTTATCCGAAGCGATTGCGATGAGCGACCGGGTCATTCTCTTGAACCGTAATCCCGGGCGGGTTCATCGTTTGTTTGATATCCCCGACAACATCCGCCGGGCGCAACCTTTTTTTGCTCGCAAGGAGCCGGGGTTCAATGAATTGTTTCATGAAATCTGGGGCGAAATGCAAACGATCGGGAAGGAGTGAAGCCTATGACATCAAGGGATGAGCCGTCAGCTTCTTCTTCGAAGGGCTGGCTCCAGAATATCTATGCAAACCACATGAAGCGAAAGAAAAGCATGCAAAACCGGGTACTGACCGTCCAGCTCAGCCTGCTGCTGCTGTTCTTTATCTGGTGGGAAGCGGCGGGCAGATTCAAATGGATCGACGTGCTGCTGTTCAGCTACCCCACCAAAATCTTCGCGAACATATGGGATAACATGATCAGCGGCGAGTTATGGGGACACCTGGGGGTCACGGTAGGGGAGACGGTTGTTGGATTCCTGCTCGGCACGCTCGTTGGCACGCTGATGGCCGTATTGATCTGGTGGTCCCCGTTTCTCAATAAAGTGCTGGATCCTTATATGGTCGTGTTCAACAGCATGCCGAAAGTGGCGCTGGGTCCCATATTCATCGTGATGTTCGGCGCCGGCTTTACTGCCATAGTTGTCACTACGCTATCCATTACGGTCATTGTGACCACGCTCGTCGTATACAATAGCTTTAACGAGGTGGATTCCAATCTGATCAAGGTCGTCCGCACGTTCGGCGGAACCAAGCGCCAGGTATTTCAACGGGTCATCTTGCCGGCTTCCTATCCCGCGATCGTATCGACCCTCAAGGTTAACGTGGGCATGGCATGGGTCGGCGTCATCGTCGGCGAATTTTTGGTTGCCAAATCGGGTCTCGGTTACTTGATTATGTACGGTTTTCAGGTATTCAACTTCACGCTCGTGTTATCGAGTCTGCTCATTATTGCCGTTGTAGCAACGGCCATGTATCAGATCGTGGTATATATAGAAAGGAAATTGTTGACCCACCGCTAAGCAGGCATCACCTGCGGCGTCAGGCATGGTTGTTAACGGCATAAAAATAAGCTAGGATGAAGATACCTTATATATGCGTATATGCGGCTAACATGATAAAGAAGCAGATATAGCCATCAACAACTCGCCTGGAGGCTCTTCATCACATGGGATTTCGTGTCATCAAAACAGCAGCGGCCAGCCTGCTTGCCATTTTAATTACAGATGCTTTGAACATACCGGGGGCTACGTCCGCCGGTCTTCTTGCTATACTCGGCGTTGACGTTACGCGCAAACGGAGCGTGCGCTCCATATCGTCCCGATTTTTTGCGTCATTGCTGGGACTTGTACTGGCGTGCATTTTATTTTATTTTCTCGGTTTTCATTACTGGGTGCTGGCCTTGTACATATTGCTTGCATTTCCCGCGATATCGAGGGCTAATTTCAAGGAAGGCATCGTGACCAGTTCGGTTGTGGTGTTTCGGGTGTTTCAGGGGGAAGAGATCGGACTCGGCATATTGCTCACGCAAATCGAACTCCTGATTATCGGCCTCGGGTCGGCTATGCTCGTGAATCTGGTTTATATGCCGAACAGCGAGGGGGCGATGATGGAGATCCGCCGCAAGGTGGACGGGCTTTTCTCCGTCATTTTCCATCATTTCTCGCTGACGCTTCGAAACCCCGAACATATATGGGACGGAAAAGAGCTGATCGAGGCCAATCGGCAGATCGAAAAAGGGATAGAGGAAGCAAAGCGGGCTTCGGAGAACCAGATGATTCATCCGGACGGCTCCTGGAACATCTATTTTTATATGCGTAAGGAACAGATGGAGAATATCCAGAGCATGATGCATCAGATCTCCCAGGTGTACGAGCGGCTTCCGCACGGCGTGCTGACGGCTGAAATTTTCGATCAGTTAAGCCAGGATGTCGTTGCCGAAGGCTATACGGGGAAGTCCGAAGGTCTGCTGATTGAGCTGGAGGACAGGTTCAAGGAGATGGAGCTCCCGACGACCCGCGAGGAATTCGAGGTCCGTTCTGCGATATTGCAGCTCTGCCACGAGCTGGAATACTATTTGAATATCTCGAAAAAGTATAAAGCGCCCACGGCGAAAAAACCGCAGAAGCGCGCGGATTCGGCCGTATAGCTTAGCGATTTTCAAAAATAAATCTGATATTTTTAGCATCATATGAATTTATTTGGACCACTTCATTCAACATTCGCCCATGTCTTGCATACACATGTATGGAATGATTGTATGGAGGAGGTTCGAAGATGTCATTGAGTCATAAACACCAATGTAGAGAAATCATCACGAAGGCGATCTGCGGCAAGGGTCGTAAGTTCTCTACCGTAACACATACCGTGACTCCGCCTAATAATCCGACCAGTATTTTGGGGGCTTGGATTATAAACCATCAGTACGAGGCGGTTGCCGCCGGAGACGGAATTGAAGTTATTGGTACTTACGATGTAAACATCTGGTATTCCTATGACAAAAATTCGCAGACCGATGTGGCGAAAGAAACGGTATCGTATGTAGAACGCGTGCCTCTATCCTATCTGGATCCGAAGCATCGTGCATCCACGGTGGAGGTTTCGGCTGAAGCGACGCAGGAGCCGAGCTGCGTCGAGGCCAGCGTATCCTCGAATGGCACGAGCGTCATTCTGCGGGTAGAGAGAGAGTATGCGGTGGAACTGGTAGCCGAAACGAAGGTCGTTGTCAAAGTATGCAGCTACCCTCACGGCGACTACGAAGACAAAGAATTCGACTACGTCCTGGGAGACGACGTCGATGATTACGAAGATTACGAAGGTCTGGAGGATGAACTGTAAGTTAACCCTCCTGTAGGAATGATTATAATCTTAGCATATGCAGCGAGGGCAGCTTTGCGGAGGGCGGATGCCCTCTTTTTTATTTTTATTTGCAGGGGGAATGGGGATGGCTAGAATGATCGTACGACCGGCGGTCGAAAAAAAATATGTGTCGCTTCATGGATCTGCTTTGCTCATGGCGCAAGCACGGTTGATCCGATCCGGGATTCCGTGTGGATTGAATTCGGGTTCAGTCGAGGAGAAACGTTACGCCGCCAGGTACGCGGTGCATGTCGACCGGCTGGCTGCAGCCAAGATCCGCCAACATCAGATGGGCGGCAGCGAAGCGGTGTTCATGCCCGATCCCGAGAGCGGAAGATATGAAGATGGCCTGCATCGAAGATTGGAGAAAGCGGCCCTGCGGTCGCTGTACACGCTGGGCGTCGATGAAGGGGAGGTCATCATTACGGCCCTCCCCGGTCGAAGATACGTAGTGGAGGATGTCCGCATGCCAGCTGACCGCAGCAAAGCCGTAATGAGTGCCAAGGGTCAGCGGTCACGGCGGACGGAAGGGTACCCTGCTAACAACGAAGAAGGCGATTCTTCTCTTGTTTCATCGTTACTCATGGGCATGGATCCGGAGTTTGTCCTGATGAAGGATAACGGAGACATCGTGTTTGCATCCGAATTTATGGAACGCGGCGGGACGGTCGGAAGCGATGCCGTTCGTTTACGGGGCGAGGTGATTTATCCTATTGCCGAGCTCAGGCCGTCGCCTAAGGCGAATCCGAAGGAATTGCTGCTTGAAATGCAAAAAGCTCTGCGCGAAGCTCATCTCCTGATTCAGGATCGTTCACTGGCATGGAAGGCAGGCGCCCTGCCTTATGGCGATTTTCCGCTGGGAGGCCATATTCACTTCAGCGGCGTGCCGCTGTCCCTGTCTCTTCTTCAGACCCTGGATAATTATGTGGCTCTGCCGCTGGCGCTTCTCGAAGACCCCAACGGGCGTCTGCGGAGGCCCCGTTACGGTTTCCTTGGGGATTTCCGCAGGCAGCCTTACGGCGGGTTTGAATACCGTACGCTGCCCAGTTTTCTCGTCTCGCCGCTCGTCGCGAAGGTGTCGCTTGGCGTTGCTTACCTGGCTGCCCGCTACAGCGATCGCCTGCCGGGGAGGCCGTTAAACACCGAACGGTATCACCGTGCCTATTACGAAGGCGATAAATCCGTGCTCAAAGAGTGTATTGCAGGCTGGCACAGGGATCTGTCGGCACTGCCGGAGTACCCGGATTTCGCCCGTGAAATCGAACGGGCTGTAGCGCACATGGAGAGGGGGCGAACCTGGGATGAGAGCAGGGATATCCGGCCGCTGTGGAATATTCCAACCAAGCCGTGATGCCTTGCGGTCAATTTCTGTTATAATGGAGGTCAAGCTAGAAAGGTAATGGAGGTACGTCATGGCTAAATATACGCCGATGATTGAACAATATTTGAAAGTCAAAGAACAAGCGCGCGATGCGTTTCTTTTTTTCCGCTTGGGCGATTTTTACGAAATGTTTTTCGATGACGCGATCCTTGCGTCGAAGGAATTGGAGATTACGCTGACCGGCCGCGAAGGCGGCGGTGCAGAGAAAATACCGATGTGCGGGGTTCCTTATCATTCCGCTGAAGGTTATATCCAACGGTTGATTGAAAAGGGGTACAAAGTCGCCATCTGCGAACAGATGGAGGATGCTTCGGTCACCAAAGGCATGGTGCGGCGGGAAATCGTCAGGGTCGTCACGCCGGGGACCATCATGGACGGCAAGGTCGTTCACGACAAATCGAACAATTACATGGTGTGCGTAACGGAAGCGGGCGGCTTCATGTCCTTATCCGCATGCGATTTGTCCACCGGCGAGCTCTATGTGACGTCGGTGCCTTCATCGGAGGAATGGCTGAGGGACGAGATTGGCATTTATGAGCCTTCCGAAATTATCGGGGATGCATCGCTGCTTGGGATCATCTCATCGCAGGCGCTGCCGGGCAGCCGAAATATCGTATATACGGCCTGGGATCGAAGAGAAGACGCATTGGTTCGGACCCAATTCGGAGAAGCGGCATGGGCCCGCCTCGAAGAGGAGAGAAGAGCCTGCGTATCCCTGCTCATCTCGTATTTAAGCGAGACGCAGAAACGGTCGCTGGGGCAGCTGACTCAAATCGCTTCCTACGAGCCGGGACAATACATGGTTCTGGATCCGTTCACCAGGCGGAATCTGGAGCTGGTCGAGACGGTTCGTGAACGCTCGAAGAAAGGCTCGCTCCTATGGCTTCTGGATCGTACGGAAACCTCCATGGGAGCCAGACTCCTGCGGCGGAGAATCGATAAACCGCTGCTGTCCCGAAGCCGGATCGAGGAGCGGCTGGAGGCCGTCGAGCATTTGTATAACCAGTACATACTGCGCGAAGATTTGCGGATGGCGCTGAAAGAAATTTACGATTTGGAGCGGCTGGTCGGCCGGATCGCGTTCGGCAGCGCGAACGGACGCGATTTGAATGCGCTCAAGCTGTCATTGCGGCAAATTCCTTCCCTGAAGGAGCTGTGTGCCCAGTCGCCTTCCGAGACGCTGCGGCGCGTGGCAGCGGATACCGATGTTTGCGACGATCTGTGCGAACTGATCGAGAATGCGATTGTGGATGAGCCGCCGGTGTCTGTTCGCGACGGAGGAATCATCAAGCCGGGGTACCACGAACGGCTGGATGAGTTTCGGGAAGCGAGCACCAGCGGCAAACGCTGGATCGCCGAGCTGGAGGCCAAGGAACGTGCCGCTACCGGGATCAAGTCTTTGAAGATCGGTTATAACAAGGTGTTCGGTTATTATATCGAGGTCACCAAATCCAATCTGTCATCCCTGCCGGAAGGCCGCTATGAGCGCAAGCAGACGCTGGCCAACGCGGAGCGTTACGTCACGCCCGAACTGAAGGAGAAAGAAGGACTGATCCTGGAAGCCCAGGAGAAAATGGTGGATCTGGAGTATGCGCTCTTTACCGAGCTGAGGGATAAGCTGAATACCCAAGTGAGCCGGCTGCAGAAACTCGCCGAACGCATCGCCGAGATTGACGTCTATCAGTCGCTGGCTGCCGTCAGCGCAGAGTACCGGTTCGTCAAGCCGGAGCTGAGCGAGGGCTATGATTATATCGTTGAAGGCGGCCGTCATCCGGTGGTGGAAGCCGTCATGAAGGATTCGTCGTTTATCGCCAACGGAACGGATTTACGCAAGGACGGATCTTCGATCCTGCTCATAACGGGTCCGAATATGGCCGGCAAAAGCACGTACATGCGCCAGGTGGCTCTATTATCCATTTTGGCGCAGATGGGCTGCTTTGTCCCGGCGGAGCGGGCGGTTATCCCGCTGGTCGACCGGATCTTTACTCGCATCGGCGCCGCCGACGACCTGATCGGCGGTCAGAGCACCTTCATGGTGGAAATGGCGGATATCCAGGTGATGACGGAAAAAGCGACGCCACGCAGCCTGATCATCATTGATGAGCTTGGGCGCGGTACGTCCACGAGTGAAGGCATGGCCATTGCGCAAGCCGTGATTGAATACGTGCATGATCATATCGGCTGCAAGGCATTGGTATCGACCCATTTCCATGAGCTGGCTCACCTTCAGGAGAGCCTTGGCGGGCTTAAGAATTATTCCATGGCGGTTCAGGAAAGCGGCGACAAGGTGCATTTTCTCCGCAAGCTGATCCCTGGCGCGGCGGACAGCAGCTATGGCATTTATTGTGCCAGACTGGCAGGTTTGCCCGGCAGTATCATTGATCGCGCTTATGGGCTGCTGCAGGGCCTGGAGATGGCTTCCCTGGCCGCAGTGGCATCGGAGCAAGGGATCGCGGTCCATCGGAAGGAGCCAGCGTCCGATGCCTCTTCGGATGTGAGACGCAGCGGTCCGGAAGCTTTGCACGAATTCCGTGAAGAGACGATGCCGTATGCCGGCAGCCTGAACGGAGCAGACCCGAAAGGCGGCGTGGTGCAGCTCTCCATTTTCGGCGAGGAGGAAGTGCCTGAATCCCGGAACGCCAAGATGGGCAAGGATCAGCACTCTTCTCCGCAAGAAGCTGTTCACGATCCTGCTGTTAAGAGCATCATAGATGCCGTCAAAGGTGCCGACGTCATGAACATGACGCCGCTTCAGGCGATGCAGTTCCTGAATGACCTGAAGCTTCAAGCGAAGGATATATGATGTCTGCATGGGAATGAAAAGGAACGGAGGTAGGAACAATGGGGATTATTCGGATTTTGGACGAGCATATTGCAAACCAGATTGCTGCCGGCGAGGTGGTGGAGCGGCCTGCCTCCGTTGTCAAGGAGCTGGTCGAGAACGCCATTGATGCCGGGAGCACCAAGATCGACGTTTCGGTCGAAGAGGGCGGACTGGACAGCATTCGCGTAACGGATAACGGCGCGGGCATTGATCCGGAGGATTGCGAGACGGCTTTTTATCGCCATGCGACTAGCAAAATTGCCGAGGGCCGCGATCTGTTTCAGATCACCAGCCTTGGTTTCCGGGGGGAAGCCCTGCCGTCCATAGCAGCCGTATCGAAGGTGCGCCTGGTTACGTCCAATGCCCAGGATGGCCGCGGACGGAAGATCGAAATCGAAGGCGGCCATCTGCGCGTGAACGAAGAGACGGCCGCACCCAGAGGAACGGATTTCCTCGTGAAGGAATTGTTTTACAATACGCCGGCAAGGCTGAAATATATGAAAACGATCCAGACCGAATTAGGGCATATATCCGATTATATGTACCGTTTGGCGCTTTCCCGGCCGGATATCGCTTTTACGCTCCGGCATAACGGGAACTCGCTGCTGCAGACGCTGGGCAACGGCGATGCCCTTCAGGTCATAGCGGCCGTATACGGCACCCAATCGGCCAAAGCCATGCTGCCGTTCGCAGCCGAGAATATGGACTATACGTTAAGCGGGTATATCAGCCGTCCGGACTATACCCGGGCCAACCGGAACGGCATGTCGCTCATCATAAACGGGCGGTATATCCGGAACTACGGCTTAATGCAGGCGATATTGAGAGGTTATCATACGCTGCTGCCGATCAACCGGTTTCCGCTCGTCGTCATTCAGCTGTCCATGCATCCTTCGTTGATCGATGTGAATGTGCATCCTTCCAAGCTGGAGGTGCGGTTCAGCAAAGAGCAGGAGCTGTTCGCTTTCGTGGAGGAAGAGGTCCGCAAGGTGCTGCAGCAGGAAATCCTCATTCCGCGTCCGGCCAAACAGAATATCGGCAAAAGCGACAATGCTTATATCCAGGAACAGCTGTCATTTCCACAGGCGCAGGGCCATGTCGGAGCGGCCCGCGGCGGGCAGGATCGGGATCTTGAGATCCCAGGCAGCGACGAGCGATCCGCGGGAGGAAACACGCCGCTTCCAACGCCGCCTGCAGCGTGGCCTGATAAGCAGACCCTTGCACCGTCTCCAACCGGTATCAAGCGTTCTTACGGGGACGGAACAGCAGAAACAGCCGCAGCTTCGCAGATGCGTGAGACGGCCGCTTCGTCTTCGTATCGGAGCGATTACCGCAATGAGGCCAGGGGAGGTGCGGGAATCCCTGCCGTGACGAAGGAGTGGCTGCAGGCCGTTTCAGGGCCGGCTCCCGAAATTCCGCCTTTTCCGGAGCTAACGCTTATCGGCCAGCATCACGGCACCTATCTCATTGCGCAGAATGATACCGGTCTGTATCTGATCGATCAGCATGCCGCGCATGAGCGGATTAACTACGAGTATTACTACGAGCAGTTCGGCAACCCGGCGGACGCATCGCAGGAGCTGCTCCTGCCGATCACGCTGGAATTCACGCCCTCGGAATCGGAGAAGGTAAAGGAACGGCTGCATTGGTTCGAGAAGGTCGGCGTTTATATGGAGTTTTTTGGCGGCCATACCTTCCTGGTCCGTTCGCACCCCTTCTGGTTCCCTAAAGGCGAAGAGAAGGCCATCATCGAAGAGATGGCCGAATGGGTGCTGAATGAGCGTAATATCGATATAGCCAAGCTGAGAGAAACCTCATCGATCATGTGTTCGTGCAAGGCTTCCATCAAAGCCAATCAGAAGCTGACGGAGCAGGAGGCGATGACGTTGATCCAGCGTTTGGGCGCCTGCCGGCAGCCTTACACCTGTCCGCACGGACGACCGATCGTGGTTTCGTTCTCGGCATACGATTTGGAGAAAATGTTTAAGCGCGTCATGTAACAGCAAGGAGGACCTTCATGATCATTACAACTGGAGAAGCGGAAGCGCCGGACATCGTCGAGCGCGCCAAACGTTTAGCCCAGGAAACCGGCTGCCGTTACGTCCAGCGCGGCGGCCATTCATTGCGAAAATTAGCCCGCAGGTTCGGGGACGACGACGTACTGGTGGTACTGAACGGACATGTGCGTTTGAGCGGACCTGGCGGCTCTGTCATGGAATTTCACCCGAGCATGGGCTTTGTCCGATTGAAGCGGGTGCTGAACGGAAAACCCGATCCCATGCTGGAGGCATCGGGGATGGAGGAAGGGGACTCCGTGCTGGATTGCACGGCGGGCCTTGGAGCCGACTCCCTGGTATTCTCGGGCAAGGGAGGGGCGAACAGCCGGATCACCGCCCTGGAAAGCTCGCTGCCTTTGTTTGCGCTGCTGAAAGAGGGGCTACGGACCTATGAAAGCCATCTGGAAGCCAGCGATCAGGCGATGCGGCGAATCGAGGTCAGGCACAGCCATCACCTGGATTATTTGAAATCGCTGCCGGACCAAAGCGTCGACATTGTCTATTTTGACCCGATGTTCCGCGAACCGATCACCGACTCGGCTTCCATCAACCCGTTAAGGCATTATGCTAACGGCGAGCCTTTGGATGCGGAAAGCGTGAGGGAAGCGATCAGGGTCGCGCGCAAAACCGTCGTCATGAAGGAAGCGCGGTCCAGCGGAGAATTCGAACGGCTCGGCTTTGCACTGCCTGAACGGGGAAAATCCAAAATAACGTACGGAGTGATTTCCATTGACAGATGAAACCAAACCGAAGCTGCTGGTTCTCATCGGACCGACAGCGGTAGGCAAAACCAAAATGAGCATTGAAATTGCGAAGGAATTCGGATGTGAGATTATATCCGGCGATTCGATGCAGGTATACCGGGGCATGGATATTGGCACGGCCAAAATTTCCGAGGAGGAAATGGAAGGCGTCCCCCACCATCTCATTGACATTCACGAACCTGATCACCCGTACTCGGTAGCCGAATTTCAAGAGCAATGCCAGCGGTTGATCGCCGAGATCACGGAACGGGGGAAGCTTCCGTTCATCGTTGGCGGAACCGGGCTTTACGTAGAGTCGGTATGCTACGGTTATCAGTTCAGCGAGACCGGAGCGGATGAAGTTTTTCGGGAGGAGCAGTTCCGCTTCGCCAATGAACATGGAGCAGAGGCTCTCCATCAGAAATTGGCAGAAGCCGATCCTGAAACTGCCGAGCGGCTTCACCCTAACGACCTACGCCGGGTCGTTCGTGCTTTGGAAGTATTTCATGTGACCGGCATCCCACTTTCGGCCCAGCTGGCGCCTCAAACCAAGCAGTCTCCCTATGACTTATGCTTGGTCGGTTTGACAATGGACAGGCAAATGCTATATAACCGTATTGAAGAGCGAATTGACCTTATGCTGAGCCAAGGACTTGTTGATGAGGTGGCGGCGCTCATGGACAAAGGGTTCGCTCCGGGGCTTGTATCCATGCAAGGGCTGGGTTACAAGGAAATCGTGTCGTACCTTAAAGGGGAGTTCAGCTACGAGGAGGCCGTCGTGCTGCTTAAGCGCGATACGCGCCGTTTCGCTAAGCGGCAGCTATCTTGGTTTCGCCACATGAAGGACATCGAGTGGGTAGACGTCACCGACTCGGGAAATTTTTCTGCTAACTATCAAAAAATCCGTGCTATAATAGCAGGAAAGTTTCACTGAAATCTTGAATATATTTTCAAAACAATCTAATTGAACCATTGGGGGTACGGCTAATGAACAAGTCCATTAACATCCAAGACACGTTCTTGAACCAACTGCGCAAAGAGAACATTCCGGCCACGGTATACCTTACAAACGGCTTTCAGATCCGTGGAACGATCAAAGCTTTTGACAATTTTACCATCGTGATTGACAGCGACGGCCGTCAGCAAATGGTGTACAAGCATGCTATCTCCACGTTCATGCCGCAGCGTAATGTGTCCCTGATGCAGGATAACAACAGCGAACAATAGATTTTAGAATGGATTCATAGAGAGCAAAAAATCATACCGCCTTTGATTAATTTGAAACTTTTTGGTTTATAATTCGTTTAGCTTATAAGGAGTGCAGAGAGCAACCTGAGAAGGTTGTTCTTTTCTTTCCGAGGCACCACTCGAGAGTCAGAAGGTTTGATCCCGCAAGGGAGTAAGGAGGGGGACAAATGGCTGGAAAAGATAATCAGATGTCTCGGTTGAATAAAAACAAAGACAACTCGAAGACATCCAAAACCACGAAACCGAATGCGAAGAAGAAAAAGGGCAAGGGAAAGCGAATTGCATGGGCGCTGTTTTTCACGGCCGTCATTGCGATCTTCTGCGCGCTTGCAGGTTATTTGTTCATCCTGATCAGCGGAGAAAAGCTGCTGGAACAGAATCAGGATAAATTGACCGCTTACGGTACTTCCAAAGTTTATGACCGCAACGGAACGCTGATGGGCGAGTTGTCCCTGCAGAAGAGCGATCCCGTGAAGTACGAGGATATTCCGGAGAAATTGATACAAGCATTCATTGCAACTGAAGATAAACGGTTCATGGAGCATAACGGCGTGGACATGTGGTCGATCGGCCGTGCAGCCGTCAAGGATATCATGGCCCGGTCCATGGTGGAAGGCGGAAGCACGATCACGCAGCAGCTGGCGAAGAATATATTCCTGACCCGGGACAAAACATTCTTCCGTAAGGCGACTGAAATGTCGATCGCGCTGGCGCTTGAGCGTCAGCACAGCAAACAAGAAATTATCGAGATGTACTTGAACCGGATTAACTTCGGTGGACCTTATTACGGCATCAAAGCTGCATCCGAGCGTTATTTCGGCAAGTCGGATCTGAACAAGCTGGATTTATGGGAAATGGCGACGCTTGCGGCAATGCCGAAAGGGCCGTCCCGCTATAATCCGCTCAAGAATCCCGACCTTTCCAAAGAGCGGCGCGCGGTCGTCCTTACCCTGATGGAACAACAGGGATATATCACGGCCGAAGAGGCAGCGGAAGCCAAGAAGGTGGACTATGCCTATACGCCGCCTGAAAGACAACAGAAGTATACGGCGTTTATCGATTATGTCATGGAAGAGGCCGAAGAGAAGTGGGGCCTTACCGAGGATGACGTTAACATAGGCGGTTATCAGATTTATACCACGATGGACGTGAATGCCCAGACGGCCATGGAAGAGGAATTCAATAATCCGGCCAACTTCGAAGAAAGTCCGGATGACGTGCAGGTCGAAGGCTCCATGGTCATCATTAACCAAGAGACCGGCGGGATCGTCGCCATGGTCGGCGGTCGGGAGTATACGCGCGGCGGGTTCAGCCGGGCTACCGACAGCCGTCGTCAGCCGGGCTCCGCTTTGAAGCCGATTGTATCCTACGCACCGGCGCTCGAATCCGGCAAATTTACGAAGGATTCGAGACTCAGCAACAAGAAGCAGTGTTTCGGCAGCAATTACTGTCCGAATAACCTGCACGGTTACTCGGAGACGATCGGCATGCCGGAAGCGATTCAGCGTTCCGAGAACATCCCGGCCGTATGGCTATTGAACCAAATCGGCGTGAAAACCGGATTTGATTTCGCGCAAAGTCTCGGCATCAAGATGTCCGAAGGGGATGCGAACCTATCCTTGGCCCTCGGCGGCATGGATACCGGTACGAACACCTTTGAGATGGCTCAAGCTTTCAGCGCTTTTGCCAATGGCGGAGAATTCAAAGAGGCTTTTGCGATCAAACAAATTAAAGACAACAAAGGCAAGGTTGTGCATGAGAACAAAGGCAGCAAAGGGAAGCGCGTGATGAGCGAGACGACGGCTTCGCAAATGACGGACATGATGCGCCGCGTCGTAGAGGACGGAACGGGTAAGAATGCCCGGATCAGCCGTCCGGTAGCCGGTAAGACGGGAACCACGCAGAGCGGCTACAAGGGCGTCAGCTCGAACCGCGACGTATGGTTTGTCGGCTATACGCCGGAATTAACGGCAGCTGTATGGATGGGTTACGATAATCCTGACCGCCAGCATCTGCTGAAGCGAAGCAGCTCGATCTCTGCTTCCTTATGGGGCAAAGTGATGGAGAAGGCGGTTCAAGGCTATGAAGCCAAGAATTTCCCGAATGTCGAGCCGGTACAGCCGCCTGTAGAAGAACCGTCATTAAGCGCAGTCAGCGGTTTGACGGGCTCTTATAACGGGGAGACCCAGACCGTATCACTGAGCTGGAATCCGGTTCAAGGCAATGTTCAGTACCGCATATACCGTAAGGAAACGTCCGAGTCCGAGTACACGCGTATCCTCGATTCTTTGGGTGGAACCTCCATTGAGGATATGAGTGCGATGGAAGGATTGACATACGATTATTACGTAACGGCCTTCGATCCATCAACCGGCGATGAATCGGAACCTTCGAACATTTTGCAGATCGTGGCTGTTTCCGAGGAATTGCCGCCTGAGGATCTGGAACCCGATCCGGGAGACACTCAAGAACCGCCACCGGTGGATAATGGTGAGAACGGGGAAGGAAACGAGATGCCGGGTAATGAGAATGGTAACGGCAATGGGAATGGTAACGGCAACGGCAACGGTTCGGGCGAACCGGGCAATGGCAATGGCGAAGGCCATGGGAATGGAAACGGAAACGGCAACGGAAACGGAAACGGAACGACTCCGCCTGACAATGGAAACGGAGCTGGGAATGGTCAGGATGGCCAAAATCCCGGCGACGGAACGGACGGCTCTGGAGATGGAACGAGCTCCGGTGACGGTGGCACGGGAGGAACCGACACGGATAGCGGCAATATCCCTACGGTTCCGGGAACGATCGTGGATCCGTCGGATCCGGCGAACGCGCCTGACCAGTCCCAAGACAGCCCATAATAAATTCGGAAGCCTCCGCATGTTTGCGGAGGCTTCTTTGTTTTGAGTGTGTTACCCAAATGTGGTAAGCTGGGAATACGAATGGGGAGGAAAAGTTCCATGAAACGTAAATTCGGAGATCGGGCGAATTGGCGCCGTATCACGCGCCGGCACTTCACTTCCCGGTATGTGGAATGTGAGCAATTTACAGGGTATCTCACGTTATATACCATCTATGGCCTGAAAGAACCGTTGTGGAAGACGTATGGCCGTCATACTTACCGAATCGCGGACAAAGGCTATTCATGGCTGCAGTATTATCCCAAGGACAGCCATTACATCGTTACGGCCATGTTTGACGACAAGCGAAATATTGTTCAATGGTATATCGATATTTGCAAGAAACAGGGTGTAACCGATCAGGGCGTTCCATGGTTTGACGATCTATACCTGGACGTTGTGGTCGTCAAGAATGGCGAAGTGTTCTTGCTGGATGAAGATGAGCTTGAGGATGCCCTGCGCCGGAATGATATTACCCGGGATGATTACAGGCTTGCCAAGGTGACTGCTCGGAACCTGCTTCGGGCCATCGACGCACATGAATTTCCTTACTTTATGATGTCACTGAAGCATCGCGACCAGTTATTTCATAACGGAGAGTTCAGGAGGAAGAAATAATGCGTCAGGAAATACATAAAGGCCTGCCGACCGCAGGCACAAGAAAGAGAGCGTGGTATCGGCGAGGGATCTATACCCTGCTCTCGCTCGTCGTTCTCGGAGTTTTATGGTCAGGTTATGCGTATTGGAAAATCGAAAGCGCCGTCAGCAGACCGGCGGAGAAAGCGGACGTCGGCATCATTTTGGGCGCCTCCATGTGGGGGGATCAACCAAGTCCCGGCCTTCGCGAACGCCTTGAGCATGCGCTGGTTGAGTATAATGCCGGTCGATTTGATACCTTCATTGTTACAGGCGGTCTGGATAAACCCGACTACAATTATACCGAAGCCGAGGGGATGAGAAACTTCCTGGTCGAGGCAGGGGTGCCCGAAGAACGAATATTCCTTGAGAACGAAGCTACGAGCACTTACGAGAATTTGCTATACAGCCAAGCGATCATGGAGGAGCACGGGTGGAACACCGCTATCATTGTAACCCATGATTACCACGGGACGAGGGCCATGGAGGTCGCAACAGCCCTTGGCTACGATCAACCCTCGATGTCGCTGACGGAATCTACCGTTCTGCCCATGGCCAAGCACAAGTCCCGGGAAGTGCTGGCTTATACGAAATGGACGGCGGATCGGCTGTTGATCGCCATGGGTGTCCTATGAGGACGAAACTTCTAATAAGCAGGCTGTAAATAGAATACATTGGAATAGATAGTCAGCCCTTTGGATAAAGAGGTGAGGAGCAATGAACGGGCGTGTAACGGCCGCTAACGGCCGATCTGAAGGACGGCCATCCCGGCAGATAAATGTCGTGCTCCGCAGCGCGGAACCCCCACTCATCAGCAGTGCGGTTCCGGAACGCGAACCGGCCCCTTCGCCGAACCCTGTTTCCCAGCACAGTCTATTCCAGGAAATACAAAAAGAGCTGGATCAGCTGGTAGGTCTCGAACAGATCAAAGACCTGGTGTTTGAAATCTATGCTCTGCTTCAAGTAGCCCAGATGCGTTCGGAAGCAGGCTTATTAAGCGGCGGTCATGTATACCATATGATTTTCAAAGGAAATCCCGGTACGGGCAAAACGACGGTCGCCCGCATCGTGGCGAAGCTGTTTCAGAAGATGGGCGTGCTGAATAAGGGTCATCTGGTCGAAGTGGAGCGGGCGGACCTCGTAGGCGAATATATCGGCCACACGGCACAAAAGACCAGGGAACTGGTCAAGAAGGCGTTGGGTGGCATTTTGTTCATCGACGAGGCCTACAGCCTCGCGCGCGGAGGCGAGAAGGATTTTGGCAAGGAAGCGATCGATACGCTTGTCAAAGCCATGGAGGATCATAAAAACCAGTTCATTCTTATTCTGGCGGGTTACAGCGACGAGATCGATTTTTTTATGGATTCAAATCCCGGTCTCTATTCCCGTTTTCCGATCCAGATGGACTTCCCCGATTACAATCTGGATCAACTGATCCAGATTTCCGAGCTGATGGCGAAGGAGAGGGATTATATCTTGATGCCGCAGTCGCTGAGCAAGCTCAAGGAACACCTGCAGATGGAGAAGGATCACGGACTACACGCCTTCAGTAATGCACGTTATGTAAGGAATGTCATCGAGAAATCGATAAGGAATCAATCGGTTCGGCTGCTGAATCAGTACGTAACCGGAAATCCCGGCAAGCTGGAGCTTATGACCCTGCGGCCGGAGGACTTTAAGTTAAACGGAAAATTACAATGATTTTAAGCTTGTCTTCGAACATAATGAAGGGGTAACGCTGCTTTCTTTGGATCATAATGTTTATTGCAGGCAGCAGCGGTTAGTTAAATTAGGAGACGTATCGTTAGAAGGAGTTGCTATATGACAAATATAACGCATGATACCCGGACAGAGATCGAAGATAAGGCCGTTCTGGTCAGTTTGGTAACGGACGCGGTTAAACGCACCGGGATTAATCCGGAACACTCGCTGCAGGAGCTGGTTCAGCTGGCCGAAACCGCTGGAGTAGAGGTGCTGGATGTCATTACGCAAAATAGGGAAGTGCCGGATTCCAAATGGTTCATCGGCAAAGGGAAAGTCGAAGAGCTGCGCATGGCGATTGATGGCTTAGGCGCAACCACGGCCATATTCGACCAGGAATTATCGGGAGCGCAGGTTCGAAATCTGGAAGAATCGCTTGATGTCAAGATTATCGACCGGACTCAATTGATTCTGGATATTTTCGCGCAGCGGGCGAAAACGCGTGAGGGAATTATCCAGGTGGAGCTGGCCCAGCTTACGTACCTGCTCCCGAGGTTATCGGGACATGGCAAAAATCTGTCCAGGCTCGGAGCGGGAATCGGGACGCGCGGACCGGGGGAGAGCAAGCTCGAAACCGACCGCAGGCATATTCGCGACAGAATCAGCGATCTGAAGCGGCAGTTGGATGAAGTCACCCGGCATCGGAAGCTCCATCGGGAACGCCGGAAGAAGAGCGGGGCCGTGCAGGTTGCGCTTGTCGGTTACACCAATGCCGGCAAATCGACTTTGTTGAATCGGTTAACGGCCGCAGACGTTTACATCGAAAATCAATTGTTTGCGACGCTGGATCCCACTTCGCGCGTGCTGGAGCTGCCAAGCGGCAAAGAAGTCGTGCTTACGGATACCGTAGGATTCATACAGAATCTTCCCCATGATCTGGTGGCTGCGTTCCGTGCGACGCTGGAAGAAGCAAACGAAGCCGATCTGATCCTTCATGTCGTGGATGCTTCTTCACCTATGCGGGACGAACAGATGGCGGTGGTTCAGTCCATTCTTCAGGATTTGGGAGCCGCCGATAAACCTCAAATCGTCCTGTTTAATAAAAAGGATGCATGTGAGCCGGGCCAGCTGGAAATGCTGCCGACGGGTGAGGGGCAATTAAAGATCAGTGCGTACGTTGATCAGGATTTGGAATCGGTGCGCGAAGCGATTCAGGACCGGCTCTCCGGAGGCAACGTCACGTTCCGGATTCCGGCCGACCGCGGCGATTTGAACTCGGTAGTATACCGGGTCGGAGACGTCCTGGAGCAGTCTTTTGACGAGAATGATATCCTCTATGAGGTCCGGATCAATAAAGCGGATTATGAAAAGATGGGTTATTTGCTTCATGAGTACGTTCAGAATGGATCTTAAGCATAGGTAGTAAATGCGCATAAGCCCCTGTTCAGGGGCTTATATTGCGTGTTCGGGGCGGTTTTGAAACGTTGATGAGTTCTATGTAACAAAAATATGTGTTAAGATGTGAGACATCATGTGTATAAGAGGAGAGAGCAGTTTGTCATGGCAAGATTTTCGCAAGATATACTTGAATTGAGCAGTGAGATTGAGTCCAAAATCAGTCGGCGTATACGGGAGATTGACACCATTGTTGATTTTAATCAGTGGAAGGTCATTGATGCTTTCCAGAAATTTCAGGTGAGTGATTTCCATTTTGCGGGTTCCACCGGCTATGCCTATAATGATCGTGGCCGTGAAGTGCTGGATGAAGTTTACGCTGACGTATTCAGAGCCGAATCAGCCTTGGTCCGGCCCCATTTTGCTTCGGGAACCCATACGATCTCGACGGCTTTGTTTGGTGTATTACGACCGGGAGATGAGCTGCTGTATATTACAGGGCGTCCCTACGACACGCTGCATAAAGTCATTGGCGAGCCCGGGGACGGCACCGGATCGCTGCGCGATTTCGGTATCGGCTATCGTGAGGTGGCCCTGACAGAACAAGGGGACATTGATTGGGAGCGGGTTGAGAGTGCCATCGCGCCTTCAACGAAAGTTATCGGTATCCAGCGTTCCCGGGGATATGATTGGCGGTCTTCGTTTACCGTTGCCCAGATTGGCGAGATGGTAAGCCGTATACGGTCCATTCGCGAGGATGTAATCGTGTTTGTGGATAACTGCTACGGTGAGTTTACGGAGCGTCTGGAACCGACGGAGGTCGGCGTTGATCTGATGGCGGGTTCCCTAATCAAAAATCCTGGCGGCGGCATTGCCGAAACCGGCGGCTACATATGCGGCAAAGCAGCCTATGTCGAGCAGGCGGCGTATCGGTTGACTGCACCCGGAATCGGACGTGAAGTAGGGGCAATGCTGGGAACAACCCGAGGAATCTATCAGGGCTTATTCCTGGCACCTTCCACCGTCGGGCAAGCCATTAAGGGAAGCGTCTATGCTGCTGCGATGTTTGAAGCCGTGGGATTTACGACCAAGCCGGGCTGGCAGGATGAGCGTACCGATTTGATCCAGGCGGTATCTTTTAGCGGAGCGGAACATCTGATCGCTTTTGTACAAGGGATTCAACGGGCCGCTGCCGTGGACAGCCATGTGGTTCCCGAACCTTGGGATATGCCGGGATATGAGCATCCGGTGATCATGGCGGCAGGCACGTTCATTCAGGGAGGAAGCCTGGAATTGTCCGCGGATGCGCCTATCCGTTCACCCTATATCGGCTACATGCAGGGTGGTTTGACTTATTCTCATGTTAAATATGGGGTACTTATGGCACTCCAAAGCATGAAAGATCGTAAACTATTGTAAGTTATCCTTACATGCGGTTGACGTGGCTGATCAGGAAATGTACAATAGGATCAGAATAACCACTTGGAAGGTTGATGAGATATGGGTGATGAGATTCGGAGGAATATGGCGTTATTTCCGATAGGCATTGTTATGAAGCTTACGGATCTATCTGCCAGACAAATTCGCTATTATGAGCAGCATAATTTAATTGTCCCAGCCCGTACGTCGGGCAACCAACGCCTGTTTTCCTTCAATGATGTGGAGCGACTGCTAGAGATTAAGGCTTTGATTGAAAAAGGCGTGAACATTGCCGGCATTAAGCAAGTCATGAACCCGGTCACGAAAGAGTCTGAAGAGGCTACCGTCATTACGCCGGATACGGAGAACAGACGCCGTGAGATGTCGGAGTCGCAGCTGCGCCGGTTGCTGAAGCAGGAATTGATTACCGCTAAAAGACCGGGTCAGGTTTCATTGATTCAAGGGGAATTATCCCGGTTTTTTAATAAATAAGGATTGCCATGCTGTCATTCTTCATGGAGCCTAGTTTTTTATTTAAAAAGGAGAGGATAAAGTGAGTTATACCAGAGAGGACATTCTACGCATCGCCAAAGAAGAAAATGTTCGATTTATCCGCTTGCAATTTACAGATTTGCTGGGAACGATCAAAAACGTTGAAATTCCGGTAAGCCAGCTGCCTAAAGCGCTTGATAATAAAATGATGTTTGACGGTTCTTCCATCGAAGGGTATGTGCGTATCGAGGAATCCGATATGTACCTGTACCCGGATCTGGATACCTTCATGATCTTCCCTTGGGTATCCGAGGATCGCGTCGCACGTCTGATCTGTGATGTTTACATGCCGGACGGCACCCCGTTTGCGGGAGATCCGCGCGGCATTCTGAAGAGAGCACTGAAGGAAGCCGAAGAGATGGGCTTCACTTCCATGAATGTCGGTCCGGAGCCGGAATTCTTCCTGTTCAAAACCGACGAAAAAGGCAATCCGACGATGGAGCTGAATGACCAAGGCGGATACTTTGACCTGGCGCCTACGGATCTCGGCGAGAACTGCCGCCGTGACATCGTGCTGACGCTGGAAGAGATGGGCTTCGAAATCGAAGCTTCTCACCATGAGGTTGCGCCTGGCCAGCACGAAATCGACTTCAAGTACGCAGATGCGATCAAAGCGGCTGACCAGATTCAAACCTTTAAATTGGTTGTTAAGACGATCGCTCGTCAGCATGGGCTGATTGCAACGTTTATGCCAAAACCGCTATTCGGCGTAAACGGCTCCGGCATGCACTGCAACCAATCGCTCTTCAAAGGCGGCGAGAACGCGTTCGTTGATGAGAGCGACGAGCTTGGCCTGAGCGTAACGGCTCGGAACTATATGGCGGGTATTCTTAAGCATGCACGCGCGTTTGCTGCGATCACGAACCCGACGGTGAACTCGTACAAGCGTCTCGTGCCTGGTTACGAAGCACCTTGCTACGTGGCATGGTCTGCAAGTAACCGCAGCCCGATGATTCGTATTCCAGCATCCCGCGGTCTGAGCACGCGCATCGAAGTGCGTAACCCGGATCCGGCTGCGAATCCGTATCTGGCTCTGGCTGTCATGCTGAAAGCTGGCTTGGACGGCGTTAAGCGTGAGCTGTCGCTTCCGGCACCGATCGACCGCAACATCTACGTGATGACGGAAGAAGAGCGCATCGAGGAAGGCATCCCAAGCTTGCCGGCAAACCTGAAGGAAGCGCTCAACGAATTGATCCGCAGCGAAGTCATTTCCGATGCACTCGGTGACCATGCGCTGGCTCACTTCTACGAGCTGAAAGAGATCGAATGGGATATGTACAGAACGCAAGTTCACCAATGGGAACGCGATCAGTACATTACAATGTATTAATAGAGGAATCCCTTGCGCCGTAAGGCGTGAGGGTTTTTTGTTTTTGGGGGCAGGTGGTGTGGAATGATAGCTATTCTTGTTTCACCCCCGAAATGCCCCCGAAATTATTATTCTTCTCGTATTTCTCCATGTTGTCTGTTTCGATTTTTTTGGAGATGTGAGCGTAAATATCAGAGGTTATTTGTATACTTCCGTGACCTAAACGTTCCTGGACATATTTCATATCAACTCCAGATTCAAGCATTAGTACAGCATGTGTATGTCTAAGACCGTGTATTGGCATGCTGGGTATGCCTGCGCGCTTTAGGATTCTTGAGAATGAATTAAAGAGTGAAGACTTAGGAATGAATTTTCCATCATCTTTACAAAGAACTAGGTTGAGATCGTGTCTGTAAACATTATTTAGTGCTAGCTTGTTTTGATTTTGATAATTCAGATGATACTTCAGATCGTTTACAAGTGACTTGCTCATTCGTATTGTTCTTTTTGAATTAAAAGTTTTTGTATCCCCGAATAGGCTCTCATTTTCTTTAGCACTAAAATCAAGGGTTTTACTAATATTAATAGTTTGATTCTTGAAATCAATGTCTGTCCATTGCAACGCTGCTGCTTCACCTTTTCGCATTCCAGTCTCAATAAGCACTTTAAAGAAAATCCAATAGATGTACCCATACTGATGAGCAGATTGTAGAAATTTGGGAATATCACAAGATTCAATGAATTGTACAGATTGTTCCTTTTTATGTCCTTTGATGGTTACTCCATTACAAGGATTTTTTTCGATTTTGCAAAGAGTAACAGCCTTTTCCATAGCATTATGCATTGTGGCATGAACCAATTCAACAGTTCTTTTACTGTAGTTGCTTTCTGTTAAGGAGTTTAGAAATTTCTGATACATAATTGGTTTGATGTCTTTAATTCTAATTTGTTTGAAATATGGAACGATGTGATTATCAATGTTATTCTGATGCAAAATCAACGTGTTTTTCCTAATAGTCCCCTCCTTGTATTCTTTAAGCCAATTTTGGAGAAAAGTAGATAATTCAATATCATCGGTCTGTTCAAAACCTTCATTGATTTTCTTCTCAAAATCAGCAGCAGCCAACTGCGCTTCTTTTTTTGTGAGGAAACCTCTTTGTGATTTTTCTCTGAATTTCTGAGTGAAGGGATCTTTATATTTCACTCGGTATTCCCAGCCTGTACTGTGTTTCTTGAAATTTGCCATTCAATTCCCTCCATAGGAACGCCAGTTCCCCTTAATATGTATGTTAAACCGCCTTGCAGCGGTGAAAGCGCAAGGTTATGAATAGAGGTTATGAAGTTCTTTTGGAATACCACAACGAAGAAGATAATTTTCTAAGGATTCATCTTCGTTTTGGTTAGTCGAATAGGTAAGGAGTTTCAGTGCAAAAACATTAGCTTGTTTTTCAAATTTTCCGGCGTTAAAAAAGGTGTGCTCATCAAGCCAGAAACGGCTTATGCCTGGGTGTAACCTATCGTGCCCGAGTTCATGAGCACAAACTACCTTTTGCCATTGCTCGTCTAAACCGTTGTGAATTACGATAAACCTTCGCCTTAGCTTTCGGTAGTATAGTCCTCGTGTACCTTCATCAAACTCTGCATATCGAATCAGAATATTCAATCCTTTGGCAATCTCGAAGGGGTCATTTGTCTTAAACTTTCGTACAAGTTTATGAATAGTAGTATCCAAACTGAACCACCTACTCTTTGTTGTCGTTTGAGGTGTCTTTAGTTTTGTTGTTCTTTCTACCGTAAGTTTCTTTGTTTAATTCTTTTGCCTCCCAAAACAGCCCCGTTAAAACATCCAACACTCGTTGACGTTTTTCGCCCTCAATGGGAACCCCATCAAACATGACAGGTTTATCATCCTCAAGCATTTTTTTGAAGTCAGCTATGTCTTTTGCAGAAGCCCATTCTGGAATTTCTAATGGGTTTGATTCTGACGATTTCTCAACTGATCGACCTAAAAGATAATCAACTGATACATTGAAGTATTCAGCTAACTTAGATGCTATTTCTGTACTCAAAGATCGTGTTCCTTTTTCTAGGTTGTATAAGTATTGTGGAGTAATTCCAAGATATTCGGCAACATCCACACCGCTAATATCCTTGAGTTTTCTTAGCTCTCTTATTCTATTGGGATAACCAGGCATGATTTTCCAAAACCCCTTTAAACTAATTGATGATTATATATTATCAACAAATAGATTAATAAACAAACATCAAATAGATTAAAAATGGAGCAAATGGACGAAAAAATGAGCAAATAAATTAAACAATAGGATTAATAAAGGAAAATGCTTGAAAATGCATCTATTTGATTAATTTTTCGTTTGATTATATTAATCTATTAGATTAATATTTAAACAAGGAGGTGATTAATGATGAGTATTTCAGAACAAGTAAAACCGATTATCGATAGTAAAGGGCTTAATCCATCAGAGCTGGCTCATTTAATAGGTTGTTCGCCACAGTATATGCACAACTTGCTCAATGGCAGCAGAAGATGGAATGAAACAACACTAAATAAAATTTGTGACGCTCTGGATCTGGAGTTCAGAGTGTTACCCAAGATAAAGGAGAGGAATTGAAATGAACGGATTACTCGAAATCAATATAGATGAATCGGAGGTAAAGAAGCTATGCAGAGAACGTATAACGGAGTTAATTAAAGAAATTGATGCCGAATATGTCTTTTGGGATTCCTCAGAATTAAAAAAACGGACATGCATGAGCTGGAATACCATTCAGGATAACTTTTTTAATGATAAGCGGTTCCCTAAGGTGAAAATCGGTGGAAAGTGGTATTTTCCAGTTCGTGAAACGAGAGAGTTTTTACAACATTGGCTTTATGAGCAAGGGGGCAAATAAATTGTCTCCTGAGCGTTTAGAACAACGATGTGCTGCAACTTCTAGGCTGAATGAAATCCGTAAGTTATTAATTCATGGACATTTGTTGAATGATGCTGGCTTTGACCTGATGAGCAATGAGGCCGCCAGGTTGGAAGCAGAGTTACGGAGAAAGGAGGCAGAATCTTGAAGGATGTATTTTCTAGTAGGGACAAGAAACGCCGCTCGATCAGGAAAGAACTCAACTCTCTATACCGCGAATTTATGGAGGCGGAAGCCGCTAAAGATCTTAAATTAATGATTTCATTGGATCAAAGAATCAGGTCACTAAAAGGGACTTTGTTGCGCATTGATCCGGCGGAAGAACCGGAGCCATGCAATAGAATACCCAAAAAAGAACAAAGATCACGTCTGGGAAACGTGATCTAAGTCGGAACTTTTTAAAAATTTTGTACATCGATTATACCAAATTTGAGATGGCTCAACAAGTCGTCGTGAAATTATTCAGGATTTACTAGGCTATGTCACGCATCCGTCACACGTGACATAGCCGTGACAACAAGAGCATGTCACAGATACATGCAGCAGCAGACGGAAGGAGGTCACGTTTTTGGCGTGGATAGAAAGTCACCAGTCTTTACCCGGACACCCTAAAACCAAAAGATGTGCTCGTAAGCTTAAGGTATCTATTCCTACTATGGTCGGACTTCTTCATTTGCTTTGGTATTGGGCCATGGACTATGCCCCAGATGGTGATTTAACAAAGTTTGAACCTGATGATATCGCAGATGCCATGCAGTGGGAGGGTGATGCCGATCAATTGCTCTCCGTGCTTACAGATGCAAGGTTCATCGATCAGGACAACGGACATCTTCTGATACATGACTGGTTTAATTATGCTGGCCGACTCATTGAAAAACGAGAGCAAAACACTCAACGGAAACGAAAGTCACGGGAAAAGGCTAAACAATCAGATGACCGTCACGCATTCGTCGCGCGTGACACAACCGTGACGAATGAAGGAGTCACGGGGCTACCTAACCAACACAACCAACACAACATAACCGAACCTAACCAACCATACCAAACCGAACAACAACCAACAGAACCAAACCCGATCAATCCAGTCGGTAGTAGTCGTCCTGAGTTTGAAATGAATCCTTATAGAATGTTTGAAAATGAAGGCTTCGGGACCATTAGTCCTGTGATCAAAGACCAGATCGACGACATGTTGATTACATACGGTGAACGTTGGATATGTGAGGCAATGAAGCGATCTGTAGTAGCCGGTAAACGAAAGATATCCTACGTAGAAGGCATTTTAAAGAACTGGAAAGCTGAGGGGATTGATGAACCTTGGACGAAGGAGCAGCCAAAGAAACGGACAGGCTCCCAAAGTAAATCAGGCAAACCGTCAATTCCAATCATGACTAACGAACCGCCACCTGACAATCATATAACTGATGAACAAATGGCCGAGATGATGGAGTTTGCTCGTCAGATGTCGGATAAACCAGATGCGTAGGTTATGGCTGAACAAAGCTCAGGCGCAAGCGTCCAGAATGCCATGCCTCATACCTCGACAGGTCGAAATCGACGGCAAATGGGTGTGGGAAGGTAAATGGGTGAGCGCTCCTGAACCGGTTGCAGACATTTTGCTGACGTACACACGTTGCACTCAATTAGGTTGTCCAGTAGGTGAAAAGGAAAAGCCAGCTGCATACGTATATTGCTCGAGCGAACTCAGCAGTTACCGATATGTGCCGATATGGCCCAGGTTCATAGAGCAGATCGATATAAGCAAAGTGAACGAGCTGGAATTACGAGTGCTTAAACGCCGAAGAGGCGATGGAGTTAGAGATAAATCGAAAGGGTGAACTGAGATGGAACAAGCAGTGAAGAAACTGCAAGACGAGATCACAGGCAGCCAGAGCAATCCATACATCCAGGTAATCGGAAATTTTTTGATTCAACATGTACAAGCCCATCCAGAATGCGCGGAGAAGATTCTGGATAAAGGCAAGAGCATTGCCAAGAGCTTGGAAGCTATGAAAAACGAAGCAAAAAAGAAACAATCAAACGGCATGGCCATGTTAACAGATGCTGAAGGCTATGCAATTGTCTTGAAATACTTCGAGATCGACGGGCAACCTGTCCAAGCCGTGCAAACCATTCAACCAGAGCCGGAAGTTTCACGATTCGATGTGAAGCTTGACGACTTCATGTGAGGTGATGGCGATGAAATATGAAGAATTCAAAGCCCATTTCCCGGAGAAGATCAGCGCTCAGTTGGAACGGTATGTGACAGACAACGTTTTTAAGGAAAGCCGGTACTTGTTTATTAAAACGGTCGCAAAGGTGCAGTTTGCTTATTGTACACATTGCAAAAAGCAACATCGCCCATTGGAGAGATTGCGTCACAAGCAAGTAGAACTTGCTATATGTCTGAACTGTAAATCCAAGTGTGGCGTCCGGTCGGCGGGGATCGGCAGAAAATTCATGTGTGATACTGCGGTGCTGGTCTGGTACGAAAAGTCTGTGCAAGACAACCAAGCCATAACGGCCAGGGTGATTAGCGTCTATCGGGATTATAGCGGTGACTTCAAAGAAGTGATCACCAAATACAATTCCAGTCATATGTACTTGTTTCAATCGGGAAACAGCACCTATTTTAGCTACTCAATGAAACAGCCTAAAAAGCTACGTTCGGCATTTGATGGGGAATATAAGTATGGAAGTTGGAAGAAGCATATGTCCGTGAAAAACATTCGCCAAGCTGTACAGGGCACGCCGTTTCAATACTGCACTTGGGAGCAGTACACCAAGTACGACAACGGTGCATACATCAGCGATATGACCGAGTTTTTCGACTTAGCTGCACGTTATCCTTGCATCGAATACCTGACCAAATCCGGATTTTCCTCCATGGTGTGGGCCAAGCTCTACAGAGATAAAACATATGGTGCAATCAATTGGAATGGGAAAACGATATTCGATGTACTCAGGCTGAACAAAGCGGAATTGAACGAGATCCGCAAGTCAGGTTTGGAAGTATCCCCTCAGGCACTGAGAACTTATCAAAAAAATCGAAAAAAGGACATGGGGTTAGGGGTGGTAGAGTCGATATTGGCGGCGGATCTTGAAATGCCGATCTACCAGGACTATCTTAAAGAGCTACTCAGGTTGACTACCGAGAAAGCAATTTACAAATACGTGTTAAAGCAGATACGGAATCATGGTGATCACTATAAGCGTGCAGCGAATGTTATCACGGATTGGCGAGATTACCGCTTAGATTGCCTGGAATTGAATATCGATATCAGGGAGGATAGAAATCTATTCCCGAACGATCTTCATGAAGCGCATGACAAGTTGAGGAAACAGATCAAAATGAAAGCGGATGAAGCGTTGAACAAGAAAGTCGCTAAACGAGTTTCGATTCTTGAATCATTCCGATTTGAAAAGTATGGTCTCATTTTACGACCAGCAGAATCAACGATTGAACTCTTTGACGAAGGTAAAATGCTTAAACATTGTGTGGGCAGATATTCGGAAAGATACGCGACAGGGTACTGCGATATTTTCTTTATCCGAAAGGCAGAGGAACCGGACAAGCCGTTTTACACCTTGGAGATTCAAAAGGGCAAGATTGTCCAATGCAGGGGGTTCAAGAACAACGATATGACTCATGAAGTTGTCGCCTTCGTTAAAGCATTCGTTAAAGAGAAGCTTACAAAAAAGAAAAAATCCAGAATCAAACTAAATAGCCGCCAGGAGGTTGCCGTATGACAACGCAAATTATGTTACGTTCACCTGAAGTTATCGCTGCTGAGATTAGATCCATTGACCAACAAGCAAGGCAGTATGTCCTTCAATCCGCTATCGATATCGGTAGAAAGTTAAAAGAAGCAAAGGAACTTGTTGCGCACGGTGAATGGGGCGGCTGGCTCCAGGACAACGTGAACTACAGTCAGTCAACGGCCAACAATTTCATGCGAGTATCCGAAGAGTATGAGAATTCCCAAACGCTTGCTAATTTAAGTTACACGCAGGCGGTCGCGCTGCTCTCCATTCCAGCCGAGGAACGGGAATCCTTCGCGGAAGAGAACAAGGTAGAGGATCTTTCAACGAGAGAACTTCAAACCTTGATCAAAGAGAAAAAGGCGCTGGAGAAGCAGCTGAAAAAGGCTAATGAGCAGACGGAGTATGAACGAATGGAACGCGAGAAGGTGGAAAGCAGCTTAGCCGAAATGCAGAAACAGAACGGCATGAACTATGAACTGGCCGAGCGTTACAAGTCCGATCTGGAAGCAGCTCATAAAATTGGAGATGTCGATCAAATTAACGCGATTCAGAAGAAACTCAACGAAAAAGAGTCTGAGTTGGTGGACAACCAGAAGAGAATCAAGGAGCTTGAAAAACTACTCAAGGCCAAACCGATTGATATCCCAGCGCCTGAAATTATCGAAAAGGTACCGGAAGATGTAGAGAAAGAATTGGCCCAGCTGCGCGAACAAGTGAAGCGAAATGAAAACAAGGCAATGGCAAAGTTCGCTGTTATTTTCGAAACAGTAGTCAAGGACTTTGATAATCTGCTCGGTGCATTATATGAAATCAAAACAACAGCACCTGATGAACATGCTAGATTTTTGAATGCAGTTTCTGGCCTGCTTGGACGAATGTCAGAAAAAGCGAAATGAGTACGCTGATCCCGAAAGCAGCTCAAATGGTCGATGATGCGTTACATCGGGTGATTCAAAAAGGAAGCAAAATCGAGAACTTGAAGCTGATGGTTTGTCCATCAGCTCCGATTTCTCAAAATCAGACGATAGAAACCAGATTCGGAGTATTGCGGATTGAACCAGGCATGTATGTCCCAAAAGGGGTGGCTTACATAATTGAAGACCCACTACGTAAAGGGTTCGGGTTTGCCTGGGTGTCTAAACGGGATGAGATCAAGGAGGCATAGCATGAGGATCGATAAATTAAAGACTGGTCGAACATACGTATATCGAAACGGTTTGTTGCGCCGGCTTGAGAAAATAGAAGTCAAAGAAGGAATATTGTCAGCGGGTTATATACCGATTGATCGTAAAGGAAGCGAAGGCCAGATCCGATGGTCCAAAGCTGAAACGTTTGCTCAACATGCGTTGGGAGAGGCCAAATCATGAATATGAAAGAAAGGAGCCAAGTATGGGGGCAACGGTGATTCAAATGGAAATATACCCGAGCGTGACAGAAGCCGAACGTAAAACTGTAAAAAAGCTATTGACCAACTATCCAAAGTTTTCCCGTCAGGTTAATGATGTGAGGCGGAGAGATCCAGAAAGTTTAACGCCCCAGCAGCAGAAAGTTTTAAATGAAGGCGGTCGGATATTAGATGAAATTAATGTTGCTGTTGGGCTGATTATAGATGAAGAAGTAAAAAGGATTTTTGAACACAGGTACATCAAAGGTGTTAAATATTCTGGAACGATAGATGCTTTCTGGTCGGAGCATGGGCGCAGTGAAAAAACGATTGATCGCCGAATAGGGGTCGGTGTGGATACGATTGCGGAACATTTGAAGCTATGCGGAATCATCGGAAAAAGTGACGGTTAACTGACGCAGTAATGACGGCGGTTTGACGCCAAAGTGGCGGTTGATTAGCTATACAGTAGGCACATAGAGAGGAGTTCAACCTCTCCGGTGTGCCTACTGCCCGTTATCGCGGTAGGAACTCGGCCGCGCTGTGGGATGGAACGAATCATCCTTAGACGTTCATCGTCAGGGGTTCGGTGTGAGGTGGGGTTCGATGCCCCGAAACCGCTCCATCCGGGCGGGATAGAAGTACGGATTCTTCATGGCCTTCAAGGATTAGATAGGTTCGAATCCTATCAAGGCCTTAATAATATACGAAGGAGCTTCCATATGAAGCCGAACCAAGACGAATCAATGTTCCAACAGCCCGAGAAATGCAGAGGCTGTGAGTGGGGGGCCTGGACCGGCACTAAGCAAACTTGTATCCGAAAAGAATGCCAGAGGGATAGTATAGCTACTAAAAAACGTGACTGTTTTTTCTATCTCCCCAAAACTTTTTGATAAAGGGTTCCTATTTCTATAATCTGTGTTATTATTTTAGGAAGAATTACCCAAAATGATAAAACAGGTGGTCTATATGACGGATATATTTGAAGCAGAAAATGTTAATGATTCTGAGTCCTCTTACAAAAAGTTATTAACATCGACGATATCTGAAGGATATCCAAAGTATATACAAGACGGCTTGCTAAAGAATATGGAGAAGGGAGAGGTTTTGCTTTTAAGAAAAAGAAAGACACCCCGATCCGAAGACATCCTTGATCTATCAGAGGTAGAAAGCACGATTGATCGACTTTCATTGGCTATTGACCGTGAACAGAAAGCAGTAAAGCATATTGAGCGGAACGAATTCTATAAATCGTATAAATACGCTGCATTTTTTCATGTTAATCAAATAAAGGAAGATCTAATTAATGACTTGCTAGATAAAGGGGAAATCAACGACTTTGTAAGTCCTAGTTACAAACACGATTTCTCTACCAATATATTACAAGGCGTTGCCAAGCCAACCCTTTTTGTGATTGGTAATGTCTTTATGTTTAAGTTTAGTAAAGTTCTGAGTGGTCATGTTCCTGGATCGGGAGAAAAAAAGCAAATTAAGTACCCAATGCTGGGTATTTATTTTAAACACATGAATATCCTTGAAGTCCGATTAGATAGTGCGAGCGCGATGTTTAGACCATCTGAATTATTTTATGAATCGCAAATCGGCTCTGTTTTAGATTGGTTTGCAAAAAAACTTCAATGTTCCTTTAAACCAGTTAATTTTCCTCCGGTTATTGAATACATCAGAAAAAATAAACAACCAGAAGTAGTAGTAGATGCTCAATCAATGAGTTTCCAAAAAGGTGGAAAAGCTATTCTTGAGAATGGAATCAATGAAAATTACGTTCTTCCTTTACTCGGTGAATTGAAGGAATTGATGAGTGCTAATAAAGAACTCTTTGATAATAGCCCAGAAATAAAAAAGTTGCTTGAAACCTTCGTTACTGAAACCGAAACGCTCGCGGACTTACCATGGATTACTTTGGTTTGGAAAAGCGACAAGACTAAAGTGAAGTTCAAGTTCGGTGTCACAGATGAAGATTATACAATTTTACAGTATTATGGTCGTCATTCTGAGATGGAGAAGATGGATTATGTCACCGAGTATATTATTAAAAATCAGAAAGAGCTTAGAAAAATCGAAAAAGCTAACGCCGAGCAAGCTAGAGAGCTTACTCTCGATGATCAAGTCGTATAAAAAAGGGGATTATATTTACCCAGGTGCAATTATTAGGCATCTTGATATCCCAATGAGTGAAGTTTATGGCATTCTAGAAACTGTAAAAGACCTGGGGATAATAAAACCGCATTACGAGTTATATTGTAGAAATTGTAGGAGATTTACAGGGATCGGATACGAAACGATTAACCAGCTGCCACAATATGTTGAATGTGAAGAATGTATAACTGAGTTAGATCCAATTAAAGACAGCATAGTTATTTACAAGGTGATCATTGATGGGTGATGTCGGGCTTTCAATTAAAGAATATTTCTTAAGTCAGTATGCTGATGAGAAGACGAGGTTTAGAGAAATCACAAGGCTTGATGAAAAAGACGAACATGAATATAAAGTACTTCTTGAAAAGCTAATTAAGCTACATGAAGGATCAGGTAAAGCAACTACAGGAGAAAAGGGGAAAGCCCTTGAACATTTGGTGACATTTCTTCTCGAAAAATCAAGTATATTTAACGTGTATGAGAATATAAGGAACACCACCAATGAAATCGACCAGCTGCTTGAGCTAAATCACATCGGAAGAGACCTGAAGAAATTTATTACACTTCCTGGGGAAATGTTTCTCTCAGAATGTAAGAACTATAATAAAAAAATTGGTGTAACATGGGTTGGAAAGTTCTTTACACTTCTTGCCTCAAATCAATCTAAAATTGGTCTTCTTTTTTCTTACTATGGCCTTGCGGGGAGTAATTGGAGTTCAGCTTCTGGGTTAACGAGGAAGCTTTTCTTACTCAGGGAGAAACTAGAGGATCGAACACATATTATCGATATCAATATCAAGGATTTCAAAGCGATAGAGCAAGGTAAGAGTTTATTGGAGATTATTGATGCAAAAATGAAAGCACTAAGAATCCAAACAAACTTCGATAAATTCCTTAAGGAAAAACACCCTGCTTTATTAGAAAATTCGGATGATGACGTTGACTAGTCGCCTTTAAAGGCGACTTTTTTTATTTCCGCTGAAGGAACTGAAGCTCATTCTTATAAAGTTTGTAGAAAATGTTGCTGCAATAAGTAAGCTAACCAAAATTGGTTACAGGAGCGATTCCGAATTACATACAGTGTTGGATTAATCGATACTGAAAAACCATGTTGTAATTGGGGACATAGATCCAGAGATGTTTGTTTGTCTTAATAAGGATAAGCGATCCATGAAAAGAAAGGGTTGGCTTTTCTAAAGTATCTAAAAGAGATATTCCCAAACGCTTGGGAATTTGTGAGGTGGTGATATGAATTTTGTTCAACCGATACGAGATCAAGAAACGATTGAAGCGATTAAAGATTTCCTGATGCAACAATCCCATCGGAATTACATGTTGTTTGTATTCGGCATTAATACCGGTTTGCGTATCCAAGACATGCTTAAGTTTAAAGTCAAAGACGTGATGGGCGAATATCTCGTCATGACAGAGATGAAGACCGGGAAGCGAAAGATAATGAAGATTCCACCGGTACTGAAGCGAGAGATAAAAAGGTACATCGCCAATATGAATCCGGAGGATGTTCTCTTTCCCTCCAGGCAAGGCGGGAAGAATAAACCGATTAAAAGGGACATGGCCTATAAGATTATGAAGGCAGCAGCCAAAGAGTTTGGCCTCGTGGATATCGGCACCCATACTCTTAGGAAGACGTTCGGCTACCACATGTACCAAAAGAAAAAGGATATCACCTTGGTTCAGAACTTGCTTAACCACTCAGACAGGAGCATTACGATGAGGTATATTGGCATGGATCAGGACATGATGGATGCGGCCATGAATGACTTTGGTTTATAGAGATCCCTTCATTGAATGAGTGTGGAACTCAAACCATGAAAGAAGCTGAAAGCCTTGGGAGAGTAAGAAGAAATCAACCTGAATGAGTTATGCTCTTTATTAAGATATGAATAACTTAGAGAGCAGAAGAGGCCATTCAGTTCATATATAGAAGGTGATGAAGCCTGAGAGCCCAATCGTGGCGCGGCCTCGCGGTTTTTTGGGTCGCGGGTCCTTCCCAGGGGGTGGGTGCCTATGCGGGTACGAGTGAGCCCGGCATTCCACCGAATTTTATAAAAATTGCACACTATGCATTGTGCAAAAAGGAGGGGGTTATATGGGTGAAAAAGTGAGAGCGAAAATGATCGACGGAGCCTTATGTATCGCGACTTCTGAGCTTTGCGAAGTGTTCAATGTTCACCGCAATACGATTGCACAATGGGAGCGAAACGGAATGCCCAAAAAGGCCCGAGGATGGTACTCGTTAAAAGACACCATCAAATGGGTGACGGATAACCGGGGCGTGAAGAAGAATCCGGACGACGAAGAAGGAATGACATTATCCCAACAAAAGCTGAAATATGAAGCGCAGCTGAAAGAGCAGCAGGCCGAAGCGGCAACATTGAAAAATGCTATCTCCAAAGGTGAATACATTAGACGCGAAGACGTTGTGAGTGAGCTCCAGCGTTTTTTTATTTCTCTTCGACGATCGATGGGAGGATTCAGCCGCAAGATTGCAATGGAGATTTCGCCGTATCTGGAACCGGAACAAGTTCGTTTGATCGAACAGAATATTGCTGATACCACAAACGCCGCTTTGCTCCAGCTGTCTGTCCGAGGTGTGTACGATGCCAAAAAGGACTGATGAGCATTGGCCGGAATGGTTGCACGCTGGCCTTGACGTATTGCGGCCTCCGGAAAAGCTATCGGTGTCAGAGTGGTCTGATCGTAATCGAATTCTCGATGAGAGATCCGCCGAACCTGGCCCATGGAGGACGGAACGCACGCCATATCTTCGGGGCATCATGGATGCATTCACTGATCCTCGGATTGAGGAAATCATTTTTGTGAAACCGACCCAGGTCGGCGGCACTGAAAGCCTCAACAATATGTTCGGGTATACCATTGCCCAAGATCCAAGCCCGGCGCTCATCGTTTATCCGATGCTCGATTTGGCCGAGTTTACTTCCAAGAACCGGCTACAACCGATGATCAGGTTAAGCCCAGCCCTCAATGAGCGCTTTAAAGAAGAGGACAGCAAGCTTCTGGAGCTCCAGTTCAACGGAATGTACGCCGTTATCGCAGGCGCGAACAGTCCGGCGTCGCTTTCTAGCCGGGCCATTCGATATTTGTTCATGGATGAGGTGGACAAGTACCCGAAAAATTCCGGAAAAGAGGCTGACCCGAGGGCGTTGGCACGGGAGCGGACCAAAACCTTTCCGTTTAATAAAAAGATCATGCAGACTTCAACGCCGACGCTGAAAGGTGGGCCGATATGGCAAGCCTGGCTGACGGCGGATGTTCGTATGCATTATTACGTTCCTTGTCCGCATTGTGGTTATTTCCAGACATTTAAGTACAAACAAATTATTTACAATAAGAGTCTGGATCGGGAGAAAATCAAGGAAACGGCCCATTATCAATGCGTACATTGCGAGCAAATCATTCGGGATGCTCATAAACCTGCCATGCTGCGCGGCGGCGAGTGGCGATCAGAGAACGGCTCCACGGTTCCAGGGATTAAGACGGGCTTTCATTTGAATGCGATCTATAGTCCGTGGGTTCGATTTGGTGATGTCGCGTATGAATTTGTATCGTCAAAAAATACGCCTGAAGAGTTTATGAACTTTATCAATTCTTGGCTGGCGGAACCTTGGGAAAATACGCAAGTCAAACTGAGTAGCAGCAAGGTGCTCAGTAAGGTGAGCGGTTATGAAGAGGGTGTTGTTCCGGAACGAACAATTCTGTTAACTGGCGGGGTTGACGTGCAGAAAGACCGGTTTTATTACACGATCCGTGCGTGGGGCGAGAAAATGGAGAGCTCTAATATTCGCCATGGAGTCGTTGAAACGTGGGCGGAGATTGAAGATGCAATGAACATCTCCTATTTCACCAGGGACGGGACCGAATACTTTGTGAATCTTTGTGCCGTGGACTCCGGATATAACGCTGATGAAACCTATGATTTTTGCGCTCAGAATCCGGAATGGGCTGTTGCAATCAAGGGTTCGAACACACCTTTGCGAACAAAGTATACCCTGACCAAGATTGACCGGGCGGAGCGAGGCGTTTTTGGCCTTTCTCTTTATCTCGTAGACGGCGGTTACTATAAAGACTTTATTTCAGGCCGATTAAACCGAGAAGAGGACGGTCCCGGTGGCTGGTATGTATATATCGATTGCGATGAGGATTACGCGGAGCAAATCACGGCTGAAGAAAAGGTAATTGAGAAACATGGAAAGCGGGAAATTGAGGTTTGGCGCAAGAAAACAGCCCATGCAGATAACCATTACCTTGACTGTGAAGTTTATGCCGCATTCGCGGCGGATTGTTTGGGTATCCGGTATATGCGGTATGAACAGACGCCTGAGAAGAAAGCGGCAGGAAGTGAAAATGTCCCGGTAAAGCCTGCGAATAACAATTGGGTAGGGGGTGGAGGCTCATGGCTATGACGCCGCTGGAAAGATTGGAACAATTGAATATGGAACTGGCTGAGGTACGCGCAGCGATTAGCGCAGTATTGCGAGGGGCGCAAGAATATCGAATCGGGAGTAAATCATTCCGTCGTGCAGATCTTGGCTTGTTATACGAGGAACGGACACGCCTCGAAAGAGAAATCGCCGATATTGAAAACGGCGGGATGTTCCGAGCAGTTTACTTTGAAGGGAGGTGATGAATCTGAATTGGCTAGAACGGTCCATTGCCACGGTCAGTCCGCAATGGGCATATAAACGAATGGCTTGGCGGTCGGCGGTATCCGCATTTGATAGCGGGAGTACAGGGCGTTTGAATCGTAACTGGAATCCTGGCACTGAAGGATATGACAATCTCTCTCGGGGAGAACGGACGCTTGTTCGACATCGAGCACAAGACCTTGAACGAAATAGTGATATCGCCGGTGCAATCTTATTAGCGTTTGAACGAAATGTTGTCGGAAGTGGAATGATGCTTCAGGCGAAGATTCCGCATACCAAACCGGGTAATGAGGATGGTCAAATAAACCATGCCATCGAGGACCTATGGGAAGAGTTTTGCAAAGCTGAGAATGTGGATATCACGGGAACGCAATCCTTGGATGAGATTGAAGAAACTCTTTTACGACGGTATATCGTGGATGGCGGAATCATTGTCGTCAAGGTGTACACAAAAGATGATAAATTTCCTTTCAAAATCCAAATGCGTACAGTGGATGATTTGAATGATCTGAATACGATCGTTCCAACGGAAAATGGCAATCGGATCGTGGAAGGGATCGAGCTAGACAAGTTTAATAAGCCTGTTGCATATCATTTCAAGAAGTTAGACGGCCAAACGCTGCTGCCTGGAGAATCGGTCCGGGTTGAGGCGAAGGACGTCATTTTTTTATTCAAAAAAAATTCGCCAAAGCAAATCCGGGAAGTGTCGCAGCTCGCGACGGCCTTACCGCGAATTAAGGATGCGAATCAGTTTATCGAGGCGGTATCCATTAAGGAGCGGGTGTTGGCATGCCTTTCCGTTTTTATCAAACGAGAAACACCATCTAATGGCGGTCCAGGACGCGGGGTTTCGCAATTCGCGAATACGGATCGTAAGGATTACAGCGGGATGTCCATAACGCCGGGCATGATCGGCGAATTAAATCCTGGAGATGAGGTTCAAGCCGTCATACCAGCAGGACAAGCCTCCAACTCGAAAGAGTTTATTACGACGTTGGTTCGGTTGTCTTCAGCCGGAATCGGTCTTAGCTATGAAGCGGTGTCGCGTGACTTATCTCAAGTTAATTACTCTTCCGCCCGACAGGGACTGATCGAGGACCGGAAGCTATACAAAAAAATGCAAAAAATGCTGATTAAAAAGGTGCTTACTCCGATCTATCTTGAATTTTTGGACGCGATGCACCTGACAGGGCAACTCGAACTGCCTCATTACAGCAGCAACAAAAAAGATTACCTCGCTCATGTCTGGATACCACCAGGTTATAACTGGATCGATCCAGGCAAAGAAGCTAACGCCAACAAGACAGCGCTGGAAACCAATCAGGACACGCTCGCGAGAATTTGCGCAGAACGGGGTGAGGATTGGCGCGACGTTTTGAAACAGCGGGCAGCGGAACGGAAATATGAAAAGGATTTGTTGAAGGAGGATGACGGTGAAGGACAATCTGAAGATGCCGACGATCTTGACGAGGACAAGAACTAAGGAGCCGTCAACGTTAACACGCACCTTGACCTTTCAGCGGGACACGGTTAATGAATCGGACCGCACCGTGGAGCTCTCGTTTTCGAGTGAAGCACCATACGAGCGTTATTTCGGTTCTGAAATATTAAGCCATGATCCGGAAGCGATTGACCTTTCTCGCCTGGAGGAAGTCGGCGTACTGCTGTTTTCCCATGGCCGTGATGCGAAGTATGGTCGTATGCCAATTGGCAGCATTGAAAAGGTCTGGTTAGACAGCTCGCAGCGGAAGGCTCGGGCGCTTGTCAAATTCGATGATGATGAAGATAGCGACCGAGTATTTCAGAAAGTGCTCAAAGGGATTATCAAGGGCGTTTCCGTTGGGTATTCCGTTAGCAGCTGGGAAGAGGTCAAAGCGGGCAAATCATCGGCCAATGGACGCTTTACAGGTCCGGCCTATGTGGCTTTGAAGTGGCAACCATTTGAAATCAGTGTTGAACCAACGCCAGCTGATCCATCAGTTGGTGTAGGAAGAAGTCATAATGATGAAAGCGAGGATGAAGGAATGAAGGGATTAAAAATGTTGGCTTTGGCCGCACAAGGCTTAATGCATGCACCTGATACGGGAGCGGGAGCAGGTGGAGGAAATCCGGCACCTGAAGGCGGCGAACGCGCTGGAGCTCCAGCAAATACACCGCCTGGAATTGATCCAGAGGCGTTGAAACGCCAGGCAATGGAAGCAGAGCGCTCCAGAGTGTCGGGGATCTCGCAACTTTGCCGGGATTTTGGTTTGGATGCGAATCCATTTATCCAGGATGGCAGCACGTTGGAAAAGGTTAAAGATGCGATTTTAACCAAGCAGCGCGAAAGCCGCGCGCCGCATCCATCTGGCATTGAGTTTGGGGCGGAGGATCAAGACAAGTTCCGAGATGCGGCAACGGATGGATTGCTGATGAGAGCAGGTCGTTCGATCATCAAACCGGCTGCAGGAGCATTGGAGCTTCGTTCCATTCGCTTGCGTGATCTTGCGGTGGAATGTTTGGAACGCGCTGGTGTTCAAGGTGCGCACAGAATGAGCGATGAAGATCTCCTGAGACGTGCGTTGTCCCCGGATTCAACGTTCCAATCGATTCTATCGAACGCAGCGAGTAAAACACTTTCGCAAGCCTATCAAGAGGCTCCAACCACGTTCCAATACTGGACGGGGAAAGGATCGAATTCCGACTTCAAAGCAGCTGAACATTATCGCATTTCCGAAGCGGGCGACCTGGAACTGACACCGCAAAATGGTTTGATTCCGTATGACACGGCTATGAAAGATGAGAAGGTGACGAAAGCTGTCCTGACTTACTCCAAGCGTTGGGGGTTCACGCGCGAAGCGTTTATCAACGATGACTTGGGCGTGTTGAACAAGGTGCCTGCCGCTTACGTTATCGGCGCCAAGCGCGGCATTAACAAGCTGGTGTACAAAATGCTAGCCACAAACCCACTCATCTTTGACAGTGAGAAGTTGTTCAGTGCCGCACACAACAACTTGGGAACTCCAGGCGCAATCAGCACAACGACGATGAGCGAAGGCCGCAAAAAGATGCGCACGCAAAAAGGAATTCGAAATGAGGCCACGCTGAACATTGCTCCAAAGTTCCTTTTGGTTCCAGCCGAGCAGGAAACAGGAGCAGCACAGTACATCCGAAGTGAAGCTGATCCAGAAGGCAAACACAGCGGAGTGACGAACGTCTTCCGCAACTCCATGGACATCATCGTGGACGCGGAACTTGATCAGTACTCCGAGTACGCTTGGTACCTGGCTGCTGATCCGAACATTGCGGATACGATTGAGGTGACATACCTTCGTGGTCAGGAAGAACCGACATTGGAAACGGATATTGCCTTCGACCGCTTGGGCATGGATTTCCGAATCTACTTTGATTACGGTGTTACGATCTTGGACAGCCGCGGACTCTTTATGAACCCTGGACAAGCCCCTTCAAATCCATAAGCTTTCGTTAATCTATTACAGGAAGGAATGAAGCAAAATGATACTGAAAGAACCTTTGAATTTTGCTGGCCGGTTGTATGCAGCGGGGGAGAGCGTGAAAGGTCAGCTCCCCCTCGACATGATCGAGGCTTTGCGAAAGAATAACAAGCTGGATGAGGTTGCGAATGACACGGAGACGGAAGTCACGGAACAGACGCAAGACGATTTCAATCTTGATAGTGGCGGAGGGTCAAACGACTTGGGCAATCTCCCGGTTGTTGGTAATACGATTCTTTCTCCTGAAGACTTCAAAGAGTTGCCTGCTCCTGATCAAAAAGATCGCCTCAAGGCTTTGGAGATTGAGCCAGCCAGCAAGGCAGAGGACCGTCTTGAGCAATACGAAACGTGGTATTTTGAACAGGTCGCCAACGCTGCCCCGGATGCCCAATGAGTTTCTTTCAGGAGCAATTGGAGCGGGATGCCCGGAACGTCTTCTTGAATCCGGAAGAATTCGGGACGCCTCATATCGTGAATGGCCGTGAAATGATCATCGTCATCGATGAAGATCAATTGCAGCACCGAAAATCCAGCGCTTCGAATCCCACGGATGGGGTTTATAACGCTTCTCTTCTCTTTTATGCCTTGAAAACGGACTTCGAAAAACGGCCAATTACGGATTCGTCCATACGGATAGATGACCGTAATTTCAAAGTCGCGGATGTCCAAGAGGATGAGGTCATGTACACGATTACGCTGAAGCGGGTCGGATCATGATTACGATTGACGCCGACAAGCTGAAAGAGGTTGAAAAGCGATTAAGCCAGTATCCGAAGCAAGCGCCAGCAGTCTTGTCCAGGGCATTAAATCGGACGGCAACCAATGTAAAATCCAATGCCTCGAAAAAGGCACGCGAAATCTACCGGATCAAAGCCCAGGACGTAAACAAATCCTTTAAGATCAACCGGGCTTCGCGAAACAATTTAGGGGCTTCAGTGGTTTCGACTGGCGGGAGCATCGGGCTTGAGAAATTTAAAACCAACGCTCGGGAACCGTCAGCGAAAAAACCACGGGCCTTCAAAGCGGCTGTCAAAAAACAGGGCAGTCTGAGAACGATTCTACGGGGCTTTGTCGCCAATATCAGTGGCGTTAAGGTGTTCCAGCGTACAAGCAAGAAAAGGCTTCCTATAACGCGCCTGTTCGGCCCTCCGGTGCCTCAAATGGTGGATAACCCGGAAGTGCGACAATTCATTAATGAGCAGGCCGTGGAGACCTTCGAGAAACGATTGGATCATGAGATAAAACGAGTCATGGAGGGGAACTGATGGCTACTCCCTATCTACTGCAAAAAGCCTTGGTCGAAGAGATCAAGGTTCTTTTTGCTGGCTTTGAAACGGAGAATGCGGCCGGGGAACTGGTACCGTTAAATGTGTATCCTCAATCGCTTCCAGAAAAGACGGATGAAGAGGATTCTGCCCATTTCCCATATATCGTCGTTCGGATTATCGATGGCGGAATTGGAAGTGAGGAAGAAGCAGCTGCTTGCCGGATGGTGTTCATTGCTGGAATCTACGATTCAAATCCGGATTATCAGGGAAATCAGACGATTTTGAATATCTTGCAGCGGATTCAAACGCATTTGTTGGCAAAACGAATCATTGACGGGAAGTTCTCCATTCAGTATCCGTACAACTGGCAAATTTATGATGATGAAGACCTGCATCCGTATTATTTCGGCGGAGCAGAAACCAATTGGACCCTGCCAGCGGTTCAACAGGAGGTGGATGACGATGAATGAAATCCAAGAAGAAATATTAAATCCGAAAGTCGATAAAACGCCACGGAAGAAGAAAGAAAAACCGGAATCGGACAAATCGCCAAACGCTTGGGAATATGAGACAGCCGTTATCTATGTTGGCCCTACCATTCCGAAGCTGGCGCGATATACGACCTTCCGAGCAGGTTTTCCGCGACAGATTCAAAAGTTGATGGGGCAAATTCCTGAGCTCAAAGATTTATTTGTTCCCGTTCCGGAATTTCCAAAATTGCGGTTACAAACGGAAACGGTAGGCACGCCGTTACATGCGGCCTATCAGGCGGTATTGTTCGCACAGACGCAGAAAGGAAGTGTTTAACGTATGGCAGAACGTCATGGTGTTTATGTAACGGAGGTACCTGCATCTATACTCACGCCGGTTTCGCCACTGGCGACTATTCCGGTTGTATTCGGAACGGCACCTATTCACATGTCTAAACTGGCATCGCCTCCAGTGAATGTGCCTTTTTTGGCAGAGAGCTGGGAGCAATACAAAGACGCTCTAGGATACTCGGAGGATTGGGAGAATTATACGCTTTGCGAATTTGCTTTCTCTCATTTTCAGCTGTATAAACAGTCTCCAGCCGTTTTCATTAACGTGCTTGATCCAGAGATGCATAAAGAGAGTGTAAATCCTTCCCCGGTAACTTTGACGAGCGGCACTGGCACGATTAACGTTCAGGGTATTTTGATAAATACGGTTAAAGTATCGTCCACGGGTCAGACGCCAACGGATTATGTGCGGGATACCGATTATACACTTTCATTCAATTCTGCCGGACATCTTATACTGACCGCGAAGCCAGGCGGGGCAATGATTGCGGAAAGCTCCGTCAATGTCGGATATGACAAGCTGAAACCTGAAGATGTGGATTCGGGGGTCATCGTCGGCGGAACGGACGGCGTTACAGGGGCAGTTACAGGCCTTGAAGTATTGAAACAAGTGTTTCCTCGTTTAAGAGTTGTTCCAGGTCTGATTTTAGCTCCTGGCTTTTCTCATGACCCGGTGGTTGGCGCGGTCATGGTTGCAAAATCACGCAAGATCAACGGGAATTTCAACGCTCAAGCGATTACGGATATTCCGGGAAATCAAACGGCAGCTCAAGTTGATAAATGGAAAGAGGACAATCTCTACACAGACAAAGCCCAGTTCAATACATGGCCCAGAGTAACCAAGTCTGGCCGTACCTATCGGTTATCGACGCATTTGGCAGGTGTTATTTGTCAAACTGATGCCGAGAACGACGGTGTTCCATATCGTTCGCCGTCCAATAAGGCCCTTCATATCGACGGCATTGTACTCGATGACGGTAAAGTAGTTGCCCTTGGCCCGGACGAGGCGGAATTGATCAATGCGGAAGGAATCGTAACCGCTTTGAATTTTATTGGTGGTTTTCGTTCGTGGGGCAATCGTACGGGGGCGTTCCCGGATGCTATCGACCCTCAGAGCTCCTTTATCCCGGTGAGGCGCATGTTTGACTGGTGGAATAACACCATCATTTTGACTCAGTGGATGTATGTTGATGATCCGGCAAATAAACGTTTGGTGGAGGCGGTCGTTGATTCGCTGAACATTCGCCTAAATGGGTTGCAGTCGTCTGGCTTTATCCTGGGTGGACGGATTGAGTTTAACAAACAAGACAATCCGAAGGAATCCACGATGAACGGCAAGCTGAAATTCCGGAATTACTTTACACCACCGTCTCCAGGTCAAGAGTTGGAATTCATGGTGGAATATGATGCAGAATACTTGTCTGCAATTTAGGAGGGGTACCCTTGGCTGGCAAACAAATACCTGATAGATTAACGAATTTCACGGGTTATCGCAACGGATCGGAATACCTCGGAGTCGCCGACGTGGATCTTCCGGATTTAGAGTCGTTGACGGAGACGATCAACGGCGCAGGCATAGCCGGAGAGATCGAAAGTCCGTTGATTGGCCACTTTGGTTCCATGGTTACGACACTGAACTGGCGTGTGCTGGATCGTGCCAATTTCAAACTGGCCCGGCAGGAAATGCAACACCTTGACTTTAGAGGCTCGATCCAAACATTAGATGCTACGCAAAGCTATATTCATATCCCGGTTCGCGTTACCATTCGAGGCATGCCGAAAACAACGCCTCTTGGAAGCTTTTCCGTTGGTGGCACTATGGACAACTCGAATGAGCTGGAAATATTCTATCTCAAGATTATTTATAACGGTGAGACTGTGGTTGAAATTGATAAAACGAATTTCATTTGTATCATTGACGGCGTTGATTATCTAGCCCAGGTTCGCGAGAATCTAGGGCTTTAATAAAAGGAGGAACAACGAATTATGGCGGAAAAAAAGCAAGAAAGCCAACCGGTGAACAACGAGAATGTTTACCAATTGACCCGACCAATCACCTTTGAAGGTGAAGAAATTAAAACCTTGAATCTGGATTTCGACAGCTTGGGCGGTCATGAACTTATGAATTGTGCGCGATTGGCCCAAAGCATGAATCCGGAAGAGGTTCCAGTGTATCGAGCGCTGTCGATTAATTATCAGGTTGCGGTAGCAGCAAGAGCAGCGGGCGTTGCTCCTGATGTGATTTTGAACTTGAAGGCAAAAGACTTTACCCAAGTGACTCAAAGGGCAGCCAATTTTTTAATCAGGGAGGAATAAGCGGGGATATTGTTCAGGATCTACGAGAAACGGCAATCATCCTTTGTTCGCTTATTCCAGGTTCAAGCTTAACGTTCTGGCTTAGTCAGCCGCTCAAAGACCTTGAGGGCTGGCTTGCAGCCTGCGAGAACGTCGAAAAACGAAAGAAGAATCAAAAACCGAGCCCAAATACCAGCCGTAAGGTGAAAGCAAGGAGGCGGGGCTAGGGATGGCTAGAACGTATGAAACGATATTTGCCTTGGGTGGACAAATAAGCCCGACGTTCAAAAAAACGTTCAAATCCGCCGGCGATGCAACGAGAAATATGGAGCATGGGTTGCAAGCGGTGAACCAAGAGGCGAAGGAAGCCCGAGGGGTCTTTGGTAAGCTGGGCAAGGTAACAGGTGATTTCGGAAAAGCTCTTTACCGTGTTACACAGTATTCAGGTGCTTTTGCCCTTGTCCAAGGCGCAGCCGGATCTATCGGGGATCTAGCTAGTTCGATTACGGATTACCAAGACAGCATGAACCAACTACAAGCCTCAACAGGGGCAAGCAAACAAGAGATGGCCGCACTGTCTGGTTCGGTTAAAAATTTGTACAACCAAAACATCGGGGAAAACTGGAATGACTTGGCCGATGCGTTAAGCAGGGCGAAACAAGTCACGAAGGAAGAAGGCAAAGAGCTCGAAATGACGGCCCGAAATGCGATTGTTTATCGGGACGTGTTCGGAGAAGATATTCCGGAGTCAGTTAAAGCCTCGGATACGATGGTAAAAAACTTCGGGATTACGAGCGATCAAGCTTTTAACCTGATGGCTCAAGGTGCTCAAAAAGGTTTAGATAAATCCGGCGAACTGCTGGATTCTTCGAACGAATACGCACCACACTTTGCATCACTGGGATTTTCCGCGAATCAAATGTTTGATACCTTCAGCGCTGGACTTGAGTCCGGCGCTTTTAATTTGGATAAAGTCGGTAAAGCTCAGCATTGCCGACTTAAAATCGCGGCATAAAGCAAGAAGGGTGAGATTCCTGACTTGAACCGAAGGCTGTCATGATGGCAGTCAGGGGCAGAGCATAGAGGGTGAAAAGATATAATCCCTCCACGAGACCGCGACACCGCAAGGTGAAAACATATGCCGAACTTACAGGAATTCAACTGTAAGAGCCGAGGGATAAAAAGCCTTTGGGATAACAAAAAGGATGCGGTAAAAGAGTTCAATATCCGATCTAAGGACATGTCCAAAACATCAGTTGAATCATACCAAGCACTCGGGCTAAATGCGGAAAAGATGTCCCAAACCTTTGCGAAAGGCGGTCCAGAGGCGCAAGCAGCTTTCAAACAGATTGTTCATTCGATTTCATCCATTGAAGATCCTGTTAAGAAAAACGCAATTGGCGTGGGCCTCTTCGGAACAATGTTTGAAGATCTTGAAAAAGATGTTGTTGCTGCGATGGGTACCGCCCGAAGTCAGTTTGACATGACCAAGGATACCATGGGCGAAATCACGGAAATTAAATATGATTCTGTTAAATATGCGTTTCGAGGAATCGGTCGTCAGCTCATGACGACGTTCATCATGCCCATTGGTGATAAAGTGCTCCCGTTGCTAAATGATTTTAGTAATTGGTTTCAAGGAGCGATGCCTGGCATTCAAAGTTTTTTCGGGAAAATCGGAGGATCTATCGATAAGGTGTTTGGAGGTATCGGGAAGACTATTGGCCCGATTTTCGAGAGCTTATTCAGCGGTGATATCGGCGGGGCAGGATTCAACTACGCAAAAATGCTAGGGATGTCCGATGGAGATGCAGCGGCGATTGGTAAAGGCTTTGCAGGTGTCTTCTCCGAAGTCATGTCCTTGAAAGATCAATTCCTGAAAGGCTGGGACAATGTAATGCCTCATATCAAGAGCATTATGGATTCCGGGAAGAAGATCTTTCAGCAATTCGCTCCAGTCGTGGCAAAGGTCGCCATCGGGGTGTACCAGGCTGGTACGAAAATTGTTCGAGCCTTATTACCCGTTGGTCAGTATATCGGGGCCAAGCTTTGGCCGATCGCTTCCAAGGTGTTTGGATTCCTTGCCAATGATGTGGCTCCAGCCATCTCCCGTGCATTTTCCAGCATGGTGCCGGTCTTTACTTCGGTGGCCGGGAAAATCGGCCAAACGATTTCCGCTGTATTTACGGTAGTCAAACCGATCATTGACGGATTGGTAGGTGCGTTTAACGTTGCCTTCCCTGTGATTAAAGCGGTCGTTGTCGGAGCCATCGATACAGTGTCTGGTGTGTTCAATGGCTTAATGACGACGCTTGGCGGGATCTTGGATTTTGTGAGTGGTGTGTTTACCGGAGATTGGTCGCTTGCGTGGTCGGGTGTTGTGGACACGTTTGCCGGGATTTGGTCCGGGCTGAAAGCATTAGTCGCTGCACCGATCAATGCGGTTATACGCCTAGTGAACAAAGCCATCGAAGGTATCAATAATGTCAGCGTCGATATTCCGGATTGGTTAGGCGGCGGTACCCTCGGGTTTAACGTTGGCTTGATTCCGGAACTTGAAGGATTCGCTAAAGGCGGGATTGCAACCAAGCCTTCCATATTTGGCGAGGCTGGTCCTGAAATGGCGATTCCACTGAATAACAAACCGCGTTCACATGCCTTGCTGGATAAGGCTAATCAGATTATGGGTGGCCCTTCAGCAGCTGCGAGCTCCAGCCCGATCTACATTACCTATGCGCCGAAAAACTATTGGAGTGGAGACGTCTCGAAAGAGAAGGCCCAAGAGATTACGCGGATACAGCACGATGATTTCGAGCAGCGGATGAAAAAATACACGAAACAAAAGCAAAGGGTGAGTTTTGCATGACGACGTACACAACCATACAGGGCGATACCTGGGACGGCATTTCCTTTAAAGTTTATGGCGAGGAAGAGCACGTTACCTACCTCATGCGAGCAAATCCGGATTATATGCGAACAACCGTGTTTTCAGGCGGAATCACATTGATGATTCCGCCTTACCCGGTTGGGCAATCCAGCAGTTTGCCACCGTGGAAAAGGGAGGGATAGAGCAGGGATGAAAACGATCGAGGCGAGGCGTTCCGAGCTGATATTATCGTATAACGGATATGATCTTTCCTTGGATATCACCAAGGGCTTACTTGATTTCACGTACACGGATGCCCCTCCGGGGGAGCTGGATGACCTTCAGATTAATTTGCAGGATCGAAACAATCTTTGGCAAAGTCCAGATTGGATGCCCTTACCTGGTGACAGTATAAAAGCTGAAATCCGCACGCATCATTGGGAAAAAGAGGGGGAGGTCAAGAAGCTGCCGCTTGGTGATTTCGAAGTCGATTCATTTCAATTAACGGGCGCACCGGACACGGTATCCATCAAAGGAGTAAGCCTTGGGGTTGGCTCCAGTATTCGGCAGGAGAAACGAACAAAAGCATGGGAAAAAGCCACGCTAAAAACGATTGCGGGTGAGATTGCCAAACGGGCAGGGCTGAAGCTAAGCTATAACGCACCTGTAAATCCAACGTATGACAGGCTGGATCAAACGGAGGTCTCCGATCTAGCTTTTTTATTTGAACAAGCTAAAGCGGAAGGGCTGTCCGTCAAAATATCGGGTAAGCAGCTGGTGTTGTTCGATGATTTCGAATTCGAAAAATTGCCGGTAGTCGCTACCTTCAAGCGTGGGAGAGATCGAATTTTATCCTATGACTTTAATTGGAGCTCGTCGTATGCATCCTATGTCGCCTGCGAAATCAGCTATACCCAAGCTAAATCAAAGAAAACGATTAAAGTGAAGTATACGCCGCCCGGCGCTCCCAAAATCGGCCCTATCCTGAAAATTAACGAGCAAGTAGACAACGAAGCGGAGGCACTCCGAAAGGCAAGGAATGCGCTGCGCGAGAAGAATCGCGAGATGGGCGAAGCTAGTTTGAGTGTGGTTGGCGATATTCGTATCGCTGCCGGGGTAACGATCCAGGTCGAGGGTTTTGGTACGTTTGACGGCAAATATTTAGTAGTGAATGTAAGTCACGGGATCGGAAGTTCAGGCTATGTCACGAACATGACGATACGGCCAGTGTTGGGGTGGTAAACATGAGCGTCATTGAAAATCTAATCCGCATTGGACTGGTTTCCTCTGTCAATGCGAAAAAGCATACCGTTCGAGTGGTGTTTGAGGACAAAGATAACCTGGTTTCGGGCGATCTTCCTGTTATTGTCCCATACAGCGCCAGTGCGAAAGCTTATCGGTTGCCGGAAGTCTCTGAGAGCGTCCTATGTGTTTTTCGCGGGAACGGCATACAGAATGGATTTTGCTTGGGTAGCTACTATACAGACGAGGACGTGCCTCCTGTCTCAAATAAAGATCAGATAGGGACTTGGTTTGAGGATGGAAGTTATGTCTTCTATGACCAGGCTTCAGGCAGTTTACACGTTAAAGCTGCCGGTAATGTTCGGATCGAAGGAGATCTAACGGTGACAGGCTCCATCACATCGGAATCGCTTCAGACGAAATCCATCATGACGGACTCAATCACACGGGCAGGTGAAGCGCTGTGAACAAGATCGGATATTTAGGAGACGTTGTATTCGTCGTTTCAGAAAAAACGCTCAGAACCTTCAACGAATTCACACGAAGCAGCTCGTCACGTTGGGCCAAGCATGAAGTACTAGGCAAGAAACCATTATCCCAATGGATCGGACCGGGCTTGGATACAGTATCCTTTACGATGCGGTTCGATGCACAATATCGCATGAATCCACGCAAAGAATTAGACCGGTTGACGGCTTTAGATCGTAAAGGGAAGGCTTTACCATTAGTAGTTGGCGGAAAGGGCGTCGGCGTGGGATTATGGGTCATTACGTCCTTGGAACAATCATGGTTGAATATCGATCATCTTGGAAACCTCTTGGCCGCAACGGTGAATATCTCATTGGAGGAATACGTGAAATGAGCGAATACATTGTGGATATGACAATGCCAGCGAAGATGAATTTCCGTCCGGCCACCTTGGCCGAAGAGATCGGGCAAAACATCCGGACGATTGTAACAACGCCGTACGGATCAGCACCGTTTGCCCGATCAATTGGGTTGGATTATGAAATGGTTGATGAGCCACTGCCCATCCTGAAGGCAAGAATGAGCGGTGTAATCACGATGGCCATCGCCGAACAAGAGCCCAGGGCTGAAATTACAGAGATCCTTTTTCACCTTAATGACCAAGATAAGATGAACGGGCGTTTGCTGCCCATCATCAAGTATAGAATTGCCGAAGGAGGGGATTCCGAATGAGCGAGATTAAGTTCATAGACGATGACCCACAAGTGACCATAAACAACATTCTAAAGATGCACGAGGCGATAACCGGTCGGCAGCTGTACCCAGCTGATCCGGAACGCCTTTTTATTTTGTCGCTATGTGAGATTATTGTTCAGCAGAAAGTTTTAATCAATGAGGCGGCAAAGCAAAGTCTTTTACGGTATGCAACCGGGGAAGTGTTAGAGGCAAAGGGTGAAATGTATGATACAGCTCGCCTGCAAGCTGAGCCATCCAGGACAACGGTTCAGTTTCAGCTGTCCATGCCGTTAACATCGGCGGTTATCATTCCAGCAGGAACGAGAGTCGGCCCACAAGGCGGCGGAGGGGAGCTGTTCTTTATAACTGTTAACGTCCTGGAGATTAAGCCGGGCGAGGTATCCGGAAATGTTCCTGCTGAGTGTTCGATTCCTGGCATTGATGGCAACGGGTTTTTACCTGGGCAATTGACGGAGTTGATTGATCCTATTCCTTTTGTGCAAAGTGTAACGAACATATCTGAGAGCTCAGGCGGCGCTGCCGTTGAATCGGACGAGGCTTATCGCGAACGCATTCGGACTGCGCCCGAATCGTTTAGCGTAGCCGGACCGGATGGAGCATACGAGTATTGGGCGAAAACTGCAAGCTCAGCCATTATTGATGTTGGCGTTGAATCCCCTTCGCCTGTGGAAGTTGTATTGATTCCGTTATTGGTCGGTGGGGAGCTTCCGCCTCAAGAGGTTTTAGATGCCGTGGACGCTGCCTTGAATCGTAAGGTCCGACCCTTAACGGATCGTGTCACGGTCCAACCTCCGGAGCCTGTTGATTACAATATCAAATTAACCTACTGGATCAGTAGAGAGAAAGCAGCTGATTCAGCAGTCATACGGAGCAATGTCGAAACTGCCATAGCCGAATATCGCTTGTGGCAAAAATCCAAGCTTGGCCGGGATATCAATCCCTCGGAACTCATTCGGCGCGTTATGGCAGCTGGAGCCTTGCGATTGAATGTCTTAGAACCATCTTTCACCGAATTAACGAGGATGCAAGTAGCAAGAGAAAGCCAAGTCGTTTTTGATTTTGGAGGGCTGGCAGATGACTGAGATTTCACAAGTAAGTATGCTCGATCTCCTGCCTCCAAATCTCAAACGAGATCCAGCGCTAGCGGCAGCAGCTAAATCGATTGATGAAGAACTACGGAGCATTACAGCGGCAATTTCGAAGCTTTCCAGATATGACCGGCTCGATGAATTGACGGACGCTGAAGCTGATGAACTCGCTTGGGAGATGCATGTTGATTTCTATGATACAAGTCTTCCGCTTAGCCAAAAACGCGAGCTGGTGAAAAATGCGATCCCATTCCACCGGCGAAAAGGGACGCCAGCGGCCGTCGAGGAATTGGTGTCGATCCTTTTTGGTGAGGGCAAAGTCGAGGAATGGTTCGAGTACGGCGGAGATCGAGGATACTTCCAGGTCATAACGAACAATCCGGAAGTGACCCAAGAGCGTGCTCAGGAGTTTTATCGAGCGGTTGAGTCAGTCAAGCGAAAAAGTGCGCACCTGGAGCGTGTAATCTTGTCTCAATCCGAACCGATGAATCTCTATTTTGCCGGGGTGCTTCGTATGGGCGAGAAAATGACAGTAAGGATGGTGTAATATGGGCGCGTTTGGCGGATTAATTCAAACAAATAAAGGCCGGAACCTCCAGGCCAAGGCGGAAACCGGAACGCAGCTGAAATTTACAAGGATGGGGATCGGAGACGGGCAGCTTAGCGGCCAATCCATTCCCTCCATGAATCGGTTGATTAGCGAGAAGAAATCTCTCCCAATCACTAGGTTGAAGACGCAGCTTCCAGCTCAGGCAATTGTCGGGGCGGTGTTGTCTAATCAGGATGTAACTACAGGGTTTCATTTTCGGGAGATGGGGATATTTGCGGAAGATCCAGATGAGGGAGAAATCCTTTATGCCTACGGGAATTCCGGAAGCGGAGCAGCGGAGTACATTCCAGCAGGAGGCACGGCAGACATCATTGAGAAAACAATCGATATGATTGTTACGTTCGGACAGGCTCAGAACGTATCGGCGGTTATTAATAGTTCCCTGGTGTATGTAACCCATGAAGAGTTGGCCGAGGCTTTGGAAGGGTTGGACCCGGATATCCCGGGGGCGTCGCTCACACAACCGGGTATCGTACAGTTGTCCAATGCAACGAACGGGACGAGGGAGAATGTGGCGCCAACTGAAAAGGCACTCAAGGCGGCATATGACCGGGGGAGCGAAGGGGTGACAGCAGCGGCAGCTGCACAGGCGAAGGCGAATGCTGCAGAAACACCAGCGGGCGCACAGGCGAAAGCGAACACAGCCGAGGCAAATGCGAAAAACTACACGGACACAAGACCTTGGCAAAAACATAGAGTGTCTGCTGATGATGGGGCAGCAATTGATATATCTGGCCAGAATTTGAACAATATCCTGCTGACTGGGTTTTATAAAGGAAACGGCATGATCAATGCCCCTGCCTTGTCCAGTGGCTGGGGTTACGTGGAAGTAATCCGACATACCGATACATGGGTCTTACAAAAAGTTTACGATCTTCACGCGGATCGCTTTTACATGCGGAGACGGACAGATCCCGGTTGGACTGCGTGGACCCAAGACCTTTTTCAATCTGTCGCTAACGGGAAACAGGCGATCGCTACCGCCATTAGCGGCAAGGGTATAGCGGCATCAGGTAGCGACGAGTTTGCAGTATTGGCGAATAAGATTTCGCAGATTCAAACGAGCTCATATCAACGGACATATTATGACTGGTCTTCTGGGACACTTCCCGTCCAAAGAGGTGTGATGAAATATACTACCCTTGCAGATTTGGGTGTGGTGAAAGGTGTTTTATCTGTAATGTCATACACAACAGGTACGCATCCCGACTCTACGTACAGTGCAATGGCACGTACATGGGTGACAACCGGTGCTTATACTAATGATACTGTCACAGCAGGATTTTCTTTGACCAATAGTTTGGGACAAGTGCAATCTTTAGCAACACTTACAGATAACGAACCGTACACATATAAGCGTGCCGAACTTTATCTATTATCACTTCACGTGGATATCCCCAACAGAAAGTACACAATTGTGACATACAACTACCAATCAGAAAGATACAATTTATCAACGAATTTATTTACGCCTGAATTTAACTTAACTGTGCCACTATCTCTTAAAACAGTCAGTTATACAAATTCGAGTGCAGCAAAGGATGCTGAAGGTGACGGTCGGATTAAAGGGTTTGTCACAATAACCTAAAGTAAAGGGGATGCGATAAATGAATCCATCAAGAGACATTATTCCAGTCCCTAATTACTAGGTTAAACACTAATAGGATTTAGTTATATGATCATTTAAAGGAGAGTGAATTGCCGTGTATGTTATATACCAAGAAGTAACTCAAACTACTGGTAAAGTATCAGAGATAATCTTTGTTCCATCTGCAGCCGACATGAAAAGAGGTGGTCGTGAGATAGAAGATGGATCAATGGTCTATCCAGTAAATATACCAGGTATGGAATCAAATTTAATGATAAATCTGGAAAATAATGAGCTGTATTACGACTACTACGCAACAGAAACAATTTATACAAAGGTATCTGGTTTGCAACAAGCAAATGCGGAACTCAACTCAACCATCGGGTCATTGTTACTTGAGAGCGCAAACGATAAAGCTACCATATCGAACCTAAACGATACTGTCGGCAATCTGCTGCTCGAGGTCGCCGCACTGAAAGGAGGTGCAGAGTAAATGTGGTATCCAATCATCAAGCGTTATTACGATAGCCAGCATCCTTTATATAACGAAGACAGTCTGAAAACCTTTGTAGTTGCAAAGATGATCACTCCAGAAGAATACAAGCAAATCACAAACGTTGATTATGCAGCATAACGCGCCGTGAGGCGTATTTTTTATGCCCCTGGGTGGTCTGGGGGCTCTTTTTAATAGAGAGACAAAGACAGGAGGAAGGGTCGAATGGGGGAATGGTCTTCAATAATTAAAACCATATCCACAGCTTTGGGGGCACTGGCCGGGTATATGTTTGGAGGTTGGAACATGTTAATGAACTTGCTTCTATGGCTTGTCGTCCTCGATTGGTTAACCGGTTGGGCGGCCGCATGGATAAAAGGAGAGCTCAAAAGCAGAAAGGGATATCATGGAATTGCACGTAAGGTTGCGATTTTCGGGCTTGTTGTGATCTCACATTTCATCGATGTCATATTAGGAGGGCAACAGTATTTTCAAAATGCTGTGGTCTTTTTTTATTTGGCGAATGAGTTGTTATCGATAATCGAAAATGTGGGTCGCATGGGTGTGCCGGTCCCAAAGATATTCAGAAAGGCAATCGAGGAATTTAATGAAATAAGTGGGGAGAAGGATGACGGTAATGAAAATGGTCGATCTTCGGGGGAAACTCCCGATTCACAAGACAAAGCGGTATAGTACCCGGAAACTGACGGACATCCGTTCGATTGCCATTCATCACTCGCTTACATTAACGGGGTCACCTGAAGCCTTCGCGACTTATCATGTTAACACCAATGGATGGCCGGGCATCGCCTATGCTTTTGTGGTCCAGCGTGACGGCACCGTGTACAAGTGTTGGGACCCTGAAAAGGTCACTTATCACGTTGGAAACAGTAATAAGCACGCTCTTGGAATTTGTATGGTCGGAGACTTCCGGACACAGCAGCCGACGCCAGAGCAGTACCAGGCGACGCTTGAGCTTGTACGACAGATCCGGAAGGTCATTCCTTCCGCTCAGCAGATCAAAGGTCACAGCGAATATCCAGGCTATTCATGGAAGGCATGCCCCGTCATTGACATGGAAAAGTTCCGGGATGACGTGGACGGCAAAACAATCGAAAGGGATGATAGCATGAATGCATCTGAAAAAGCTGCATTTGAGGCATTGGTACGGAAAGTTGCCAGTTTAGAGAACAGTAAAAACGTTCTGAAGAAAGGGTTGCAAGAACAAGGCTCTACCATCAAAAAACAATCGGCCCGCATAGCAGAGCTTGAAAAACTGCACTTCATGGAGGCTCCTTCATGGGCTAAATCAGCAGTTAATGAAGCTATGGCAGCTGGCTTGATCAGCTCGCCAAGTGGGGGAAGTTATGACTTTTATCGATTGCTGACGGTCCTTCAGCGCGGCGGGATGATCATTAAGAGAGGGGATGTTTAAAATGAAAAACGAAGTATTAACATCAGTTTTGACCTTTGCCACGACATTAGCCGTTATTGTATTGGCTTTAGTGCAATTTGTTAAGAAAACAATCAATATGCCTTCCAATGTTGTACCATGGATTGGCTTAGGTATTGGCGTTTTAGTAGGCGCTGCTGCCTACCCATTTACTGATCTCGACCTGACTTTACGCCTTTGGGCTGGTGGTTTTGCCGGATTATCTGCAACCGGCTTTTTTGAATTAGTTTTTAGTGATCGAAAAGGGACAACAAAATAAGCAAAGCAACACCTAGTAACTAATAATTTGATGAACACCCTGTTAGTTATGCTGACAGGGTGAATATTATTCCAGAAAAAAAACGGGTTTATCAATAGCAAATTTGGGGAAAGTTAAGTATACTGTGGTAAAGGCGGTGTTTTTAATGAGAAAACACATAAAAACATTTATAGATCAAGGAATAATAAGAACCAATAAAGAAAAAGAACTCTTTGATAAAGAGTTCAAAATGGTATCCGATCGAATCGCTTTAGAAAAAGAAAATATGAGAAAGAAGTCAAAGGAAAGATCACTTATTCGAAATAGATAGCAACAGGGGATACAATTGCGTCTCCTTTTTTTATTGACTTCATTTGACTAAGAATTAGTTCCACTATTCCATGGATACTGCTAGATAAATCCGCAAAATTTCCTTGTTCCTCGAAAATATTAGTTTCAAACGATTCGAATATTTTTGTAACCCTCCCTATTAAAGTAACTTTAATACCAGAACCTTCTCCATACTTGAAATTTAGTTCTTGGCTACTTTCCCTTAGATAATCAGATTTTAATGGCGCTATATAATTACCTTGTTTAAGATAAAGTTTTGTTGGAAGTATAGAAGATAAATATTTCATTACTACTTCCACGGCTTTAATCCCTTGTTCGAGTTGAGAGTTCTGTTGTTTGGAATTCTGTTTGCCTGAATTTTGATTTGAATTCGCTGTGTTGCTGGCGATTCGGATTAAATTCTTCATTGAATCTGGGTCTGTAAGGTTTCTAATATACTCTAAGTCAAACAAACTGAAGTGGGATGTTATCTTAACATAATTCCCTATTTGCTCTTCTATATTTGTAGAATCAGTTATAATATTCAGTAGTTGTTTTTCAACTAAATATTCTTCATAATCATCTAGAGCATTATCATGAAGTTGTTTAGAAACAATTTCTTTGCCAGCGTCAGTTTGTGTTAAAGATACTGCTTCCTCATATTGTTTATTCCCACTGTATTTATAAATTATTTTTCCACTCGGTGAAGAAATTATAAATGGAATGTCCACGCCCCCAGTGCTGGCTTCTCCCTGGATATCATTTGTACCAGATTTCTTGGCAACATCACTATTTGTTTGGGTATCTTGTTGCATATGTTCAGTGATGTTTGATAATGGTAATCCTTTGTATTTTTGCGCCATAAAAGAATTGATGAAATCTGTGTTAAGATAGATTATTTCTTTCAAATTTGTCCCTCCATATTCTGTAAGTATTCGTGGAAAAATTACACAATTCTATTTACATTATATACTAATGTAAGTATAAATAACTACAAAACACGTTTTAAATATAGGCTTTTTGTATTACCTCTAATAATCTTATGCTATAAACCAGGTTCGAATTATAACTTTATTGCAAGTGTCCTAAAAGGAGATTACGTATTTACTATATACCCCATGTGGCTTATAATCGTCTTAATATCAACGGTAGCACCGTGGTGCAATCCGATGGAATCGGTAGAAAGTACCTCACTGGCTTAGGCTGGCGGGGTTCTTTTTTTTGTTTAGCGAAGTTTATTTATGCCATGAGTTAATATATAATATTGGAAACAAGATGATCCTGAATAAGGAGGGAAATCTGGTGACTAAGAAAATCCAGTATCTCGACTACGCCGTACAGGACAATGTTTTGATACCTCTGGTCTATCTTTCTTCTGAACAATTCGACCAGTTGATGTTTGAATACGATTCTTTTAACCTGAAACAGGTACGGCGGCGTAAAAAAAGAGGGGCCTGATCTCGGCCCCTCTCCCTGAAACTTATCCGCGACGCTTGTGCTGCGTCATGCGGTGGTGCAGGTCATACGCCCGCTGTTCTGCCTCCGTGAGGGCATACCGTCCAAGTATCTGATCCTCACGATTTTTGAACTCCTCCTTGGTGATCCGTCCCAGCCCCATCTGGTCTCGGGTCACTCTTAGGAGGTGTTCGCGTTTTTGGAGCTTTTCAAAAGCGTCCTTAAGTAGTTTGTCCATCCTTGTCTCTCACCTCCTTTCTGATTTAATTATATACGATAATCGTATAATTGTAAACGAAAATCGTATAAATTATTCAAATATCGTTTACATTTAACGATAATCGTATATAATAAAGTTGAGGTGATCGAAATGTTCAAGCTCAAGCTGGACAAAATACTATTTGAAAAGAGAATGAATGCGAATCAATTATCTGAATTGACCGGAATCCGCTATCCTACAATACTGGATATGGTCAAGAACAAATCAAAAGCATGGTCTCCTGATAATTTGGACAAGGTATACAAGGCGCTGGAATTAAGCAGCGTTACTGAATTAATTGAATATGTGAATGAAGAAGCCACCGAGGCATAGAGCGCGGTGGCTTTTTTTTACATTGATAAAAGAACGTTAGTTCGCATATAATACAAACAAATGTTCTGGTTTTGATCGAAGGAGGAATACGCGTGAAATCATCCAAACGTGTAATCATGCTTGGTGACTGCCAATCCTTTTATGCCTCAGTTGAAAAGGCCGAACACCCTGAATATAAGGATCGGCCTTTGGTAGTCGCAGGAGATCCGGAACGCCGTTCAGGAATTGTATTGGCAGCCTGCCCACTTGCAAAAGCGAAAGGAATCACTACAGCAGAACGACTTGGGGAAGCAGTGGCAAAGTGTCCGGATCTCGTTGTGATTAAGCCGCGGATGCAGCGATACATTGACGTATCCATGCTGATTACGGACATTTACAAGCAGTACACGGACTTGGTTGAGCCGTACAGTATTGATGAGCAATTTCTAGATGTAACCGGCTCGATGCATTTGTTTGCGGACACTCCTGAAGAGATGGCCCGAATTATCCAGACCCACGTTCAGGCAACCACAGGCGTTTATACTCGCTTCGGGATTGCCGAAACCAAGATCCTCGCCAAAACCGCCTGCGACAATTATGCGAAAAAGAATCCATCCGGGATTTACATCTTGACTAAAGACATGCTGCCGGACACGCTGTGGAAACGGCCCGTAAGTGACATGTTTATGGCTGGGAGCAGGATGACGAGACATTTTACTACTATGGGCCTCCCTACGATCGGCCATGTCGCACAGACCCCGTTGGGCAAGCTCAAACAGATGATGCGACGGAAATTCGGCAAGAACTCTGACATTAATGCTGAAATGTATTGGCGGATCGCTAACGGAATCGATTACAGCCCCGTACGACCGGGGACCCACCAGGTCGCCCCTAAATCTGTCGGCCACATGATGACCTTACCGCGGGATTACGGCACCATCGAAGAGATTAAGGTCGTGCTGCTGGAACTCACGGAACTGGTTTGCCAGCGCTGTAGGGCACTTGGTTTCATGGGTCATGTTGTATCGGTCGGGTGTATGGGAGCTGACTTTGATCGCCCCACTGGCTTTTCAAGACAAATGAAGATGGAGGACCCCTCCAACATCACCATGCAAGTATATCGCTGGGCCTGCAAGCTACTGGCAGAGCATTGGGATGGCATGCCGATCCGGAGGGTGGGCATTAGTGTGACGCAGCTCACTCCCGATAACGAATACCAGATGTCTCTATTTGATACTGGCCGCGAGCGTCAAATGGCATTAGAGCGTACAACCGATGCATTGAAACAGAAGTACGGGAACTCAATCGTGATTCGAGCTGTCTCTATGACGGCAGCTGGGCAGGCACTCGATCGATCGGCTAAGATAGGGGGACATTATAAATGACGACGTCACGTAAAAAGCTTGAGGGTAACGGTCTATGGGAGTCTAGCCGGATGATGCTTCCGGAACATAAAGAAACAATCATCCGCCGGCAGCTCGAAGAGGGAAGGAAGTATAAGCCGGTTCTTGATCCGCAGGAAATGGAATTGATTGAACAGGCGCTGGCCGAATCATTTCATATGCACCGTACAATCAAATTGCGTTTATTCGATGAATATGAGGACCAGGAACTGACCGGCACAGTATCCACAATTCATACGTATCGACGGGAAATCAAGCTTGCGACCGGTGCAGGCGAATGGGAATGGATCAAGATCGATGACATTGTTTCGGCAAATTGAAAATGCTCGCCAAATGAGAACTCCGTTGGATCAGGCTGATTTTTGAAAATCCCAAGCGTTTGTGAATATAAAGATTAGCTCTGCTGAGTGGAATCGGTAAAAAACACCCCACTAACCTTATTCGGTCTGTGGGGTGTTTTGTTATTTTATTCTAAATTATCTATCGCGTATTGCGCTTCTTCCTTAGTAAATTTTTCACCGTATTCAGAAATCAATTGATCGTAAATAGCATCATCTGACATATTCATAGATTCTGCATACTGTTGCGCTTTTATTAATGCATTTTCTTTCCAATCGAATACAATGTTATCGATAGCATATTGAGCGGCTTCCTTAGGGAAATTCTCTCCATATTCTGAAGTCAATTGATCGTAAATGCCTGCCTTTGACATACTCATAGCTTCCGCATACTGTTCCGCTTTTTTTAATGCCGATTTATGTTCCCTAGGGACATTATCTTCTTTCGGTTCTTCTTTTGGTTCTTCTTTTAGTTCCTCTTTCGGCTCTTCTTTTGGCGCCTCTTCTTTAACATCCTCTTTGACACTAGTTTGTTCATCATTTTTCGCCGTGGTATCAGGCTCTGCAATTACTTCCTTGTCCGGCGCTGCTTGTTTTGGTTCTTCTGAATTCCCAAGATTGCCTATGACTCCAACCACAATAACAATAAGTACCCAGAACCACCATTTCTTATAAAGCGGCTTTTTCAAAACGTTCTTCCCCCAATTCTGTGATAATATGACAAACAATAGTCTATCAGAACTAGGATTTATTTACCATAAGATTTATAGAGATATCATAAATCTGCATTTACAGATTAAACCAAACAAGCTAACATTATTATGAATAGAATGGTTCTATGTGTAGTCATGATAGGTGAAATTTACACTTCATTAGGATCGTTCTACTAATATGATAATTCTGAGGTGACCTAATTGAGTTTTTCCGCTGAAGTGTTACGTGTTTTTATAGCATCCCCCTCTGATGTATCCGCTGAACGTAATGAAATAACAAATGCAATTTTTGAATGGAATCATTCATTTGCTGAAACATTAAATGTAGTACTCCTACCTGCAAGATGGGAACGTGATGTGGTTCCGGCCTACAGAGGAAGTGATCCTCAACAGATTATAAATGAACAAATTACGTCTAAATGTGACATAGTTATTGGCGTCTTCTGGAGTAAATTGGGGACACCAACAGAAGGTTTTGTTTCAGGGACATTAGAAGAGATTGATCTATTTATTAAGTCTGGAAAAGAAGTTCTTGTTTATTTTGTTGATAAACCCGTACCACGTAGTGGTATTAATTACGATGAATTGAGAAGAGTTGATGAATATAAAGCTGAGTATCAACAAAAAGGGATATATGCTAAATATGATTCCCTGAGTATTAAAGAGCACCTTTATAAAAAAGTGTTAGACTACAAAAAAAAAGTAGGAGATGAGAGACAACAAAATGACGTAGGGGTTGAACCAGGTGCTGTTGAAACAAAAAAGGCAAGTGAATTGATGACTGTTCCTGTTTTTCATTCTAATCCAGAAGTTGTTAAAGTGAAGGAGTTCTGGGAATCTAGGGTTTCAGAGATCGAAAAAGGAAACACAGTTGTTCCTTTAGTGGAGGATTTAACAACATATTTAAGTGTCCATGTGGTACCTCACAACAATTACTCGTTGTCTATAAAGGATATGGATCAAACTGTAGTTAAACTTAGACCCCTCTATACTACTGGTTGGGATCATCTAATCAATATAGATGGTCTTATGACATATGCGAAGTGGCCAAATTATAATCATCCTCACTCTTATGTTCAGTTTTATAAATCAGGAGGTATTGAGTCAGTAGACAACGGACTCTTAAGATCGGTAGACTCGCGAAAAAAGATACCGGTATACAAATTGCAGAGAGACATAATAGATCGTGTGTTTTATTATTTAACCGCTCAAAAAGATGTCGGAGTTGAAGCGCCAGTATCTGTATTTATTTCATTGGTGAACATCAAAGGATATACACTTGCGATAAGTCCAGATTTTTTCAATCATAATTTTGCTGAAGTTTATAACAGGGATAATCTACACCTTCCTGAAGTAGTGATATCTGATATGGCAGTGAGTCAAGATGAGTTGTATCAAATGTTTAGATCTTCATTTGATACTTTATGGAACGCCTTTGGATTTGCACAGTCGAGGTATGAGAACTAATAAAGGACCCATGGGGTCCTTTATTAATTGCTAGTTTGTTTATTTTTGAAGTTTTAAGAGTAATGCCTTCTTGTTAAAGTTATGCCCCCAAAATGTCCCCCTGATTGCCCCCAAACTTAAAATAAAGGATACAAAGGTATGAAAAGCTTGAAATTTAAAGCCATGAAAAACGCGCTATATAATGAAGGGAAAATTTTATTTGAAAGCTTTGACCATAAACAGAACGCAAGTTCACCAATGGGAACGCGATCAGTACATTACGATGTATTAATAGAGGAATCCCCGCTGCCAAGTGGCAGCGGGGATTTTTTAATGCAAACATGATTTCAGCATTTAAAATTCATTAGTAAACAGCATGAATTGTGAGTCGGTATGGATCTAATATATTGAAGCCCATGTTCCCGTATACCATAACATAGTAATTAGGGATGGTACCGTCGCTTTTTAATCCCGGTACACTAACGCCGGCGACACCGTTTATTGCATAGGAGCGAGCAACTTCAGTATATCCATTTTGGCCAGGCACTTTCTCGTAGACTGCAAAGTTATAATTAAAGTAAGAGCCAGGCGAATATAGACTGATATTATAGGAACTTGCGTTATTAGTCGGCAAGTGCCAGAAATCAAGATCGCCCATGCTGCTAATATATCCATAGTTTGTACCGTTATCCCATTCATACAACACGGCAGTGTCAGCCGATTCATAATTATCGTTGGGCTCACTTTCATAATTCGTCAGTGCCTGAATAGTGGCTGTATCTGAATCAGGGTTCGGGCTTGGGGAATTTGCAAAGGCAGAATGAGCAGTAGCAAGAATTAATACCGTTGCGATAAATGTTGCTATGGATAATTTCTTCATTTAACTACCTCCCAAAAACAGTTTAGGTCGGCCAACCTCCTAAATAATACCATTAAATATTAGAGATTGTAAGTTAAATATGTTAAATAGTGTCTTTATATCTACATTTTAGCGCAAATGAAAGATCGGGTTGTTTATACTTTATAGAATAGAATCTTCCCTTACCTACGGGAGATTCTTTTTTATTTTGCGAAAAAAGGAACCTTTGCTCGCTTCCATGACTCTAATTAGATGAGGTGAATCGGTTGGAGCTCGAATACTTAAAGCAGATGACGGTCATGGACAGCCAGACGCTGGATAAAATCATGAATGAATATGGAAACGATGTGTGGAATTATGCGTATTTTTTGACCAAACAGCATGCCTTGGCAGACGATATTGCACAAGAAGCCTTTATTAAGGCCTATTACGGCATACATACCTTTCGCGGTCAGGCGACGCTGAAAACGTGGCTGCTAACGATCACGCGACATACGGCGTTTCGGTACAAACAGGCTTTTTTCTTTCGGAAAGTCATCCTTAAAGACAAGCTTACCGCCAGTTCGTCAAGCCGGTCAGCGGAAGCGGAATATTGGGACGAGCAGTATACGGATGAAATATGGGCAATGATTATGACTTTGCCGAGCAAGCTTAGGGAAGTATTGGTCCTGGACCTATACTATGAAATGCCGATGCATGAGATTGCGAAGCTGCTTCATATTGCGATAGGCACTGTAAAATCCAGATTGCATCGGGCCAGGAAAAAAGTACAAAAACTAATGAAGGAGAAGAACGATGAGTGAGGATAAACCAGACTGGTACAACCGTGCTAAAAAAGCTCCTTTTTCAAATGAAAAGTTCACGTCCGAAATGAAAAAAAACGTGCATAGGTCCGTGATTTTCACCGACAGCAAACCTAAACGTCGAAAGTACTTACAAGTTGGATTGGCTGGCGGGTTCATGCTTCTGATTATTTTAATTGCCTTTCAATTGCCTTTTGGCGGGGACGAACAACAGAGAGCAGGGACTATGCCCCCTACTAAGGAGGAGACAATCCGGGCACAAGGCGTAACGGATGAAGGACAGTTAAACGTTATTGCAGTTGGACAGGAAAAAATAACGACATTGGGTGCACCGAGCTGCTTCGGTATCGAAACAGATCGGTCGTTTACCGGAAACTACAGCGTGCAGTATAGCACTAACCAAGTTACAAATGAAGTCACTACGCTGGAGGGGCTTACATTTATTCAACCGACATCTGCTCCGGTTGATATGATTCGCCTGCCGTTTCAAGATGCCGATGTATTTATACTCGCACCGCAATATAGGGACTGTCATGGCATACAAATCTATGCGTTCGCCGTAGAGCATGAAACGGGTAATGCCGTGCAGCTTCGATTTCAGGATGAGTCCTTGGTATCCTACTTTTCGTATTATAGACCAGGTACGGCTCCCGAGGTGAAGGAGAATAAGCTTGTTCTGCAGTCTACGGAGGGACCGGGAGGCGAAGGTTCGCCGGACTATGTTTCTGAAAGAATGTATCAATTAGATCTTAAGCAAAATGCGTTGGTTCTAGTGTTGCGTAAGACCGGAACGTTCTAGTGCATGTCCTAAAAAAGAGGTTACCATCCAAATAAGGAAGGTAACCTCTTATTCATAATTCTATGGAATTAGTGTACGTCCCTGAAGAGACCGATCACTTTCCCGAGAATCGTAACATGGTTCAAGCGCAGCGGCTCATAGGTAGGATTCTCCGGCTGCAATCGTACATGGTCCTTCTCCTTATAGAAGGTCTTCACGGTTGCTTCATCTTCTTCTGTCATTGCTACGACAATGTCACCATTGTCCGCGGTTTGCTGCTGGCGAACGATGACGTAGTCACCGCTGTGAATACCGGCTTCAATCATACTGTCGCCGACTACGGACAACATGAACACCTTATCGTCGCCCACGTAATGCTGCGGGAGCGGGAAATAGTCTTCAATGTTCTCCATGGCCGTAATCGGCACACCTGCTGTGACTTTCCCGACGACAGGCACTCTGGCAATGGTGTGCGTAAACAGATTCGCGCTCTCGGATTCTTCTTGGCCAAGCAGCTCGATCGCTCTTGGTTTCGTAGGGTCACGGCGGATCAGGCCTTTCTTCTCCAAACGGTCCAGATGACCATGGACCGTAGAACTGGAAGCTAGTCCGACAGCCTCGCCGATTTCCCGGACAGAAGGCGGGTAACCCTTGCTACGAACTTCGTTGCGGATAAACTCTAAGATCGCCAGCTGGCGGCTGGATATTTTCGACATGCCGTATCAACCCCATTTAGTAACGTTTGGGAAAATTATAACATAGAACTACCGTTCGTACAAACATAAGTTCTAAAATAAAAATAGAACAAATGTTCTTTTGGGTATTGAATCAAACAAGTGTTCGTGTTAAGATGAATCCATAAGAGAACACTTGTTTGGGAGATGATGATTCCATGTTGAAATACAGTACATACCGCAGCATTTATGAGAACGTTCCGGTGGTAACAGAACAATCATCGAAGACTTGGGGCATTTACTTGAAATCGAAGATAGCTTCGATCCCTTTGAATAAACTGTTGTTCACCCTGCTAATTGTGGCCATCTTTTGGACAGGTGCATATTCCGTTTTTGCCGGTGGGACAGAGAAGCCGACTGGAGAGAAGCAGGTGATCGTTCAATATGGCGATAGCTTGTGGCGAATTGCTTCCCTTCACAAACCTGCGGATATGGATACACGCGTATATCTGGATAGCATACGAAGAATGAACGGATTGAAGGGTCCGGACATACAGGCTGGGGAAGTGCTGTCATTGCCGGTTTGGTGATTTGACGTTGCTTCTAACCAATTGGCATTCATACTCCATATAATCACCACATACTACTGGTTACTTCCTGTTTAATTACACATCATATTCTGCTTGTCAGATTGAATCATTTACGCGTAATAGTGCGTTTACAATAGATAACTATAGATTACCTCTCCATAGACGGTATTCGTTTATGCGCATCATATGTTCCTATTTGTTCTTAGAAGAGTTTGCAAGGGCTCAGTTGCCTTGACAAGCTCTTTTTCACATGTTTAAGTTATACATGATATCGAAATTGGAGGAGAAGTCATGGACATCGATACTTTGGTAGAACGCATCAATGTATTAGCAAGAAAGAAGAAGAATGAAGGGTTGACCGAGGAGGAGCTCAAAGAGCGGGCCGAGCTTCGGGAAATATACCTTAACAATATTCGCAGTAACTTTAGACAACAGCTGGAATCGATTGAATGGGTTGATGAAAACGAACAAAAAGGCGGCCCGCGATTAAAGCACTAGTCGATAACCGTTCAAGGATATATATTCAGAGGATCCGTGAACAGATCGAAGGATAGCATAATAATACTTGGGGTACCGGCCATTCGGATAATCGATTACGGTTACCCCAAGTTTATATGGTTTATAAACATTTTGATTATGAGTTCAGGGGGAACCAAATGTCACGTTCATGGGAAAGAAAAGTCAGCAAAAATATGTCGCAACTTAACAAACAGCGCAAAAAGCAGGGATTGACCTCGTATCAAGGGTCTGCGATTAATGATAAGCATGACGTGTTTAAGGGACGTAAGTATGTACTTCCGTTAGTGCTTGTTGCATTGGCCGGTTTGTATGCGCTTCTCGGAACGGCAACTTCACAGGCAGCCGGCGGAAGCAATGATGTATTGAATTGGGTTGGCGTCAGCTTGTATATCCTGTTGGCGCTCATGATATTTCTCCGCAAGCCTTATTTGAAGATTGAGCGGGCTTCCGTGTCGACCATGAAGTTCAACCGGGAACGCCGTCTGGCCGTATCGGATATCGAGAAGATCAAATTGGCTTCGGGTTCCGTCGTGATCCAAGGCAAGGGAAAAGCAGGCAACTGGGTGTTCTCACGAATGATGAATCTTTACGATACCAAAGCCATGGGCGAAAGATTGGAAGAGTTTGCAAAGACTCATCAAATTCCAGTGGAGCACAACTAACCCGATTGAGTAGATCACAATGTATATGAGGAGTGGGAGAGAAATGCCGATTGCTGCGGTTTTGTTTGATTTGGACGATACGTTGTTGTGGGATGAACGCAGTGTAGAAGAAGCGTTTGAAGTGACATGCCAAGCCGGAGCGGCGGAAACCGGCGTTGATGCCGGCGCGCTTTTGGCCGCGGTGCGTGAAGAAGCAAGAGCATTGTATGAATCCTATGATACTTTTGCTTTTACCAAAATGATCGGGATCAATCCGTTTGAAGGCTTGTGGGCTAATTTTACGGCTGGATCCCAGCCCGAATTCCGAAAGCTGCAAGAATTGGCTCCCGTATACCGCAAGGAATCCTGGCGTCGCGGACTTCATCGCCTTGGCGTTGATAATGAAGCGTTGGCTGAGACGTTGGCAACGCAATTTGCTGCGGAACGCAGAACAAGACCTTACGTATATGAAGAAACCTTTGAAGTGCTGAAGGAATTGCAGGGTAACGTGAAGCTGCTGCTTCTAACGAACGGAAGTCCGGATTTGCAGCAGGAGAAGCTTGATGGCGTTCCGGAACTGGTCCCTTATTTTGACCACATTATTATCTCGGGTGATTTCGGCAAAGGCAAGCCGGATGTTTCCATATTCAAGCATGCGCTTGATCTGTTAGGCGTCGAGGCGGATCAGGCCGTGATGGTGGGAGATAAGCTGACCACAGATATTAAAGGCGGCAATGCCGCAGGACTGCATACGGTTTGGATCAATCGGGTAGACCGGCCTCATGATCCGGCCATTCAGCCGAAGTTTGAGATCAAACATTTATCCGAGCTGCATGCTATTGTGGCGTCCTTATAAATGACGTGATCAAGAGTTCACGACTATTCTACAAGATCTATTAGCGAGATATATTAGCGTACATAGGAACAGTCCTGGCAGCAGCTGATGCGATTCGGGGCTGTTTTTTTGTTGGTTGCCATGTTTGAAAGGAAAGAGGCTGTTGGCAGTGACAAACGTCACACAATTGTAAGCTGCATGAGATAGAAGTTAAAGAATAATGCGATATAATGAATTAGGAAAATGACGCTGTTTGGAATGGACCATTACGTGAATAAATCATACATAGCATGAATTCGTAAAAGAGGTGGTTGGATGACCAGGAAAAAGATGGCCTTTATTGCAGCCATGGTGTTGATGGCGGTTGCGCTTGCCGCATGCAATGACAGCAAGGCGGCGCCCAGTGATGATGTGATGGCGGAGCCGATTATCGTAGAGCTCTCTCTGACGCCAGAGAGCATTAAGGCAGGCGAGAAAGTGTTGATCGAAGCGAAGGTAACACAAGCAGGCAGCCCGGTCGAAGATGCAAACGACGTGGAATTCGAAGTGACGCTGGAAGGCGGAGGCGTTCAGGCAAAGGTTCCGGTTAAGCATGATCAAGGCGGGGTCTACAAAATGGAGAAAACCTTCGAGGAAGCAGGAACCTATCGCATCGTTTCCCATGTCACGGCAAGAGGGCAGCACTCCATGCCGCTGAAGGAATTGACGGTAACCGAGTAATACACCATACACAGCCAATAAATAAGGCAGCGCATCCATCCGTTGGGCGGATCATGCGCTGCCTTATTCCATTTTCCTATTCAGTCAGCCGCTTTAGGCTTATTGGAATTGGGGATCTTCTACCGGAGTAGCTACCCAGCCGTTCTCTTCAATAAAGAGACGAACCGCAATGATCTGCTTGTTCTCCATCAGCGTGAAGAAATGAGGCGTATTTTCCGGTACGGAAATAACGTCGCCCGGCTCAAGCTCTACGTTAAAGTAACCGACATCGTCGGAGCCTTTAATAATGAAGATCCCTTTGCCGCCAACGATCGCTCGGATTTCGTCTTCCGAGTGGGTGTGAACTTCTTCGAATTTTTTAAGCAGGTCCTCTATATTGGGCGTGGACTCGGAAAGCGTGATGACATCCCAGATTTTGTAGCCGCGTCTTGCAGCCAGGTCGCGAATTTCTTCGTCAAAAGTGTCCAAAATGCGCTGCTTATCTTCATCACTCAGCTTGAAATTTTCTTGAAGATCTGCCGGGAGTTTATCCATATTCCAATGCTCATAAACAACCTCTTGGTTATTCAGGAATTCCCGAACATTTTCTTCCCCAGTAATGCGTTCGTTCGTGTTGCGAATCACGATTTCTGCCATAGCTTTAACCCTCTTTCTCCCGTTGGATTAATATGTATTATAGCCCCCCTCACCGCATTTGTCATCTGCAAATGTTGATTTGTACCGATAGCTGCGCAATATTTCGACTTTTCTATTGAAAAGTATTCTGATACACTAAGATTTAACGTTTTCGGGGGAGGTTTATGAGTTGAACAAGCCTAGCTTACAAGAAGTGCTTAAAGAACGAATATTAATTCTTGACGGTGCCATGGGCACGATGATCCAGCAAGAGGACCTCTCGGCTGAAGATTTTGGCGGCCCGGAGCTGGATGGCTGCAATGAAATGCTGGTCATTCATCGGCCCGACGTCATTCAAAAAATACATGAACAATATCTTGAAGCAGGTGCCGACCTGATTGAAACCAATACATTTGGCGCAACCTCCGTTGTGCTTGCTGAATACGATATACCTGAACTTGCCCGGGAAATCAACCTGAAAGCGGCTCATCTGGCCCGCGCTGCAGTTGAGAAATATTCCACGCCGGACAGCCCGCGATATGTCGTGGGTGCGATGGGTCCGACAACCAAGACGCTGTCGGTTACCGGCGGCGTGACCTTCGCCGAATTGATCGAGAGTTACGAGGAGCAAGCCGTAGCCTTGATTGAAGGCGGCGTGGATGCCCTATTGCTCGAGACGTCGCAGGATACGCTCAATGTGAAAGCAGGGAGCATTGGGATTCGACAAGCGTTTGATAAGACAGGCGTCACCCTTCCCATCATGATATCCGGCACAATCGAACCGATGGGAACAACGCTTGCGGGGCAGAACATCGAGGCGTTTTACATTTCTTTGGAACACTTGAATCCGGTATCCATCGGCCTGAACTGTGCAACGGGTCCGGAGTTCATGCGCGACCATATCCGTTCCTTATCCGAAATGTCGAGAAGCGCGATCAGCTGTTATCCGAATGCGGGTCTGCCTGACGAGAATGGTCAATACCATGAATCTCCTGAATCGCTTGCCCAAAAGATGGGGGCTTTTGCTGAAAAAGGTTGGCTTAACATCGCTGGGGGATGCTGCGGTACGACACCTGACCACATCCGGGCTTTAAAACAAACGATGGATGGCTTCACCCCACGTCCGCTTGAGGGCGGGCACTTGCCGGCATTGTCCGGCATCGAGCCGGTATATATCGAGCAGGAAAACCGTCCGTATATGGTGGGCGAAAGAACAAATGTTCTGGGTTCGCGCAAATTTAAGCGTTTGATCGTGGAAGGAAAATATGAGGAAGCTTCCGAGATCGCTCGTGCTCAAGTCAAGAATGGCGCCCATGTCATTGATGTATGCGTACAGGATCCGGATCGCGAAGAAGCTGAGGATATGATCCAATTCCTGGAGCTGGTGGTCAAAAAGGTGAAGGTGCCGCTGATGATCGACACAACCGATCCGGCGGTCATTGACTTGGCCCTGCAATATTCGCAAGGGAAAGCGATCATTAACTCCATTAACCTTGAAGACGGCGAGGAGAAATTTGAGCATGTGACTCCGTTGGTGCACAAATACGGCGCTGCGGTCGTCGTAGGTACCATCGATGAGAGCGGTCAAGCGATTCATCGCGACGACAAGCTCAAGGTGGCGCAGCGGTCTTATGATCTCTTGGTGAACAAATACGGTATTTCGCCTGAGGATATTATTTTCGACACGCTTGTGTTCCCTGTAGGTACGGGTGACGAGCAGTACATCGGATCAGCCAAGGAAACGATAGAGGGCATTCGCATGATAAAAGAAGCCATGCCCAAAGTGCATACGATCCTCGGCATCAGCAACGTTTCCTTCGGATTGCCGGAAGCGGGCCGTGAAGTGCTGAACTCCGTGTATCTGTACGAATGCACGAAGGCCGGATTGGACTACGCAATCGTGAACACGGAAAAGCTCGAGCGCTATGCCTCCATTCCGGAGGAAGAGAGGCGTCTGGCGGAGGATCTGATTTATCGAACCAATGATGAGACGCTGGCGGCATTCGTCGCCGCGTTCCGGGATAAAAAGGTAGAGAAGAAGATAAAGGTATCCAATCTGACGCTGGAAGAAAGACTTGCCTCTTATGTGGTGGAAGGCTCCAAGGAAGGCCTGATTCCGGATTTGGATGAAGCCTTGACCAAATACGGCGCGCTGGAGATCATTAATGGCCCGCTAATGGCAGGGATGACCGAGGTTGGCCGCTTGTTTAACAACAACGAGCTCATTGTGGCGGAGGTGCTGCAAAGCGCCGAAGTGATGAAAGCCTCCGTGGCGTATTTGGAATCCTTTATGGAGAAAAACGAGTCGTCTGTCAAAGGGAAAATCATGCTGGCCACCGTGAAGGGCGACGTCCATGATATCGGTAAAAACCTGGTGGAGATCATCTTGTCCAACAATGGTTACCAAATCATTAATTTGGGTATAAAAGTACCACCGGAGCAAATTATCGAGGCTTACCGGCGGGAGCAGCCTGACGCCATCGGGTTATCCGGTTTGTTGGTCAAATCGGCACAGCAGATGGTATCCACCGCCCAGGACTTGAAAAACGCGGGCATTAGCGTTCCGATCATGGTTGGCGGGGCCGCGTTGACGCGGAAGTTCACGAAGACGCGCATCCGCCCCGAATATGACGGAATGGTGCTCTACGCGAAAGACGCGATGGACGGGCTTGCATTGGCCAACCAGCTGAGCGATCCGGTGCTGCGGACCCAAATGGCTGAAGAGATTAAGGCGGAGCAGGAAGCGGATGCAGCGGCGCCACAGGTTGTAAAAGTAATGCCGAAGCTGTCTGAAGGACTCCGATCCAAAATATCGACCGAAGCCCCGGTGTATATACCGCCGGATATGGAGCGGCATGTGCTCCGGAATTATCCGATTTCGCACATCCTGCCTTATATCAACATGCAGATGCTGTTGGGACATCATTTAGGCCTTAAAGGATCCGTGGAACAACTCCTCAAAGCCAATGATCCGAAGGCGGTATCGCTTAAGGAAACCGTTGACGGCATTCTGGAAGAGGCAGTTCAATCGGGAAT